>PASN01000009.1 GCA_002711995.1 Halobacteriovoraceae bacterium | reverse complement strand
GCGTGAAACATCTTGTCATCGACATCTAGACCGACAAATAGTACAGTTTTCATTGTATGACCTCCCTTTGGTAATTTTATGAATACTTCGCGGTATCATAATTAGGGTAACCAGCCCCAGATTTTGATCAAGGGGCGGTCATACATATCTTCTTTTTTATGCGTAAAGATGTGAAGAAACATTAACCTTAAGATCTTGAAATTATTACCCGAGGTAGGTTTAAATACAGAGGAGGATAACTATGCAAAATATTGCAATTAAGAGTTTAAAGATATTTGTAATCCTTCAGTTATTGGTCTTGAGTAGCTCATGCCTCGATTACTCCAGAAACATGGTTGTTGGAGTTAACCCTTATGATGTAGAGGGTACTTGTTATAAGTATATCTGAAACGAAACCTAGAAGTTTATAAAACAGCTGTAGTTGTCCTTTTATTTAACTCCTCCATTACTTTGATATAGCAATCAGAATGCACTTCTCTTTTGTTTCTTTTTACTTCAAAAGCTGCAACTTCTGGAAACTTAAAATATATCTCAATACGTTTAAGGACTTCTTTTCCAGAAATTTTCCCACTTTCAATCTTTTGTACAGAGGATAGGGAAATATCAAAAAGCTTAGAAAATTCTCTCATTGAAAGCCTTAAATCTTTTCTAAACTCCTTTAATAAGTCACCAGAGAAGTCAAAAACTACGTCTCTCTCAACTACAAATGAAGATGGCCCTCTGGCCCCTAGAGTGGATAATAAAATCATCACGTCATCTTCATCTTCTTTTATACCCATCTTTTTGCAGTAATCTGTATAAGCCGGGTTTTGGCGACTGGGGATCCTATCCAGAAAAATACCAAATAAATTTTTTGAATGATGTTTTCGCTTTTTTAGTGAAAGCTCTGGCCCTACCTGTATTGGATTTTCAGAATAAAAGTACTTTTCATCGTAAGTAAATGAAAAGTTGTTTGCCTCTCTCTTCAGTGTCCCAACAAAAGTTCTGCCCCTTTTTGTTTCAAGGTAAATGTACAGCTTATTTAAATTCATTTTTGGCCTTTTCCATATTTTCTTTAATTAGTTTTAAAATTGCAGCTTTTCTTTTTTCTGTCATAGAAGACGAGAGAACAAGCTTCTCTATTTTTTCAACTTGAATTCGGTCAAAGAAACTGGTTACAACTTCCCCGTGGCCAAGAGAAGTGAACTCTCTTATGTAGTCCGAGATGTCAGGTTCCTGTGAGTTTGAGGTGAAAATTTTTCCTTTAGGACAAAGGTTTGCACCTAAAATAAAGTCATCTTCAATCCCAATGTATGATGGATTGTCATAGCATGGAGCAAGAATTTTCTTACCCTTCATCTCTATTATAGCTAAGTTTCTTCCGTGGCGATCATGATTGCCAACGATCATATCAAATAAACAAATCTCTATAAAACGTCTCTGATCCAATGGTCTTTGAGTTTCGTTAAAAATGATATTTAAGAGATTTTCACAATTGAACTCATCTATGCTTTCTTGTTTTAGGTAATGCCAAATGTGCACCAAGTTTCCAGCGGGATAGTCGTCTAAGAAGTTTCTTGTGACAAATGTCGGTACTTCATTATTGAACATTATAAAGTGATAGTCAGCGACTTTGACGCCCATAAACTCTGCGAGCTTGTTTGATAAAAACTCTACATGCGGGAGTTCAGGATACTTTTCCTCTTGGACTTTTAAGATATATTTTTTTTGACCCATTCTTGAAGAATACTTCTTAAATGCACCATGGAAAAAGCTACTAGCGATTCGACTTTGAAAGTCACTTTTAAGAACAGGGGAGGAGTTACTCTTTCTAGGAACAAGGTCAACAAAGTCATCGTCACTGGCCAGGTTGAATTCTTCTTGAAAACAGCGATTATGAAAACCATGTTTAGCTTCTCTATAATTAATATGTAATTTACATCTTAAGCACTTGTCCAAATCTACTCCTATAAAACGTCTGTTGTTATTTTACCACACTTACTATGTGTAGTAAAATAATAACAGCTTTGTGTTGTGGTTTAATTAAAACGATTAGTGTGTAACTTGTTGGAATTACATTTTGAATCTCGGAGCGTATGAGACCGAAATTTCTGATCTGGTAGGGAGCAGGAAAAAGAGAGATCCACTCGTTTCGAATAACTTCAAAGAGCTTTTAAAAAAAACAGCGTTTAAAGATTGTCTCATTTATCTGAAGGAGTGAAAAAACATTAATCTTAAGATCTTTAGTTTTATACCCGAGATAGTTTTATTGGAATAATTCGTTTATTTGACCAGCTTGGAGACTACATGAGCTTTCACTCTCTATTTTTAACTCTCTTATGTTTTATCAACTCAGTCTATGCTCTACCAGAGGGTGACTTTATTAAAAACAAATTCAGGTTAAAAAAAAATTAACGTCTATCAATCGCAACATAAAGATAGGGACTTTAATACTAGCCTTGGAATTGAGTTGAAGAGTGATAACAAATTAAAATGGTACAAGGGTAAGGAAAGACCAAAGCTCAAAGCTTTGAAAAGTGAACAGCCATTCAAGGACAAGAAAAGGTTATTTGTAAAATTTCTTAAAAAACTAAATGGTCCTTTCATTATTGAGGAAATAGACAATGATAAAGAGGATATCTTAAAAATTAGTCTTAAACACAAAAGAAACAAATATAAAGCAAAAAAAATCTACTACCGACTGGAGGGAAGTATTACCTCTAAGAGATCAGCTTCCACCTATGAAGAGGGCGGTGAAGTCTTCGCAGACTTAAATATTTCAAAAATTCTTTACGGAGAGTACAAAGTCTTTTTTAGGATCATGGCGTCAAAGGTTAAAAAGAAAAAAGGTAGAGGAAAAAAGAAGGGGCACCGAAAGCTCAAGGCCTTTTTCTCCTTTGGTAAATTCGAAAAAGTTAAAATTCAAAGGGCATTCGCTGAACTGTATGTTGAACATAAAACTGACCAGGGATTTGCTTTCATGTCTGGTGAATCATCTTACTCAGATGCTGGAGAGATTAAGGAGTATATCTATAAGGTCTACAAAGATAGCAAGCTCATAACTCACATAACCAGTCCTAGAAGCTATATTTATGTGACTTTTGAAGAGTTAGGTAGCTATGAACTTGAACTTACCGTAACAGATGAGTTTGGGAACACTGATGTGAGTGAACGTTCGACTATAAGCGTGACAAATAGCTTACCAACAGTAGTTCACTCCATAAAAGAGGTCTCGGAGCTGCCTGGCCATTATATGGTTAATTTTAGTGATAGCTTCGATGCTGATGGTGATAAAGATCTTTTATACTTTTTATCCCTCTATAAGGAGGACGAAGATTCTTACGACAATCCGATAAGAATATATAGTGAAGACCCTGAAATATATTTTGCTTTAAATTATCAGGTTGAAAACTATACTCTAAGGTTAAGGGTTTATGACTCTTTAAATAACTATGGCCAAAAAGAGCTAAGCTTCTCCCACACCACTGAAATTGCACCAAAAATAGAGTGGGTCTATAGTGAGCAAAATCCCGACAATCCAACAGAGTGGTGGATTGGTTCCAGTTTCATAAATAATGAGAATATGGATACATTTCATTATAAGGCGACCCATGAGGACGGAACGGTAGTGTTCCCTACAGAGCCATCTACAGTTAAAGATAACCGAATCATTTTTAATCAGCCTGGGCTGTGGAACATAGAGTATTATGGAGTGGATAAAAGTGGGCTTAAAAGTGATGTCCACACTAGAGAAATCCTAGCTGAATGGACTAAAGAGGATTTAGTTCCAACCTATCAGTGGCACTCTTTAGATATGTCAGACCATGACCCGAGAATCTATTATATAAACGCCGAATTCTTTGACCCTTTGGGGGAAGTTGTTGAACATCAAATTAAAGCTACGCATCCCGATGGCTTAGTTATAAAGCCAATTTTAGATGTCTATGGCGGTAGAGAAATGAGATTTCCGCTAAAAGGTGATTGGGAATTTGAAATTATAGCGATCGATAATGATGGAAATGAATCTACTCCATTCAATTTTACACAATACATATCTTGGGATTTCGATTCTCCAATAGCTGAGATATCTGTAGCTCAGGATGAATCATATCCATATGGTTTCTATGTAAAAGAAAATAAAAGTTATCCTGCGACCATCACAACAAGCTTCATTAAAGCAACAAACCAAGATACTGGTCAAATCGTGGAAAAAACTTATAACGAAGACTACTTTGGCTTTGACCTTCCGAGCAGGGGAGTTTGGACTCTTGAATATCACTTTATTGATGTTTTTGGAATAAAGTCAACAACTCACTCTCAGCAACTGATCATTATAGGGTCAGATATTCAGACAAGTGTGACAAAGTCATCAGAACCTAGGACTTTTAATATTAACACCACAGGAAGCTTTGATCCGTTAGTGAATGAAACCATAAATTCTTTTTATGTGGAAGCTGAGCATGGATCTGGATTTAAAATATTTAGCAATCACTACTCTCAAAATTTTGCCCAAGAGTTAACTTTACTAGGAAATTGGACTTTAAAAATAAATGGAATTGACCAGTGGGGATTAATCTCTGGTTCTAGAGTTGAAACTGTTGCAATTGTAAATGAATTACCATTGGCCGCCGTCAATGTCTCTGTTGCCGAGACATGGAATAAGCTGTCTTTGGATGCAAGCAGCTCCTCGGATACTGATGGAAGCATCGTAAAATATGAGTATACTTTTTATCACGATGAAGGGCATAGCATTAGCCATATAGTGGACGTTCCTAACAGTACACTTGAGCTACCTATGAATGAGGGAGTTTGGTCATATACGCTTAAAGTTTATGATAATGATAATGGCACAAGCGAAATCCAGGGAAGTATAACTTTAAACAATCCAAGACCTATTGCTAATTTTATCGCCATAGAGGGGAACTCTTGGAATCATTACTACTTAAACGCTATGAACTCTTATGACCTCGACGGGCATATAACTAACTATTTTTATACCTTTAATCACATCTCTGGAACAAAATTGGAGCTATCCAGCTCAACTCAGACTTCTGAGATAAACTTTCCTGAAGAGGGAGAGTGGAGTATCTCCTTAGTTGTGACAGACAACTTTGGAAAAGAGTCTGAACCGATCATTAAACATATTTATATCTATGATCCGAATATCAAACCAGTTGCAAATGTTGAATATGAGCATGGTGCTTTATCTGGACTAGTTAATTTTACGTCAAATTCCTATGATACAGATGGAGATGTAGTCGCTTTGAAACTTAGAGGTGTGCACGAAACAGGGATTTCTGTGGAAGAGGAATTCCAAACTGGACAATTTAGTCTTAATTTACTGGAAGGTATGTGGGAGTTTGAACTAATCGCAGTTGATAATGTCGGAGCGGATTCAGATCCATATGTTTTCAGTATAGAAGTCATCATTCCAGAGATCATGTTGAGTTACAAACTCGAATCCAGCTCTTCGCCATACAAGTATATACTTGATATGTCAGAAACTGTTGCAGAAGGAGATGTTCAATTTTTAATTGAAGTTGTCAAAGATGATGTAAGTATTTTCAACCAGACAACCAATGAAACACTTTTCCCATTAGAAATTTTTTATCAAAATGGAAGCTATGAAATATCAGTTAGTGCATCAAACGATACCTTCACAACCCCTGTTCAAATCAAAAACTTAAACATAACCCATCCAAATATTGGCGGAGATGTTATTCCTGAAGATCCAGGCGAAGCAGCGGACGAGACTTTACTCGGGATTGACTCAGACAATGATGGGGTTCGCGATGATATCGAGATTTGGGTAAATAACAATTCTTCAATTCCCAATGAAACAAAGACTTTCATGAAGGAGATGTCAAAACTTTTTGATGCATCTCTGAAGAATGCAAACGTTAAAGAAGATTCTATTAATTCAACTTTTAGAGAAATTGCTTACACCTATTGCTTAGAAAGCAAGTTAGGCCGAGAAATAGCAAGTGAACAACTAGCTCAAATGAGAATAAATTACTTTAATACCAAAGAGAGACTACTCACTTGGGCACAAACCCAAATTAACTTTGCCGGACAAGCGGTGGTTTTAGATACAGATGAGGCTAATTATGCGAAATATTGCAATTAAGACTTTAAAGGTATTTGTAATCCTTCAGTTATTGGTCTTGAATACCTCGTGCCTTGATTACTCCAGAAACATGGTCGATGGAAAGCTTGAACCTCCTGAACCTGGATTTTTTGAAAATGACAAAACCATTGGTGGCATTGACTCCAACAATGACGGTGTTAGAGATGACATTGAAAGATGGATTAACAGAGAGTTTCCAGGTGAAGAAAATTACAACAAGAGAATGGCATGTAAACAATATGCCAAAGAAGTAAGAAATATACAGATTCATATAGATGATGAAGAGATGCTAAATAAGCATTCATTTCTTTGGATTGATGCAGATGTTTGCGTTTTATATGTCTATACAGATTTAATTAAGGATCCATATGGAAAACAGGTAAAGCAAGGGGATAAAATTTTAGAAAAAAGTAACAATACTAAAGAAAGAGTAAAGGCGTGGATGGTTGCAGACAGAAACTTTGCAGGAAAGAGCCATGCATTGCCACCCCGTCAAGAGATGCGTCGAAAGAAATGTGAATTTGAAATTAAGCCCAGAAAAGGATTTTAAATGAAAGTTTTTTCTACTTGTATACTGATTTTGTTTTCATGGTCTAATTTTGCCCAGAGCATTGACCCTACAGAGTGTGGTGACACTAGTCTGGAAGTCCTATATTTAAATGGGGTTCTGACCAAATGGAGTGGGGCAATAAAATCAAGAAACAATATTCATACCTTGGTAAAGAATGACCATGATAAAACAAGGATTTCTCCCAATGGTGTAGAGGATATTTGCTATAAATACATCTACAACCAAAATCGCGGAATATATGACTTTGTAGAGGTTCTTGCACAAAAGATTAGAGAAGCTGACTCTAATCTAAATGAGAAGGAAGTGTATAAAAAAGTAGCTGAGTACTGGTTCAGTGACCGAGGCTGGCTTGCTAACATGCCTGGAGACTTCCCTGAGAAGTTAAAGGAAGCAGAAATACAGCGAGTTCAAAGTACAGAATACTCAACACTTCATTCTGATGTAGCCGCAGTGGTGAGCACTGACCTTCAAAAGAGATCAGTTCTTGTGGTGAGCCACTCTCAAGGGAACTTGTTTGCAAACCTTCTTTATGAGGAATTGAAAAACGGTCCTAACATTGAAAGGTTAAAGCATTATGCAAACCTTCAGGTCGGCTCTGCTGCAAGTCACATCGCTGCAAAACAAGAAAGTTATGGAGATTATTATACTAGTAAGCAAGATAAAGTTATTGCAGGATTGGGACAGTTGGGAAGCATCCTTCCTCCTAATGTTGATGCAGACTATTTGGGCAATATTACAACCGATCCATTTGGTCATTTCTTTATTGGAACTTATACCAATAGCGATGTGAAAGGAAGGATGGATGGTGAAGAAGTATTTAGACCTATGAGTGAAATATTCATGGATAAACTAAGTGCCTTAGCTGAAAAAATAACAGGTAGGTACTGTGAACCTATTGATAACTTGAAATTGAAAGTTTTAGGGGCAAGCGACTTTCATCAAATTAGCGATAATGAATCAAAGTATTTGTATATGGGCCTTTACAACAGTGATGGAAGTGCTTTCTCTGGTGATACTTCACTTTATGGGCTATATTCTGTTCCACCACCCCATAGCACAAAATACGAACCGGATGAAGTAAAGCCAGTCTTAGATCTAAATGGTGATTTTCTAGGTTTTAACCAGGTAAGTTATGTGTCTGGTCAAGAACATGCCGAGAATCTCAAAGGCAAAGACTTAGCCTTGATTCACCACTCTGATTATGAAAAACTTAAGAATAATAAGCCAATGGAGTGCGGTATTCAACACTATACCTACGTAAAGTCACTCATCAGCCATCGCGTGGATAATGAGTACGACCCAAACTATGCATATTTACCTCAAGGCCCATTTAGAGGTGTTTTAGATGTTAAGACTGCGGATGAGGTCGTAAATATCACCTATAATGGTAAACAGATGGGGAAAGAGGAGGATGATACAAGTTTTTGTACGTATTTTAGTGAATATAAAGACTGTGATTGGGGAATTAAAGAGTCGGTTTCATTCCCAGGGAGCTTTAAATTATCTCTTACTAATGGAAGTGAACTTACCGTACCTTTAGAGGTGCCTCCAATTGACTTTGATATAAAGCTGGAAGTTAAGGAGGTACATGAGGAAAGGAATTTCTACGAAGTAGAGGCAATTTTCCAAGGGGGAGAGGTTTATGGACGATCTGGTAAGTTTTATCACGAGGCATGGATATCAGACGGTGAGACCCATACCAATACTGGTAAATTAAGTTCAGGGGATAATGTCGGGTCAAGAAGTTCTAGACCTAACATAGGCTATTTCTACTGCGGTAGACGAGCTTATGTAGTCCCTATACAGCGCATAGGCTCCAGTGGTAAGTATTATAGATTCGATTTAATGAAGGTACTAGGTCCGGCTTGCTAATTAAAAAGCCCTTCAATCTGAAGGGCCCATTTTCTCTTTCAGTCTATGGTTTGAAAAGAATATTTTAGATTTAAATTCTTGTTTTAAATGCTTTGTAATTCACTTTACCATTGTTTTGGAAGTAACGTCCGCAGCCAAGAACTTGGTCATCGTGAAAGATTAAATCACCGGCCATCATTACAAATTTTCTTACGTCATCCAAACGATATTCAATAGCGTGCCATCTAGGCTTCACTTTGGTTCTGTTTTGAACTTGATTCAGCTTTAGAGAGTGAATCCAGCCGCCATTGTTTAGGATCACTTTATCACTGTTTAAATAGATGCTGGCATAAGGAAAAATAACTCCGGCCCTTCTTTTATTGTATTCGGCCTTGTTTGTGATCTGTTTCTTGCTAATTGAGTAAGTAAGTACTCCGTTAAAGCCTTTCTCAGAGTTTCCAGTCATTGCAATGTAAAGGGTGTCTTCGCCATCACCTACTACTGCAACTGCCGCAGAAAGATGGCCATTCTCATTTACAACATTTAAAGAATTGGTATCCATAAATCTTTGATCGGTGAGGTTAAACGCTACCAATCCTACTTTGCCACTGGCCATATAAAGAGTGTCGTTTCTTTTATTGAAGTAAACGCTTCTTGGAAGGTTGTGGCGACTTTGCTGCCAGCTCGTGTGAGCAAAGACCTTTACTAGATTTCCTTCAAGATCAAACTGTCTAAGCCCTGCATTGCCTACAGTCCATAGGTGATTGTGAGCAATAATGAAGTCTTTTATAGTTCCAGTTGTTCCCTTAAGTATGTGAGCTTCTGAGTTTAGTCTAAACTCGTACTGATTGTTCTTTCTTTGAAGAGCACTCTTTTCAAAGAAAAGGGGTGGGGTCACGATTGTGCCCTCTTTATTAATTGTGTGATCACAGTGGTTTTTGTTGAGCTTTTCCAAGTCCACATGGGCATAGGATAGGCCTGAGCAAATAATAAGAAATGCAAATAACTTTTTCATCTAATATTCCTTCTAGTTTATTTACTAAAATTATAGGCGCAGGCATTTTTCTTTAGCAAGTTGCCAAGTCTAATGCCGCGCTGAGTATTTTTGAAAAAGGTTAAAAATATGGATTAAAGCATCTCTGTGAGATCGAGAAAGTGCTGGTTAAGAGAATCTAGAAGGTTTGGCCCTGGAACCAGACGCTCATGTTCAATATTTGCAAGCTCAAAGAGTTTCTTGGCCATGCGATTGCTTTCTAATCCTTGGTGCTTGTCGCTTAAATAAACAACCTTTTTAACACCTACACTTGCTAGAAGCTTAGCGCATTCGTTGCAAGGAAATAGGGTAACGTAGCATTTTGAATCTCTAAGACTTCTCGGAGCGTGCAAGATTGCATTTGCCTCAGAGTGAACAACATATCCGTATTTTTGATGCTCAAGTGGTTGGCTTTTGTCTTTACCCCATGGAAGCTTTGACTCGTCGATTCCTGCAACAAAACCGTTATAGCCCATAGTGATCTGGTGGTTGTTTTGGTCAACGAACACACATCCAACTTTGGTCGCAGGATCTTTAGACTTAAATGACGCCATCATTGCTTGAAGTATGAAGTATTCGTCCCAAGATAGCTGGGACTTTACTTCAAAGTAATTTGGGTTGTTCTCGATCATCTCTAATTAAAACGTGGCCTCTTCCACGCTCTCCTCATTGCTTGTCACTTCACTGCTGAAGCTCGCTTCTGAATCATCTTCAAGTTCATCAGTGTAATTCGAACTTCTTTCGCTATTAATAGTTAAAATTTGATTAAGATTGTTTTGAAGAGTGGCAAGTTCCTTTAAGAACTTTTCTTTGTCTTCATCTGTGTATACAAATTCTTCAAGTAGAACTTTTGCTGAAATCTTATTCATTCTCTTGGTAAGAGTTCTAAGGCTTTTGTATTCGTTTGGAAGCTGAGGCTCGCTTAGAGTTTTCTCAACTGCTTTTTCAACACCGTTTGTCTTGATGTATTTAACCATGTCCTTAATTTCTTTGGCGGACTTGTTTTTAACCACATCAATAATTTGCTCTTGCTCTTCAGCATCAAGCTTTATTAGCTCGTTAGTTTGACTAGCGTTAAGTTCTCCGTGTGCTCTAAGTTCTTTAACTTTTGGAGAGGACTTCATATCGCGGTCAATCGCACTCTTTATGACTTTTTTGCTTAGACCTGTTTTTTCAGCGGTAAGGTCAATGAAGCTTCTTTTGTCATTTGGCTGATCAAACTTGATTTCATTGTCTTCTTTATTATTTTCAAGATCTTCTTCTTCAAACTTTGTGGCCATTGGATTTAGCTCTTCGTAGATCTCTCTTCCACGTGCCAGGCACTTTTCAAATTCGACTTTATTTAGATCCATACGAACAAGGTTTTCATCAATAGACATCAATTCTTGTTCACTGTTTGATTTATGTATTTTATGAACAGGGGCCTCTTCAATTCCAAGCTCTTTAAGAGCGGAGTAGCGACGTCCACCTGCGATGAGTTCGTTGTTCCCATTGATAACTAGTGGCTGAATAACGCCAACGGTTTCAATACTTTTTTTAAGCTTCTCAATGTCTGTGTTAGTGCGTAGGTAAGAACTTTTAACCTTGATCTGATCGAGCTTCATCGTTTCCATTAAGTCTCCTTCTCTCTGTGCGTGGCACACACTAAAATAGTGTCTAAGCTTTGTCATGCTTTTTTAACGCGAAAGGCCTTAAGTGCTTGATAGCGCTGTGTGCACAAACAAATCGTATCTAATCCTAACTGCCATCAGCTTTCCAATTTTTAGATCAAATGCTGCCCTCTTGGGTTGCGTTGGTTTTAGGGGATTTGAATGGGCCAGTTGACTCTTTAAGTACCCTAACTGGAGTGAAAAAAATTTGCACTTCCTTGGGTACGTGTTTTCAGCTGGTTGGCGGTTTTTGTATTTTTTGTGCAAGATTTGAGTTTTTGCATGATTTGTAAAAAAGTGCAAACAATTATATTTTGTGTTAAAATTAAAATATGAAATCAATTGAAGAACTACTTAAGAGTATTCCTGATAATGTGTTTACCTATGCTGATGCCAGTACCTATGGCGTTACTCGCTACTACGTAAAAAAAATGCTTGAAAAAGGGATCTTGCAAGAGATTAAAAAAGGGGTCTTCCAAAAAGAAGCGGCTTTAAATGACGAGCACTTTATTTCCTTTAAGGCTGCTACAGTTAAGTTAAAAGAGCGTTCAGCTATTTGTCTATGGTCGGCGTTGGCCTTCTATGACTTAACAGATGAAATACCTAGTGAAGTTTGGTGTATCCTCCCTTATCCATATGGAGTGACTTCGGTGAAGTCGATTAGGTTAAAAGATCCCAAATGGGATGTTGGGATCGATAAACATCGTGGATTTGAAATTACCAGTGTTGAGAGAACTCTTATTGATTGCTTTTCAAGTCCCAATTATGTTCCTGTGTCAGAATCATTTAAGGCCTTAAAAAAAGCCATAAAAACAAAGAAGACTACAGTGAGTAAAGTGTTGTTAATGGCAAGAAAGTTGAATTCAGAAGATAAGGTTTTGCCATTTCTGGAAATTGCATCATGAAAAAAGTTAGCGAAAAATCAATAAATGCAAAGGTTATTAATGTCGCAAGAAAACTAGGTGTAGGAGATGTAAATAGGGTAAGGATTGTTGTTGCACTTGAGAGGTTGATTGCTCGATTAATGACTCGGTCTTATCTTAGGGAAAATATTGTATTTAATGGTGGTTTTGTGATGGTAAAAACCACTGATTCAAATAGGTTTACTCGAGATTTAGATGCAATTATACGTAGAACTTCTAGAGAGAAACTTTATAGTGAGGTGAGTGCGGCCTTGAATGTTGATCTTGGGGACGGCTTTCATTTTTGGGGGCTGAGTAAAGAAATAATGGACATGAATAGTGGATACAATGGCATTAGATATTCCTTTCACTACAAAACTGGGGAACGATTAGGGAATTTGAATAAGTCGGACCGTTACCCACGTATCCACCTTGATGTCTCTGTGGACTTTTCAATTGGAGCTCCTCCGAAGCAACTACAATTAAGTTCTGAAGTCGATTTGTATGAGCCAATTTCATGGAGTGTTTACCCTCATGAATATATTATTGCTGATAAGCTCCATGCTTTAATCTCTCGTGAAGGTGATAGCACTAGAGCAAAGGATATCTATGATCTTTCAATCTTAATGCCAGGAATATCTGACCTCGATAAGTTAACTGACGCCATAGTATATATTTTTAATATTCTAAAAACAGAAATACCAAACTCTTTACATGGTGAAGTCTCTGCTTATGATACGACAATTCTTGAGAATGTTTGGAAGAAAGTTCAGCTCAATACAGACATAAACTTTAAAGAGGCATGGAATGTACTTCTTGATGAGCTTCTTAGATACGATGGAAGGTAGCTTATCTTGTATTTATGCAAAATAAGCTTCATCGATAAACGCTATCAACAAAAGTAATCCACCCCCTCGGTTTTTAGTAATTGCAAACAGGGTCTGTTGACTTCATCAATGGTGCTCTAAAGGCCTCTTCCACTAGCTCATTAATTTGTTTTTTGGCGTTAAAGCTGTCCCAGTTTGTGCAAACCGTGCTAGTTGCAGCCTTCATTGAAGTTTGGATAGAGCTTTCAGGATTGGCCATGTTGTAGAGCTTACTCCATAAAGACGCGTAAGGACCTACATCTCGAGCATTGCCTCTTGAGCGCTTCATAACACTTTGCCTTCCACTAAGACCTGTCCAATCACTCCAGTCATAGCCATCGATGTCAGTGAGTCTCTCCATCACATCTTGAGCAAATTTTGATTCTCCACCTTTACGAGTAATGTAGACGATATCCTCACACCCACTAGCTCTAAGCACTAGAGTAGGGTGCAGATCACTCCAGCCACCTGCAGATACATACTGTTCGCTAACATCAATAAAGTTTGATAATCCCGGCTCCGCTGGCGAAATAGAGATCACATCCGCCCAAGTCGCATCCCCAAGGGAGATGAACTTCTTAGACTTCTCATCATTTTTGGTAAGAGGATCTTTTTTAAGGTTGCTGCTAATTCTTTTAAGTTCTCCGCCATTGCCCCAATAACCAAACTTTAGGTTGCTTTGGGCTATTTTAAAATCACTACCAAAGTTTGGATTGGCGTTGAATCTGTAGGCCTTCTGGCTGTCTCTAAAGCTTCGAGCTGCCTTTCCAGAAAGAATGGCGGTCGTGGGATACGTCTTAAGGTTTTGACTTACTCTCTGAGATATCCTTTTGCTTTTAACATCCATTTTATGTGCCGCGGATCTTCTTGTAAGAACCGCACGGCCTAGCAATTGGCGACAGAATGGTCTTTGCTTATGTATTTGTTGCCAAGTGAGTTTCTCACTTCCTGGGGCACACTTCGCTAAAAATGCGCTCATATCTTGGTCGATGTTTCTTTGGATCTTTTTATTTGGAAGTTTTACATCTGCGTAGAAGTCTCCCATCTGGCCTATGATTCTTGCAATGCTTTTAAAGTTCACAAGGCCTGGGCGGAAGAATAGAGTGTTGTCCGTCACAGCGTTGAATTTGCCAAACTGCTGAATGGCCTTAGTTATTTCATTTTTTCTGAATAAGATTGCTGCTTGAAGCTCAGTTCTATTCTCACTGGACATTGCCGCAGTTTCTTTTACATATTTTACAAACTCAGGATTGATAAAGTCCTTCAGGTCTTTGGAATTTAGAAGAACTTGAAGAGGAGCGAGCTGTCTTCTAAAAATAGCGATTGTCTCAGGGCCTAGATCAATCTTTTCAATATTGGCAGCCATTTCTTTAAGCTTTCGGATTAATCTCTCATCTCCAATAATTGTTTTTAGCGCCTTGCCTTCTTCTGTTTGAGTGAGTGCCTCAAAGTAACCTTGAAAAGATTTAACAAGCAGCGCTTTCTGGGTGTTGTTTAACTCTCTAGGATTCATCGCAAGGCTTTCAAGTAGAAAAATAGTGATGCTTGCGGAGCTTCCGCCTGAAAGTTTATTTGGAATGCCCTTTTGTTGAACGACTTGAGAAATTGCTCCCCAATGAGCTGGCATAAGTTCGCCATTTCCACGTATTGCCATACAGTAGTTTGTTGCCTGAGCATTTGAAAAAAGTTGGCCAAGTGCCAAGAGAGAAATGATGATTTTAGTCATTGCCATGTCCTTATTTGATTCTAGAGAGCTTTTACCAAAACATTTAATGCTTTGGGACTATTCTGAAAGAATTACAGCGTTTAAGGTTTTTAGGAGCTCCCTGTGGTATATGACCTTGAAATAAGGAGAAAAACTATGAAACTGCTTGTGATCTTAATGACTATTGCACCAACTATTTTTGCCTCTGAATACTTCACTTATAAGGTTGTAGAGGACAAATACGACATGTTTGAAGTTGATGAAACGATTAAGGTTTCGAAGGATTTTCAAAAGGTTATCTTTCAAGGGGTTGAGACTAAATGTAAACGAGCAGTCAGCGATGAAATATTTGAAGAGCTAAAAAAGGAAAGTCCAGAGCTTTTCGAATTATTAAGCTGCACCATTGATGTTGAGGATTATTCAGATGAATTCGCTATTTCATTCATCGATGAGGGGCGCAAAGCTGATTTTCATGGTGCTGCCATACTGGAAAGAGTCGAAAGTAAATAATTTAGTAAATAGGGAGTGGTTTTAATGACGTGCTTAAAAAGAAACCTTATTAGAACCATTCTTCTGTTAATTGCAGTGCTTTCTTTCGCTGCAGGCGCTTCAGAGAGAGGTGCCACAGTTTATAAAGTCGCCTTTTCAAGAATCTCAGATGTTTTTGAAGTTGGTGAAGAGTTTGAACTCGCCAATGATTACTCTTATGTCGTTATAAAGGGCATGGAGTTTGAATGCTCAAGGCAAGTAGAGGGTATCTACCTTGATTTTTTAAGACTTGATCGTCCAGATGTCGTTGAAGTGTTGAACTGCTCCAAAGATAATTATACTCTTACTGTCTTGGAGGAAGGAAGAAAGCTTAACTTTCACGGAATGGCCTTGTTAATAAGACGAGACCAAATCAACTGATTATTCCCCGTCATCTCCAATGGCACCTACTGGGCAACAGGCCAGTGCGTTTTCACAATCTTCTGTTTCTGATTCGTTTGTAGGTTGCTTGGCCACGTAAGCGTGTCCATCGTCATCATTCATTTCGAAAAAACCTGGAGCTTCAACGCAACAAGCGTCACAAGCAATGCACTGATCGTCCACGTAATATTTGCCAGCTTCGTTCTGGCTCCATTTGGCCTCTTTGTCTGCCATAGTGATATATCCTGATAAAAAAAAGGGACCGCTTAGCGGCCCCAGTTTTATTTAGCTATTTGTTAGGTATCTCTTATAACAAATTCGGATAAGTGACAATACTGGCATCTTCCTCAAGCTTTTTAAGTAGTTGAAAACGCGTCTCTTGAGCTACTTGATTTGCAAGAGCACTCTTTTGTTGCTCGATTTCCTTATCAGCAAGTTTTGCAAGGTCGGCCTCACTCTTTTTAGAGAGCACTTTTAAAACCTTCACATCAATTGGGTTATTTTCAACGAAAACGCTCTTTTTCATATCGTCAGAAAGGATAGGAGCAAGTGTTTCATCATTGAACTTGATTGTGCCTGCAGTTTGGTCATAGAAGCTTAAGTCTGCGTCAGTCACAAGTGAAAGATCATATTTTTTCGAAAGCGACTTTACCCTTGAAAGCTTTCCAGCTTCAAATGCTTTCTCAATGTCAGAGATAAGCTTGTCATTAAACTCTTTAAGTTCTTTTCTTTTTGACTTTTGAAGGTGTCTCTTTGCAACAACGTCTTTAACTGAATCAAATGATTTGTTAACAGCTTTCTTCTTGTCTTCAACATAGATGATGTGCCATCCAAAGTTTGTTTTAACTGGTTTAGAGATTTGACCGGGCTTAAGACCAAAGGCAACAGATTCAAACTCTGGGACCATTGAACCTTTAGAGAACCACCCAAGATCTCCACCTTTTGAAGCTGATGGCCCTTTGCTTTCTTTCTTTGCTATTGAAGCAAAGTTCTTAGGGCTAACTCTTTTTCTAAGAGCTTCGATTTTTGTTTTTTGCTCTTTGTCTCCTTCACCTTCTTTCACTGGAAGAAGAATGTGACGGGCCTTTACTTGCGCAGGCTTGTTAAACTCAGAAGACATGCTCTCATATAGGGACTTTGTAAGTTTTTGATTTTTTTCTTCAGCAAGGAACTCGTTGATCTCTTTTTTGGAGATGTCTAAGTACTTAGTCATTTCCTCTTTTTCAAATCTTACCGCATGGACTTTCGCGCCAGCATTCTTAAATCTTACGATGTCTTTGGCCAGTGCCTCGGAAACACCTGGAGCTGTAAGTGTTCTTTGAAGCTTCTCAAGCGCCACTTCTTCCTTAATCATCTCCTCAAAAGTCGCCGGAGTTAATTGGTTTGCGGCTAGAAGACCTTTGTACTTGTTAACATCAAACTTTCCATTAGTTTGAAAGTAGTCGAGTCCTTTGATTCTTTCTTTAATTTCTTCTTTTCCAGAAGCGAAACCTAAGTCTTGAGCAAAGTTGGCAAGAAGTTGTTGCTGAACCAAGTTTCTTAGAGCGTTCTCTTTTAGTCTGAATTGTTTGATTTGTTGACTTGTAAGATCTTTTCCAAAGATCTTGGCGTATCTTTGCAATTCTTGATTAACTATATTGTTGTACTCTCTGATAGTGATTGGTTCTCCATCGACTTTGGCAACCGAGCCAGCGCTTGAGCCGAAGCCCTGAAAGCCTGTAAGCGCGAAACTAATAATGATGGCCGCGATGAAAAAAGTCAGAATAAAGTAGGAGAATTTGCCAGTGAATTTATTGATCATTTTGCTTCCCTTTTGGTGTGGCAGTTTGTTGTGACATTACAAAAGTAAAATTCTATAATTTTTTTTGTTAAAGTCAATTTGCGCCAGGTGTCATCCGTCGTTAAACTCTTGGCATGGTGTTCTCGTTTAGATAACTTAAGTTGTACAAATTATAAACAAATTGCGCAGGATGTTAGGTTTTGAAGAATTTTACTGTGGACTCTTCCAGGTGGAAACTGGCCAATAATATTATTGTTGTAGTGTTGGCGCTGTGGGGCATTGCCGTGCAGAATTATTCTCTTAAAGATGTTTCCACTTTCGAGGCATTTCTAATAGAGGCCTTTGCGCCTATTCAAAGAGGTGCTTTGTCCACCAGAGAAAAACTTGCGAACATGCTGGATCATTACGTTATGATCGTTAACACCTCAAAAGACAACGCTGAGCTTAGAAAAGAGGTTAAGGCATTAAACAATCAGATCTTTGAGTTTCAAGAAGTTAAAAAAGAAAACGAAAGACTTAAGCAGCTTCTACAGTTTGGAAAAGAAATTCCTAGAGAGAAGGTCCTTGCTCAAATTGTTAGTTGGGACGCCTCTAACGAGTTTAAAGTTTTAAGAATCAACAAAGGCTCAGCAGACGGGCTTAAAAAAATGTCTCCAGTCATCACAATGAATGGCCTTGTTGGCTATGTATATAGACTTACTCCAAATTACGCCGACATCCTTACCATTTTAGATCAAAACAACAGAGTTGATTCGATTGTCGCCAGAACTAGGACTCATGGGATTGTTGAAGGTATCTCAGAATTCAAATGTCGTTTGAAGTATGTGAACAGAACAGAAAAAGTCGAAGTTGGAGATGAAATCATCACTGCTGGCCTTGGAAACATTTATCCAAAAGGTATCAAGGTTGGAAAGATCACCCAAATAGATAAAGAGAACTACGGGATCACACAATCCATTGTTGTAACCCCGTCAGTAAACTTTCATAAGCTTGAAGAAGTTGTTGTCCTGATTGAGAAGGAAGAGAAGACCGAGAACAGAGACGTTGCCAAGGAAGAAACCAATGAATAAATATGGACCAAAAGAGATTTTGCTGGGAACTATAAAGACTTGTTTGCTTTTGATTGTCCTTGAAATTTTCACAACAGCTTTTCTTCCGGCCATGGGGATAATCAACTTTAGGCCAGAGTTTAACGTGCTTATTGTGCTCTTTCTCGCTTTTAAACTGGAAACACCTGTATTGGCGTGGCTTATTATGATCGTTCAATACGTTCACTCCCTTTTCTCTATTGAGGGATGGGCGATTGGAGCGTTTACCGGTGTGTTGGTTTCCATGTCGGTTAGATACCTTAAAGACATGCTTGACTTTAGCACGGCTATTTCCACAATTATCGTTGTTCAAATCTTTCAGGTTGCCTGGTTTGTTGCGACAAGTTTTTTGCTGTCCCTGAAACTTGGAGACTTTGGAAACTTTTTTCACCTTTTCTGGCAAGACATTCCAGAAAGTTTGGCCTTATCAATCCTTTCACCATTCTTTTTCTTTGTTTTAGACCGAGTTTGGAGAGTAAAGTCTAAAGCTGTTGGAGTTGCTATTTAATGTTTGGCGATGAAGAACTGATAAAACTCCATAGAAAAAGGGCCACGCAAGTGGCCAATATTATCCTCGTCTGTTTTGGGATTATCCTTTTAAGGCTTTGGTACCTTCAGGTCTACAAGGGTGATCAGTACCACAAGTTCTCAATTCAAAACCGATTGAGAAAAGAGATTGCAAGAGCTCCTCGAGGGATGATCTATTCAACAAATGATCAGCTTCTTGTGGACAATATTCCTCGTTTTGACGCTGTACTGACTAGGCAATATTTAAAGAACAAGGATGAAACTCTTAATAGACTGGCATCCATATTGGATATGGATATCAAGGACGTAAAATCCACAATCAAAAAACACTCTTCTCAAGCAAGGTATCGTCCTATCATTATAAAGAAGAACATTTCCTTGAAGGAAGTCGCCCAAATAGAAACTGAAAACGCATCTCTTCCTGGGGTCAGTGTGGACACCTTTATTAGCCGTGAGTATGTGGACGGCGAAGTTGGCGCGCACCTTCTTGGATACATTTCAGAGATCTCCCAACAACAACTTCCAAAATATAGAAGCAGAGACAAACTGGATTACCATCTAGGTGACTTCATTGGTCAATTTGGCATCGAAGAGGAGATGGATAAAACCCTTCGTGGTGAAAACGGATTTGAATATGTTGAGGTGGACGCTCTTGGAAGAAAGAAGAAATACATCAACACCGACAACCTCTTTCAGGGCATTCAAGATAAGATGCCAAGACCTGGAAAGAACTTAAAGCTCACAATTGATCGCGACATGCAAGTTGCCGCCTATGAAGCGTTAAAAGGTAAGTCTGGAAGTCTCGTGGCCTTGGATGTGAAAACTGGAAAGATTTTAACCATGGTGTCGACTCCGGCATTCGATCCTTCCCAGTTTAGCCGCGGTCTTACTACTGAATATTGGAATTCATTAATTACCAACGAAGAAAACCCTCTAAGGGATAGAAGCATTCAGGAGCACTTTTCTCCTGGATCAACTTTCAAACCTTTCACCGCTATTGCAGCTTTGGAAGAGGGGATTATAAATCCAAACACTAAAATAAGATGTCATGGAACTTACCGACTTGGAAGGCGTGTTTATCACAGCTGGAAGCGTTGGGGGACCGAGAAGGTCAATGTTAGAGACGCCCTGATGCAGTCTTGCAATATCTTCTTTTACAAGGCCGCAACTGACATGGATATAGATTCCCTTGCAAAATACGCAAAGATGTTTGGCTTTGGCCAAAGATCGGGAATTTCCCTTCCAAGAGAAGTTTCTGGCCTTATTCCAACCAAAGAGTGGAAGCTTAAAAGAAATGGAATCCCATGGCAGCAAGGTGAAACTCTTTCTTGTTCAATTGGACAATCCTATGTTTTGACTTCAACTCTTCAGCTAGCAAACGCCTATGCGGCGCTGGCCACAAAAGGGAAGCTTTTTAAACCATACGTTGTGGACGAGGTTTTCGATTACAACGGAAAGTTAATTAAAAAGTACGAACCAGAGCTTATTAGAGAGATCGAACTTAAAGACTCGACTTGGAACGCTGTTAGAGAAGGCCTTCATAGAGTTGTGAATCAACCAAAAGGCACTGCTTGGTGGAGAAGAGGCTTTGGCAACAATATGGCCGGGAAGACTGGAACTAGTCAGGTTATTAGAGCCCAGAGTGCAGAGAATCTTTATTCGAAATGTTCTGAGATGCCATATGAATTTAGACACCATGGGGTGTTTGTGGCCTTCGCGCCATATGACGATCCTAAAATTGCTGTTGCCGCATTGGTTGAGCACGGTTGTGGTGGATCAACTGCGGCCGCGCCTGTTGTTGAAAAAGTTGTCAGCCAATATATGCAAAAATACCTGCCAGAAAAGCACAAAGAGTTCGCCAAGAAAGAGAAGGCACAGTATTTGAGTTTTTTAAGAAAGAGAAATGCTGCGCGTGAGAAGGCCAAAAAAGAGAATGAAGCGCAAGAGAGCGCATCAGGTGCAGAGGACGATTCTGCTCAAGAAGACTAGAGGATAAAAGTGAACAGAGCCATATTAGAGTTTTTTAAAAAATACGATTACACCTTCATGGTGACTATGCTCGCTATCTTTATTGTGGGTGTTTTAAATTTGTACTCGGCAACTCACTCCCACTCATCTGCTCACATGCAGAATCTGTTTAAATCTCAAATCCTTTGGTTTTCTCTGGCAAACGTTATTGCTTTTGGCATCAGCATGTTTCCACCAAAGTCCATGTTCAGACTCGCTTATTGGGCCTACGCTTTTAATGTGCTGCTTCTTATACTTGTTTTAATTATGGGTAAAGAGGGCATGGGCGCTCAAAGGTGGCTTGTCTTTGGAGGTTTTAGACTTCAGCCATCGGAGCTTATGAAAATATCCTTGGCCCTGGCCCTTGCGAGATATTACACAAAGAACAGTCCTGAGAAAGAGCTTTATCTAAAAGATCTTATCGTGCCTTTTATAATTACGATCATTCCAACCGTATTGATTGTCGTTCAGCCAGACTTGGGAACAGGTTTATTGCTTCTTTTAATTTTCTTGGTGGTGAGCTTTTATAAAAGACTCAGATGGAAATCCATAGGAGTGATTGTTCTTCTAGGCCTTATCAGTGGCTCAGTCATGTATAAATTTGGACTGAAAGAATATCAAAAGAAAAGAATTCTGACCTTTATTGATCCCTATGCCGACGCGAAAGGGTCTGGCTACAATGCGATTCAATCGGAAATTGCGATCGGATCCGGAAGGTGGTTTGGAAAAGGCTTTAAAAAGTCATCTCAGGCGTCACTTAACTATCTGCCGGAGAATCACACCGACTTTGTTTTCTCTATTTATAATGAAGAGCACGGCTTCTTTGGATCTGTGGTTTTGATAAGTTTGTACATTATTCTATTGATGCGGTTTATATGGCTTGCGGGGTCGTCCCTTCGATTCTTTGACTCCATATTGGCCATAGGGCTTATGGCAATTTTCTTTTGGCACACCTTCATAAACATGTCGATGGTCATGGGACTTATGCCAATTGTAGGCCTTCCGCTGCCTCTTATGTCGTATGGTGGCTCCAGTATTCTGACCTTTGGAATCTGCATTGGGTTGGTTACCTCAATAAGTAACTCCAGAAACTTGTTTTAACCTACTCTAAATAGGTAAATATTCTTAGTTTAAGGGGTGTTAGTTTTCTAACAGGGGGTTGTAAATGCCTCCACTGATGTGGAGAAATTTCTTAGTTTTTGGGAAAATGTTCTTGTCTGAAACTTAAAGATTAAGGAAATTTTAAATGCTTAAACGTCTCTTTATCGCCATCATCGCACTATCGGCCACCACTTCAATCGCCAAAGCAAGCACTATGCATCTGGATCATGGACAAATGAAAAAGCTCGTTAAGATGTCCTTGTGGTATGAAGGCACCAGTGAGTTTGAAACCTCCGCATTTCGTCCAGGAGCTGCAATGGAATTATTGGCAGAGGCAGGAGATGAAGGTAGTCAAACCCCTGAATTAAGTGAAGAGCTTACGATTGCTTTAGAAAATCTAAGTATTTAGCAAAAAGGTATGGAAATAATACTATTTTGTACTAAAATAGTATTATGCATCGAATAGCCAAGGTAGGAAGCCTACTAAAGAAAATTTATCGGCACTACTCAAATGACCTTCTTGAGGCCCTTCAGCAAAAAGGCTTCATTGATCTTAGACCTAGTTTTTTAGAGATCCTGACAAATGTTTGTGAAATGGAGACTCCCTCGATTAAAGAGGTGGGAAATGCCTGTGGTCTTAAAAAGCAGACTATGACAAGTCATCTGAACGAACTTGAAAAAAGAGGCTATATCGTTCGTAGAAAGGGTGAGCAGGACAAAAGAGAGCAGCGTGTTTTCCTGACTGAGTACGGAGAAAAGTTCAAGATAAACATGTTGGAAGTTATAGAAGAGCTTGAAAACGAATATTTGAAAAGAATAGGGGAAGTGGAGCTCGATCGAATCACCCTTACTTTGGAAACCTTTCACCAAAAGATAAAGTCAGACGATAAACAGCAAACCTTGTTCTAGTTTATGCGATCCTTAGCTTGGTCTCTTTTCTTTCTTGTGGCCAATACTTATATCCACCGGAAACATTGTTTAAATTGTAAAAACCATGCTTGTTTAAAAGCTCGCATGCCAATATTGAGCGGGTTCCGTCTTCGGATATAATCATCATGCTTGATGTTTTATTTGGAAGCTCTTTGTGTCTTATACCCAATTCTTCCAATGGTAAGTGGATGGCCTCAGGAAAGCCTTGTGGCCTGTGGAAGGCCTTCTCGGATACATCTAACAGTATAAAGTCTCTATTTTTTTCACCAAAGATTCTCTGTGCCTTTTCAGGAGAGAGATCGTTGTAGCCACGTCTATTTAGTAGGTAGTCGTCTGGAAGTTTTTCACCATTCTTCACTCTAACCATTTGGGCTTGGATTGTTTGGAAGGCCGTTTTTGTTTGTTGGTCCATGCGCTCGAGTCTGCGCTCCATTTTATCCAGGCGCTGTTCTATCTTTTCCAATTTGGAGAAAATATTGTTTTCCAACTTGTCCTTCATGGCACTCCTTCAAACTAGTCTTCAAATACCATTGTAAACAAATTGGTTAGCGCCTAGAAGAACGGGTAAATAGTTCCAAAGTGAATTTGTCCGATAATGATAGATGTAAGCAGTCCAACCATTAAAAATACAGAACCCTCGTAAATTCCATAGCCTAGGTGTGGAATCTCAGTTGTCTGTCCCTCTGTCGGGCCTTCTTGGATTTGAAACACTTGAGTCACGCCAGCTCTAAATATAGGAAAAATTAAGGCCCCAAGAAGTGTTTTAAGCACTACCTGAATGCAGTAGGAAACTATATCGTGATGCTCATGGTGAAAGGCCGCCATAATGATCAAGGCGTTCCCAAATAGAAAGCCAGAGTAAGAGAAGGCAAGGCCTAAGTTCTTTTGAATCATTAAGCTATTAAAGGAAAGCTTGGAGACGTATCCATATAGCTTTGTGGAAAAGCCAAACAGCACAAGCGCAAAAAGCCATAAAATAAATAAAATGATTAGTGAATGTTCAGACTCCTGAAATATGCTCCTTACCAAAAAGGCCATACAGATTGATTGAGAGAAGGAGACGATTCCATAAGATGCGTTTCTTTTCTTTAACACCTCATCTTTATATTCAAAATTGTAGAAAACAATATTGTCCATAATGTATAGAGAGAATAGGTAAAGAACGATGCCACTGGTTCCAAGAATGAAAAAGTCCAAAACACTTCTCACAAAGCCAATGTACTCATTGAACTCTAGGGTTGAGAAAATTATGGCTATACCAATTAGTCTTGAAAAAACATGAAGTGTGTCCACATAGTTCTCTGAAGGGTAGATCTTTTTAAGAATCTGCTTCTTTTGAGATGGGTAGAAAAGAACGTGTGCGTACTTATAGAAAAGCAGTCCTAGACAAATAAAGACTGTGAATAAAAAACGAATTAGCAGCTTGTCAAAAATCTCGTTCATTGCGCCCCTCTGCTGGCCCTGAAGTTTCTTTTTACGATGTCAGAAAAGTAGTCTTTTAAATCGAACTGATCATTTCTGTCTTTTTTAAAGTATGCTGGAAACTCTCTTTTTGTGATGCTTCCTTTGGTCCCAAACTCATCATTAAAGCCAAAAAATGGGGTATTGTCACGAACACTTTTTTGAATCTGTTGGAAAACATTGTAAGTTGCAGTGTAGCTTTTAAGGCCTGTGTATTGCGGAATGTATCGGTATGCGCGGTAGAAGCTCCAAACCTTGCCTTTGCTCGTGTTTCTCCAGCGTCCAAAGTCGCGGTTGCCTATGAACACGCTCCCAGGAGGGAGAGGGGTGAAGGACTCATTTAAATCTTCTGATCTTCTAAAAATAGACATGCCTATGTAGTCTTTATTTTTTTGAGTAAACGCTCTTGATGTTCTCACTATCAGCTCTTCATAGGTTTGGAAGCCATAAACCACTTTATACTTTTGATAGTAGGTTTTAATGATAAATCCTGTGCTGTGGGTGTCCACCAAGATCACGGACACAGGGGCTCCCTTTATAAGTGAAGATAGGCTTTCTTCATTAAACACATAGCTAATTCCAAACTCTGAAGGCGAGAGACTTTTGGATAGTCCCAAGTAGGTTAGTAGAAGAAGGCTGTAGATGATGATCTTGTTTAAGTTCATAGAGAGTCGGCCAGATTCCTAATTTCCTGTATCTGCTTGTCGCTTAATTCCTTAAAGTCACAGTGGAGTCTGTTAACTCTGTGGGACTTGCTGAATTTTTCAAAAAGGTCTGTGGCCTCATTGATGTTTTGAATGAAGTTTCGACCTTTAAGAATGGGCTGCTCTCTAACAACCTTGATTGGGTATTTATTTGAACTATTATCCCCATCCATATAATACTTGGAGAGTCGTCCTGAGGAGGAGCACTTAATAAAGTCTATATTGTTCTCTTTTAGATAACTTTCTATTTCATCAAGAGTTTTCAATTGATCTGTGCCGAAGGTTTCAAAAATCTTTGGAGGGATGTTGTTCAAGATTATCTTGGATGCCCACTCGTTTTTAGAGCCTCTTAAAACCTTCATTAAGAAATGGTCATCATGATGAAGATACTCTTCTATGTCCGCAGGAATTGAATACTCGTTGTTTGAAGAGGCGAAATACCTCTCTAGCATTTTTTCAAGACAAACTGCTTTATAATGGAAGTAAACCATCAAGAACATATGAAAACGACAAAGAAGAAAGTCATCAAAAGTTGACACCGCTCTCTCTGAGATTCCAAGGTAGCACTTGTTGTCGACTTCAGCCTTTCTTAGGTTGTCGATAATCCAGTCCAGGTCGAATTTTCCGTAGCTTACTCCACAAAAATAGGAGTCACGCAGGAGATAGTCCATGCGGTCACAGTCCATTTCACTGGAAACTAGTTGGTGAAGAATAGGGAAGTAGTTAGTCCCATTTATTGTGAAATAGTCATCATCGAGACACTCACCAATAATAAGTCCCGCTATCATTGTGGGTTTTACTCCAAACTTTTCACTAACTCCTTTAAAAGACTCAGTGAAGCTTGAATCTACAATTGACTTTATGGTGTAGTCCTCGTGGCTTGCCTGTCTGTCGTTCTTTGGAGCGAAAGCTTTTGGAAGCTTAAGCTCGCTTACCTGTGGCATAACAAATTCTGTCGTGTGACTTAACGGAGCATGGCCAATGTCATGAAGAAGACACGCCAAGCGCACAGTTTCTCTAAGTCTAAGCCAATCGCTATCATATGTTATGTCCTTAAAGACAGTGTCAAAAACCTTGGTGACGACATGCATGACACCTATAGAGTGCAGGTATCTTGTATGGGTCGCTCCCGGGAAGACGTATTCGGAAAAACCAAGTTGCTTGATGTTTCTCAAGCGTTGAAAGAAGGGATGCTCAAGAATTTGAACTTCTTCCTTTTGAATTTTGATTGATCCGTGGACCGGGTCGCGAATTTCCATTCTAGTTCCTTAAATAGCGTTTTGATTCTCTTAAAGCCAATTTGCAATGTCGCTAGACTCGAACATTGGCTCACCGTCCACGTACAAACATGGAACAGTTGTTCTGCCGGTTATATTCAGGTGATCAGTTCTAAACTGGGGACTTTCCATTGTGTTCTTGAATTCAATGGAATCCTGAAGGCCTAGTGATTTTATTTTTTCAAGCACAATACGGCAGAAAGGGCATTGTTCGTAATAATAAAGTTCCAACTTCATAGATTCTCCTTTTTTAACCCCAGTAAAAACTAAAAGTGGCCTTTCGGCCACTTATGAAGTTAGAAATCTTAGTCGTTTCCACTATCGTCTAAGTCATAACCTACAGGTTTTCCCTGGGCGTACTCAGCATCTTCGTCGAAAAGCTCTTCTTCTTTCTCCACCTCTTCTGGTGAGTCGAGTTTCGCATCAAGATTTTCGTCATAGCTCCATCCGTATCCAAAAGAGCTTTCATCGATCTCGTCGTCTGGATTGTACTCGTCGGCCAATTTCCCATTTGTTTCAACAGCGTCGAACTCTTTCTCTTCAGTCTCTTCTGGTGGAAGAGCTGGTTTGGGAACCACTGGTGCCAAAGGCTTCGTTTCAAGCTTTTCGTCCTCAACCTTCACTTCTTCTTTTTTAGGCTTAGAGGTTGCTGTTTTCTTTTTTGCTGTAGTTTTCTTTGCAGCCTTTTTAGGAGCGGCCTTCTTTTTGGTCGCTTTCTTAGCTACCTTCTTTGGAGCAGCTTTCTTTGTGGCCTTCTTAGCTACTTTCTTTTTAGTAGCTTTTTTGGCAGCTTTCTTCTTAGTTGCTTTTTTCTTTGTAGCCTTCTTTGCTACTTTCTTTTTAGTCGCTTTTTTCTTAGTGGCTTTCTTTGCCACTTTCTTTTTAGCTGCTTTTTTCTTTGTGGCTTTTTTTGCTACTTTCTTTTTAGCGGCTTTTTTCTTCGTAGCTTTTTTCGCTACTTTCTTTTTAGCGGCTTTTTTCTTTGTAGCTTTTTTCGCTACTTTCTTTTTAGCAGCTTTTTTCTTTGTGGCCTTTTTGGCTACTTTCTTTTTAGCGGCTTTTTTCTTTGTGGCCTTTTTGGCTACTTTCTTTTTAGCGGCTTTTTTCTTCGTAGCTTTTTTTGCTACTTTCTTTTTAGTCGCTTTTTTCTTCGTGGCCTTCTTTGCCACTTTCTTCTTAGCAGCTTTTTTAGCCACCTTCTTTTTAGCAGTTTTCTTGGCTACCTTTTTAGTAGCTTTTTTCTTTGTTGCTTTCTTCTTTGCCACTTTCAAGTCCTTGTTATTGGTTTAAATAATATTTATGTAAATAGTATATATTGGAGCATTTTAATTACAAGAGCTATTCAAATTTTAATGCTGTATTTGGGAGAGATCAATATTTAATTCTTGAGGAATCAATGTATTTTTGAATGTGCCTTCAGTGTTGCCTGAGCCTTGGTTAAATGGAACTCCCTCAGAGAATAGAGCAAAGTTTCCATTGTATGTGTCCGAGGAGCTGCCAGCACTTACAGATTTGATGGTTACAAACTTCGAAGAGTAGAAGTTCCTGTTCATATTGGTTCTTAGGCCAGTGAAAAAGTTGGTATGCTCTCCGTTTGGAGTGGCATCGCTCATTTCTCCTGGTCGATAAGCACTGAAGAGCTTGTTTCTAACATCACTGTTAGGAAGGGCAAATCTACCTGTGTAATAGGCCCTTTGAACTGAATTTAGTTCATTCCAGTGCGCTTCCATTAGATTGGTTAGAGTGTTTCTTATGAGGCAGTCTCCCGAACTATTGTTTACAAGGCTAGAGTTGCCAGTGAAGAACCAAACGAACTTTCCATTAACGCTTCTGCAGCCTGGTAGAGCACCGTAAATTGTACTTATGTCCGTTGAGTCATAGACTGATGAGTCTCCGATATCGGAAATAGTTTGAGCGGCAGCAAGGCCGTAATTTGCACTTGTTCTTGTGGAAAAGTTCTTTTTGTATATTAACTGACTTGCAACATTCATTGAGCCTCTATACTTCAAAATTGCGGGCTCCTGTCTGGCTAAGTACTCCTGCAATATATTAACGAGGTCACTAGTGCCTTGGTAAAGAGCATTTGGGTCGTCGGGGTCAATTAAAGGTGCGTAGAGGGACATATCATAAACCACATTGTCGCCAACCGCTTCAGTTGTCTCGTTTAAGATTATTCCATAAGAGTCTACGCCAACTTCTTCGTTCAAGGTTTCAGGAGTGGGAATTAAGTAGTTCACGGCGTCGTAAAGTGTTGGGGCCCTGGAAGAGAGAATTGCATCATTTATGGCTTCAATAGAAATCGTTGCACCTGTTGTGAGCCCTGCGAGATTGCTTTTCAGCTTTGTGAAAACATTCCCATTGTAGAGTCCTGCACTGGTTCCAATCGAGCCTCCAGCTGGAATTGGCTTTATAATTTCAACGGATGTTCCAGCAAAGTGAGAAGTGTCATTAGGAGATCCGCTCGGGTAATCATAGGGAATATTAGGCACGGCAAAAAAGATAGACCCAGAATCTATCCAACCACCAATAGGAGTGGTCTCGTCCTTCAACCAGAAACCTCCGCCAACTCCTCCATAATTCCCAGGGATAGGCATGCCCTCCTGATACTCTGTGCTTGTAGTGACGTTTCCGGCCCAATCGACTGGGTTAGTATTGTCCATTGCACTAACATAAGGACTTGTTTTAAAGTGTGGCGCTCTAGGCAAAAGGTAGGATGGATTCCCACCGCCATGGGTTACATTGAAAATCATAGGGCCAACTCTTCCGCCAAATGGCTTAGCTGCGGCATAGGCAGTAAGTTTTATTGATTCACTTGCAAAAGGATTGAACAGTCCTACAAAGTCGCTCTCTCCTTTGACTGCGTAGTAAGTTAATACATCAGGATTTTTTACAAAACCCAGAGGATATCCGGGAACAGGCATTCCGACTTTGGTTGCTACACATTGCGCTGTGGATTCAGCGTTTATCCCGGCCACGCTAATCCCGTTTGCTTGGGTAACTGGTGCTAACATAGTGAAAAAGGTGGCGTAATTTACAGGCATCAGTTTTAAGTCTAAGTAATACTTTCTTCTGGCCAACGTGTTATTGGGGATAAGCTGATTTGAAAGAGAGAATTCGTTGCCAAGACTTGGCAGGCGGGGAGGAAGCTCGCTAAGCTTGAACCTGCACTTGAGCTCATCACTGTTTTCTTCTCCGCAATCCTGGCCCCCAAGATTTCTGAAGGCAGAATAGAAGGCCTTGTACACCCTTTCATTTGCTGGAGACTGTTCACTTCCAACTATCGTGTTTATGTCTCTTTGACAGCCAGGCACGTTGCCGACACAGACTCCCTGATATGGGCTTTTGTTAACTTGCGCTTCAAGATTTCTAATTCTTAATGCAAGGTTGAACGCATCTGGGAAAGCTCCCATTCTATCTGCAGCAACTTCTGGGGCGTCAATTGTGGAGTCCATTAGCTGGGGAACTCCGGTTACGTTGTACGCCCAAATAAAGTTTGTAAGAAAGTTTATATTTGATCTTCTTGAGCAGTCACTTGCCTTTTGGTCTGCAAGAGCATCAATGAAGGAGTCCATTGTCTCTTCCATTCCTAAAACGTCGGATCGAGCAAATCTTGGAAGACCTGGAATTAATGCTTTTTTACAAACTGAAACACTACCAGAGGATTTGAAGTCGAGACAGACTGAAGGGACATTGTATCCATCATAAACAGTGCCACCGCCAGTTCCCCATGGTTCCATTCTATAATTAACGGGATTTCCCGCTGGACCTGAAATTTCATCAAGACTTAGGTTTCCAAGAACGTAGTTTTTAAACATCCATTCTTTATAAACATTTCTCATTTCCCAATTGAGGTAAGAGATGTTGCTTAGTTGTCTTGCTTGAACACTGGCACCAGCAAAGGCAGCCGCGTCCACTGCGTTTTGCAAATTGATCTTGGCCTTTACGAAAATACCAATATTGATGATAAAAGCGATGAAGGTTATCAACGCCAGTATGGTGGTCGCAAAAAATATTGTCATCTGCCCGCGGGCATTGCGAAGTATCGTTTTGATCTTAAAATCCTCGTCCATAAGAACTTTGGGAGCGCTTTGTCACCTAGTGGGGTCATTTTAGCAAAGATTTGCAGGAAAGCCCATCCATAAGTGGTTGATAGTAGGCACCTGTTTTGGTCAGATACTTGGTATAGCATTTGAATATAGTATAGGCATCCACAGGGTGCCGATCTGTGGAGGCTGTACGTTCGCGAAATTCGGCAAACCCTTCTCTATCCTATCTAATGCACACCTATTGTTCATTTCACCCCTGGGACATGAAGATGTCCCGGAGGCCTATTTTACCGTCTACCAGGCAAAGTCATGAATGTGGTTTAATTAAAGCAGAGGAGGAGAGTATTAAAATGAGCATCAAAAAGGATAATCCATTGAAGTCATCGAGGTTTTATAAAGTAAAAAATCCTAGAAAGCACTTCCTTTGTGCCTTATGTAGAGCTCCGAGACAAATGAAGTACTCTAAGAACCTTAACTGGAAAAACTATCTCCAGCTAACCATCCTCACAGCTTTTGTAAGCACTCTTTTATTTCCGTTTATGGGTGTTAAAGGTGTGTTTGTTTCATTGTTCTTTTGGCCAATTGTTGAGATGGCCAACAAGCTTCTCTATAGAAAAGAAATCCCATGTCCATACTGTGGATTCGATGCCACTTGGTACAGAAGAGACGTAAAGGTCGCTAAGCGAAAAGTAGAAACATTTTGGCAGACCAACTACCCCGAGCTTACCGAGAAAAAAGAGGAGATGGTCCAGAATCTTGAAGCACCGTCAGAACCTGAAAAGATTGTCGAAAATCAAGAAATTCAATAATGGGGTGGCGCCCCGAACTCCTTTATTAGCGCTAATCTAGAAACATTTGACCTAAGTGCCCATTTGTATGTGTAATAAGTATGAAAACTGAGAAATCAGCTTTTATTTTGGTTTTATTTATCATAGAAAGAGCTTATTCAAACACATAAGGAGAGACAATGAGCGTTAATAAAGTAATCTTATTGGGTCGTTTGGGACAGGATCCTGAACTTAAATACACACCATCTGGAGCTGCAGTTTGTAACTTTTCAATGGCAACTTCTGAGTCATGGGCAGACAAGGCCACTGGTCAAAAACAAGAAAGAACTGAATGGCACAGAATCGTTGTTTGGGGAAAGCTTGCTGAGCTTTGCAACCAATACCTTTCTAAAGGCCGTCAGGCATTCGTTGAAGGAAGACTTCAAACTCGTTCTTGGGAAGACAACAACGGTCAAAAGAGATACACGACTGAAATCAACGCAAGCACTGTACAGTTCATTGGTGGAGCTCAAGCAAACAGCGGATCTTCTTATGATTCTAGCTACAACCAATCAGCTCCTCAGAGCAACAACGACCAGTCTCAAAAAGACTACAATGTTTCAACTGACGCAAACTTTGCTTCAGATGACATTCCATTCTAGAGATCAAATTTTAGATTTTCTTAATATGAGGCCCCGCTTAGTCGGGGTCTTTTTTTTGCCAATATGCATTTCTTCGTAAAGCATTCTGCTCCCAATCAGGTTTTTTGTGTTGCGCGTCTAACTGTGGCCAGTTGCACTAACTGAACGCACTTAAACCAGTTCTAATGGAGATTATGATTAAACAACCTGCGGGGATTGAAGAATTCTAATGCGAGTATGAAAGAATTTAACTAATCTCTCAACATAAAAAGGCCTCGGATTAACGAGGCCTTGTGTTTTCAAATTTATCGCTCACCATCCTAGTGGGCAAACTTGAAACTCTATATCCTTTACTTTTTTAGTCACATACATTGTAAGCAGGCGATCTAGTTGAAGATGTATTGATCTTCACGCTTGGGAATCTACTTTTGATGTTGTCGATGATCTTGTACATCTGAATCCCATAGTTTGTTCCACCATTGTTTGGGCCGTGGTTTAGGCCTGCGTTGTGGATGGCCACCACTTTGTGCGATTCCTTGTCAAAGATCGGACTTCCTGATGATCCTGGCAAAGTGTCAGCGTTATGCTTAACCTGTGTGGAGTTGTAACCTACAAGTCTTCCTGTAGAAACCTTTTGTGTTGGAGAACAGCCATAGCTAGTTCTGTAGTCACAGTTTTGGTGAACCACATAAATAGAATCATTGGTTTTGCCTTGATAGTCGGCTAAAACCACTTGAGGATAATCTTTTCCTGGACTTCCCTTACACTTAATCAAAGTGAAGTCGAGACCAGAGTTGGTTCCGATGAACTGATCACAAGTGTATTGTTTGCTAGATTTGCCAGCAACATAGTCAAACTTAACAGTCACACCTCTTGCCTGAGATGAATTTGCAATACAGTGGTTATTGGTCATGATTGTGTCATCATTTACCAAGAATCCTGTACATCTACTGTTGGACATTCTTACATACACAGTTGCTTGAGCGTTTGCTTTCATCATGGTGTCTGTAATTGAGCCAGAGGAGTACCAAGTGTTTGTTCCGATAATAACCTCTGGGCTTGCTCCAACTTTGTCGAGACCGATTGTTTCGACACAGTTAGGATCAGCTCCTGATAGATCTGGTTTGTCGCCGTCAGTTGAAGTTGTTGTTTTTGGATCAGTTGTGTCTGTTGGATCTGAAGAAGATCCATTGCCGCCTTTTTTACAACCAACTGTTAGTAAAAATGCGGACAATATTAAGTACATTGAAATTTTCATATTTGTTCTCCTTCCTTGAAGATTTGAATTAACTTCAGTGAGGCGATCGTAGAAATTGGGTAAAAACATGTAAATAAATTTTTACGGCCTAGCGGAGAATAAATGCCGAAAGTTTGTAATGTTGGAAACTTGGAAAACTGTTGTGAGAAGGTCTGTCGGGATAAAATAGACCATATTTCACCGATAGAGAAAGTCCAGTTTTTAATGTTAAATCTTTCTTTAAAATAATCCGAAACGATTTAAACAGTGCTTAATATGAGGCAAGAGTGCCTTTAGGAGATGGGCTTTGAGTGTAAAAAGCTATTTTTCAGTTCGCTACGATCTAATCTTGAAGGATGTGCCTCTAGGCTATGATCTATACGTAAATTCATCCTCTCTAGAGTCTAAGCAAAAGTTTATAAAGCTTTTCCCTAAAGGAGAGACCCTGGAGGATGAAGACCTAAGCGAGTTGAAAAAGAAATATCATCAACTATACGTGCCCGAAGATCAGAGAAAGTTCTACATGCAAAGTCTCGTGGGAAACGTGGAAGTGCCGGATGAAAAAGCCGCTGACTTTATAAAAGAAACCGCTATCGAGTATTTGCACAGGGTCTTTGATGAAGACAAAGAGTTCAGCACTGAAGTGTTAGTTGAAACGGTTCATGGATGTAGAGACGCGGTTGAGTCCATGATCGATGTGTTGGACGACTACAATATTGACTCCCTGAGAGGTCTCATTGGGAAAATGAGCGGCCATGACTTTTACACATATGATCACTCCATCAACGTGGCCATGTATTGTATTACTATCGTTAGAGCTCTAAAAAAGAACGCCTCGCGAACTGAGCTTATGCACGCAGGACTTGGCGGCCTTTTGCACGACCTTGGTAAAATAAAGATTCCAACCAACATCTTAAACAATCCTAGCGGACTGTCGGACGCCGAATACCATGAAATCAAAAAACACCCTGACTTTGGCATCAATTTACTTTTAAATGGCGCCGGAGAGATAGAAGAGGGGATTGATGTAAAAACAATTGGAAGAGTCATTCACGAACACCATGAAAATTGGGATGGAACAGGCTATCCAAACAATCTAAAAGAGCAGGAAATCCACCTTCTCGCAAGAGTGTGCGCAATCGCAGACTTCTTTGACGCCGTCACCACCAAAAGAAGTTATAGCAATGTTCTAACCGTCTCAGAGGCGATTGATATCATGAGCAAGACGACGGGTAAAAAACTTGACCCTAAGATCTTTAAAGTCTTTGCCGCGCATGTTAAACACTCAAAAGTAAGCACCGCCAAAGAACTAAAAATGGCCGACAGCTTTGACCCTTCCATCCCTTATGAAGTGCTTCCAATTGAGGAAATTGAAGAGATGTTCAACAATGAAGACTTTGGAAAAATTAGGGTCATAATGGAAGAGGAAGACAAAAAGAAAAAGACATCGAAAAAGGTTAAGCATAAAAAATGAAAATCGATTCCAAAGAATTTGAAAAAGCGTATAAACTTATATCATCACTTCTCCCGGCTACACCTCTCATTAAAAACGACTGGCTATCCAGGAAGTATGAAGCAAATGTGTTTCTTAAGCTGGAGAGTCTTCAACCTGTGGGCTCCTTCAAATTAAGAGGAGCGGCTAATAAAATCTATAATCTTTCTGACGAAGAAAAGAAAAAAGGTGTAGTTGCTGTAAGTGCGGGCAACCACGCTCAAGGTGTTGCGTGGGCCGCCCAAAAACTGGGAGTCGAGGCAACCATCATCATGCCTAAACCCTCTCCAATCATTAAAATATTAAACACAGAGTCGCTTGGAGCAAAAGTGATACTTGAAGGCGACAACGTGGATGAGAGCTTTCAATTTTTAAAACACTACCTGGAAGAAAACGATAAGGTTTTGGTGCACCCATTTCATGACCCCTTAGTTATAGCTGGACAGGGGACAATAGGACACGAGCTTAAAAACCAAATAGACAATATTGATTACTTATTCGGAGCTATTGGTGGTGGTGGTCTTATGGCCGGAGTTGGCCAAACGACTCGAGAACTATTTCCGAACGCCAAGATCATAGGAACTCAAGCTAGCGGCGCAAGCTCCATGGCCAAATCTCTTCAACAAGGGAAACTTGTTCCCGGCGAAAGTGTTGCAACTTTTGCTGATGGAATTAAAGTTAAAGAGCCAAACAAAGAGATGTATGGACTGCTGGATGATATCATTGATGAGGCAGTTCACATCCCTGACGACCAAACGGCACTAGCACTCCTAGAGCTAATGGAACAGGCAAGAATTGTTACTGAGGGCGCTGGAGCAATTGCTCTTGCGGCATTTAATGAGCTTTATAATAGAAATCCAAGACAATTCAAGAATAAGAACATCGTCCTTATCATCTGTGGTGGAAACATCGATATTAACCTTGTTGATAGAATCATTGAGAAAGGTTTATTAGAATCCCACAGAAGAATCAAAATTGATCTGCTTCTTGATGACAGGCCAGGCTCGCTTTATGAATTTACAAGGCTTGTGAAGGACATGGGTGGAAACATTCTTCAGGTCACGCATGAAAGAAACGCTCCGTATCTAGAGTTGCAAGAGTCAATTGTAGAGGCGGTTCTTGAGACTAAAGGCAGAGAGCATGCAGAATTGATCCTAGAAGAGATATCAAAGCACTTTAAAACAGCCCAAAGAAGCTTTCTTTTTAACAAGAGCACCAAATAAAAAGGCCTGCATTTGCAGGCCTTAGGTATTTCAAATCAAATTTTTAATTATTTAGTTTCTGCAGGAGCTTCCGTAGTAGGAGCTGCTTCTTCTTTTCCAGCGTCTGGGTTAAGAGGAGCTGCGATTGGAGCTTCATCGTCAAAGATAGACTCGCTGGCTGACTTGGACTTAATTGTTGTAAGAGCAATTGAGTTAAGCATAAATGCGATCGCTAAAAAGGTTGTCATCTTTGTAAAGAAGTTGCCTTTTGAAGCTGAAGTAAATACGGCCTGGGAAGCACCCTGTCCCATCATAGCACCTGCTTCGGCACCTTTTCCAAATTGAAGCAATACAACAATCGTTAGAAGAATACAGATAACTACGTGAAGAATAACAAGACCAGTGATCATATTTTAAAATCCTTATTTTATTTAGTTGAAAATTTTTATCAAAGTTATGCGCGTTTGCAAACCCCTAATTTATTGCTCTGCAAAGGGCCATAAAGTCTTCAGCTTTAAGGCTCGCTCCCCCCACAAGCCCGCCATTAATGTTTGGCTGCTTGATTAAGTCATCAATATTATTAGGTTTTACACTTCCACCGTAAAGAATGGATATGTTTTCTCCACACTCTGGGTATAGCTCTTTAAGCTTTTCTCTTATTCCTGCATGAACCTCTTCGGCCTGCTCAGGGCTTGCTGTTTTCCCCGTTCCAATGGCCCAAACCGGTTCATAGGCAATAATAATATCATCTTCGGCTCCAAGCTTTACACCCTGAAGTCCTTTTGTAACCTGATCGAGAACCACATTCATGGTCTCATTTGACTCCCTCTGTTCAAGGGTTTCACCAACACATAGAATTGGAACGAGCTTGTTGCCCATTACCGCTTTGACTTTGGAGTTTATAAGCTCATTGCTTTCATTGAATAGAGCTCTTCTCTCAGAGTGCCCAAGAATTACAAAGTGTGCCTCAATGTCGGCCAAGGATGAAGGGCTAATTTCACCAGTGAAGGCTCCGCTTGTTTGATCGGAACAGTTCTGGGCTCCAATCTTTAGCGGAACTTTATTGGTCTTTTCAATACATGTTTGAATGTGAATGAATTGAGGAGCAATCCAGAAATTGCCTGGATTAAGTTCCTCTTTTTCAAGATGGCCGAAAAACTCATTGAGCTCGTGGCGATTTTGATTCATTTTCCAATTTCCAACAATGTATGATTTTGCCATTTTAAACTCCGTATTTTAGGGCCTGGATACCAGGAAGTTGTCCTTTTTCGATGTACTCAAGTGAAGCTCCGCCACCTGTAGAAATGTGCGAGAACTTGTCTGCGTGACCCGATTTTTGAACGGCAGAAACAGAGTCGCCACCACCCACAAGAGTGAATGCTTGGGAGTCAGCAAGCGCTTTTGCAAGTGCCATCGTTCCCTTTGCATACTTTGGATTTTCAAAAAGGCCCATCGGTCCGTTCCAAAGAACAGTTTTTGCGTCTTTTAAAACGTTTTCGTAGCGGTTGATAGTGGAGGGGCCAATATCAAGTCCCATCCAGCCTTCCTCGATACCTCTTGCATTAACTGTTTTGCATTCGCCATCAATGTCTTGGGCAGCAATATGGTCTTCAGGAAGAACTACCTTATTTCCTTTGTCAGCTCTAAGAATGCTGGATGCCAGCTTAACGTCTTCATCGGAGCAAAGAGATTTGCCAACATCATGGCCTTTAGCCTTTAGGAAAGGATACGCCATGGCGCCACCTATGATGAGGTTGTTAACTGAAACAAGAAGCTTCTCGATTGTTTTAATCTTATCACTTACCTTGGCGCCGCCAATGATTGCAACGAAAGGCTTGGCCGGAGTTTCAAGCACCTTGTTTAAGGCCTCAAGCTCTTTCTTAATTAAAAAGCCGCCATAGGCGTTGTTTTTGTAAAACTTATTTATCGCGTGAACTGAAGCGTGCTTTCTGTGTGCGGCTCCAAAGGCGTCATTTACGTAGATATCACCGTATTGGGAAAGCTTTGAAGCGAACTCTTCATCGTCGCTTTCCTCACCTGGATCAAAACGCAAATTTTCAAGAAGAACTATTTTTGTCTCATTAAGGGTTAGAAGATCTTTTACACCGGCATCAACAGGTGAGTCGGCCAAGACTACGTCCTTGCCAAGCTTTTCAGCTAGGTAGGTTGCAACCGGCTCTAGGCTGTATTTCTCATCTTTCTTGCCCTTCGGACGGCCAAGGTGACTCATAAGAGTTATCTTGGATGCGCCATTTTCAATGAGGTATTGGATGGTTGGAATCGCAAGATCAACTCTGCTTGTGTCTGAGATTTTAGTTCTATCGTTTTTATCCAATGGAACATTGAAATCAAAACGAGCTAGAACTCTTTTACCTTTAATCTCTGCCTGGTCTATAAAATTTAAAGCCATTATTTTTTCCTATAGTTTGCTTGCGACGTGGTTTGCCAAGTCTAGAACTCTGTTAGAGAACCCAACTTCATTGTCATACCAAGAAATAACTTTCGCGCTATCACCGATTACACTTGTCATGTCAGCGTCCACAATCGAAGAAAGTGGGTTGCCCATGTAGTCGACAGATACTAGTGGCTCAGTCTCATATCCAAGAACACCTTTTAGAGAGCCTTCGCTTGCTTCTTTAAGAGCGTTGTTGATTTCTTCTTTTGATGCTTTCTTAGTTAGCTTTACAGTCAAGTCAACCAAAGAAACATCTGGTGTTGGAACTCTGATAGCGAACCCATCTAGCTTTCCTTTAAGCTCTGGAAGAACAAGTCCAACGGCCTTTGCTGCGCCAGTAGTTGTCGGAACCATGCTCATTGCAGCAGCTCTGGCTCTTCTTGGGTCTTTGTGGCTTCCATCTAAAAGCATCTGGTCAGAAGTGTAAGAGTGAACAGTGGTCATTAGTCCATGCTCAATTCCAAATGCTTCGTGAAGGGCCTTCGCTACAGGTGCCAGACAGTTGGTTGTGCATGAAGCGTTTGAGATAATATCGTGATTCTTGGAATCATATTCTTCGTGGTTGATTCCAACAACAAATGTTCCATCAAGGTCTTTACCTGGAGCGCACATAATAACTTTCTTAACTGTGTCTCCCAAGTGTTGTCCAAGTCCTGCTTTGTCTTTAAAAACGCCTGTGGCGTCAACAACGATGTCAACTTTTTCAGATGCCCAGTCGATCTCTTTTGGATCGTAAGTTTGGAACATTCTAAGAGACATGTCTCCAGCAATAAGTTTTCCGTTTTCAACGGCCACTCTTCCTTGGAATCTTCCATGAAGAGAATCATATTTAAGAAGACGGCATAGGTGACTTAGGTCGCCAGGGTTGTTGGCCGCTACGATTTCAATGTTTTTATACTTGCCTTCGGCTTTTCTAATTGCGAATTCTCTAAGAATTGTTCTACCAATTCGACCTAGGCCGTTGATCCCTATACGTACTGTCTGGCTCATATTACCCCTTTTGAAAATTAAGTTATAACTGCGCGTAATTATGGCATATTTAAGCCCCTATGAATAGAGAATTAACTTGGAATTACCTCCGACGCACTGGATTTATGGCCTATCTTCAGGCAGAATAATTCAACACTTCAAACCACACCCTGTAGGAGCCATCTTTTATGCAAAGAGTTAATGTCGCTGATTTAAAACCTAAAGAAGAAATAGAATCTACCTTCCTTGTGAAGTTTCTAAATCTTGTCGAAGCAAAAGATGGCAAAAAGTTCTTAAACATTATTTTGGCGGACAGCACGGGTGATTTAGAGGCCAGAATCTGGAAAGGAGCCGAAGAAATCGCAAGCTCAGTTGATAAAGGAGGCTTTGTTAAGGTCAAAGGAAAAGCAAACCTCTACATGGGAAAAAAGCAATTTGTCATATCTTCATGCGAGCCTATCTCCGAAACCGAAGTGAATAAGGATGACTTTGTTGTCAAAGCAGGTAGAGATCCTGAGCAAATGTTCAGTGAGCTGGTGGACATCGTTAAGAATCTAGAGGACGTCTATATAAGAGACCTTCTGCTAAATGTCCTAGGGGACAAAGAAATAGAAAGAAGACTGAAAATCTGGCAGGCGGGCAAATCAATTCACCATGCTTATGAATCCGGTCTCTTAGAGCATATACTTTCTTGTTCCAACTTATCTGTGCAGCTTTCTAAGCACTACAATGTGAACACTTCCTATGTGGTTGCCGGGGCAATCCTGCACGATCTTTGCAAAATCTATGAGCTAACCGATGGTTTTAATGTTGAATACACAGAAGAGGGCAAGCTTGTGGGACACTTAGTGAAGGGACTTGAAATTGTGGATAAGTATTCACATAAAATTAAAGACTTCCCATACCCCACAAAATTGCATCTAAAACACATTCTTCTTTCCCATCATGGAGAGTATGAATATGGCTCACCAAAAATTCCTCAAACATCAGAGGCCATGCTTCTTCATTTAATTGATCATATGGACAGTAAGATGCATTCTTTTGAAACCATCAAAAGAACTGATCAGAATACAGGAAGATGGTCTGGCTATGTAAGACACCTAGATAGAATTATTTATAAAGATGAGCTTCCTTCTCACACGGAATATGTACAATCCCAAGAGAAACCTGCAAAAGCTCAAAATCACGATAAAAAACGCTCTAAGTATCAGGAAAAAGAGGTAAAACAAAACCTTGGCAACCTGTTAAAGGACTTTAAAGTAGATAAATAGACTGTAATTGTTACATCTTCTGGGCAATCTCTTAGATTTTTAATGCAGCGCATTGTAAGCTGTAAAAAATAGAAATGAACGGAGGATAAATGAAAGCAGTTACAGCACTATTATTTCTATCAATGAGTGTATTTGCTAGCGATGGCTACCACAAATATGAAGAGGCCGAAGTATGTCCGACAGACAAGGCCTGTGTTTACACTGGCGCACAGTCCATCACTCTAGCGCAGCAAGGTTCTGGCTACTTAAGGGTAACAACCGAATCCACATTAACTGACGTTATAAGACTAAAAGAGCTTTGTTATAAAGGTGAGCTTGATGAGGTATCAATGATCTTCAAAGGGCTCGCTGAAAATGAAAGTTTCTCTTATTATGGAGGAGGCCATACTGCAGTCGAGCATATGGGATTCGTAAAAGAGAAGGATGGCACTATTAGAGTCGTTGCAAAAATTCGCGATGATTACGGTGATCGTCACGTAAACGAAAAAGTTTCTGAATGTAGATAATTTTAAGGCCTCTTTTGAGGCCTTTTTTTAATTTAAATTGCAAAAAGTCTTTGGGCGTTTTCATAAGTTTGCCCGTAAACCTTATCCACATCGAGTTCTTTTATTTCTGCTATTTTTTCCACGATATGGGGAAGACGGTATGGAGCATTTTCTTTCCCTCTATGGGGGACGGGAGTTAAAAATGGAGAATCTGTTTCAGTCAGTATTCTGTCTAAGGGAGCAAGCTTAACCGCCTCTCTTACATCCTGCGCTTTTTTAAATGTGATAATGCCATTGAACCCAAGATAAAAACCCAACTCTAGAGCTGTCTTGGCAAGCTCCAATGATGAAGTGAAGCTGTGAATTACTCCCTTTTTCTTAAGTCTTGGCGCAAGCTCCCGCAGCATAAGGATCATATCTTCATCAGCGTCTCTAGAATGGATAACAACTGGCCTGTCTAGTTCTATGGCGATTTCCATTTGACGTCTGAAAACGTCTCTTTGTATGTCCCTAGGAGAGTTGTCATAGTGATAATCTAGACCAATCTCTCCAACTGCCACCATTTTTTCTTCACTGGATCTATCCTTAATTTTAGCAAAGGCCTCTTCCGTGGCAAGTCTGGCGTCATGAGGGTGAATGCCTTGAGTAAAGTAGACTTGCTCATGTGACTTTGCCAACTCATAGGCTGCGTCGAAATTGTCAGGCTCCACTGCTATTGTGACTAGCTTTTCAACTCCGGCCTCTTTTGACTTTGAAAGTATGTCTTCAAGAGGCTCGGACTTTAAATAATCTAAATGACAGTGTGTCTCAATAATCTTATTCATTCTTCTCCAAAATGGATTTGATAATCGCTCTTAAGTAAACACTTGGCACAGAGCCTTTAATTACTTTGCCATTGATTACAATAGTAGGTGTGGAAGTCAGGTTAAACTGTTCTCCAGTGTTTATTGTTTGCTTAACCACATCTTGTATTTTCGAATTGCCATAGCAGTTTTTTAGTTCGAACTCTTTTGTCCACTTTTCAATATTTTCAAAGTTAAGCTCGCGTTGTCTTTCAAAAATAGCGTCATGGACTTCCAAAAACTTTTCTTCATCACAAGCTGCAAGGTATGCGGCCTTGCAGGCATACTGGTGAAAAGTCCTTTTAATGTTTGGATTACAAGCGTTATCCAAAGGGTAGAAGTAGTAAGATACGTTTACTTTATCTTCAAGTCCTTGAATAACTTGTGGAATTTGAGTTGCCACCTTTTCACAAAACGGGCATTGAAAATCGGAGAAAACGGCTATTCTTACCGGTGCGTCGTCCCAATTCTCTGTGGCCTCATTTATTTTGTAAGGAGATATGTAGGCTGGCTCGCCTTTGTTTGGAAGGTTTTTAAATTGTTGAATGTATTGAGAAGATAAAGAGTTCTTCTTTTTTGCCTGATCCATGTAGTAGTTTCTTGCAAGCAGAGATGGGACGATAAGTACGATTCCATAAACGGCAGCAACTTTTAAATCTGGAATAGGTTTTAGCGAACTGTGCTTAAAGAAAATAAACGCAGCAATAAAAGACAGCACATAATAAAGAGTGCAGAACTGGCATAATCCACCCAGTGCTATAATAGAGTAAAGAAGAAGCCCTAGGCATCCCAGTGCATTTAGGTAGATAAAAAACTTATTTGTTCTTTCCACATCTGAGTTGTTCCAGAAAGCTCCAATTGGCCCAAGAAGTCCTATTATGATCCCAAATAGGGACGTTGGCACAAAAAAGAAGTGTCCAAGTGCTGATTGAGTCGCTTTGTTGCACCCCCAAAATCCGGTTCCTTTACATAGGGCATCTTCCCCGCCAAACCCTGTGGGAAAGTGAATGTTATAGAAATGTTTTGTTAGGTATATTCCTACAATAATCATCAATACCGAAACGGCAAGGTAGACAATGTGGGCGGTTTTAAAATCGTCGCTTAATCTTCTTTTTTCCATGGATAAATACCCCTTATTATTGTTTGCGCCTATTTTATACTATAGGTGGAAAATATTCCAATTTCTTTGTTTGGTGTGATCTCTTCTATAACTGTGATATTTCGCTTCCTCAAAGGTGCACTCTTCCACAACCTCAAGCGAGATGCCTGGGTAAGCTGCTAAAATGTCTTTTTGTGCCTTCCCTGCAAGATCAAAGTAGAGTTTGTCATCGCGTTTGTGAAAAAATTCATCGTCATCAAAGTGCTCTTTAAAATCAGGTTGAACCTCGAAAGATCTGTGCTTTATGCTAGGGCCAATCAAGCAATAGTGAGGGGTCATTTCCTTTATTTTCTCTTGCAAGTGTATGGCCTTTGCAAGCCCTCTCCATCCTGCATGAAGAAAGGCGCCCTTCTCTTTGGAAAGAAAAAGAATAGGCATACAGTCCGCCGTTGTGATCGCAATGGCCCTATTTAATCCTCGGAGGTTAAATATCATTCCATCGCACTCTTTTTCTGATGGATCCTCCATACCTTTAAGTGATATCAAGTCTGCTGAGTGAATTTGTTTTACTCTGGCAATATCGATCTTTGGTCTTTCAGTGAAAACTTTGTAATGTCCTGTGGGAAGGATCTTGTGATATTTTAGGCTATCTATGGTCATCATTTAGGCTCTCCAAAATCTGTTGAAAAATCTCAGGAGGTTTGGTTTCAAACTCCAACCTTTCTTTAGTTATGGGATGTATAAAACCTAAAAACTTGGCATGCAAAAATGGATGTTCATAATCTTTTAACAATGACTTCATTGTTGAATTGAAGAACTTTTTCTCATCGTTTTTTCTTCCATACAAAGGGTCATTCAAAATAGGGGAGTTCATCAGCTCGCTCAGGTGAACCCTAATTTGATGTGTTCTTCCAGTCTCAAGTCTAAGCTCAACATGAGAGAAGTGGTCAAAAAAGCTTAAAACCTTCATATGGGTAAGCGCTCTCTTGCCTTGTTTTACTTTCGTCGACATTTTGAGTCTATTGTGGGGACTTCTTCCTATTTGTGATTCTAAAGTTTTTGACGGAGCTATTCTTGCGCCTAGGGCTATTGCTTCATAAAGCCTATCAATATCATGGGTGCTAAAGAGCTCAACTAGTCCCTCATGACACTTCTGAGTTTTAGCAATCACCATAACGCCGCTTGTGCCCTTGTCCAATCTATGAACAATACCAGGCCTTTTTTCATTGCCGATACCTTTTAGATCAGGGCAGTGATGAAGAATGGCATTAACAAGTGTGCCGTCTAAATTGCCGGCAGCAGGGTGCACCACCATGCCTGCGGCCTTGTTGATGATAATCAAATGTTCGTCTTCAAAAAGAACTTCAAGAGGAATATCCTGGGGCTGAATATCTACAGGGTTTGCCACTGGCATCTTGAATCGTATCTCGGTAAGCGCGGGTGGCATCTTTTTTAGTTCAAGTTTTACATCGGCCTGGATGTGGTCATCTTGAAAAAGCTTCTTAATCAAAGATCTGCTTAAATCTGGAAAGCGCTTGGCAAGGAAGCTGTCCAAGCGTTTGTGTTCTTGTAAATCTTCTTCAGTGATAGTGAAGACAATTGTCTCTTCTGACATAATTAAGCTTGAGGTGGGTTTTTCAATTGTCTTATATGGTGAATATAAGATGTGGCCACAAGATCAGGATTAAGCTTAAGGCATTTTGCGTATTGGTAAACAAATCCTCTAGTGTAAACATCAGCTGGAAGTTTGGAGTAGTCCTCTTCTTCTATGTTTCTGATGTAGGTTTTGGATATCCTCGTCATGTCGGCCATGCGCTCAACTGTAACGTTTTTATACTCCCTAATCTTTTTAAGGAATTCACCTGTGTAGTTTGAACAGTTCTCAATTTCTTGTTCAAAATTGGAGTCTTGGTCGTAGTTCAGTCCAAATTTTTGAAATGCTTGAACCTTTGTAACCGAGGCATGGTTTTTTTGAGAATGATCGGACTCACTGTAAACATATTCCTCTGATGAAGAAGAATCCTGAGCGTCTTGTTCAGTTTGAGTTGTAAGATCAGCTTGTTTTCTTTTAGGAGCGTAGTCAGGCTTGCTGTGCATTTCTTCATTGAAGCCTTGCACAGTGTGCTCTTGGTTTAGACCTCTGGCCTTGTCGTATTCTCTTCTTTTTTCCGCCACTCCAATTACAGAGTAGGCCTCTTCTATTTGATCAAGAATTGCCTTGCAGTCGTCTTGGCTCATTAGCGAGTAAAGGGCAACGCTGTCGCCTGAGTAAGCATTTTTAGCTCGAATATAAGCGTTGTGAATTTCCTGAAGAGTCGCGTCGACCGGCACTTCTAAAACATCGTAATAGTTTTTATTATCATTCATCATATAGAGCTCTTTTTATTAATCGTTCATATCCAACATTTTTTGAACCATGCGATCAAAGTTGTTAACAAGTTTTGAGTTTGGAAACTCCATAAGGAGTGGCCTTCTCTTTTTAACACTTTGCCAAACGCTTGCATCGTAATCTAGGTATCCCACATAATCAATGTTGATCCCAAAGTACCTTCTGCAGACGTTTTGGATGGAGAAGCCAATATCAATGTCGTTCTGGCTTCTGACTTGGTTCATAATGATTTTAGGTCTGAATTTTGAAATTTCACGTTGAAGCTTTTGGCCCATCTCAGGATTGATCTCAATAACTTTCTTGATCAACTCGACAGGGGTGTTCTGAGGAGTTGATAACTTTGAATTCATCGCCTGATTGATCAAAGGTTGAATATCCAAAAGCTCTTCGATCATTTTTAGTCTTCTGTGATACACAGACTTTATAAATCTATAAGTGTTCTCAATTGAGGTTGGCTCTGGCAGGATGACGAGAGCTCCCTTATCCGCTGAGATGAAAAAGTCCAAAGTGTTGTAGCTTGTGCCCGCTCCTAAATCTAAAAGAACATAGTCAGCATCAAGGTCCCCAAGCTTTGAGAGGATCTTGTTTTTATGCATTTGCTTCAGGTTTGCAATTCCCAACTCGTCTTGCGCGCCGCTTATAATTTGAAGATTCTTGATAGGGGTGCTTACTAAAAGGTCATTAATGTCTGTGACCTTTTTTGAAACATAGTCCGAAAGTGTTTTTTCTGGAATGGGCACCCCTAGGCATGTGTGCATGTTTGCGCCGCCCAAGTCCAAGTCCACTGTAACGACCTTGTAACCCATAAGGGCCAGACAAATGGAGGTGTTGGCCGTGACCAAGCTTTTTCCCACTCCACCTTTTCCGCCGCCAATGGCCCAGATTTTACACTTTCTGTGATGGGAGAGAAGCTCGTTATTGTTTAAGTCGTTGATAATACTCATATAGAATCTATTGATTTTTGAAAAAATTAAAGTATGCTAACCCAGCTTATGTGACCTTGATTAGCGTCAGCTTTAATTATAGATACAATTTACAGTTTTTAAAGCGTTAAAATCACAGGGGTAACGAGCTAAATATAATTTATTGCTGTAAGCAGTTATATGAACAACGAAATGACTTTGAAACTTATTACAAAAGACCTGGCGGGTCGCTCAGACATGCATTTGGCAAGAAAGGTGTGGCACGTCACAATGGGCTCATTGGCCATATTTTTATATCACGCATCAGATTCTTCATTGGACTTCTTCGGATGGATTGCCTTTGCTATTGGGTTGGCAGGCTTCATTCTTGATTTTCTTCGACTAAACAATGAAAAGATGAATCAATTTGCAGTTAAGTATTTTGGTTTGATTCTTAGAAAGTCAGAAATTCAGAGCTTTTCTGGTTTGCCTTTCTATGCAATGGGCTCTGCTCTTAGTATCTACTTTTTCCCGCCAGAGGTCGCTTTGGTGTCGATTTATTTTTTGGTTTTTGCTGATCCAATTGCCTCCATTGTGGGTGTGAAGTTTGGCAAGGACCAAATTCTGCCAAACAAGACACTTCAGGGAAGTGTGGCATGCTTTTTGGCCTGTTATGCAATCATGGCCTTTGTTACTTTAGACTCTGGCGCTCCTAGTCATATGGTTTTGATTTTTTGTTTTTTTGCGGCACTTTTTGGGACAATCAGCGAAATGTTCAGTGCTTTCAATATCGATGACAATATGACGATCCCTGTCGTTAGTGGGGCGGGAATTTACGTCATTAATTTATTTTTTAAGGTGTTTTAGCAGCTGGGTAGCCATTTAACGCTCTATTGAATTCTTTTTTGACTGGCGTGTCATTTTCCACAAAGTTGACTTCTAAATAACTCTTAAACTCTAGAGCTCCATAAAAAAGAGTGGAGAGGGTAATAAGGGTTATAAAGTCTCGCATAGAAAGCATTTTCATATTTATCCTTTGAGAATAATTAATTTAATTCTAGCTCTTTAATGTGATAAATCAAATGTATGAAAGACATCTCTCTCTGGTCAGTTTTCATCTTAATCTTGATTGGATTTATTAATTCTCTGATTCTTGGTCTGTATTCCAAAGAGCAAAGAAAAGTCGCGGCTTTGGCGAATTTGCGCTCTTTTGCTCAGTTGTCTCTGCTATCACTTGTTTTGGCCAAGGCAACTCAACTTGATTCAATAATGTCGCTAGTTATTGTTTTAGCTATAATCCTTGCCTTTGCCACGAGAACTCTGGTTAAAAGAACCAAGGGATTGTTGATTGGATATGTTGAAGCTTTTATTTCCATAGCTTTGTCGGTGTTTCCCAATATAGTGTTAGGCCTTCTGGTGATTGGGAATGATCAATTCTTGCGCCCATTGTTTTTCATTCCTTTTGTTGGCATGCTCGTAGGAAACTCTTTAAATGGACTTACCCTTGGACTAAACAGTTTCTTTGAGTCCTTTTCAGACAACCGATTCTCACTTATTCAATCAATAGGTTTTGGCGCGAGTAAGAAGGAGGCCCTTTTTCCCCTAGTGGCAAAGTCTCTAAAGTCTGGCCTGACCCCTATACTAAACACAATGCTTGTTGTCGGAATCGTGAGCATTCCTGGGATGATGACTGGTCAGTTGATTGCTGGTGAGGACACCTTTGTTGCGGCCAAATATCAATATTTTATTTTAGTGGCAATCCAGACAACGATACTTCTAGGGATTCTAATTGTGGCCTTTTTAGCAGGTTTAAGAATAAAAAAACATCCTGAAATCTTAGTGGGTGACAATGCTTAGAGTGGAAAAGTTAAAATTAAATTCTCCTAAAGTCTCAATTGAAAAAATTGAAGTTGGAAGCTCTGACGTTGTGAAAATTGAAGGCGCCTCTGGGAGTGGAAAAAGCTCACTGATGCTCGCTTTAATGGGACTTAAAAAGTTTGAGTGTGAAGTCTTTAGTTTTGAGGGCAGACCCGTGTCCCATCTCAATCCTGAAAAAGATGATATGGCATTCATATCTCAATTTCACATTAACTCCGACGACACATTGAAGGAGTATATACAAACGATCTTCTCTTATAAAAAAAACAAGAGTAAAAGCTACACTCCATGGATGTTGGAAGAGCTTCACAAGCAGGATTTCTTGGAGAGAGCTGTTAATACCTTAAGTGGGGGGGAGAAGCAGTTGGTGGCGCTAAGTATTTTAGAGGCGCTGTCCCCAAAACTTGTTTTGATAGATGAAGTCTTTTCCTCTATGGATTCTGATACCGAAAAAGATGTGTGGAGAGTTATGGAGGACTGGTTTAGAAAAAGAGCGGTGCTGTACACCGCTCATCACTCAGTCTCTTTGGACAATATAAAGTCTAAAACTATTGAGCTTTAACTTTTTCTATAATGGATTCCACTGCCTCTGGATTTAAAAGCGTGGAAATGTCTCCTAATTGATCAAATTCACCTGCGGCAACCTTTCTGAGAATACGCCTCATTATCTTTCCTGATCGTGTTTTAGGCAGGTCATTGGCCAGGACGATTCGATCCAGTTTGGCTATTGGACCGATGTCTTTGGTAATCATTTCATTTAGAAGTTCAAAAATCCCTTCATTGTCAGAGTCATTTGTATTCTTAGGAATGATGTAGGCCATGATTCCTTGTCCTTTTATATCATGAGGAAAACCAACAACCGCGGCTTCAACAACCTCTGGATGTTCATCAATAACATCCTCAACCTCAGCGGTGCCTATCCGATGCCCTGAAACGTTAATTACATCGTCAACACGTCCAGTGATCCTGTAGTTGCCATCATCGTCTCTTCTAGCTCCATCTCCTGTGAAGTACTTTCCTGGATAAGTGCTGAAATATGTCTGTCTGTATCTTTCATGGTCTCCGTAGATTGTTCTGGCCATTCCTGGCCAGGGCCTGTTTATGCAAAGATTTCCTTGAGCGGGATTTCCCTCAATCTTTTCACCTTTATCATTAACCAGGACTGGCTCAACGCCTGGGAGTGGCAAAGTCGCATGACACGGAATTGAAGGAGTGACTCCGGCAAGACTAGAAATCATAATGCCTCCAGTTTCTGTCTGCCACCACGTATCAACAATCGGGCACTTCTTTTTGCCAACTTTCTCGTTATACCAATTCCAAGCATCCTCGTTGATTGGCTCCCCAACAGTTCCCAAAACTTTTAGGGATGATAAGTCCGCCTTTTCCACGTGCTCTGGTCCACATGCTTCAAGTGCTCTTATGGCCGTTGGCGCGGTATAGAAATGACTTACTTTATATTTGTCGCATACTTGCCAAAACCTGGAAGGGTCGGGAAACGTTGGAACTCCCTCAAACATAACTTGAGTCACGCCATTTAACATGGGGCCGTAAGCAATGTAACTATGTCCAGTGATCCATCCAATATCAGCGCTGCACCAGTAAACATCATTTTTACCTGCCTGAAACACATTCTTAAATGTTTCGCTTGCCCAGACCATGTAGCCAGCTGTGGTATGCTGAAGACCTTTTGGAGTTCCCGTGGAGCCTGAAGTGTAGAGAATAAACAATGGATCTTCAGCGTTCATTTCTACTGGCCTAAAAGTATCAGAAGCTTGTGCTAAGAGATCGTTGAGCCAGATATCTCGACCTTCAGTCATAGGAACTTCGGCTCCAGTTCTATTGAAAACTAGGACTTTCTCCACGCTTTCACACCCTTGAATGGCCTCATCAACGATCTTTTTTAGAGGAATAATCTTGGTCCCGCGATATGCTTGGTCATTGGTGATTAGAAGTTTGGCCTTGCAGTCACTCACTCTTCCGGCCAAGGCCTTGGCAGAGAAGCCACCAAAAACCACACTATGGACAGCGCCAACTCTTGCACAGGCCAAAACACCAAAAAGAAGTTCTGGAATCATGGACATGTAGAAACAAACTCGATCACCTTTGTTCACTCCATTTTCAACCAAAACATTGGAGAATTTGTTTACTTGTTCCAATACTTCGGCGTAGGTAAAGCTTATTGCGAGATCACTTGGGTCATTTGGCTCCCAATAAATAGCAATTTTGTCTGGATGATTTTGCACGTGTCGGTCAAGACAGTTTTCAGTGATATTTAGCTTTGCGCCGTCAAACCACTTAACATTGAGCTCTTCAAAGTTTCCGCTAGTGACTGAGTTCCACTCTTTTTTCCATGTGAATGTATCTGCAACTTTGGACCAATAGCTCTCACTTTCATTTAAGCTTGAGTGGTACGAGCTTTTGTACTGTTCTACAGACTCTATTCGATTGTGCATTTTTCCTCCTAAATAAGCTAACAAGTTATTCTAGGGGAAAAAGACTGGCCCTGGCAAAAATGAGTGGGGTGTGGAGGAAAAATTAAGGAGTTGGACGCCAAAAGGCGTCCAATGAATCATATTTTTTACTTAGCAACAAAGTTGCAGATCTTTCCTGGAACGAAAATTTCTTTGATAAGATTTTTTCCTTCCAAGTGCTTGGAGATTCTCTCGTCAGCTTTTGCCTTCGCAAAGAAATCTTCTTTTGAGATATCCGCTGGAACATCCAAAGTCGCTCTAGTTTTTCCATTAACCTGCACGGCCATGGTCACTAAATCATCCTTCGCAAGCTCTGGATCATATTTTGGCCATGGCGCCTGGGCCAATGAATCTTTGTTTCCTGCCATTTCCCAAAGCTCTTCGCCAACGTGAGGAGCAAATGGGGAAATTAAAAGAGCAAATGTCGCAGCCGTCTCCTTGGAGAACTTCTTTGTTTTTGAACAATGATTGGTAAAGATCATCATCTGAGAAATTGCTGTGTTAAATTTAAGTCCATCAATATCTTCTGTGATCTTCTTTATTGTTTTATGCAATAGCTTTGTAGTTTCTTCGCTGTCCTCTGACCAAAGGTCGGTGTTTCCAAATGTTTTAAAGGCCTTGCCCATAAAGTTGTAAACACCTTTAAGACCGTTCATATTCCATGGCTTAACCTTTTCAAGAGGACCCATGAACATTTCATAAAGTCTTAGTGTGTCCGCGCCGTACTCGGCAACAACCCCATCTGGGTTGATTACGTTACCTCTGGATTTGGACATTTTTTCACCGTCCTCTCCAAGAATTAAACCTTGATTAATAAGTCTTTTAAAAGGCTCATCAGAGGAAACCAATCCAAGGTCAAATAAAACCTTATGCCAAAAACGAGCGTATAAAAGGTGCATTACCGCGTGCTCAGCTCCACCTACATAAAGGTCTACTGGCATCCAGTACTTCTCAAGATCTTCATCCCAAGGTTTGTCCGCGTTCTTAGGATCGATGTAGCGCAAATAGTACCAACAAGATCCTGCCCACTGTGGCATTGTGTTAGTTTCTCTTCTCGCTTTCTTTCCAGTCTTTGGATCAGTTATGTAGAGCCACTCGTCTATTGTTGCCAAAGGCGACTCGCCAGTGCCGCTAGGCTCGTACTTTTCAACTTCTGGAAGAGTTACCGGAAGTTCGTCTTCTTCCAAACAACGAACAGTTCCATCTTCAAATTTTAAAATTGGGAATGGTTCACCCCAGTAGCGTTGTCTACTGAATAGCCAATCTCTGATTTTATAATTTATTTTCTTAGATCCAAGATTTTTTTCTTCAAGCCAAGAGATCATTTTCTTAATGGCGTCCTCTTTGTTCATCCCATCTAGGAAGTCGGAATTGATGTGAGCTCCATCTCCTGTGTAGGCCTCTTCTTCAACGTTTCCACCTTCAAGCACTGGAACGATCTCTAAATCAAACTTTTTGGCGAACTCATAATCTCTCTCATCATGTGCCGGAACTGCCATGATTGCTCCGGTGCCATAGGTGGCGAGAATGTAGTCGGAAATGTAAACAGGCACTTTCTTATTGTTTGCTGGGTTGACAGCATAAGCGCCAATGAAAACTCCGGTTTTATCTTTGTTAAGTTCTGTTCGCTCCAAATCAGATTTCTTTGCAGCTTCGTCTTGGTAGGCCTTAACGGCGTCTTTTTGATCATCAGTTGTGAGTTTCTCAACTAGATCATGTTCTGGGGCCAAAACCATGTAAGCGGCACCAAAAAGAGTATCTGGTCTTGTTGTGAAAACTTCGATCTTTTCACCTGTCTCGGTTTCGAAAGCTACTTGGGCGCCTTCTGATTTTCCAATCCAGTTTCTTTGCATGTCCTTAATGGACTCTGGCCAGTCAAGATCATCAAGGCCTTCAAGAAGTCTATCAGCGTATTCTGTAATTTTAAGCATCCACTGCTTCATTGGTTTTCTGATAACTGGATGTCCTCCAACTTCAGATTTCCCATCCACAATTTCCTCGTTCGCTAGAACTGTTTTTAGCTCTGGACACCAGTTAACGTTCATTTCCGATTCGTACGCCAGGCCTTTATTATATAGCTGAACGAAAATCCACTGGGTCCACTTGTAAAAGTCCACTTTGGAGGTGGCAACTTCTCTGTCCCAATCATAGCTGAAGCCAAGCATTTTTAATTGGCGTTTAAAAGTTTCAATATTTTTTTCTGTAGTTACTGCTGGGTGAGTGCCAGTTTTAATGGCGTAGTTCTCAGCGGGAAGTCCAAAGCTGTCCCAGCCCATAGGGTGTAGAACGTTATGGCCTGTCATTCTTTTATAACGCGCAACAATGTCAGTTGCAGTATATCCTTCTGGATGTCCAACATGAAGGCCAGATCCTGAAGGGTAGGGAAACATGTCTAAAACGTAGTATTTAGGCTTTGACTCATCCATTACGGATTTAAAAGTTTTGTTCTCGTCCCAGTGCTTCTGCCACTTCTTTTCAATCTCTTTGAAGTTGTATTCCATGATAGTTCCCTTAATGATTGGATATTTTTTTACGCTACTTACCATACAATTATAGGGACTCTTTGTGAATTCATTTAGACAAACCTTATTCCGCTATGAGTTAATTTGTATTTCTATGGTTTCTTAAGATAAGGTGAAATAATGGATCATCACGCATTAATTTTTAAAGAACTTGGTATTGTATTTGGACTTGGAATCGCCTCTCAGTGGATTGCTTGGAAGCTTAGGTTTCCTGTGATCATTCTACTGCTCGCATTGGGGATTTTAGCGGGTCCGGTGCTTGAACTTATCCACCCTAAAGTAATGTTTGGGGAGCTTTTAAACCCTCTGATAGAGTTGGCGGTTGCCGTTATACTTTTTGAGGGTGGGATGTCCCTAAAGTTCTATGAGTTTCGCCACGTGGGAAGAGGACTGATTCGTTTATTCTCCCTAGCTGTGATTTTGCATGTAATCTTGGGAGCGGCGACTGGGATATTTATTGCAGGAATCGATTGGAAGGTGAGTCTTCTTATTGGCTCTATATTAATCGTGACAGGGCCTACGGTAATTATTCCAGCATTGAGAGAGGCGAAGCTTGTAAAGTCGACATCCAGGTATTTGAAATGGGAAGGAATTATTAACGATCCGATTGGTGCGATGATTGCCGTTTTGATCTTTAACTTTATTCTCCAAGGACATACAGACGCATATCATATCTTTCTAGACATCTTAAAAGTTATTGCTGTGTCATTTCCTATTGCATTCAGTGTTCGTATCTTTATCTTGTGGGCCGCTAAGCATGCATTGATTCCTCAGTTTTTGAAGATTCCATTTTTTATAACCTTAATCCTTGTCTTGTATATTGCGAGTGAATTGTTGCAAAAAGGCTCAGGTCTTATGACTGCAACGATTATGGGGCTTATTGTTGGAAATACTGATGTCAGAATTACAAAGGAGCTTCGAAGATTTGAGGAGTCCCTTGCCATCTTTGCAGTCTCAACAATCTTTATAATCTTGGCCTCAACGTTGGATATCGATGTTTGGAAAGAGTTAAGCTTTAGGCATTATCTTTACATATTCCTTCTTTCTTTTGTTTTAAGACCGATAGCCATATTTGTAAGTACAATTAAAAGCGATGTTTCTTTTAAAGAGAGACTGCTAATAGGATTGTATGGACCAAGAGGAATAGTTGCAGCTTCCGTTGCCGGGGTTGTTGGCGCTGGATTGGTGGATGCTGGGTATGAAGAGGGGAAGTTTGTTCTTCCTGTGGTTTTCTCTGTTATCATTCTTACAGTGGTTGTTCACAGCCTTTGGCTTAAGCCTTTTTCAAAGCTGTTTGGTTTAAGAACCGAAGGTCAGCACGGGGTTTTAATCGTGGGCGCCTCTCCTTGGAGTGTGCAACTTGCGACAAAACTTCAAGATCTAAAAATCCCAGTTATGATATCCGATCACTCTTGGTACAAACTAAGTGACGCTAGACAGAGAGGGATAAAAGTCCACTTTGGAAAAATCTTGCATGATATTGAGTATGGCGAACCTGAGCTCACTATTTACAATTATCTTTTGGCCTTAACCGAAGACGACTCTTACAATTCATTGCTAGTTCACAACCTTGAACATGAATTGGGCTCGGATCATGTCTATCAACTTCCTACCCACAAAGAGGCCTTGGGTGGAGATTTTGACACCGAAGCTCATGAGCTTACAAAGCTAGAAAACTCAGAAGAGGCACTCTACGAAAACATGATGGAGAAGTATCACTCTGGGTGGACTTTTAAATCTGTGAAGCTCACAGAGAAGTTTAGCTATACAGTTTTTAAGGAAGAGCAAAAAGGAAGACTCATTCTCGTTATGTTGGTTATTAGAGACACTGGCAGAGTGCAGTTTATAACTGATAAGGACTTGAAGCGTCCACAGCCTGGCGATACCTTGATCTACTACACTGAGTCCGAGGTGGCCTCTCTAAAGAACAAGTCATAAGTTTATTGGAATTAGTGTGGTGTTGGATTCTAAACAAGAGCTTGGGCGTCAGGGGGAATGACGCCCATTTTTTTTACTTCATGTATCCACAGTTAAGAGGATAGGTCATCTTATGTCCCTTCGGAGACGTTACCGCTAGGTAGTCTGTGGAAGAGTCAAATTGCTTGAAGTTGTCTATGTGGATAAGATGTTTGTTTCCATTAAGGTACAACGACTTTCTTATTCCTTTGTGAGTCTTTTGAGTTCTTGCTTCATAAATTGAAGAGATACTTCTTCCAGCTTTTTCTTGAACTTGGTGAAATGCAACAGACTCTTCTTCAATGGTGAAGCTTTTCTCCCCGAAGTTTGTTTTGCACTCTATAGGTTGAACCGCTGCATGCGCGCTTCCCATAAACGCAACAAAAAACAATGTTGCCAGTGAACCTAAGAATAATTGAACTGTCTCTCTCTCTTTCATAATAACCCCCTTTAAGTGTTACGCCTTTATATATTCAACACTGGCGCCAAAAACTGGGCAGTTATTTTAGTAACTTACAGAGGGAGAAGTGTGTAAAAAGTTTTTACTGTCAAAGTTTTAGACGATTTGGACTAGTATTAAGTGCTTTTTAAGGGTGCCCATTGATGGTCTTAAGCGACGACTCTTTAAAGGAGTGAAAAGAGGTAGAAAATACAAGGTTCACTTTAGGAGAGGGCTTCGTTTTCTAGAGAGTGTTTGTAAATAATTCCAGGTGCTTTAAATATTCTTGTGGGTATTCTGTGGTGCGTTATCATTTAGCCAATGTTTTATGCAACTACACAACACGACATTCTAGTCAGAAAAATTTTATTGACGGCAATGTTAATATTCTCTTGCTCCACCTATGGGGTAACTATTGAGTATGGTGATGGCCTGGATCCGGCGGTAAAGAAAACTATTGAGACTACTATCGAAAACCTCCCAACTGAGCTTCTTAGTGCCATCGAGGGCCATACTATAGAAGTTGATTTTGAAAACTTTGGTGGGAAGTTTCCTATTAATACTGTGACAAAGTGTGAGCAGGGTGGGAGTGAACAGGCTGAAAGCATTCTCGCACAGTACTCACCTTCCTTTTTCGGGGATAGCAAAGTTCATAAAATAAAGATTCATTCTGGTTTTATTCCCTATTTAGTAGGTGATAAAGGTGACATTCAATTTAATTGTCGACATAAAAGTATCACAAAGACATTTATTGGAAGCTTCATCCATGAAGTTGCCCATATTTACGATGAGTTAAATTTGCCAACTCAAAGCTTTGAAGAAAAAAAACTTATAGAGAAGTGTCGTAGACTTAAAAGAGAAAGCACCAGAGGCTCGGTTGTAAAAAACACCGAACCTTTAAAATGTAAATTCTTGAGAAAGGATAAACATACAGTTTCAGATCGTTTCCCATTTATTTATATCGCAGGGTTTTCTTCAAATGGTAAGGTGAAAAATAAGCTTGGCAGGCTTGATACTGAGACTTCTAGGTCGGTGGATGAGTACGAGTTTGAAAATTTACAAGAATCATTTGCGGTAAACTTTGAGTATTTTATTTTAGACGAGGAGTTTAGGTGCAGAAAACCGGCGATGAGTATGGTTTTTGAGTCTAAATTTCCTTCATTCAAAAGACATTCACGGTGTAAAATTAATTATAATCTTTTTACAAGTCTGAATCTTGGATCTGTAAACATTGATCCGGAAAGAGTCCACTCCATTCACTATCTATTGGCCGACAAAGGGGAGGCCCTTGAGAGTAAGTTTGGTCATTCGATGTTTAGGATCATTGTCTGCGCACCTGAAAGAGAAGAGGTTTCCGAAGATTGTGTAGAAGATCTTTCGCATCACGTGATAGTTAGTTACCGTGCAAATCAGGCCGGAATCCTAACTGATTATATCTCAGGGATTGTAGGTAAAGATCCATCCCAACTTTTCATATTTAGCCTTGCCGACATGATTAAGGAGTATAACGTTGGAGATAATCGAAGCTTAGTGAGTATTCCTCTACAACTTGAGCGCTTTGAACGAGAGTTATTTTTGAAAAATGTGCTGGAGCGATACTGGTCTTATAGAGGAAGATATTATTTTGTTAACAATAACTGTGCCACCGAGTCTCAACAACATCTTTTAGCTTCGCTTAAAGAAGATTCTTTAAACACCTTTAGTAAAAAGTCTTTAGTCGCAGTTCCCACTTTGATTCAATTTGATTGGGAAAAAACAGGGCTTATAACATCTAATGATATTAAAGAAAGCTACGAAAACAGAAATCAATATTTTCCTTCGTATAGATCCGTTGCCCAACAGCAATTCGAGAAACTCAAGAGCAACGTTGATGGAGATTCCGTCAATGTGGATTTTGAAGAGTTGTTCACTAAATTAGACACAGAGGATAGGAGAAGGCTTTTTGATAGATTTATGCTTAATCTTCCAAAAAATGGGAATCAAGTTGTGTCATTCTTTTTACGCCTCGAATCTCTCTATAAAGAGCACTTAAATCAGAAGCTTAAAAAGAATATGAGTGTTGCTGTCAAAGAGATGAATGAGAATACAGGTGATGACAACGCCCTTACTAATCTCTCCAAGTCATTGTTCAAAACCAGGGAGAAGCTAATGCCCTGGAATCTAATTTCTTCTGAAGGATACGGAGTCCCTTTTGACAACGAAGTCTTATCCAATGAAGAAATAGTAGAACTGCAAGAGGACTTTCAGGAAACCTATTTAAATATTCATAATCTTTATATCGACTTGTTTCCAAATATTCCAACTGAACTCAAATCTATAAAAAGTAATGTTAGATATTATTTAACTCATGTCCAAAGGTAAGGAGGATACATGAAACAAATGATCGCAATTTTGACTCTAGCTACATCTTTAAGCGCTTTCTCGAATGTTGAATCAACTACTGGCAATACTGGTTCACCGCTAGCTACTGAAACTCCAACAAATCTTTCAGATACTTCAGCTATCTACAAACAGGCCGTTTTTAACGGTAGAGAGGCTGCAGTTGATGTAATTGGTGGGGAGCAACCATCAAACCTTTTTGATTCAGCAAAGGTTGCCGCAACAATGCTGACAGGAGAAGAATTCGAAAGTGACCTGGAAGCAGCTATCGTGATTATTGAACTATCTCAGGAGTAGGATAATCGGTAAAACCATTCCCTGGGTTCTGGGTGATTGATTTTGCGAAATTTCTAAATCTGACTAGTCTTAAACGCCACATTTCCTTTTAAGGTTTGTGGCGTTTAGACTTAAATTACATCTTTAAGTAAGACTTTAAAAAATCAACTGCAGAAGATTTTGTAATCTCTTTTCCTTCTAAAACTTGCTCATCTTCCCATTCAATTAGTTTCTTTTTTATTTCACCAATAAGCGGACCTTTCTCTATGGAAAGAGCTTCGATTATTTCTTTACCAGTAAGTATGGGGGAGGTGTTGATAGTAGGAGTTAGGTCTTTTAACTCCTTTCTTATTCTGGGAATTGGATTGACTCTTATTTTTCCTTCTTTATCGTAGCTACTTAGTATATCCGCCTCGGCCAAGTCTAAGCAGTTCATTGCATCCTCTCCCAATTCTCTTGAAAACTTACGTAAGGCCTTAGGACTCCAATCATTCGCATTTAAAGGACGAAGATGGTTTTTAACCAGTTTCTTAACTTTAGAAATTGTCCTGTTGTCATACCTAAGCCTTTTTAGGATTGACCCTGCAATCTCTTCTCCCACTTTTTCATGGCCAATGAACTTTATCCTTGGTGGGGAATTCTTAACTGGAAAAAACTCCTGAGTTGAAGGCTTTCCGATGTCGTGTAAGAGTGCGGAGAGTTGGGGGATAACTCCCTTAGGTGAGTTTTTAACCACCAACAATGTGTGGGTAAAGACATCTCCTTCGCTATGGTAGTAAACATCTTGTTCGACTCCTTTGAGGTCTGAAACTTCCGGCAAGACTTTTCTTAGCAGCCCTAGCTCGTCCAAAATTTTCACAAATTTAGAAAGCCTACCTTTTATGCACACCTTTTCAATCTCTGATTGAAGTCTCTCACCAGGAGCTCCTTCTAAAAGGCCCGAGAGCTCTTTGGTTGAGCTTTTGATATTTTCACTAATTGAAAAGTTCATAACACTGGCAAACCGAGCTAATCTTATAAGTCGGACTGGGTCGTCCTTAAATGTGACACTGGGAGAAGTTTCCGGCAAAGTTCTGAGGGTTCTGGCTTCTAAGTCTTGAAGTGCTCGGCCAGAAGGGTCTAATAACTCTTTTTCTTTAAGATCAAAGGCCAACATATTGATAGTAAAATCTCTTCTTTTAATGTCCTCAATCAGTTTGCCTTGAGCTTGGGTTATGTCTATTTCAATATCTTTGCAGCTGAATACTTTGTTTCGGTAAACGATGTCCTCTTTAAAACGCAACTTTATAACGGGAGGATCACCAACTGAGAAAGGGCCTGTTATGCTATCTTTAAATAGGGTCTTAAGGGCTTTAGCTGTGTTCAGACCTGAGTTTTTTCCAAAAGACACTAGGTCTATGTCCTTAATTTCCATACCCAAGTGCTCATCTCTTAATGCCCCACCAACTATGAAAACAGAATCAGCGAAGCTTAATGTTTTTATAAGGTTTAAAGCTGATTGAGTTTGCATAGGTTAGGGTATGGCCTTATAGCTCACTGAAACAATCTCTAGTTCTTTGTTTCCATTGGGGGTGTTTAACTCAACAAGGTCGCCTTCCTCTTTACCAAGCAAGGATTTGCCGATGGGGCTCTTCCAGCTTATCTTGCTTAAAGATAAGTCTATCTCGTCTTGACCTACGATGTAATAGACCTTCTCTAAGTCGTTTTCTATTACGGTCACTGTTGCTCCAAACTTAATTGTCTCGGACTCTATGGTCTCAGGATTTACAACTACAGCGTCTCCAAGGCGCTTTCCAAGAAACCTTAGTCTGGAGTCGATTTCCCGGAGTCTCTTTTTTCCGTAGATGTAGTCGGCGTTCTCTGAGCGATCGCCATTGCCAGCGGCCCACTGTATTACTTTAGTGATCTCTGGTCGCTCGATATTTCTAAGTCTGTCGTACTCATCACTTAATTTTTGATGGCACTGAGGTGTCATATAATTTTTCAATTTATTTTACCGCTGCATTCTTTATAGCGTCCGAACTCCATGCTGGAGCATCGTCTAAAACCTTAACCAAATCTTCAACTCCATTTGCAACAGACCACATACTCTCGTGATGTGGGGCATGAAATTTTTCTTTCTGCATGTTTTCTAGAAGTTTAATAAGAGGGTCATAATATCCTTTATGATTAATTATAACTAAAGGACCAACATATTGACCCAGTCGCTTGCAGCTTAACCACTCAAAGAACTCTTCCATTGTTCCACAACCGCCCGGAAGAAAAATAGTGGCGTCGGTGAACCTTCTCATCTTATCTTTTCTGTCGGCCATATCTTTGGTCACATGGAGGTGAGTTAATTCTTTATGTTCCCATTCTACTTGAATCATAAAGTCCGGTATGTAGCCATCCACTCTGGCACCTTGCTCAAGAGCTCCATCAGCGACTCTTCTCATTAATCCTTTTGCGCCTCCACCATAAACGATTTCATGGCCAAAGCTTCCGAGGGCCTTGCCAACATTAGTCGCAAGATCCAGGAAGTGTTGATCGCAGGCTTCACTAGAGCCGCACATAACACCTATTCTTTTATATTTCATAGTAAATCCTTCAAATTTAGCCGCCTATGCAGCAAGAGAACTAGTCGTTATACTATGTAGATCATATCGAAAAGGAGTTCAAGGTGCTTGATAAAAATATTGCCGCGGACGTATTGCATGAGGCCATCTCGCTTGGCGCTGACTTTGCGGACGTTTTCGTTGAAAGAAAAAATGTTCAGAACCTCTCATTTAATAGTTCCAAAGTTAAAGATATCCAATCTGGAACTGATTTTGGAATAGGTGTGCGACTTATATATGGAAAACAATATCTGTACGGATACACCAACTCTGCCAAGAAAGAAGATCTTATAGAGTTGACTAGAAACTTGGCCGCGCAAATTAAAAATAGCGCTAATAAAACGTTTGCTTCCAAGTTCTCAAGCAACGAATACCCAATGATTGGCTCTTTTGAAGATAAAACGGCCACTCTTGATCAAAAGGTGGCCAAGCTTAAAGAGCTTGATAAATTAGTAAGGAATCAGGGCGAGCACATAGCTCAGGTGAATATCTCTTTAATTCAATACAATCAACAAGTGGAAATCTTTGACAGCGAAGGTCTTCATGCAAGTGAGAGCAGGCCTTACTGCAGAATGGCCGCAAATGCAGTGGCCCGTGACGGACAGGCCCAAACGAGTGGCTCTTGGAACCCTGGCGCAAGAGGTGGATACTCGTTTGTTGAAGGCCTCGACATGAAATGGATCGCTGAATACCTCGGTAAGAAAACCCACACTATTCTTTTTGCCGATCCATGTCCTGCTGGAACAAAGCCGGTGGTTATCGACAATGGGTTTGGCGGAGTAATATTTCATGAGGCCTGTGGGCATCTTTTAGAGACAACTTCAGTACAAAAGAAAGCGTCCGTATTTTGGGATAAGAAAGAGGAAATGATCGCTCATGAAGCATTAAGCGCTGTGGATGATGGAACGATCGACAATCTATGGGGAAGTTTATCCATCGATGATGAAGGGATGCCAACTCAAAAGACCCAGTTGATTAAAAACGGAAAACTTGAAAACTTCCTAAGCGATAGAATGGGAGAGCTAAAATCTGGTCATAAAAGAACCGGCTCCGCTAGACGCCAATCATATAAGTTTGCTCCGGCCTCAAGAATGAGAAACACTTTTATTGAGCCAGGCCCGCACAAGTTGGAAGACTTGATCGCCACTATGGATGATGGGATTTATGCGAAATCAATGGGTGGTGGCTCTGTTAATCCTGGAACTGGGGAATTCAATTTTGCTGTTGAAGAGGGCTATCTAGTTAAAAATGGAAAAATTGAGAAACCTGTTAAAGGAGCCACTTTGATCGGCAAAGGCGAGGATATTATGAAAAAGATGTCCATGGTTGGCGACTCACTTGATTATGCCGCAGGAATGTGTGGCTCTGTGAGTGGTTCAATTCCAGTTACAGTTGGCCAACCACCGGTGAAGGTTGACGAAATTTTGGTTGGAGGAAACGCTTAATGAATTTAGATAATAAAAAATTAATGGAAAAACTTGTGGATATGGCCACAGCAAAAGGCGCTGATAGCTGCGATGTTATTTTTAACACAGGCAAGTCTCTATCTATGAGTGCTCAAGAGGGAGAACTTGATTCTTATAAGGTGAGCGGCTCTAAAATCGCGGGAATAAGAGTCATTAAAGACTCCAGAGTTGGAATTTCATATACCGAGGCCTTTGACGACGAGGCCTTGGCCGACACTGCCGTAAAGGCCATCGAAAACTCCAAGTTTGGCGAGGTCAATGAGTTTGAAACCATTGAACACGCGGTTGAAGAAGATCTGGTACATAAAGGAGACCTGGAGCCAGTTGAGGGGGAAGTTTCCGCTCAGGACAAAATAGACCTTTGTTTAAAACTTGAATCTGAGGTTAAAAGCAAAGATGAAAGAGTTAAAGGCGTTCCCTATAATGGACTCTCAGAATCATCAACTGAGGGACACTACTTGAACTCCCTTGGGACTTTCGCTTATGACTATGAAAGTTATGTAAGCTGCTACACTTCCGCACTTCTTAAAGAAGGTGATAAGAACTCAATGTTTTATTACGGAACTGTGGACAAGCACTACAAAAATCTGGACTGGAAAAAGTGTGTGGAACAGGCCTACGAACACTCTAGAAATTGGCTGGATGCTAGCCCTTTAAAAACTGGGAAATATGATGTGATCTTCTCTATTGATCAATTCGAGAGCTTGTTTGGAGCTTTTCGAGGAATGTTTTCTGGAAAGAGAGCTCAAGAAAAAAGCAATCCTATGATAGAGCAACTTGGTAAAAAAATTGCCAATGAGAAGCTGAATGTCATGGATATGCCCATGTACAGTCAAAGCTTTTTTAAAAGTCCATTCGATTCTGAGGGTTATGTTAGATCCGATTTGAGTTTAATTGAAAACGGCGTGTTTAAAAATCTGCTTCATAATTCTGCAACATCTAAGTTCTTTAAGACGGAAAACACATTTAGGGCCGCAAGGGGTGCAAGGGGACCACTCGGTGTGTCAGGAACCACCACAGTGATTCAAAAGGGTGGCGACAAGTCTGAAAAGGTTGTTTCTGGAAAATATTTTGAGATTTGCAATATGCAAGGTTTGCATTCTGGTCTCAACTTCATGTCTGGGGATTTTTCTTTTGGAGCTTCGGGCTATCTAGTTGAAGATGGAAAAAGAGTTCAATCGGTAAATGGAGTGACTGTTGCTGGAAACTTTTATAAGATGCTACAAAACATCAACGCCCTGGGGGATGTGACTTTAGCATCTTCTGGACGGAGCTTTTTTGCTCCTATGATCAGGTTTGAAGCGTTGACTATAGCGGGAAGTTAAAATGAAGAGCATCAAATTTAAGATTATTTTACCCATCGTTGTTTTGACGTTGCTGTTTGTAGGCAAGTTAATTCTTTGGGACTTTCCTATTTCCACAGGAAAGAGATCCGGAAACTTGGTTAAACTGAGCAAAAAAGGAAAAATTCTTAAGACTTGGGAAGGCACCATGGATTTAGGTTCTGGTGATCTTTTAACTTTTGATTTTTCCGTTAGAAACAATGAACTTGCCAATGAAATGTATAATTACGAAGGCAAAACGGTAAGTATTTACTATGAGGAATACTTAGCTGGCTGGCCTTGGGAAACCAAGTACAACGTTGTTGATTGGAGCCAAAAGAATAAAACTAAAAGCTCCGCAAGTCAGGGTAAAACGACAGTTGAGTCCTCTTCACAGGCCTTAAGCCTTTTAAATAAAACGATGTTTTGCTCTACCATAGGGACTCTGTACTCAGATCAAAGTCTTTATAAACAGGTTAAAGAGCATCTTAAAAAGAACAATCTTTATCTATATCGACAGATTGATAAGTGCAACGACTAGCAAGCCCAAATTTATTTAAAACAATAAAAGACTTATTTGTCCTCTCCTTTCCAATCATCATCGGTCAGCTCGGCCAGATGTTGATTGGAGCTGGGGACGTATATATCGCTTCATTGCATTCCACCCAGGCGGTAGCGTCCATTGGAGTTGCCAACGGGTTTATAAATCCAATATTTCTTTTCGGTATTGGTCTTATGATGGGAGTTTCTCCAATTCTAGCTATTAAGCTTGGAAAAGGAGAGAAAATGAGATCCTCTCTCAAATCCATAATGGTTTATTCTATTATTGCAGGTCTAATTCTTTCACTCGTGACTTCCTTGTTTGGAAGAGAAATCGTAAATCTAATAGGTATACAACCTGAACTTATTGAACCGGTGACCTTTTACATGTCGGTTGTTGCCTGGTCTTTTCCGTTCGCCTTGGCATTTCAGGCTGGGAAAGAATATCTTCAGGCCTTTGAGGAAGTTGTTGTTCCAAATCTCATGGCCTTGGTCGCTGTGGCCTTAAACTTGGTTTTAAATTATGTTCTTGTCTTTGGACTAGGTGCTTATGAGGGGATGGGGGAGAAAGGTCTTGCAGTTGCAAGTTTCTTAATTCGAGTTATTCTTTGCGCATCTCTTTTACTCTACCTATCTAGAGAAAAGTGGGGGAAGCTCTCCTTTTCATTCATAAAAGAAATGTACCGTTTTGGACAACCTGTGGCATTCATGTTTTTTATGGAGGTCCTGGCCTTCTGCGCTGTCAGTGTGCTTTCTGGAAAACTTGGTATTCTTGAAGCCGCAACCAATAATATCATCATGACTCTTTCATCTATAACCTTCATGATTCCATTATCCATTTCGAGTGCTGTTGCAGTTAAGGTTGGCAGTGGATATGGAGCTAAAAACTTTTCTGTTGTTGATTTGAGCGCCAAAGCAGCCCTTTTCATTTCACTCATGTTTACATGCTTTTCCGCAGCAACTTTTTATCTCTTTCCCGCCGCAATAATGTCTTTAACAACGGCGGATGAAAAAGTTGTTCAACTTGGGATTCAACTTCTCTTCGTTGTGGCATTGTTTCAAATTGTGGATGGACTTCAAGTAACATTTGCCGGAATTCTAAGAGGGGTAGAGAAGACGATGAGCACGTCAATTATGGTGTTTTGTGGGTATTGGCTCTTTGGTATTCCTTTGGGTGTATACTTAAGCTTCTATAATGACATGGGGGTTATGGGTCTTTGGATTGGACTAGCGAGTTCATTAACTGTGTTGGCCACGGCCTTGGCAATATATACTTTCACCGTAAGGGCCAACATTCAGAAGATCTTTTAAAAATCACCGTCTTTGAAATACTCGTCGTAAGCGTCCTCATCCAAGTTTAAGGTGTCTATACCAACTTTTTGTCGCTTCTTAGGAGCCTTTTTGAAGATCTTCCCAACCACAATTTTGTTAATCTCCTCAGCATCTTCCACATTGTTCTTTTTCAAGGCTTTGTATAGCTATGGCTCATATCTATTGATATCTCTTAAAACATTTTCGGTGGCCTTTTTTTCAAGCTGTTCAATTTCCATCTTCACCTTTGCGTCACTTACAGCCCTTGGCTTTTTTATCTCACTATCTTTGTGAACTTTTATTAGGTCAGCTTTGGTCGTCTTTATTAAACTAACTTTAGGAGAATTTCCAGTTTTTGAAACCTCCGCACTAAAGCCTTTGGAAACTCTTACATTTCTATTGGTCTTTTTAGCTTGAACTTCAACATTTCCACGAAGCACTGACAGTACTGAGTTTCCACTTGTTCCTTTCTGCAGCAGGTGAAAGTCTGTCCCTCTTATCCCCATTACTGCGTCGCGAGTTTTAAACTTGGAGTTCTTTCTCGGCCCTTCCTTGTCAACAACGCCCCTAAGAGCTCCATACATTAATTCAACAGTTGTTTCCGGCTTCTTTTTTACCGAATTTCTACTCCAGTCGATTTTGAAGGCGCTTGCCTGCCCAACCATAAACTGGTCACCATTTTTGAATACGATTTTCGCCTTTGAATCCTTATTCGTTCTGAGGATGTTTCCATTTTTAACTTTGCTTCCAAGTCGAGCGTTTAAAACCTTGTAGTAAACACCTTCAAACAAGGCGCTTTTTCCACCTGAGGGTGCTTTGTCGCTAGGCTCTGTAAGAAGCTGGGCCTTGCCTTCCATTTTTACTATGATTCCAACGTGTGGAATGGCCATGGCCGAGAGAGTTATTGAAAAAGTTAGGATAGATGTGAATAGCTTAAACATTTTTGGCCGCCTTTAAAAAATCAAATTCTTCTATAAGATTATATTAAATACGAGAATATTTTCCAAAAAGAGGGAACATGAAACTTATTGCACTATTGATTATGACATTTTCAACACTTGCACAGTCGCAGGACTTTTCTTATCCAGAACTAAACGTGGTTCCACGAGCAACTGAAAGAATAAAAATGGAAGTTCGCTCAGAAGAGGGACACGCTTGGAAATCGAATATGGCCCTTCAGATTGCCTCAATTATGACTCTTACCACTGGTTTTCTGGGAAGCTCCAACATCGAAAAAGACAAAGAGGACGACTATGCAGCGGAAGTTTCAATGGCGGTTGGGGCCGGCTGGCTTGCAGCCACTGTATGGGCCAGTATGAATTATAGACCTTATAGAAGCGCTTATGTAAAAATGAGAAAAATGCCTTATAAGACAAAAAGAGAAAAACTTCTAAAAGAGAGAATCGCAGAAGAGAAAATAAACTCACTGCGCTCTATAGGAAAAAAGATAAGATGGGCAGGAGCAATCACAAACTTGGCGGCCTCCCTGAATCTGCAAGGTGCTATTGATGATGAAACTGACGAGGGAAAAAGGGCTAAAACACTTGCAAGTGTATCCGCTGCTGTTTCTTTGGCATCGTTTTTCTTCCCTAGTCGTTGGGAAGAAGTGGCCGATGAACAAGAGAAATATAAAAAGAAAATTTACTCACCTGTTTCGCTAGCGCCAGCTATCTTTAACACCAATAAGGGCTATGCCAGTGGGCTAGCTCTTGCTTGGAACTTTTAAGCTAGATCTTGACGCTAGCTTAATAGCTAACTCCAGGGCCTGCTTCTGAGGCAGGTCCAAACCATCTTTACTTTTTGCATATATGTAGGATGTTTTGAAATTTTTAAATGTCCTAGGCCCATTAACCATCAGATCTGAAGCTATCTTTAAAGACTCTGAAACAGTAAGTCTGGGACCTTCGCTTTCAAGAGCAATAAACTCATAAAGTTTAATAAATTTGTCCCCATTCTCTTCTTCAAATTCCTCCCCAGACAATGCCACTTTCATAGCAAGGTCAGAACAATCCTTATAACTTAGTCCAAGACCCTCATTGTTTTTGCAATACAAGGCAACCGATTCAAAATCTTCCGCCGCATTTTCAGGATTTCCTTTAAAGTTTGCAGTAAGCCTTAGACTGTTCTTCATGGCCGTTGCAGCGTCTAAATCAAGAAACTTTTCCTCGTATGTTTTTTCGAAAACCTTTATAAAAGTTGTTACAACATCTTTATCCACATTTATAAACTCAAGAGCTGCTTTAAGGGAAGATCCACTGTCCACTCCGACACCCATAAGAAGTCTGGTTACTTTAATAAATTTTGAAGATGCTCCCGTACATCCAGTGGAAACCTTATCTGCATACCAACGAATCTTGTCAGGTTTTAGCTGAAACTCTGGATTAGACTTCATAAACTCGACAGTTGTTATATATTCTCGCGCGCTTAAGCACTCTTTGGTGTCACCGTATGCTAGAGGGAGTGTGGTTAGAGCGGTATATAGAATTAAAGTTTTCATAGGGCCTTCTCTCAGTAATAACGTAATAGATTAGATAACTCATTTTAAAATAACATAGACCGGCTTCAAAGTGAGAAGTTTTTAGTTGCAAATAAACCGGTCAGGCCGTTTTATATTAATCAATAAAAACAATTACTAAGGATGGTGATTTGTGAAGTACCTGAGTTTATTGCTCCTGTTTGGGCTAAGTGCTCACGCCCTTAAGATATCAACCTACAACATTAGAAATTTTGACAAATCTGGATACGAAACAAATAAACCATTATTAAAAAAGATCATTTCCAACCTGGATGCGGACCTCTTGGCAGTTCAAGAAATTCACAATGAGAGATCATTTAGAAAGTTTGTGAAGGTCGCGCTAAGGGACTATGGATTGCTCTTATCCAAATGTGGCGGAAGTGGACGACAAAAGTTGGGCTTTCTTTATAAACGCTCAAAACTCAAACTCACTAAAACGATTGAGGACAGCAGACTATCCCAGGCATTTCGAAACTCATGCGGCTCATTGAGGCCTGCCATGGTTGCAGTTTTTGAAGAAAACAATTCTCAAAAATTTGCAGCGGTTGCTGTTCACCTAAAGGCCGGATCCGGCTCTAGGAACTACGCTAGACGAGCAAATCAATATAAGACTGTGGCCAAGATAATTAAAGAGCTAAAGGTGAAAGGTTTGAAGAGAGTTGTCGCTCTTGGAGATTTTAACACCACGGGCTTTGACCACAGAGATAGGGATTACCGAAACTTTACTGAATTCCTCGACGCTTCTGCATCTTCCACAAGTGCGCACAAGGTCTCTTGCACATCCTATTGGAGAGGAAGAGATTACAATGACGGAATAGAAGAGGCCTCAACACTGGACCATATTGTTTATACTGACACCTTTGGAAGACCGCAAAAGCTAGCTGTGGGGGCCCACTGCAAAAAAGCGAACTGTAGAGACGCCAACTATTATGACCTCGGAGAGAGCTATAAATCAGTTAGCGATCATTGCCCTGTGAGTGCAACATTTAAATGAGTTTCGATAAAAAATATTGGGATGAAAACTACTCCCAACCTTTCACGATGGATGGTATAGGCAACGCTAAAGAGCATGCCAGGTATATAAAGGCCTTCTTTGAGTTGGAGCAGGTCGATATTTCCAGTATCGCCGATTTCGGCTTTGGCTATGGATACCTTTTCCAGAAAACAATGAAACAATTTATCCCTTACAAAGCGCTAGGTATAGAGCCCAGCGATCATGCTTTCAATAAGGCCAAAAAGCGCAAACTTCGTCCTGTGGAGTCAACTAAACTTAAACTTGAAAACTGCACGCTTCAAGAATGGTGTTCCATGCCTGACAAGCCTAAACTTAATTATGACCTTGGACTTTGCTGTTCAGTTTTTCAGTATTTAGACGAAAAGGACCTTAAGTTTGTGGTAAATACTCTTAGTCGTAGAGTGAAATATCTCTACCTTGCTGTTCCAACTGACAAAGAGTTGGATAGACAGATTGAAGATTTAGACTTTGATGACAAATATGCCTATAGAAGGTCATCCAACTTTTATAAAAAAGTAGTGGGAGAGGGATTCACCAATATCTCTAGTAGAATTTGGGAGAGCAAACATCATTTTAATGAAGAAACAACACTATTTACCGATTTACTATATAGACATTAAGAATTAGGACTTAAACAATGGGAAAAATTTCTGACCGCGCAAAGAACATGGCCGAAAGCGCCACACTTAAAATGGCAAGACTTGCTGGAGAATTAAAAGAACAAGGAAAAGACATTATCAGTCTTAGTTTGGGGGAGCCTGACTTCAATGTTCCTGAATACATTAAAGCAGCCGCCAAGCAGGCTATTGATGATAACTTCTCTCACTATCCACCAGTGCCTGGCTATAAGGATTTTAGAGAGGTCATTTGCAATAAATTTAAAAATGAGAACGGTCTCAACTACACTCCTGAACAGATAGTTGTTTCAACTGGCGCAAAGCACTCTCTTATGAACATAATGTTAGCAGTGGTCAACCCTGGTGACGAAGTTGTTCTACCTGCCCCTTACTGGGTTAGCTATATCGAAATGGTTAAATTTGCTGAGGGAAAACCAGTAATCATCGACACATCCATTGAGACTGACTTTAAGATCACGCCAGAGCAATTAAAAGGAGCGCTTTCTCCAAAGACAAAAGCCTTCGTGTTTTCAAACCCATGTAATCCTTCAGGCTCGTCCTATACTAAGGAAGAGCTTTCGGCCCTAGTTGAAGTCTTCAAAGAGCACGACTGCTATATAGTAAGTGATGAAATCTATGAATATATAAATTTTGTAGAGCCAAACACGAGCCTTGGATGTTTTGAAGAAATTAAAGATAGAGTAATAACTGTCAATGGTGTCTCTAAGGGGTTTGCTATGACAGGGTGGAGAATTGGCTTTATCGGCGCTCCGCTTGAAGTTGCAAAAGCGTGCGCAAAGGTTCAAGGACAGTTCACCTCAGGAGCGAACGCGATAGCCCAGAGGGCATCGCTAGTTGCGCTAAGAGATAAGAAGGATGAGGTCAAAAAAATGAGGGATGTTTTCCTTCAGAGAAGAGATCTTTTGATTGAGCTTTTATCACCTATAGAGGGCCTTAAACTAAATGTTCCTCAAGGTGCTTTCTATTTATTCCCTGATGTTTCTGGACTGCTTGGGAAAAGCGCCAATGGAAAGAAAATTAACAATGTTGGCGAGCTTTGTGAGTTCCTCCTTGAGGATTGCATGGTTGCCACGACTCCGGGTGACGCATTTGGATGTCCTAAAAATATAAGGATTTCATATGCAAACTCTGAAGAGCAGCTAAAAGAAGCCGCTAAAAGAATTAAAAACTCTCTTGGCAAGCTCTCCTAGTCGAGCTTGCCCTCCATTACAGCGGCTATGGGAGTTGTGAATTCGTAGGATTCAAAAATGATTTTCATTGCCGCCATAATTGGAACCGACAGGAACATTCCCGGCACACCCCAAATGAATCCCCAAAAAGTTAGAGATAAAAGTATTGCCACAGGGTGTAGTCCCATGCTTTTACCCATTACTTTCGGCTCTAGAATGTTTCCTATCACCGTCTGAAAAAGGGTAAGCAAGATAAGAATTACAAAAAATTGCCATCCCAAAAAGTATTGCAACAAGATCACAGGAAGAGGCATTAACACGGCAATGATAGATCCTATGTTTGGAATGAAGTTCAAAAGAATTGTAAGAATTGCGAACATAGAAGCGAGTTCAACGTCAAAGATCAAAAACACAATGTAGCTCAGACCTCCAGTTGCGGCTGAGATTACAAGCTTTGTGAAAACATATTTTGCGATGCTGTTCTTAACTTTAATGATTGTTTCATTGTTGGAATTGTGAACACTTTCCCCGGTGATAAGAAATAGGGTGAAGATAATCACTAACACAGAATTGCTTAATACTCCAAGAAGGCCAGTGGTTAATTTCTTAAGGGTGGGCAGCAGTGGAGTAATCTGAGCGCTCTCACCTGGGCTAAAAGTTGAAAGGTCAAACCCTAAATCTTTTAACTTGACTTCAATCGTGGAGGTTAACGAGTCTAAGCGGTCTTTATATTGATCAATCCCTTGAATAAATGAATCTATTGACCCAGATACTAGCCATGTTAAGCAAATAATAGACGCAGTAAAAATAAAAAGCGTAATACTAAGGGCCATCCATCTCTTTAATTTAAACCTTGCTTGAAGCCACTTCATAACAGGGGTAAGAATCAAGTAAAGAAAGACGGACAGAGTAAATGGAATCATAACCGTTTTTGTAATCGCCAACACAAAAGCGCAGGCCATAAAGGTTAAAGCAAACAAACATACAGTATTAATTTTTTGATAGTGTTCCATCGCCTAAGCTTAACAAGTTCAAATCACTCAGGCAAAGAATGTTGGCATATCTCTTGCTTCTTATGGTCCGAAAAGGAGCTAGATATGCAAAATTTTAGAACAAAATCTCTTGTTGAGGCCGGAATATTGGCCGGTGCCTTTGGAGGAGCATGCATGGCTATCGTTGCCAATCTAGGCGCTTTCTATCTTGAATCTGACTTTTGGGGGCCTATGAAAAACGTCTCTGCCATATTTTTAGGCGATGGAGCTCAGCAGGGCTCTATTGGTGTCATACTCGTTGGTATAGCCACTCATTTCTTATTTTCAATCGTATGGGGCATAGTCTTTGCTTTTTTAACAAAAAGAGTCACCAGTTCTTCATCAGAAGTTGTTGCTGGGATAATCTTTGGCGGCGCAGTGTGGGCCATTATGACCTATCTTTTTCTGCCTGTGGTGAGTCCAGAAGTTATTGTCGCAAGAGAAGGCATGGAAGGCTGGTGGTTTGGCTGCCACTTAGTCTTTGGATTTGGACTGGGGATCACGGCCCCTTTGAAGCGAAACTTGGAAAGAGAAGTAGCGCCACGCCGAAGGGTGGCGCACTGAGTTTATTGAATAGGGTGTCCAAATAAGGCCTTTACGTCCTTGGGTAAGTTGTCCAAGACGTCAAAGGTCTCGCCCTTCTTTTCCCCTTCATATTCATTTAGCCATCCGGTCAAGTAAGACCAGAAGTTTTTGGCCACCTCTTCAGGATCGATATTCTCTTGCTGAGAGGCCTTTATGATATCGCTTTTAAACTTCTCGGCGTCAATTGACTTGTCAGGACCTGTCACGCACTCAGAGCACTCTTGCTTTAGCTCGTATGGCAACTCGGATATTAGATGTTTTGCCTCGTTAGGATGAATTCTTTTAACAATGTTCCTTAGGATACATTGAGATATCCTTTTTCCAGAATCCTTAGGAACTCCCAGGGCCTGAGATGCCATGTGGTAAAACTCATTTGTCTTCTGGGTATGTTTTTGATCTTGCGGGTCTATATTTTTTTCTTGTTCCATAAATCTCTCCTTATTTTGAGACTCTTTACAAGCAAGAAGTGTTCCATTGTGTTATTCTTTTGAGTGATAATTTACAGAAAATAGGCACGGTTTTTGTATCTGTGTCAAAGTGGATGCGCTGAATGAGGAAAAAAACTTTAGATATTATTGGGTGGAGAGAATTTGCTCAGCTGCCGCAACTTGGAGTTGATGCAATAAAAGTCAAAGTCGATACTGGGGCAAGAACCTCTTCTCTACATGTGTCGGAAATTAAAATTTATAAAAGAAAAAACAAAGAATTTGCTCACTTTACGATTCACCCAAAGCAAAAGAGCTCAAGGCCGGAGTTGGAAGCAAAAGCCGAAGTGATTGAACATAGAAAAGTAAAAAGTTCCAACGGTATTTCAAGTGTGCGGCCAGTTATTCTTACCAAGCTAAAAATTGGAGAACATGTTAAAGTTATTGAAGTCACATTGGTTAATAGGGACATGATGGGGTTTAGAATGCTTCTTGGAAGAGAGGCCTTAAGAGGTGATTTCATGGTGGATCCCAGCAAATCTTTTGTGATGTCTAAAGAATTAAAGAAAAGGAGTGAAAAGTGAACTTGGCCATACTTTCTCAAGGACCAAAGCTATATTCTACTAGAAGATTAGTCGAGGCAGCCCAACAAAGAGGGCACACCGTAGAGGTCATAAACCCTATGCATTGCTATATGAATATCGCCACGACGATGCCCAAAGTTCATATGAAGGATAGAGTCTTAGACCATTTTCAGGCGGTAATTCCTAGAATAGGCTCATCAATCACTTTTTATGGAACAGCAGTATTGAGACAGTTTGAAATGGCTAGAGTACTCCCTGTAAACAGTTCAGCGGCAATTCTTCGATCTAGGGATAAGTTAAGAAGTCTTCAAGTCATGTCACGAAAAGGGATAGGAATGCCTGTCACTGGTTTTGCAAAGTCAGCTCAGATGACTGAGGACTTAATTTCCCTAGTTGGGGGACCACCATGTGTAATTAAAATTCTTGAATCTACACAAGGCAAAGGTGTTCTTCTTGTTGAAAATAAAAAAACAGCAAAGAATGTCATTGAGATGCTTAGAAACCTGAACTCAAACTTTCTTGTGCAAGAATTTATCGAGGAGTCGGGTGGTTCGGACATAAGATGCTTTGTCATTGGAGACAAGGTCGTCGCTTCCATGAGAAGACAGGGTGCTGAGGGCGAGTTTAGATCCAATCTCCACCAAGGCGGGCAAGCTGAAAAGGTTAAAATCACTCCACAAGAAAGGGCCATGGCTGTAAAGGCCTCCAAGGCGATGGGACTGAATGTCTCAGGGGTTGATATATTGAGGAGCAAGCGAGGTCCTTTGATATTGGAAGTGAACTCATCTCCAGGTTTGGAGGGAATAGAGAAGGCAACGGGCAAAGATATAGCAGGACTTGTTATTGAGTTCACTGAAAAATCCTTAAAAAAGCCAATTGGCAGCAGGGAAATCATTAAGGGGTAAGAACGTGCCAAGAAGAAAACAATTCTCAATAAATGGCGAGAAGGTAGCTCCAGGCGAGCGAAAAACCATTATGCTTCCAATCGCAGAGCTATATGATTTTACGGCCCTCGAAATTCCGGTTCATGTTGTTCGAGGACAGAAAGAAGGGCCAGTTCTCTTCCTTTCGGCCGCACTCCACGGTGATGAGATAAATGGGGTGGAAATTATCCGTGAAATTTTGAAATCCGAGCTTTTAAGTGAAATTAAGGGCACAATTATTGCCATCCCTGTGGTCAATATCTTTGGTTTTCATAATAAGTCACGATATCTCCCTGATAGAAGGGATTTAAACCGTTCCTTCCCTGGTTCGAAACATGGAAGTCTTGCTGCGAGAATTGCGCACTTATTTATGAAAGAAATAGTCAGCAAGTGCACCCATGGGATTGATTTTCATACAGGAGCAATCCATAGATCAAACTTTCCGCAAATTAGAGCATCACTAGACAATCAGGCCACAAAAGATTTTGCTACTTCATTCAATGCTCCAATTATGATTGATTCTCATATGAGGGATGGCTCTTTAAGGGAAGCTGCAAGAAAGAAGAAGGTAAACATTCTTCTATTTGAAGGTGGTCAGGCCCTTCGTTTTGAAAATGATGTTATCTCCATGGGAGTGCGGGGAACGCTGGCCGCTATGAGCAATATCGGCATGATCGATGAAGAAAAAGTTGAAACTACCAAGTATGACTCAATAGTTGCGCAAGATAGCTTTTGGCTAAGAGCGCCTAATAGCGGCACGGTCCGAATGTCTGTCAAACTTGGAAGTTATGTAAAGAAAGGTCAGACCGTTGCTCTAATTTTAGACCTGCTGGGAGATGTCGAAATAGAAGTTACAACGCCTGAGGATGGCATTGTAATCGGTGTTAACAACCTGCCTCTTGTAACGCTGGGTGAAGCAATCATTCATTTAGCTACAGTTGAAAGATTGAATAAAAGGGAATTGAAGAAAAGAGGGTTCATTTATCCACAAGCTGATATTGATTAGACTTCTATAAAAGCATTTCTTTAAATTCCATTGCAAAGCGATGGGCATCACCCGCCCATCTCGCTGTAACTAAGTTCTCGTCTCTCACCACATGTCCGGCCCACAGTCTAGAAAGCGAGTCCTTAACCAAGAGGGGAGGGCCTGGGCTAAATTGTTGTTTTTCATTTTCTAAAACACTTTTAACTTCATCCTCAATACTAGATTTTATTGGGGACTTGAAATCTTTTACAAAGCTTTTATTGATTAGTTTATTAGTGATTTTTTCTGCAATCTTTGGCAGGGCAGTGACTTTCTTGTTGTGAATGACAGAGACAGACTTTGAACCCTTACTTCGAGCAAGCAAAAGAACCGCTTGGCAAATCGCTCCTATTGGCCTTCTCTTCTCCATATGATTGGAAATTATTTTTTGTAAGATCTCGGAATCAAGGTACTCTTTAATGCCGCCAGCGTGTCCTCCGGGAAGAATGATTCCATCGAATTCTGAATTGAGCGCCTCTTCATAGGTTATCGGATGGTGAAAGTAATGAGTGTCCATCATTTCTTTGAGAGCGTGTTGAATTCTTTTATCTGCTCTAAGCACTGGAGTAAGAATCCCTAGGCCTTCCCCTGTTAAGGTATGTCTGTCTGGCACCGATCTAACCCCGTCTGGGGTTGCAAAGACAATCTGACCCCCCGTTCGAAGGATGCTCCAAGGTATTACAACCTCGCTTGGGTCAAAGTCTTTTCTTGGAAGAGGAATTAAAACCTTCATGAGTAGATTTTAACTCTTTGAGGTTCACACGTCTTTTTTGTCTAAGATTTGTGAAGGCGCACTCTACTTCTTAAACGAGGTTTCTTTTTATTTTTTTTTGTGAAATTTCTTGAAAAGACTCTTCGCTCTTTTTCATAAGCATCAAGCTCAGCGTTGATGTAAAAATAATTTTTATCACATGTAAGCACTGTTTTGGTTACTGTTCTTACACACCAGTCCTTTCTTTCAAAACCCCGCTCCCAACATGTCTCGCCTTTAGCGGATTGAAAGTTGTCACCCTTGTAGGAGTAATACTCTCTGCACTTTCTAAGAACTTTTGTTTTGATATCTTCGATCTGATAAACACCATGGTCATCCACCACCTCCAGCATGGCCTGGTCTTTGGCCAAGTCTCTTTTGACAAACCAGTTGTGTTGTCCCTCTTTCTCTTGAATAACTTTACCCGGAGCCGCTCCCTCAGGACGTTCAAAGTAAATCTTTTCAATTTTTGGTTTATGAACAGGAAGAGTGAGACCACAGCCTTTGGTCTTTATTCTTAGTTGAGTTGACTCTGGAGCAGGCCAGGCGAGGGGGAAGTAGGAGGATGAAATTGCAATCCTTATTCTGTGCCCCTTAGGGAAGTTCTGAGCGATCCCGTTTAATTGAATTTTTACTTTGTAGAACTTGCCGGGCTCCAGCTCTTTTGGTTCCTCATGTCCTTCTCTGTGGGTGAGATTGAGTATTCCATATGTCACCCGGGTGACTTTATTGTCAGGACGCATATCTGAAAGCCTCACGGCCACCATGGCGACTGGACGATTTGCTGCAAGTTCCAATTCAACCTCGGGTGCGCCAAGTATTTGAACTGATTCCTCAAGAGGGGGACCATTAAAAACGATTGCTCCACCATCTTCTTCTCTTTGATCGTGGGGTAAATCCGGTGTCGCACTATATGAACACCACTTTCCAGCCAAAAGGCCATTGCTGAGTGGAGATTGCAAGGCTATTTCATGCTGTCCCACAGCTTGATCCTTAGGCACAAGTTGAAACTCTTGAAGTTGATACTCCAAATGTGTTTTTTCCTCTGGCGGCCATTTTTCTTCACTTGCCCATTGTCCAAAACGCTGATGGTAGAAGGTTGAGGGAGGCATGCTTTCAAGCATCCAAACTCTGAGCATTGGCTCGTCCATAATACCGGTCTCTCTTCCTTTGAGCCACTTGTCCCACCAGCGCAAACATTCTTGTAAAAAACCAATCGCTGGCCCCGGGACTCCCAAGTGAGGGTACATATGACTCCAAGGGCCGATAAGACCTAGTCTAGGAACATCCAGATTTTCCAATAATCTGAACACTGCGTTGGAATAGCCGTCGGCCCAACCACTTACGGCCATGACCGGAATATTTATTTTTGTGAAATCTTCACAAATAGATCCATGCTTCCAATATTCATCTCTATGTTGGTGTTTAAGCCACTTCTCTAGCCACAAGTCGCAGGCCTCTAGCCTGTGTTTCCACATCTTTCTCCACTTGCTGCCAACAATTTCAGGGTCAGGGGGAAGGGAGTTGTAAGAAAACATCGTGGACGCCCATGAGAGATTGTCTCCAAGAAGACAGCCACCCATATAGTGAACATCATCCGCATAGCGATCATCTGTTGAACATGCGCTGATTACGGCCTTAAGGTTTGGTGGTTGCATGTGGGCAATTTGAAGTCCATTGAATCCCCCCCAAGAAATTCCTATCATACCCACATTGCCGTCGCACCAAACTTGCTCAGCAAGCCACTCAATAATGGAAACTCCATCATCAAGTTCTTGCTGAAGATATTCGTCATGGAGAATACCTTCGGAATCGCCACTGCCTCTTATATCGACCCGGACACACGCGTAGCCATGGCCTGCGATATAAGGATTCATAATGTCATCTCTTTGCCTGACACCATCCCTTTTTCTATAGGGGATGTATTCCAATATAGCTGGTACCGGTTGATTTTCCGCGTTTTCCGGCAGCCAAATTCGAGCGGCCAACCGAACGCCGTCATTCATAGTTATCCATGTATTTTCTATATGACGGACTGTGAAGGGGAGGTGGTTTGTGTATTCCATGATGAAATCCTTTTCTTCACAAAGCGTAAATGAGCGCTCAGCTTTTTAATTATTGATTGATAGCTTTGCTCCAACTGGTCAAAGGTATCACCGCCAATAAAGATATTTGCAAGCTCGAAACTGTAGCTATCTTGTTCGACTAGATCAGAAAGGCTTAGTCCTTTTTTAACAGTTAAAATAATTTTTGCATGATGCTCGAGTTCCAACTCCTCTATCTGTGACTGGGTTGGAAGCTCTTCCACAAAAGCATCCTCGTATGCCCTCCACATAAACTTGGCCGCCACCTTGTGCTTGCCTTTTCTGTGGGGAAAGCTAATTCGCCGGCCAAGACTTAAGTCCACCATTATCCTATTGTGGTATTCTCCATCCACAGCTTTAAAAAGAGGACTATGAGATTTTGATATTCGAGTGTTTGCCTCTAAAAGGAATATCTCATCACTTTTACGGTTCCAGAAAAACTCAATATTAAATGCGCCCTGGTCATACTTGATTTGATTAAAAAACTTTTGAGTTAATTTTTTCATTCGAGTTTGAACTTCAGTGGGAAGCACTGAGGGATACCTATAGCTTGTGAGGCTGGAGCGGTGTTTGCCCTCCCTCTTGGAATCAATTACACCATAGGTGAAAACCTCTCCCTTTGATACATAGCCTTCCAAGGTGCACTGCTCTCCTTCTGATATGATGCTTTCCACAAGACAGTAGTTGCCATCGATCTTCTCAACTTCTTTTGGCATGTTTGCAAATTGAAGGAGGTAATTGAAAGGACGTGAGAAACGGGGGAGTTTTTCTCTTATTTCTTGAATTGCATGTTCCAGATCCCGCTCGTTGGAAATTTTAAATCCAAGATGAGAAGCAACAGATTTTACAGGTTTTAACCAGTATGGGTATTTAACCTTTATTTGAGATTTGTAATCTTCAGAGAACGGATCAATTGCGCAAAACTCGGGGATATGTCGAGGAATTATCTTCTTTTGCTCAATCCTAGACCAATATTTATGCTCACACTTCAATACAGCGTCAAGGCTTGGGGATGGAAGGTTAAAAGGGGCCCTAAGTAGAGGTAACATCGTGCTTATAGGGAAGTCCCAAATTCCAACGATAGCGTCTACTGAACCCTCAAAGTCTCGAAGTCTTTTTACTCCACCAAGGTGCAGCTCTTGGATTGGTATCAATTCTTGCTCTTTTGCAAATTCGTAGTCGTAAAGTTTGTGAAACTTAAGCTCGCCCTCTTGGTCTAGCTCTTTTAAAAGTTCAAGGTTGAAGTCATCTGAACCAAGCAAAAAGATATTTTTCATATTTTCCTCCACCTTCGCGTAGAAAAATATTTTAAATATCAGGTTGAACTATATCCATCGGCCCTAAGCGATAGTTAGGCCTTGGATAGTGGGTAATGTTAGAATCTGCTTAAATTGAAAGGGGCTTACTTAACTAAGTCTCTTTCGGCTTTTTGTACTTTCTGAAGAAGGTTTTTGCATTCTTCAACACCCATTTGTGAAAGTGGGTGGGAGCTTGGCAATTCTTTCGGCTTTTTTGAGAATTCAAGGCTTTGAATTCTGTTCTTTACGGAAATTCTAAGCTTTCGAAGCTCTTTCAAGTTCCAGCTTTCAAGTTCTTGAATGGATTTCTGTCTAATGTTTGCCATGGTTCTGCCTCATTATAGTTTAAGGGAAAGAACATACTCTCACAATGAATCTCGGTCAATAGAGTCTCTCTATTTTATTCGCACAAGGTTGGACTGTGAGGCTTCTTGGGTTGGTTTAACTCCTTGTAAATATTGCAAAACTCTTTTCTGAACACAGAAAGATACATACAATCGCAAGGCCTAACTTTATAAAAATGAGAACTTAATGAAAAAAATCTTATTAGCTGCTCTTGCTCTTTACTCATGTCTTGCTTTTTCCAATGTAAGGGTGGGTGCCTATATTAATGATATTCAAGAGCTTGAGCTTGAGTCTCATAGCTATGCCATGGATCTGTATATATGGTTTAAGTGGAAGGACAAGTCCTTAAACCCCGCTGAGAGTTTTGAGTTCATGAACCCCTCAGAGCTTTGGGGGCATATGGTTACCAATACTTATGATAAACCTGAAGTTCTGCCTGATGGAACTTTATATCAGGTGGTAAGGATTCAAGGTAGATTTTCAGAGAAATTCAATCTTGCAGACTATCCTTTTGATAAACAAAGGTTGGTTGTGAGTTTTGAGGACTCCGCCAATGATATTTCTGAAGGTTCAAAGTATGTTCTGGATGATGGAAAAGTGGGCATGGACTCAGACGTGAAGCTTCCAGGCTTTGAGATAAAAAGTCCAAAGATCGAACTTGTGAATCAAGAATATAATACTGATTTTGGGGACACTCGAACCATTAAGGACAGAACAAACTATTCAAAGGTTGTCATTTCAGTTCCGATTGAAAGGCCTATCTTTGCCTACCTAATTAAACTTGTTCTTCCGATCTTTTGCATTGTCTTCTGTGCTTGTTTAATGTTTTTATTTCACCCTAAATATATTGATGCAAGAGTAGGGGTTGGGATTACGGCCTTGTTGACTGTTGTCGCTCTTCAGATCACCTTAAACAATGACCTTCCTGAGGTTGCTTATCTCATTCTCATGGACAAGATTTACATTGCCACGTACATGTTCATAATACTGGGGCTTGCTGTTGTAATGATGGGATCATGGAAGCTTGAAAAAGGTGAGCACCTTCGTGATAAAATTATCAAGGTAGACAGAATATCTTTAGGGGTATTGCTTGGTATTTATAGTTTGAGTGTTGGTGGCATGCTGGTTCAGTCAATATAGGGCTAAAAATCATTGGCAACCTCCTCAGGGTATTGGTAGATTGCCTTGTTCACTTTATTCAACTTGGATTGTTAAATATGGACGTTTTCCTTGGTCTGCGTGCTCCGAACTTGCAAAAATTCTCTGACAGTTTTTTGTTTTTGTTTCATCCGAGAAAAGTGCCAGGCCAAAGTTTGAACTAGGAGCATCTGCCCATTCTTGAACCATATCTGTGACATCCCACTCTTTCCACCCAAGGTTTTGATCCAAAATTTGAATGTCATAAGGACCATCAACATCGTTGTCGGCAATAGAGTAGGTTGTATTATTGCAAAAGGTGCATGCTGTCCAAGAATTCACTCCATCATAAGTTTCCCCGCTTGCGACAGAGAGGTCTGGTTTAAAGTTTATTAGTTTGTTGACTTGGACTCTGTATGCTTCTGGTGCAGGGTCACTGCACCAGGTGTGTGTGGCCTCCGTGAGGTACAAGTTTAACTTGGCCTTTTTCACTACTCTTCCCTTTAATTCAGGAAGCTCGAATTGCATGACTATCGTGTTCGCTCTTGTATAATCTGGCCAAGTGTATAAGTTTAATTTGGTTTTACTTACGTTTATATCGCTATTCCCATTGAGAAAGGTGTCAGCTTTAGGCGTTAACTTTGCAGTGAAAGGTTCTTCTTCCATATCGAAATTCAGTCCACAACCAATAGTTAAAAAAAGCATAAAGCATAGAAGAACTATTTTGCTTTTAGTTTTCATGGAGTCTCCCTTGGTTACAGTTATAAAAGTTCATACTTAATTATAACTCACCAGGCGGACAGTGAGTATGTTATACCCTTATTTCAGTGAGTTGGTTTTTTTATAATCATTTCTGGAAGTGATATTGGGAAAAGTCGCATAGGAATGTGGGCGTTTTGACCTTTTATTTGCGACGGTGTGCCACCTGTGGCGTACTCTGAGTTTTTAAGAGCACTTATGTAACTTTATTTAGTTAAGGCTGTGCAAGCTGTAAGACTTTTTCAATCTCTAATTTTATTTGCACATTCGAAATGGTAATCCCTCTTAATAGGTCGGGAAAGTTTAAATCTTTCTGATTTAAGGCCCAGGTCAATGACGATAAAATTTCTTTTCGTTCTTCAAGAGAGTAGTTGCTTTCCATGTAATTAATAAAGAAGGTGGGGAAATTAGGTGTCACTTCATCAAGGTTTAGAAAGTGATAAAGAAAAACCCTTAAAAATTGAATTCGTTTTTCCACTTAATCACCTGTGTTCATTAGTTTAAAGTCAGCATCTTGAGTGTCTGCCCCTCTTAATTTCAACTCCTTAATAACCTGTTGAAGCATATCGGGGCTTGGTTGGTAGTGGCCCGACCTATTGTCAATGTAAGTGATCTTGCCGTCAACTATTCGCATGTGGCCTGCTGCCGCAACAGGACGACCGGCCAATAAAGTAGAATGATGAATTCTTCCAATAACACTTTCTGGCAAGACATAGATTCCTCCCATTTCATCCATCACATATATGCCAATCATCTCTTGCGAGAGAGGCACACCATCTTTGGTAACCAACTTTCCATCATTAACAAAAACTTTTGCATTCTCTCTTTCAGCATCACTAAAGTACTGGACCTTCATGTGAAAGACTTTTCCATCTTCTTCGCCATGGTAGTCGACCTTCATGTCCTTTGTGACATAGTCATTGCCGCTTGCTCCCTGTAGCCCCTTAAGTTTCTTTGGTTTCTTATTCAGGAGCTTGGCAATTTTCTTTTCCTCTGCTGAAAGATGTTTTAGTTTTTTCAGGGAAATAAGTTCTTCTGAAACAGACTTGATCTTTTTCACTGCCTGAGGGCCATGCTTTAGCAACATCAAAGCGCCTGCGGGTGGAAGAAAGATACTTCCCACTAGTTGGCAAATTGTCTCTGATTTTGCCTTGTAGTTTAAACAACCTAGTTGGTGATACTCTTTACTGGCCATGTCCATGATAGAGTCCATCAGCATTCTTCCAAGGCTTTGGGCTATCTTCTTCAAGGCCTTGATACTTTTAAAAGGATCAGAGGATGTTTGGTAAGCTTTTTCGTATTCTGTATGAAGGTAGAGCTTGGCCATCTTTGAATATTCTTTCGCTTGACCTAGGCTTTCTTGTCTTGTTTCTTTGGAGGTGGAATGACTCCATACCCATTGCATTGCTTCCCATGTGAAGCTTAAGATTTCTTCTATTGAGTTAAAAACTCCCGAAGCGCAACCTTGAAAAAAGTCCCATATATTCAACTTCTTCCACTCGCCAAAGGAGTGGCAGTTTATAAGGTTTTCCTTTGCCACCTCTTTGCAGAGCTCACTTTTACTTACGACCCTGCATAGGTTCTTCAACTCTTCTGGTGCTTGGTAGTCCATAGGAAGTTGAGGCCCACAAATGGCTTGATAAGCGTCTACGGTCGGCCTTACTGTTGGGTCTGTGAGAAAAGAGCTTTGAGCATGGGAAAATGAGCTGAAAAAGAAAAATTGAATACTTAGAATGAAGACATTGAATTTAGTCATCGTCCAACTCTTTTTTATTAAGGTACTCCACTATTTCCGCAGACTCCTTGGAGTCGGTGGGCCAAGTATGCAAGACTCGTTTATTGAATGTGGTGAAGAAGGTATGAACCTCTAGAAAATGAATTTTTCTATTGGAGGGATCTGTATAGCTACCTCTCACTATAAGCTGTTTTGATTTTGGTCCCTCCACCCATCTGTAGTCGGACGATTTCCAATTTCGGATACCTATTAGGCTAAGCTGTTTTTTCTTAGATTTGGTCAAAGTCTTAAAATACTCTGTGTTGTTCACAGAGCTCCAGGTTAATTGATTTTTGGCCTTTTCAATTTCAATGGATGCAGTGATATTGTGATTTGATTCTTTAAGCCAAACCTCAACACCTAAGTCACTTCTTACCAAATTCCAACCTTTGGGAACCTCGGCCTTTAGGGGGAAGGATAGTAATAATAGTAGGATAGATACAAAGCGTGACATATCTATCTTGTCGAATTTAACCCCTTTTGAGCTTAAAATTTAAAAAGATTTTTAAGTCCTCGGAAAAATTTTCGATTTTAGCAGGTGGCCCTTCAGTTTCTCTGAACTATACGTAGTGGGCTTACCAGTGTATTATGAAGGGGTGTTAAAATTTTTATTCTTTCTTCTCATTTCTTGTCTAGTTCACTTGTTGGTTTTATTTGGTATGGACCGTGTGAGTATCCTTACAAGGTTAAACCCAGCTAATTATTCCAAAAAGAGTGCCATGAGTTCAATTAAGGCGAGATTGGTCGTTCAGCAAAAAGTTAAACGGGTTTCCAAGCTTGGGAATAGGAGGGCCAATGAACCAGCGAAGGGCACAAAAGGGAAATCTCGGGTAAACGACCACTCCAAAAAGACAAAAGAAAGTGGGGATGATTCCATTCTTTCTAAGTATTTAAGTGATATTCGGGAGCTTATTCTGGACAATAAGTTTAAAAGTCCAATTGCCAGCAGGTTAAATCTTAAAGGGACGTCCATACTTAGCTTTAAAGTCAAGTACCCTAACAGGCTCAAAGAGGTTATAATAATAAAGTCTTCCGGCAAGAAACTTCTAGATGAGTCTGCCATTGAGACTATTCGACGCATTAAAGAGGTCCCGGCCATTCCTACAAAACTTGGGCTTGAAGAAATTACAATGACCCTGGAAATGGTATTCGAATGAGCTCTTGGCTACATTTTTATGACATTTTTTCCCGATAATTATGATAGGGAAAAATCGTGCGATTTTTTATAATAATTACAGCTATTTTCACCCTCAGTGATGCCTGGGGACAATTTCGTTTAGAGAAGGTGGTTCACTCTGAAACCTCCAATTCGGAAGATGCTCAAGTCCTTGAATTGGATGGTGATCATGTTTTTTCAATTGGGGAGAGCGAGCTTGATAATGCAGCTCCCTCCAGTGTGGATGATATTTTAAGACAGGCCCCAAGCGCCACTACTGCCAGAGGTCCTAGGAATTCAAGTGAATCTATTCGAGTAAGAGGCCTGGACACTTCTAAAATTTTTGTCGCAGTCGATGGAGTAAGACAAAACTTTAGAGGAGAGCACACTTCAATGATCACTGTGGATCTAGAAAACCTGAAGGCCGTGCAAATCTATGAAAACTCAGCTGATTTCTCAAAAGGCAATTCCTTGGGCGGAGGAATTCAATTTGTAACAAAGGACCCTGAGGATTTTTTAAGGAAGAATAAAAAGGTCGGTGGTGAGTTCAAGTTCCAAAGCAATAGCGCAAACTCTGGAAGCACTTACAACGCAAAAAATGTGTTTAAGACCTCCAAATACTCTGGCTTTATCAGCCTTACTTCGCAGCAGACCGGCGATATAGAATTGAATAACGGTGAAACCCTTAATAATTCTAGCTATGAAGATTTTATTGGTCTTATAAAGTTAAAAAGTGGCAATTGGACCGTTTCTCATGAGTTTTTTAGAAGAGAAGATGACAACCCTTTGGACCCTTCATTGAATCCCCCAGACTCTATTCAGTCCCTTATGGCCGATAGCTTAATGGAGAAAAACACCACTATCTTAAAGCATCAGATTAAAGGGCAGACAGCGAACGTATATTTTAACCAATTTAAAACAGATAAAACTGAGCGAGAAAATAAAACTCGAGAGATTAGAGAAATTGATACTGTTGGAGTTAATTTCAATAAAAACTTTGGACTTTACCGCTTTGGCGCTGAAGGCTTTCAAGATTCATTAGACTCTGAAAAAGAGGGAAGTGAGATCACATCCTATCCAAAAGCAAAAAGCGTCTACCTTAGCAGCTTTATTGAAAGAGATATAAATTATAAAAGTTTAAAAGCTACCCCAGGAGTAAGGCTAAATTACTACAACCTACAAACCAGTGGAGAGGATAATGCTTATAGATCGGCCCAGGACCTTTCTAAAAAGCTAAAGCTTAAATCCTCCTTTTCCAAAGAATCTTATCTTTATGCCTCTTACTCCGAAGGATTCAATTCTCCACGTGTCGAACAGGTCTACCCGTCAGGAGAGCACAGCCCAGCGGAGTGGCTGGCAAGAGCAAACAACTTCATACCTAATTTGGACCTGGAGCATGAAGTCTCTTCAAATAATGAAATTGGCGTATCTACTAAGAAGTATCTGTTTGATTACACAGGAAGTTTGAACTTCAAAGCATCCATTTATGAGAACAAAATAGATAACTACATTAAGCTTGAACGAATAGACCGCTCAATCATGGATGATGAGGATGGCACCAGCCAATTTATAAATATTCCTGAGGTTACTCTTTACGGTGGAGAGGCCGAGCTTGGTTTGAACTACGATATTTATGAGTGGAAGGTTTCATATGCTCAGGTGAGGGGCAAGAATGAAACCGAAAATCTTTTTCTAGAGGATCTTCCTGCAGATCAATATACATATAGCTTTAATGTTTATTTAGACAAGTATCGAGCGCAGTTCGGGTACTTTGGCATCCAGGCCCAAGAGCAAAATAGAACTAACCCCGAGACTCTTCAAAGAACAGAGAAAACCACTGCTTACTTCATTCATAATATTTATGGCAAGAAAGACATAGGTGATAACTTTGAAGTCGGTCTTAGAATAGACAATTTAGGCAATAAAGAATACAGAAGACATGGTTCATTTTTAAATGAAACTCGTGAGGATTATAAACTTACTTTCAAATACAAGGTAAACACTCTTTAGGAGGATGTATGAAAACACTTTTAGCTGCAGTCCTGGTAATTAGTTCAGCAATGGCGCAAATCCCATTGGGTAAATACAAGGCCGAAAAAATCCAATGCAAGACCGGCAAGGTAATGAAGCTTGGTGGAAAATTTATGGTCTATGGAATTTTCTTAGATGTAAAAGCTTCAGAAATGGTCATGACAGCTGTGGCCAAGTCTGGAAGCTGGGCCCCTTTCAAACTAAACTGCTCTCAAGTTAATAGAGGGAGCTATGTTTACACTCAAGAAGGAAAATACGAAGGTGAGCTGCCAAATATCAGTGCAAAGTGCAATAACGCCATGTGGACGGCCATCCTAAAGAGAAAGCTTTTTGGAGTGGAAGAGTATGGTGTGTTTAACTACAGAGTAAACGGCAATAGAGTCCAGATATTTAACCCTGACACAATCACAAAGTATTCTTGCGATGGAGCGGGAGATTATCCCGTTTATCACTATAAGAAGATTTAATTATCCCACTCGTTTGGTCTGAAGGAATATCAGACCAAACGATTTTTAAATACCTCGATCAGGTATCTTTATTATTTTCACTTCACATAATGTTAAGAAAAATTAATTCAAGCCGAACTACTCCAAGTTAACTTAGGAGTAGTAATGAATAGAGTAGTAAAAAGCTTACTGGTCACGGTGCTTGGCGTGAATAGTGCCAGCGCGGCCAATTGGAAGGCCGCGGATGTGGACATGTTTTTAAAAGGCTATGTCAAATTGGACTACGTTCAAGTCCAAGGTGATGGAAGCGCATCAGCCATAAATCGCTCGCTTACTGTACCTGTCGCCATTGTAAATGATGATGCTGGCACCAGGAGTGGATTTCAAGTTCTTGAATCTCGTTTTGGATTTGGCACTCAAAAAGGCAACACCAGTTCTTATATTGAAATGGATTTTTATTTGTCAGCAACTGGCGATGAAAACATCTCAAACTCGTTTAACCCAAGATTAAGACACGCCTACTTTAAAGACTGCGATTGGTTGTTTGGACAATCCTGGTCGAACTTTATGATTCTTAGTTCTCTTAGTGAACAGTTGGACTTTGGTGGGTTCGCAGGACAAGTGTTTGTAAGACAGCCTGGAATAAGGTTTACCAAAAACTTTGATAAATACCGACTTGATCTGTCTGTAGAGAATGCGGAAACAACTTATGGCCAGGGTGAGGGGGCGAGTTTGTCATCGGCAGCCGCCGACCAAGATTCCACCCCTGACTTTATTGGAAAAGTTTCTCATGTCGGTGATTATGGCAGTGTTGCTATGGCCATTATGCACAGAACGCATTCGGCAGAAGACTCTACTGAGAGTAAAGATACAGGTGTCGCTTACACTTTTGGAGGGGAGCTAAGATATGGTGTTGGGAGTAGTTTTAAATTTGCTTACTCTGGCGGAAACCTTGGACGTTATGGATCATTTACCACTCAAAAAGATGCTGTGTTTACAACCTCTGAAAATACATTAGAGGCAACGGAAACAAATCAATGGCACTTGGGGGTTAGGCAGCTCCTGACTAATACTTGGAGATTCAACTTTGACTACGGAGTGGGAGTGCAAGAAACATTTGTTGCTTCAAGTGTGAAAAAAGTGTCCACCATAAGGGCGAATATTATTAAACAAAGAAGCAAGAATATTTCATATGGCTTTGAATGGGCGCAGGCGGACGTTACCAGATATGAGGCCACTAAAGCTTTGGGCGAGAGCGATGGAGCAAGAGGCTCTAGGTATATGTTTTCGGCAAAGTATAGCTTTTAGAGAAGGGAGTTTGTATCATGAAGTTAAATTTAACAGCTAAGGTTGGTTTGCTTACAGCGGTTCCAGTTTTACTGCTTGGTCTGTGCATAGGCTATTACACATATAAAAGCTATAAAGAGGAGCTCACTACTCAAAAGAGAACTCAATTGAGGGAGCTGGTAAACCTTGCCTCAACGAAGGCCTTAAAGACTTACAAGTTATCGGAAAACAGTTCTGAATTCAAAAGAAAGATAAGGGATGACTTTGCCAATGTCAGGTTTGAGGATGGCACCAACTATTTCTTTATCTATGACTTCAATGGGATCACTCTATCCCACATCAAGGAATCACTAATAGGCAAAGATCTCTACAATTTAAAAGATAAAAATGGCAAGTTTATTCTTCAGGAGTTTATTAAACTCGTCAAATCAGATGCAGGTGAAGGTGTGTTTGATTATCTCTGGCCGTCTAAGGAAGATGAAAACAAATTAGTGACTAAGCTTGCTTATGCAAAAAGAATTGGTGCCTCACCTTACTTTATTGGAGCAGGAGTTTACACCAATGACATAGACGCGCTTATCTCTAAGTTTGTTAAAAACAACTTGATAGTTATGGGATTAGGCATACTTTTAACACTAGTTGTAGCTGTTTTCTTTGTGAGAAAAATGATTGTAAATCCTCTTGTATCTCTTCAAAGTGAGTTGAGAGCTTCTGGGGAAAGCCTTAGCAACTATTCAAATGGAATGGTGGCAACCTCTGAAACTCTATCAAAATCCACAAATGAGCTGAGTGCTTCTTTGGATGAAACTTCGGCATCCATGGAGGAGATTAATGCCATGATTGAGCGTAATGTTGAGCATTCAAAGGAGAGTGAAGAGTATACCACCAACACATCTGAAGTTGTGGCTAAAGGTATGAGGGTGGTTGAGGAAATGACAAATGCTGTGAATGATATTTCAGAGGGAAATAAAGAGGTTTCTCATAAAATGGAAAACAATACTCGCAGAACTGAAGAAATTTTAGGCTATATTAAAAGTATAGAAGAGAAAACTAAAGTTATAAATGATATTGTGTTTCAGACCAAGCTTCTTTCTTTCAACGCTTCTGTGGAGGCCGCAAGAGCAGGGGAGCAAGGCAAAGGTTTTGCGGTTGTTGCCGAAGAGGTTGGAAACTTGGCAACAATGTCCGGAACCTCTGCTGAAGAAATATCGAAACTACTTGAGTCTAGCATCTCTCATATTGAGTCAATAGTTAAAGAGGCAAAATCAGATACCAAAGAAATTTTAAACATTACAGAGTCTAAAGTGAGAACGGGAATGGAGGTCGCGGCGAATAACAAAGAGACGCTTACTAAGATCAACGACAATGTAAGCAATGTTAATCTCAGAGTAAAATCCATATCCGAGGCCTCACAAGAACAGTCTTTGGGTGTGTCTGAAGTTAATGAGGCAGTAAGAAGTCTTGATGGCATTGCAAAATCCAATTTAGAAAACGCTTCCAAGGCAAGCTCAATTGCTAAGGAGCTGGGTGGTGAGGCGCAGAATATTGAGGAAATTATTAAGGGACTCAACCGCGTCCTCAAAGGTTAGTTTCTCTCTTTAATTTTAAGTCTAAATCGCTTATGGTTGGGGAAATTCAATATTACATGAAGAGAATTGCCAATGAACTATTGCAAACTTGATCAGTTGAACTGGAGCAGAAAGAAGCACTTTGACTTTTATAGAAAGTTCTCTGAGCCTTTTTTTGGTCTCACATTCAATGTTGATATCACGGCGCTATATAATAGATCTAAAGAAAGGGGAGAATCTCTTTTTCTTAGCTATTTGTACTGTATTTTAAAATCAATAAATGAAATTGAAGAGTTTCGTCATCGCATTGATGGAGACGACGTTTTAGTATTTCAAAAAGTTGGCGTTTCAGCGACCATTGCTCGGGATGATAAGACTTTCGGATTTTCATATATTGAGTATCATCAAGATTATTCAAAGTTTAAAGAGCTAGCATTGGCCGAAATCGATAGAGTCAAAAGCTCGAGGGATTTCAACCCCTCTGATAACAAGCTTGATACCATCCACTTTACTGCGATACCTTGGGTAAACTTCACATCTATATCACACGCTAGACATTTTGAATTTGAAGATTCAGTTCCCAAAATCGCCTGTGGCAAGATAGTTAAAGATGGAAGCAGTGTGAGAATGCCCATTGCTGTGCACGCGCACCATGCCTTGTTGGATGGGCTGCATATTGGCCAGTTTCAGCAAGAGTTGGAAAAGAATGTGAATAACCTTTAATCAGTTAAGGGGAGGGACTTCCCATGCAATCTAGGCCAGCAGCTCCTTTGTACCTACCCACAAAGTGGTACCTGTCAAAAGGTACTCCCTTGCTTTTAAGTTGCTCCTTCCATGCCTTTTCGAGCTCTGGAGCGACCTTAGCTTTGTTGGTAATAAAATAACCCCCAGACTCATTGGAGCCTGAAACACCGTTAAAGAAGTTAACATCAGTTACTCTTTGATCATGGCCATTGATAGGTGTTACCCTGCTGAAGACTCCGGCAACATCTATAACTTCGAATCTTTCATCAAGCTGTTTTTTCGCTCTTCTAATAACTTTATAGTCGTAGTGATCTTGATTTATTAATTCTTGCTCGCCCTTAAGGTACTTTCCTATTTCAGGATTATTAGTTTTAGACATTAAATCTTTTAGAAGCGAAATCTTTATATCAGGAGAGTCAACGAGAATCCTGCCTCCTGGTAGGGCCTTAATAAAAGTATCCAAGTGGTGGGAGGAAGTCCCGTTTAGTACTATAAAGTTTCCTGGTCTTAGACTGAAATCTTGCTCTAGAAGTCTTAGAACTTCTTCCTTCGTTATGTCTTCTGAAATTTTATCTTTGTAGTATTTATGAATGCTAATGAGTGAGCTCTCGTTTATCAGTAGATAGTCATCACCATTTTTAAACTTGCCAGTTATGGTAGCTCCACCCTCTATGAATGCATATTTTAGCTGAATTGATTCTAGTCCAAGTTTTTTTGAAGACTCTTTTGTGAGAAGATTTACTTCCTCTTCATGATCCCAATCCCAAGGCATGTAGACTTCCTTGGTAAAACCACCGAAGTATTCTCTGTATTCGTAAGCGTCGCCGGACTGTCTTTTGGGAAAGTGTTGTAGAATGAGTCTACCTTCTGTATCGAAGAAAGCTAGGTCTTGAAAGAAGCTCCCCATCCTAGAATTGATTGGTTGAATCCCCTCTGATTCAAAGGCGTTAAGTACTCCTTCCCACTCTTTATCATCTTCGTATAGGTAGCGAATTTCTTTTTCTGAGTAATACCACTTACCTATGGCCTGGGAGCCATCTTCTGGAAATAGTGATACCGCAGCACAGGGAAGTGCTACCATGAACTGAAGGGCGGTTATTATCTTAGAGATAGAAAACTTCATCATGCTGGCATTTACCACTGATTCTGTGGCCTAGGGGAGGCAGTGTGAAAAATGTACATTGGGCAAATTGCTTAACCTTAAGGAATGTATAGGATTCTAGTAACTTAGAGTCTTAAAGCTTGCCGAATTTTAAAACTAAATAAGAAAAAAGTATTGCTCCAGCAAAGATGCCTAAGATTCTTAACCAAATACTCCCACTCTCAAAACTAACAGGTTTGGGAGCTATCATTTCTTGAGGGGAGGCGAAGTCTTTATCGCTTGGGTATTCGTTTGTTATTCCAAATACAAGAAGCTTTTCTTTTGTATCTTCATTCATTGATACGAAGTCCTCTTCCTGAATTTCGATACTTAAAATGTGGTTGCTTATAGGGTCTCCAACTCTAGTGTGAACACGAGCGAAAGAGCTTAAGTTTTGTTGGTTTCTATCAAGCATTTGCTGGTCTACGCCTGTTTGATATGAAATTCCTTGCTCTTCTAGTATCTTTTCAATTTTAAAGACTTCTTCTTCCGACAACCCGCCAAATAGCATGTGTATTCCCTAGCAACTTAATTGTTTTCCGCGATAACTAAAAACTTCTTCTTTCTAAATTGAGATCTAACTTTTTCCAATTTTCTTTTCTCTGAATAATACTCTAGCTTATTTCGATCTTTAAGCTTTTCAAACTCCGCTTGATGTTCATCTTGGCTCATATCATACAGGTTCATGTAGGCCTGCTCTACATCTGTATGCTTCTCTTTTAATCTTTTTAAAACCTGTCTGTGCTCATAGTAGAGAATGTCATAGTTCTCTCGAGAGTATTTCATTGTTTTTTGGTCTTTAAACGTTTTTGGTGAGGATTGAGTTAAAAGCAACAAGTCCTTTATCTTTTGTTTGAGATTGTAAATTTCTTGTTTTTGATCCTCAATCTTTTTTGAAGTGTAGGAGTCTGTGGCGTCCAGTTTCTTGTTTATCTGATTGAGAATTCTTGTTTCAATGTCCACTGGCACCCTTGTGGCAGACCTGTGCATGCTTGCGATGTCGCTACTATTTGCCAGGGCCTGATGAAGCTCTTTTTGACCTGTCTTTAAAGCAAGTATTTCGCTTCGGAGGTCTTTGTTCACCTGTTCGTGGGCTTTATATTTGAAATAAAAGGCCGTGCTCAAAACAACTGCTAAAGTGTAAATTCCTACAATGGAGGCCTTGCCCAGAGTATTTAGAGTTTTAGTTTCCACCCCGCCCAAATACTTCATGAATTGCGTTGTCTCCAAAGTTGCAACCTTGTGTGAATTTTGCTTTTGAATTTCTTTTTTCATCTGGCCTAACCTCCATTTACGATTGTTATGTATTACAGCTTTTGAATGAAGTATGTTGCCTAAGGTCTTAATTTTACGATGCAATAAAGATCACAGCTGCCATTATTTATTCTCAGTTAGTATGGGGGCGTCGCATGGTGATAATGCGAGTTCTGAATGGTAGAACTGTGGCATGAAGTTTCTTCTTCCACTATTGATGTTCTTTTATGCGCCAATTAATGCGGATAGCGCCTCTAAAGTTGGGGGCAAGAAATTCGACCAGGTGAAGTTGGATTTAAAACAATATGATGAAACCATTGAAGATAAGAAATCGCTATTTCTACTAGTGCCAAAAGATTTAAATGATAAGGAGTGGGTGAAGAAAAAACTTTTTCACATGGTTGAGATAGACCAATACACGCGCAAATTTCTGAACACGCCTAATCGTAATAAATACTCTGAAGAAGAAAAAGAATACTTTCATAAAAAGTTTATGCCTCGGTTTAGTTCCTTGGATAAAGAAAATACTACCGAACTCAAAAAGCTTCTAAATCGATATGGATGGTTTAAAATCTCTGAATTTGGAGAGCAGGCTGATAGAGGTGCATGGCTTTTAGTGCAACATGCGGACTTGGACTTAGACTTTCAGAAAGAGGTGTTAACTACTCTTGCTAAACTTTATCCTATAGGTGAAACGAACCGCACAAACTATGCCTATCTTTACGATAGGGTTAAGGCCATAGGAGAGGGAAGACCACAAAGGTACGGCACTCAAGGTCAGTGTGTGGGAAAAGGAATATGGAAACCTCACAAGATTGAAGAACCTGAAAATGTGGATGAGCGAAGAAAGTCCATGGGGATGCCCTCAATGGAAGAGTATAAATCTGGATTTAAAAATATCTGTAATTAAAGTGGAGAGTTATTAGATGCGATTTTTAATTGTAACTATATGTGTTTTATTCCTTCAAAGTTCTCATGCAGATCTGTTAGATGACTTTTGTGACAATAAAAATGGAAAGTTATTTACATGGTATCAGTGTCCAAAATCTAAGCTTCCACTAAGAATTAAAACCTGTGAATATCATAATAGTTATGGCGAGCTGGAATTTGTTAATGGCTGTTCAGGTCCAACCGGTGGGCATGATAAGCTTTTCTTCCCTGCTTGCGTGCAACATGACCTTTGCTATCACCACGAACCAGCAACAAATGGCAAAGGCCAGAAGTACTGTGATGTTAGAATGCTAAACCAGTTATTAAAAATCTGTGATGAGAAAGCGCAGAACATCATACGCTGTCAAAAGTGGGCCAGATTTATGTACCGCTCGTTAAGAGTCATTGGAAAACCGGCGTTTCACTGTGCCAATTATTATGGAAGGTATGAAGACTAGTGCTCTATAAAGTCTAGAATGTGCCTAACACCTATATCCCTTATGTGATCCGCCTCCATTAGAATTTCATGCTTGGAATTCTTAATTACTTTTAGAGTGCAGTTTCCATCCACTTTATTAACTGTGGAACAAAACTTAGATTGTTTTTCATTGCTGACTGTCACGTCTTTTTCAGCTTGAAGTAAAAGAACTGGTAGATCAGTTATTTTTTTAATTGCTTTGTGTCTTCTCATCTTGAGGTTGGCCTTAATAGCTTCTTTAACCCAGCGAATTGATGGCCCACCCAATTGTAACTTCGGTATATCCATCCAAAGCCTTTTTCTTCGCTCAAAACGATCTCTACTGCTGGTATTGTCGTTGCCTTCAAATAAGTCTGCCTCTGGAGAGTATTTACCCTCTTGGGCATAATCATTACAATCTGGACCTAAGGGAGTTTTACATGCGATCAATGTCTCCATCAGGACCTCAAACTCGGTTTTATCATTAAAGTTTATTCCGAGCATGGGACTAGAGAGAACAAGCCCCTTGAATAAGTCCGTTCCATAGGTTTGCAAATAACCTGTTGCAATGGCACCTCCCATTGAATGTGCCAGTAGAAATAAATTGTTCTTATCAGTTTGACTGTCCCTCAGTACAGATTTCACAAATTTTTCAAAGTCTTTGTAGTAATATGAAAATTTCGCAACATGGCCTTTATTGGTGTCTTCCAGGACCCTTCCAGATAGGCCCTGTCCTCGATGGTTTATAATAAATACTGGGGAAAAACCTTTCTCGATAAGCTCGTTTGATAACTCCTCATGCTTTAAGGAGGACTCTGTTCTCCCTGGGGAAATAACAATGCTTCCATATTGTCCCTTTTGATCCCCGTACTTTGTATAAACAATATTTACATTCCCCTTACCGGTAAATTCATAATGAATATAGGCATGAAGGGGAGTTAGAGATACTGAAACAATTAGGAAAAATAGTTTTGATAGAGTAAGCATATCCATTCTCCAGTTAAAAAGCAGAAAATAAATTAAAGCATAGTATTGTGGAGAATGTTTAGGATGAGGGTTGAAGAAACTTTATATTGAAGTGAAGTTAGAAGACGCAAATCTTTTAGACAAACACTATACTGCAATTAGCTAAAAATTGCTTTAATTATAATGTTAATGCCTTAAATCCTTATTGCTTCTTTCTTTTTTTCTCTTCGTAGTCACTGTAAAGCCAAGTGCCTATAAAGACCAAAGCGAAAAAGACAATCAAAAGTAACTCTATCATAAGAAGATTATACCAATTGATCGAAGATGTTGTGTTAATGATAATGTGTAGAAGTGTTTAGTTTTTTTTAGATTCCGGAGTTGCTTTAACGATTCGATTATCCCTGTCTAAATTGGTATGTTTTTTGCTTACTTAAGCATAAATCTTTATAAATATGTAATTAAATAGAATTAAGTGTCTAACTAATTTACACTTTGGAGTGAAATGTACAGTTTCTTATCGTTTTTATTATTTGTTTTTTCTACTCAAAATGTGAAAGCACAAAAATATATTAGTGGAAAAAAGCTATGCCAGGGTGTTGCTGTTAAGCAAAATGGTGCTTGGGTTACAGTTCCTAATAATTATAAAAAATCAAAACTAGAAACTAGTCCATTATATTATAGATTCCTCGGCGGAAAGTATGATGTAACGAAACCAACTGTTGTCTATGTGGATGGCGGACCTGGTGCTACCTCACACAACTATCATAAACTGTATGACGATTTGGCAAAAGAGTTTAATATTCTCTTCTTCGATCAACGAGGTTTTGTCTGTTCTAGACCCGATTCAAAAGCTATTCAAGACGATCCGAATTTTTACTCGGTTGAAAATTCAGCTAGGGATATTGAAGAGATTAGAAAAGAGCTAGGTATAGAGAGGATAATTATTCTTGGGCACTCTTTTGGAGCAACGATAGGTTTAAAGTACGCTGAACTATTTCCTGAGAAAGTAAAGAAAGTAACCCTAATAGGGCCCGCTTTTATAACTCCAGAGAACCAGAAAGAGAAGGACGAATTTATTAAGAATCTACGAGTTAAAACAGATTCATTTATTACCCACGAATTACACACTTGCGACAGTTTGAAACTTGTTCACGATTTATCCTACGATTTTGCGAATTCACTGGGAATTGAGGGGCTAGAAAAGTTAGTTGAAAAGGTGCAGTCAGACCTTCTTAAAGATAAAAGTTTAATGGAAGTGAAAGAAGGTTATGAGTTCTTATCGAGCTTGTTTGAAGGTAACTTAGGTAAGTTCGCCCTTAGGGATGAAACTTACACTTGGGAGACCCAGGGGGATACTGAGTTTGTAATGCAAAATGATTTTAAGTGCTCCTTCTTGTTCGATCAACATAAGGAGTATTGCAAAGTAGGCGAGGTAGGAGATCAAAATACATTTGATATTAAAAAGATGAAAGTAAGTGTTCCTGTGGATATCTTTTTAGGTGAGTTTGACGGCACAGAAAAAGAATTAAAAAGAATTGATTCTTATATAAAAAGTGGAAACACCTACTACTTAAAAGAACGAGGCCATGGAGCCTTTACGGAGTTTTACGATAACAATTCGTTCGAGAAGGCTAAGTTATCCTCAGAGGTGTTAACGAGGTCTTTATTAAATAAGAGAATACCCGTTAATTTACGAGAGAAGCTTTGGATTAAAAAACTTTAAGTTGAATCTAGAAGAAATAGTATGACCATTGAAAGCTATTTAAGTTTCTGAAAACGATCGTTAGTTAGACCCCTTCGGGGATGGCCCACTACAAATTTATTAGATTCAGTTTATCTTCCGGTTTAGAAAGGTTTTAACTTTAAAAATAAATGTTAACTCCCCAGAGGTATTTAACTGGCAGAGAAATATCTGCTTCGTCTATGCTGTACTTTCGAGTGAATAAAGCAAAGTTGTTGAAGCGAACTCCCGCTTCAAGATATAGAGCGAATAAAAACTTTTTTTCACAATGCTCTTCCAAGCGACTATCAACATTCTTTTCTTCGCAAGATTTTGAGTCCCCTCCATATCCTCCCAAACCAACGAAAGGGGTGAGTTCCTTCATGGGAAGCTTGGCCCTTGCACTAAGGTCGAGGCCAGCATAAAGCTCTTTCGAGTTAAACAGGGATGCTCCACCACGAATCTCGAGAGCTTCTAGTGCGTTATGAGCGATACCTATTCCTGTGTGGATATGTCCATCACCACCGCTTAAGTCAAAGACCATAAAAGTTTTTTGTTCTACATTCGGACTAATTGATTCTTGATTATTAGAGGGAGCCTTCTTTTCTTTTTGAAGTGCTTGAGCCTTGGTATTGGAATTGACCACTTCATTTTCTATAGGAGTGAGCTCACTTTCTATGACTCGCTTTCTTTGATGAACAGTTTCCCCATCTTTATTTTTAATCTCAACATAGCCAAAAGTTGTATCCTTAGGATCCATAGCTTCCTGAATGGTGCTACAGGACAAAATCGTTAGGGATGAGCAAATTAGAAATAGGATTCTTAATGAAGTCAATTTTACCTGCTCTAATCGGAATGGATTACTATAGTTCTTCAGTTATAGGTAATTCTGAAACTTTAAATCTTTTATACTTATCATTATAGCTAAATTTAAGTCTAAAGAGACCTTGTTCAGAATCAAGATAGCTGCAGGCCCAATAACCTATGTTGGCAACATATAACTCAACATCAATTATGAATGATTTTTCATTTTTTAACTTAACTAATTCCGCGTAATCCATTTGAGGCTCACAGCTTTCACCGTCATCACCAATAAAACGGTCATATGCAAACTCGTAGATATAGTCGATCGCTAATTCTTCTGAGATTAAGCTGTTTTTATTCCATTTCTCTATTTTTTCTTGATAGGCAAAAGTTGTGCTCGATACAAAAATTAATAACATTGAAAATATAGACTTCATTAATACCCTCCCTAATTCTCCAGAAGTTAGCAGGAGCCTTAAAGTGTGAATACAAAAGATGTAATTAATACAATGATTTATTGATCAGGGTATATGAAGTGTAAAGAATCGGATCCTAAGGCTTCTGTAGGAAAAAAAGGCAAAAAAAAAGACCGCTTATGCGATCCTCTGTTTTACTGAAAAAAATGGCGGGAGCGAAGGGACTCGAACCCTCGGCCTTCTGCGTGACAGGCAGACGTTATAACCAACTTAACTACGCCCCCGCATTTCAGTAAGAAAGAATATATTGTTCTCTTGTTAATCAGTCAAGAAATAATTATTAAATTTTTTGAATTTCTTTGGGATTAAACAAATTTCATATTCAGTCCAAAAGCGCTAAGATTTAAAAAAAGGACTTATATGCAATTTCTTGAGGCCCTTTGGGGATATATAGCCATTTCAGCTCCTTACCTTCTTCTTGGATTGATATTGTCTGGCTTTATCAAGCAATTCATCCCAATGGAAAAAGTCAAAAAATGGCTTGGGAAAGATAACTTTAGCTCGGTTTTTAAGGCCTCTCTAGTGGGAGTCCCTCTTCCTCTTTGCTCATGCTCGGTAATTCCAACGGCGGTTACTCTTCGAAAGTCTGGCGCGAGCAAAGCTAGCACTAGCTCATTTCTTATATCCACACCGGAGTCAGGAGTGGATTCTATTGCTGTTACCTATGCCATGATGGATCTGCCAATGACGATTCTTAGACCCATCGCGGCTTTTTTCTCCGCTTTTGTGGCTGGAGCCCTTCAGATGTTTTTTAATAAAGATGAGAATGAGGCCATGGAGGAGAGTGAAGCGGCTCAGAAGAGCTGTTGCGGGTCAGGAATGAAAAAAAATGCCATAAAGGAACCAATGGCAGACCAGGTTAAAAATGCTTTTAGATATGGGTTTAAAGACCTGATAGACGACATTGCATTTTGGCTTCTAATTGGACTTGTGCTTGGAGCTATAATTCAGGTTTTGGTACCTGAAAACTTCTTTCAACATTTAAGCTTGAATCAAAGTCGTTTGCTTATTTTGGCGGTTGGAGTTCCTGTATACATATGTGCTTCTGCAACAACTCCCATTGCAGCCTCTTTAATCTTAAAAGGAATGAGTCCAGGCACGGCCTTGTTGCTTCTACTCGTGGGTCCAGCTACAAACGCATCTAATATAATGGTGCTTCAAAAATACATTGGTAAAAAAGGTGTGTTTCTAAATGTTCTGGCCGTGATTGTGGTGGCACTCGCGTTTAGCTTTATAACTGACTATATGTACCTAAACTTTTTTGAAACAAACTGGGCCGTGGGTGAGCTTCATGACCACGAAATGATCAGTTGGTGGGAAAAGGCCAGTGGAGTTATTTTAAGTGCTCTGATCATAAAGGGTGTATTTAAAGAAAAAGTCCAGCCTTGGTTTGAGAACAAAGGAAAAGAGTCTTGTTGCAGCTAAGTGTCTTTATTACCGGAGGAAGTTCTGGCCTGGGACTTGAGCTTGCCAAGTTGTATAAAGCCAAAGGTTATAGAGTTGGCATTTGTGCTAGACGTGAGGATGTTTTACAAAAGTTGGCCCAAGACTACAGTTTTGAAACTTTTGTTGTGGACGTCTCAAAGCGTGCAGAAGTTTTGAGTGCAATTGCAAAATTTTCAGAAAAGGGCCTGGATATTGTAATCGCCAATGCGGGTAAGAGTTATGAAAATAAAACAAGGCTTCCTAACTTTCAAACAGCTAGAGAGCTTATAGATATCAACTTACTTGGAGTCTTAAACACTTTTGAAGCTGCCCTTGAAAGGATGCTTCAGCAAAAAAGTGGGCATCTTGTGGCCATATCATCCATCGCCGCACTGAACGGACTGCCAGGTGTTTCGGCGTACAGTGCCACCAAGGCCGCCGTTGGAAAGATTTGTGAATCATTTAGTCTAGATCTTAAAAATGAAAATATAAATGTAACATGCGTGTATCCGGGGTTCATAGACACTCCTTTGACACAAAAGACCCCACACCCAATGCCATCTATGATAAGTGTGGAAGAAGCCGCTAAAAAAGTTTACGAAGGTGTGAAGAAAAAAAAGCTCAGAGTCTTTTTTCCATTTAAATTCACACTGATGGTTAGGCTCTTGTCTGTTTTGCCAAGAAGGGTATACTTAAAAATTATGTCAATGAAACGATTTAACTACTCAGTAGAAGATTAAGGAGATATCTCATGAAGTTTTTGTTTATAGCGGATATTCTTGCCTTGTTTGCTTCTTGTGAAGAGAAAACTGTTGAATCAAAAGCGGTGATCAAAGCCGAAAAGTCAGCTTCTAATGCCTTGCCTGAAGAGTTGCAAGATCCTGAAGATTGCGATGATAAAATTAAAAAACTTGAAGAAGAACCGGTTGAAATAAACCTAGGTGGAGATTCAGACGCAGGCTGCACTATCGAATAAATATCTAAGTTGTTCAAAGGCCCTGGCCTCTTTATCCTAAGGTAAAAAGAGGTCAGGATGCATAGAATTGAAAAAGACTCCATGGGAGAGCTCAAAATCTCCCAAGAAAAATACTGGGGTGCTCAAACCCAAAGATCCCTTGAAAACTTCCCCATAAGCAACGAAACCTTTCCGAGTGAATTCATTCACAACTATGCTCACCTAAAAAAAGCGTGCGCAAAGGCCAACGAAAGCCTTGGTAGGCTGGATTCTAAAAAGTCACAGGCCATAGGTGATGCATGTGATGAGATTATTGATGGAAAGTTTGATGAACATTTTCCATTAAAAGTTTGGCAAACAGGCTCTGGAACCCAAACAAATATGAATGTGAACGAGGTCGTTGCCAACAGGGCAACTGAACTTCTTGGAGGGAAATTAGGGCAGAAACTGGTACATCCGAATGACGATGTTAACATGGGACAATCTTCCAACGATACCTTTCCAACTGTGATGCAAATAAGTGCGGCGCTAAAGTGCCGCTTGAGTTTAATTCCAAGCTTGAAGTCTTTTGAGAGGTCTCTTTCTCTTAAAGCTGAGGAGTTTAGCAAAGAGCATAAGATTGGAAGAACCCATTTAATGGACGCTGTCCCAATGACTGTTGGGCAAGAGTTCTCAGCATGGGCCTCTCAAGTTGATCAGGCCAGAGAGGGGCTTGAGAAACTTGTGCCTTGGTGTGAGGAGCTGCCTATTGGGGGGACTGCTATTGGAACTGGACTTAACACTTCAAAAAGCTTTTCCGAATTGGTGGTTGAGGAGCTAAATGAGTATCTTGGAGCGGATTTTAGGTCTTGTCCAAATAAGTTTAGCAAAATTGCATCCCACGACGATCTCCTAGGTCTTAGTGGAGCTTTGAAAGTGTGTGCATCAACGTTGATGAAGATAGCCAATGATATTCGACTGCTAGGTAGTGGTCCTCGTTGTGGGCTAGCTGAGTTATTGCTGCCAGAAAATGAGCCTGGAAGCTCTATAATGCCTGGTAAAGTAAACCCTACCCAGTGCGAAGCGATGACAATGGCATGTGCCCAGGTGATTGGAAATGACGTGGCCGTGTCCTTTGGTGGAATGCATGGACAGCTTCAGCTAAATGCATACAAGCCTCTTATTATTCATAATGTGCTCAAGAGTGCTGATCTTTTAAATGATGCGGTTTCAAGTTTTGAAAGAAGATGTTTGAAGGGAATAAGACTTAATAAATTAAGACTACAGCAGTATAGAGAAAATTCTCTTATGGTGGTCACGGCAATTGCTCCAAAGATTGGCTATGAAAAGGCCTCAAAAATAGCCCATAATGCCTATGAGAATGAAACCTCCATCTGGGATGAGGTCAAAAAAGAGGGACTTATGAGCTTGGAGGAGTATGAGGCAATAGTGAACTTCGAGAAGATGGCCAACCCTAGGTAGCTCCCACATTGTCATTTTTACACGTCTAGCGACAACTTGTTGCCAGTAAAAGCTTCGATTTATAAAACCCCTTAGATAAAGGAAAGGGTTATTTCAATAGGGGAAATTATGAAGAAATTATTTACTTTCGCATCAGTGTTTTTAAGCACATCAATACTGGCAGCTCCAGTGAGTCCGATAGAAGGTTTTTACACAACAAATCACACAGAGTATGAGCTTGAGCAGTTCTGGGACGAAATTTCGTCGATCAACAGAAAAATGGAAGGCGATGATTGCTTTAAAAGAGCTTCAATTTGGTCATACAAATTAGATAGAAAGTATGGCGTAAAGTCTAAAAAAGTTTTCATGCACTACACTGACAAGTTTAATCATGAGCTTGATGACCAAGGAAGAAGCGGTGTGGGCGCTTTCTTTGGAAGAATCTTCTCCAGCAATGATGGATGGGACTTTCATGTTGCTCCTGCTGTTGAAGTGAATGGCGTTGATTATGTTATAGATCCACACTTGGTAAGTTCTCCAAGAACTACTGAATCATGGGTTGAGTATCTAACTGAAAGAGGTGAGAGGCTTTTAAAGAAGCGTCAGTATGATCTCTTAGATGATCTTAAAAAATATAGAAGTCAGTTAAGAAGAGCCTCTCGTTCAAGAGCTAGCAGATACCAGGCAAAAATTGTAGAAGCACAGAATACATTGAAGAGACTTGGTCTTACAGAAGATCCAAATCAGAAAGTAGACATTAAATGTCAGAAGATCACACACATCATGGAATTCGATAGAGCTCAACAAGACGCTTGGTGCTTTTATCAAGAAACGTCTATGTACTACCATGGCCCGTTGGAGCTAAGATTTCTAAACTATGGCAGCATTTCTTCTTGGGATCAAAGACGCCCTGTGACAGATTTACAGTATCATACTGAGGACTATTTCTCTGCAGGTAGAAACTACGTTCAAACAGATTGGGATTATGACAAACTTGATGATTCCTTGGACGAATATAAAGTCAACTCTAGACCTAAGACAATTCACGGCATTTAAAATTACCATAGACATTAATTATTACTCGAAAGACCAGTGAGGAATCACTGGTCTTTTTATTTGGAATTGCTGTCTAATGGAAGTTCAACAAGTTTTAGAGGCATATGAGGAAGAGGTAAAGAAACAAGCTGTTAAAAGCTCAAAAGTTTTATGCCTTTTTGCAATGATCTTTTTTCCATTGTTTGGTGTTATTGATGCTAAAGTTCATCCTGAAGTCTTGACGGAACTTGTTTCAATTCGAGGAGCGCTATTTCTTTTTTATTTAGGCAGCTTTTTATATATTCGAAAAATTCATTCCTTTGACCAACCGATGATGACATTTGGTTTTTTAATTCTGGTTGGAGGGGTTGGAATTACTCTAATGAATTATATTATCGGTTTTGAACAAAGTCCGAAATATATTGGGATTATTCTGGTAATGCTAGCCGCTTCTGTTTTAACTCCAAAGGATGGGTTTCATGTATTCCAACTAAATGCTATGGTCTTGTTTACCTACACCTTTGGGGCCTTTGTTGCCCTCGGATCAGAATTTATTACTAATTCCGTTTTACTGTTCAACTTGGCGGTTATGCTGCTAATTGCTGCTTTAGGCTCAATCGGAGCTCACTATGTCCATGCCTCGAGGGAGAGATTATTCTTTAATCTTTACGAATCAAACAAGATTAAAGACATTTTGAAAAATCAAATGAAGAGTAGGAAGGAGTCTCTGGAGGAGTTGGTGGCAGAGAATGCCGAACAGCGCGCCGCTATCGAAAAAGCGTTGAGTTTAAGAGATGAGTTTATCTCTATAGCTTCACATGAACTTAAGACACCGATTGCGGTCTTAAAAACACAGGCTGAACTGATTAAAATGGGCTGTGAGGATGAGTCAATGAGACTTAGTGATGAAGATAAACTCAGTCTTTTAAAAAATATGAACACGAATCTCGATAATATCTCAAGACTTATTGACGATATGAGAGACGTGACAAGGATACAAAGCGGCAATCTTGAGTTACACAAAGTAAAAGCGAACTTAAATGATCTTATGACAAGAATCATTAGCAACTTTAGAATGTCGGATGGAGTTCAAATTGAGTTTCTGGAAGAGGATAAAGATGTCGTCGGCACTTGGGACGCTTTTCGATTGGAGCAAGTATTTGTAAATCTTTTAAGCAACGCGATTAAGTACGGAGCTAAGAGCAAATCACCAAAGGTGACCCTTTTTAAACCATCCGCTGAAAGAGTTATGGTAGAAATAAGAGACTTTGGTGAAGGACTAAGCAGCGAGCAAATAAAGCTCCTGTACAAAAAATATACTCGAATTGAAAACGTTAAGGGAAGAGGATTGGGGCTTGGACTCTATATCACAAAGAAAATTATAGAGGCCCATGGAGGGAATATTAGTGTTGAAAGTGAGGTTGGGAAGGGCTCAACCTTTAAGGTTGAGCTTCCACTGGAAAGTTAGCGACAGCTAATAACTTCGTGCTTTTTAATATAATTCTCAGCCATGTTCCACAAATACCAGTCCCCGCGAACAAAGTCTTTGGTAAATAGTTTACTAAATTTTTTAGGCAACAGTCCTTCAAGCATTCGAGAGAACTCAAATGGAAGAGCAACTTCATACATGTCTGAGAAGTCGACTGTCTTGCCATTTATTTTTAACCTAGTGAAAAAACTCACTCCACCTATCCATGGTATGCTGTCTGGAAAGGTGAATAAAGAATACTCAACACCACCAATGAGTGGGGCGCTGTCACCAACATCTGCTGATACCAATGCTAGTAGGAGAGTGTAAAGTTTCCAACCGTTAACTTTAAATTTCATGATCTCCCAACCAGGCCTTCCGTACTCATTGATATGTGGAAAGTTCTCCACAATATTTCCATAAGTAATGTTCCCTTTTGAAATTGCCTTGCCAGTGAAGTTTGGCAAATAGAGACCCACATTGCTGTCTGACTCTTCTTGAATTATTTTCGGAAGATGTTCAAGCCAACAACCATCAAACCTTTCTTGTTTTCCATTAACATAACCTGCTAGGTCCACTTCACTTTTTCCGATGACTTCGTTCCAACGATTCCCTGCCAAGGCCCTTCTGGCCCTATAGTCAACATCATCTACAAAGCTCTTAACCTCTTCATCTTCGGCCACATCTGCCAAAGCGTCATGAAGGTTGTAAGAGACCACTTCAACATCTTTTGGGCCTTTAAGGTCTAGGATAAGACTACCCACGGCCATGGCATGCGCCCCTGTTTGAACTATGGGGATGTTTCTGTTTTCTTGATTTGTTTGGTGAACCACTTTTTCAAGTCTTGTATGACTGTGTCCACCAATGATCAGGTCAAGCTCAGGATCGTCCTTTGCTAGTTTTTTATCTTTTTCAAGGCCGATATGAGTTAGAGCTATAATTAGATCTGAATTGTCCTCTCTAGCAATTTTTGAATAGGCCCTGCTTACAGGGGCGGGGGGAAAAATAAATCCTGGTCTTATTTGGTGCATGAAGTGAAGGCTGTCGGTGGTTAGGCCAATAACATCAACTCTAACTACATCTAAATCGAAAACAGCATTTGGTTTAAGAAGGCCTTTGAGCTTCATATCGGCCGTTGTGGCGATATTTGCACCTAGAAGCTGTGTTTTTACTCCAGACTCTTTTATTTGATCTGAAAGCATTTTGCCTCCAAACATATGGTCATGGTTTCCAACCACTGCCGCATCAATTCCCAGCATGTCTAAGGCCTTAAAGGAGCCGATTCCATTATCAAATAGAAATTGGTAAGAGCCTTCGCCAAAATCACCTGCGTCTAAGACTAGGGAAGGTATGCCCTTTCTGTTTGCGTCTGCCTTTAGCTTGTCGATTAATGTCTTTACTCTTGCATAGCCACCATCGCCTTCTTTAGTTGGTCCAAAGTAAAACGAGTGAAGGTCATTCGTGTGAATGATTTGAATCTTTTTGGCGAATGAAAATGATGAAACAAGCAAAGCGATAAGAATTAATTTCATGAGTCTTCCTTTTTGACATATCAATTCATTGTCGCAGAAAACTCGATGGAAATAATGGTGGAAAAACCTTGCCGTGCGAAGCAGCAAGGTGGTTAAGAAATATTAAGTTTTATTCGGCCTGGCGAGATGATTCTGTTTCATCCATTGTGATAGCAAGCTCTACACGGCGATTTGCGGCCCTACCTTGCTTAGTTTGATTAGATGCAATGGGGTCGGAAGAAGCCACACCCATGGTGTTGACGCTTTCGATTGGCACTCCATTTGAAACCAGAATTTGTTTCACTTCTTGGGCACGCTCCTTTGAAAGCTCTTCATTCACCGGCTCTGGCCCTGTGGAATCTGTGTGACCTATGACGGTAATTTGATTTTCAGGATACTTTTTTAAGATATCGGCCATTCTCTGAAGTCGCTGTTTGGCCTCTGGTCGAACTTCACTTTTGCCAGTTTTAAAAGTGATATCGCCCTTAAGTTTTGTGATAATCCCTTGGTCAGTTCTTTTTGTTTCAGCAACCTCTTCAAGTTCCTTTGCTTGCTCGTCGAGTTTCTTTCCATAGGCGCCTCCCGCAATGCCTCCTAGGACTCCACCGATAACGGCACCCTTTTTCTTGTCACCCGATACTATTGAGCCTGCTACAGCTCCAACGGCCGCGCCAATGCCCGCGCCTTTTTTGGTATTAATGTTTTCATCTTTTTGCTCCCCGGTACTCGCACAACCAGAAAGAGCAACGATAATAGCGAAGCCTAAAAAGTTTTTCATAAGTCCTTCCTTTGTTTAATTTAACAGGAGGACAGCTTAATAAGTCTTAAAAGGAATATGAACCCTGTCCAGGCCAGTTTAAGCTTGGACAAGGCCTTGTCTTAAAGTATTTCAGATGCCTTCTTAGGGCTGGATGTATCAAGAATATGGAGATTGTAAATTTTCGAAAGCTCCTCGCAGACTTTGATGCCTCTAATCGAGTTTCCTCGCTTATCAAGTCGAGGAGAGTAAACTGAGATTGCCATGAGGCCTGGAACCACCATTAGGATTCCGCCGGAAACACCACTCTTTGCTGGAAGGCCAATATCAAAAACCCATTCACCGCTGTAGTTGTACATTCCACAGGTTAGGATAATGCTTAAAATATGTCTTAAATTTTCAGGTGAGACACATTCTTTTTTAGTCACAGGGTTTACGCCATTATTTGCCAAGGTTGCTCCCATCATTGCAAGATCAGTGCTGGTTACACTTGCAGAGCATTGTTTAAAATAGAGCTCTAGGTCTTGTTTTAGGTTTTTTCCTAAAATTTGAAAGTGCTTCAATAGGTGTGCTATTGCATAGTTTTTATCGCCAGACTCTTTTTCTGATTTAAAAGTGGGAGAGTGCAATCTAAGTTTTCTCCCCGCGTAGTTGGACAGACAACCCAAAACTTCCTCGTCTCTGCTTTTTTTAGTGTCAGCATTTACCAGGCTTGTAACTGCTATTGCGCCAGAATTTACCATCGGGTTGTAAGGACGGCCTTGATCATCCAGTTTGATGACTGTGTCAAAGTCTTCTCCAGTTGGCTCAATACCTACCTTGCTTTCCACAAAATCACTTCCGTATTGCTCCAAGGCAAGGCCATATATAAAGGGTTTTGATATTGATTGAATCGTAAAGGTGGTGTTTATATCTCCAACTTCAATGACTTTGCCATTAGCCATGGCAACACTAATCGCAAAAGAGTCGGCATTTACTTGAGATAAGGCCGGTATGGACTTGTTAACCTCGCCGGAGCGATCGTTTTTATATTTTTCATATAGAGCTTGAATCTCTTGCTTTAACTTCACATAAACCCCTTTTTAATAATTATAACAATCATTGGAATTGTTTGGGCGGGGCGGAAAAATCATTCTACTCGGTCTGTTTTGTGACTCTTTGATAGCGCTCTTTAAATTTAGGGTTCATCAAGAGAATCTTGCTTATTTGCTTGAATTTAATCAAAGGCATCTCTTTATCTTGATATAGGTATCTGGAAATTTCTTGGTTGAATGATGTTTTTTTGGTTTTTATTGCATCTTTCAATTTCTTAAACTTAGATACTTCCGCCTTTTTAAATTTTTTAAGCTCGCTATTTCTAGATGCCAGCATCTTTGCAAAAAGACCCTTATCCATGGTGGAGGTGATCAATTCTTCTATACCTTCTTGATGCTTTAATTTTCTTTTTTTTATTTCTCTAGCTTTTTCTGCGTGTTTTACTAATACCTTGGATGGAATTTTAATGTCCGTTGTCTGAATTTTAGCCTTTTGGGGAACAAGAGGTATTTGTTTTCTTGCCTGAATTCGCTTTTTAAGACTCTCTTTTGCCTTGGACTTAAGAACTTTAACATTCTTTACATCCTTGGCCTGTGCCACAAAAAATGCACTTAAAAAAATCAGAATTAAACGCATACAAACTCCTTTAAGAAAGAAATTGACATGCTAATTGAACTGAGTCCATAGGACTGTTAAGTGATCAGCGAAAATCTAACGATTGCCAATTTTAAATGTAGCCGAGAGTGTATACTGAACGTCATAGCGTTCAGATTCATCCACATCAGCGCTTCTATTGTAAACCATAGTTGCACTGGCATTCACTGCGGCAATGCTCCCAAGAGCTAGTGTCAGGCCCGCACCAGCGTAGGGGTCAATATATACAGGGAGTACTTCCTCTCTTGTTTCACCAGACTCTTTAATATCCAATGTTTCTTGCTTAGCTCTTACTCCGGCCCTTAGAAATCCGCCAAGGTACTTACTAGTAATCGGGTAAGAGCGAATGCCCAACATCGCTCTTCGTGTTAAACTTGTAACCTCTGAATCTGATGATGGAAATGTGTCCGTATAGGTTGATTGCGCTATTTCAAACTCACCTGAAAATATAGGCTCTCCATAGAGGGCGCTAACTCCCACATATGTCTTTGTTATTTGATTTGCAGGCTCTGGGTATTCCCTTCGTGTGGTTTCTATACTGTAGACTGGTTGAATTTTAAGTTCTGCAGCAATAGAGGTTAAAGAATATGAGCACAATAATATAAAAATTAGTTTTTTCATGGTGACATTATCTCATAGTAAAATTCATGAGGAAGGCTGAATCATTTTCCGAATAAACGGATGCCTAAGGCCTCCGTTCGTTGAGAATATTACTGATCTTGGGACTGTTGCTGATTTTGCCTTTGATCTTGCTGTTGTTGATCATCGCCTGACTCGTCATCTCCAGACTCGTCATCGCCAGATTCATCATCGCCGTTGTCGCCATTGTCGCCATTATCGCCGTTGTCGCCATTGTCGCCATTATCGCCGTTGTCGCCATTATCGCCGTTGTCACCGTTGTCACCGTTGTCACCGTTGTCGCCAGTTTCTCGTTCTATAATTCCACAGGCAATTGGAAGTGTGGTTGTTGCAGGCAAATCGAGAACAGATGCAACTGAGTCTGGAAGTTCTGTGCTTTCAGGCACACCATGAATAATCACGTGTTTACCTTCAAGGTTGAGATCTTCATCTTCTCCCAGCTTAACTATTGGGTCATCTGGGTTTGTGTCTTCTGCGCGAAGATCATTTAACATTTCTTCCAGATTTGCTGTTTGACTATAGAAATAGCTTCCGGCCTGATCTGCAGTGGGAAAGCCATCAGAACCAGCTTCTTGGGAAGAGAGGTCTCCATCTAGAGGAACTAGAATAGGACCATATTGAGGTACACCCTCGACAACATCTATAAATCCGTCCCCATTAGTGTCATCGGCTTCGGTTGGACAGCTTTCTCCTGTGTGAATGTGTTGCACGTGAACTATGTCCGCTGGAGCATTGTCCACTTGGATCTCTGCTGTGAAATCTGATTCATCTATAATAAATGTTGCTTCGCCCTCTACCTCTCCGGCAACATCTGAGTTAAGGGGAGTTAGGGTCGCTTTAAATGTTTGGGTTTCAACACCGTTGTCTTCTCCATTGTTGTCTTCACCATTTGATTCGCCATTGGTCCCATCTTCGTTAGTCTCTTCTCCGTTAGTGTTTCCGTCTTCGCCGCTTTCACCTTCCGCTTCCACCACAGCATTTGTATTGCCTCCATCTGAAGTGTCATCATTCTGATCGCATGACGCGAAGAGGAAGATGACTCCCAAACATAAGAGAGAGTTGAGCAGTTTTTTAATAACATCCATATCGTTTCTCCTGAGATTAAAAGTTTTTAACGTTGAGGAATATTAAGCAAGAGAACTGCCACAAGTTGTTTATTGCACGCTTGTTGGCCAGTTTTATTAAGCAATTCTTAGCCAAAAATAGTGAAACTATTACAGTGTTTCTTAGGGAGAGCTTTATTGTGTTGTTGCGTTGCGGTATTGTGCCGCAATAAGGTGGAAAACATGACTAAGTTAATTGGCACAATACTTTTATTTGCGATCTCATTCAACGCTTCGGCTTTAATTATTAGAGGCGAGGATTCTTATGAACACTTTCTAATTGCTGAAGAGGTCGGTGAAGAGATTCACTTTCTAGAGTGTGAAGGTAGCTATGAAGACTATTTATGCGATTCGTTTTTTCAGGTGCCAGTCACGTTTACAAAAGATGAAATTCGAATGATGGCGTCAGACAAGAAAGTGGACGCTTACCTTGCTTTAGTTGCTGATGTGGGTATTTCGGCTGCAGCAATTGTCTTTCCTTTTATTGCAGCAAAATTGGAAATTGCATATTACGCTGGGGTTCTAGGTTATAGTACTGAAGGTCTTGGAGCAGCTTCTGCGATTGCAGGTGCTGGCACGAGCGCTGTGGGGGCTCCTGCTTCGATGATAAGCTTTGATGTTTTAGACCCATTTGTTCACAGAGACCTTTCCCTATCGTTAAGCGCAATTATAGATGAAGCTGACTACGGAGACCTTGATGATATCGAAGCAAGAGAAACTCAGGTTGATAGAGAAGTAACTGTTGAGGACGTAACCACTGCGCAAGTTAAGAAGTCTTTTAAAAAGCTTCTCGATGCAATCATCGAAGGCAGAAGAGGTGTTCCTCACAAGATTATCTTTGCTAACTAAAAAAGCTGGCTAAAAGCCAGCTTTAAATATCAAGAATCTTTTTCTCCGCTTCTTGGCACCCATTGATTTTAAAGTGACCGATCTCTTCTTCAACCATTTGAGTACCATCAAATTTTTGTTCAATAATTTTGATGCCTATCTCTTCTATCTTCTTATCATAGGTTAGTTTGGCGCTAATGATTGATTTATCGTCATCATCTTTTTTGAGCCTTGATACTGCATATGATTGTACTGTGTAGATTTGGTCTTTACTTTCTTCGTATGTGAGAAAGTCGATGTTGTGGCCATTAAGGTTAATTCCCAAAGAGGGTCTTAGTTCGTCGTTAATAGTATAAAAGCTGTGTTGAAATTTTTCTTCTTGAGTTTGCTCATCTATTTTTGTTTTACCAACAATAAATACTGGGTTTGTTTCTAGGGAGTCCTGATTTTCCAACTCACATTCAATTCCATTCTTTGTTTTGTAAAGACTTTCAAGAATTTCTTCAGCACTTTTGACCTTTGGATTGATAGTGGGAACTGTGTACTTCTTTTTCTCAATTCTTACACAGCTTGAAATAATTGTGCCAATTAAGAGCACGGAAAAGGTAACTTTCATATTGTTCTCCCAAATATGTGTATGGAAAATAATATCCAAGATTTATGCCAAGAGATATGCTCTAAGATGCTGAATTTGTAAGGTCTAGGTGTCGAAAGTTTTGGCAGTGTCTAGTTTTTGATTAGCTCTTTAAGTTCCAGGGAGAGCTTGTTGAGGTCCTCCTTGATTTTAATAACTTCGCTTTCATCAATTGAAATTTTTCCTGCTTTCGCATTCAGCTCAATTTGCTCTAGAGGACCGGTTAAGGATTCTGCAAAGAACATGCTGACAGCGCCCTTTAACGTATGAGAGGTCTGTGCAAGTTTTTCAGGGTCATTTGAGTCATATGAACTTTTAAAAGATTCGTACAGGTCCTCATAGGTATCAATATATGTTTGAGCAATAACTTCAATAACGTCTTGGTCGCCATCTACGGCCTCATTAAATTGATCTTGGTCGATGAGTCTTTCCATAAATAATCCTTTGCTCCCTACATTATCGGGGGAATTTAAGAATTCTCAAGTGCTTAAGATTTTTTTATTGTTAAGCTTCTTGGCTCTTAGTAATTTTAGTGGTTTATGGTCATTTTTGCATTTTTATATCGATTTTTTCGTATGATTCGTTTGTTTTTATGGTGTTTTCTCAATGGTTTTACTATGTTACTTTGTACACATGAGAAACCTAATGCTTTTAACATTTATTTTCACTTTAGGAATTTCATTGTTCCCGGCGACCAGCTTTGCGGATGTAGAAAAACTTAATGTTAACAGCACAGAAATGCTAGCTGAAGCATTGAACCAGGGAGAAACCAATACTGGTTCTTCACCTTTCAGCGATACAGAGAAAAACTCTGACCTTAGTGAAGAAAACACAGAGCTTGTGATTGATCACGCTTTTGTGCTTAAGTCTTTTAATTTAGGTAATCCCACATTTCATTTACGAATCAATATGCTCACAAGCAACTATTCTGTGGCCTTGCCACCTCCCGAACAGGTTTAATCCCCACTTTCAAAAATTCGTTATTTTAAAAAGTTGAATGAACCTAATTTGAGATAATTCTCAAGGAGCAAAAAAAATGAAATTAAGAGCTTTAGTTGTATTTATGTTACCAATCCTATTTATTTCTTGTGCCACTTCGGGCAAGAAAGTCAGCACAGATTCTGAAGGTAAGAAAGCTTATCACGAAAGAATTTACGACATTCCTCCTTATATGGACTTCAGAGGCGATAGAAGGTAGGGGGAAGCTATGAAATTTTTAATAAGCTTCGGACTAGTTATGGCAACTGGTATGTCCTTTGCCGCCACTAATACTAATCTTATGAAAGCTAAAGTCCCTTTGAATGTGAGGGGACTTGAAGCTATTAAGCCTGATCAGTTGAGTTATTTCTCTATCTTTACTGGACCTTCAATTGGGAATGGCAAAGACCCCGTGAATGAATTTGGTGAAATAGAGGAAGGCGGAGTCTCAACGTGGAACCAGTTAAGCTTTGGATGGGAGATTAATAAAAATTTAAGATTTGTCGCCAATCCAAGATTTGTTATTAACCACAATGCTCCTGATGAGCGGCCAAACAATTTCCAGCTTGATGATCCAGTGATTGGTGTTGCAGGGGAGTGGTATAGACGCGGAGACTTCAGCTTTGGCGGTGGAATCAACTCCATAATGCCCTTCGCTAGAACTAGTGATACGCGAGAAGATGGACTTTTGTTCAACCCAGGTGGCTTTAACAGCGTCAACTATCAAATAAACCCAGCTCTTTCTGTTGGCAGCTGGATTGTCGGTAGATTGCTCGTGTTTGAAGGAAGCAATGCGGACCAAGAGGACCGAGCAACCTTTTGGATGTCCCCATTAGTGAACTATGCTTTTAATGACAATATAGGCAGCACTGTTTTTTATAGGCTCAATGGAAGTGCAGACAACAACAGTGATATAAGCTTTTTACAAGATGAGTCCCTTACCCTCTTGTTGTCATATAGGGTAAGTGATTTGCTGCGTGTGGAGCCAATGCTCACCACCTTCAGAAATACAAACTTTGATTTGTCTGATGCAAACTTCACCATGTGGCTCTCAGGAAGACTTTTTTAAACCTTAGGCCTCTTGCGAGGCCTAATTATCCCCAATCAAAAGTGTAGGGTTAAACATGATCAAGTGGCTAAACTATCACCATCTTCTTTATTTTCGAACAATAGCCACCGAGGGAAGTATATCTCGTGCTTCAGAAAAACTGTCTGTCGGACAATCAGCATTAAGCTCTCAATTGAAACAACTTGAGGAAAGTGTTGGCCAACAACTTTTTTTAAGAAAAGGCAGAAAAATGGAGCTTACAGAAGCTGGCAAAGTTGCTCTGCAGTATGCTGAGGAAATCTTTCAAAAAGGTGAAGAGTTTGTTCAGATCTTCAATAATAAAAGTTTGTCTTTTCAGTCCAAGTACCGAATCGGCATATGTGACACCGCCCCAAAGACTTTGTCTTGTAAGCTAATAGAAGCAGCTCAGAACGCTGGGGAAGACACTTTTCTATCCGTTGTAGAAGGGGAGCCGGAAAATTTAATAGAGAAGCTAATGTCCCACAAATTAGAACTTGTACTTTCCAATGGAGGTGTAAACGCCAGACAGCAGGGCATCTTTGAAAAACGAGTTGGAGAGTTCAAGGTTTCGATCTATGGATCTGAGGAATATAAAGACCTTAAGTCTGACTTTCCAAACTCCTTAAATGAAATGGGCTTCATTCTCCCCACCACCCATAGCAAACTAAGGTATGACATTGAACACTCATTCCAGCAAAATAAAATAAAATATAAGCTTTTGGCCGAGGTTCAAGATTCAAGTCTTAAAAAAATGCTAGCTGAGAATGGCAAGGGCTTGATATTTCTGTCCGACTTTGCTGCAATGCCACTGGTTGAAGAAGGAAAGCTGCATGAGATAGGAAGGTTGGGAGAGCTTAAAGAAGAATATTTTCTTTACTCTGTGCAGAGAACCTTGCCGAATCCCATAACGGAATTCTTAATTAATGACTTTCTAGTCTAAGGAAATTGTTTTGAAAAAGAGCGGTGTTAAGAACAGGGTGCTTTCTTACGAGGAAATGTGGAAAAACCTTAATACTATTTTAGCTCCGGAAAAATCCCTATACTTTGCAGCTATCGTCTATGGTATTGGGGCAAGTGTTTTAAGCTTGGCCGTTCCCATTTCAGTACAGTCCCTAGTGAACTCCGTGGCCTTCACTGGGCTTTTACAGCCATTGTTAGTTCTCTCGTTTGTTCTTTTTTCACTATTGGTGTTTTCCGGAATTCTCAATGTGGTTCAATTCTATGTCACCGAGCTTTTCCAAAGACACTTCTTTGCGCGATCCGCCTCCGATGCCGCTTTGGCGCTCCTAGACGCAAATTCTCATGTCGTTGATCAACGAGACGGGCTATCTTTGGTAAATAAATACTTTGACATCATGACTGTTCAGAAGAAAGTCACAAGCTTGATTGTGGGTGGTGTTGCAATAGCTCTTCAAACTTTTGCAGGGCTTCTACTATTGGCATTTTATCATCCTTATTTTTTAGCATTTGATATTCTGCTTTTGGTTTTGCTTGTTTTGGTTTGGGGGCTTTTTGGTAAAAATGGTCTTAAAAGTGCCACTTATGAGTCCACTTCAAAATACGAAGTGGCCGAGTGGCTTGAGCAGATTGCAAAATCCCACTCTTTTTTTAAGACTACTCTTAGAAGAAAAAAAGCGCTCCAAGTCGCTGATGAAAAGATCAAGGGGTACCTAGACAATAGACAACAACACTTTAAATTTCTTCTCTACCAGATCATATTTCTATTTAGCATTTATGCATTGATGAGCTCCGCTGTGTTGGGATTGGGTGGCTATCTCGTAATCTTAGAACAGCTAAGTTTAGGACAGCTTGTTGCCGCAGAACTTGTGGCAACAATGATACTGGGTGCTCTCGCAAAGTCCGGCAAGCACTTGGAAGATTTTTATGACCTTTATGCTGCCGTAGAAAAGCTCACTGTTTTTAAAAAGCTTCCAAGTGAGGAGGTTACAAGAGTGGGGTTGCATGATGAAGCATGTGGTTTGGACTTTAGAAAGGTGGAGGGCAGTCACTGGGGTGTTGATTACTCTTTCGACTTTCAATTGGAGTGCGGCAGGAAGTACTTTGCTGGCAAAGACAGCTTTTTTCTTCAGGCCTTGTTTGTAGAGCTTGTTAGAAAAAACTTAGAACCTTATAAGGGCAGAATTTATTTAGGCAGTACCCCAACCGATGATTTGGGACAAGAAGAGATTAATGACTACGTGGGTGTGTTGGATAGAATCAGAATTATCGAAGGTTCTATCTGGGACAACATCGCATTTGGACAGGACTCGAGTTCTATATCAGAAATGAAAAACATAATAGACATTGTTGAGCTAAATTTTTTGGAGGAAGAACTTCCCAAAGGTCTGGACACACATCTCACAGCATCTGGCTCGCCTCTATGGAGTTCTCAGTTAATACTTTTAGAGCTTGCTAAACATCTAATGAAAAAACCTAAGGTTTTAATTTTAACGGATATTTTTGACCAAATTGAAGTCAGGCTTAGAAATAGAATTCTTTCCAGGCTGTTAGAGTTGCCCATGACCTTATTAGTCTTTAGCGACAAGCATAAGGCCCCAAAAGATTTTGATGATTATTTATGGTTTGGTCATGAAAAGGTAACAATCTCTGAAAGTATGGAAGAGTTTAAAGACTATTTACTCCAAAAGGAAAAAACAAGTTGAGAGCAGGAGAAGAACTTTTCAGTTGCATGGAGAAGGTGAGGATTCCGAATTGGGCGCGCTTGTTCGCTCTAATCCTTCTTGCTTTCTTTTGTCTCATCATGATCGTTATGTTTTTTGTTCCTTGGCAACAGACCTCAAAAGGCAGGGGAGAGGTGATCGCCCTTGACCCAAATAACCGAGTGCAGAATATAAACGCCACCGTTGATGGCCGTCTCGACAAATGGTTTGTGCGTGATGGAATGGAAGTCAAAAAGGGTGAACCGATTGTAAGCATTGTTGACATCGACCCTGATTATATCAGGCGGCTAAAGCTTGAAAGGGATGCTGCTCAAAAGAAGTTGGATGCGGCCGAAGACGCAAGGGCCACATCCCTCAATAACTACCAGAGGCAAAAAAGTCTTTTCTCACAAGGGCTAAGCTCAAAACTTGAAGTTGAGAAGGCCAGGATCAATTATAAAAAGCTGCAGTCTCAAGAGGCCGAAGCAGCCGCGGCCTTGGCGCAAAAAGAAGTCAAGCTTGCTAGGCAACAGACTCAAACTGTTAAGGCTCCTCAGGATGGAATAATTTTAAGAACTCTACATGGGTCAGGATCTGTTTTTATTAAAAAAGGTGAAAAGCTTGCGGTGTTTGTGCCAAATGAAGTGAAGCTCGCTGCAGAGATCTATATTAGTGGAAACGATCTGCCTTTGGTATTTCCAGGGAGGCAGGTGCGACTTCAATTTGAAGGATGGCCTGCGGTTCAATTTTCTGGTTGGCCGTCTGTGGCAATCGGCACTTTTAAGGGGAGGGTGTTGAGCATCGATCCCTCTGCCACTAAAGATGGGAAGTTTCGAGTGATTGTTATCCCTGGTAAAGGACAGGATTGGCCTGACAATGTTTATCTTAGACAAGGAACAAGAGTCTATGGTTGGATCCTTCTAAATACGGTTAGTATAGGATATGAGCTATGGCGTACGTTTAATGGCTTCCCACCATCAATGGAAGGGAGACCTGAATCAAATGAGTTTCCAATAAAGAAAAGCGGGAAAGTTAAGTGATGCCTAGACCTTTTTCTAAAACTCTATTCGTTCTGACGCTTTTAAGCACCCACATTGTGGCCAAGGAGCCACTTAAGATCGATGAAGTCTTAAACTCAGTGAAGCTTCACTATCCTTTAGTGCTGGAAAGTTTACAAGAGCTTGAATCTTCCAAAAGTAAAGTACTGGCGGCTAAAGGGCTTTTCGACTCCAAGCTGTCTGTCAAAAAAGACCAACGGCTTGAAGGCTTTTATGAAGCAGATTCTGTGGACGCAGTTGCTATAAAACCTTTTGGTCCCTTAAATGGTGAAGTTTATGCAGGCTTTAGAAGTTCTGACGGTGATTGGCCAGTTTATGAGGGCAAAAAAGAAACATTGGACGAAGGAGAAGCAAGGCTTGGACTTAAACTCTCACTTTGGCGAGACAGCTTGATAGACAAACGGCGGACAAGTCTAGCGAATGAAGTCTTAGGACTTGAAGGAAGCGAGGCCAATACCCAGCAAGTGTTATTAAAGTCAAAAGCTATGGCCTACTCGGCCTATTGGAGCTGGGTTGCCAAGGGCCAAATTTATAAAATCTACGAGCAACTTTTGGAAATAGCCAAGAAAAGAGCGGTTGGGCTTAAGAAAAGGATTCAGAAAGGAGATCTTGCTCAAATTTATGGTCTGGAAAATCAACAATACATCGCTCGTAGGAAGAGTAAGGCGATTAAGGCCGAGCGGGAGTTCATACAGGCCGGCCTAAAGCTCGCCTTGTTTTTAAGAGATAAAGCTGGAAGACCAGTATTCGTTAAACCCGAAAGGCTTCCTGCAATGGATAATCTTGAGGTGGGTGAAGGTTTTAAGGGAGAAAACGTAGATAAAGTTGAAAAAGCTCTTCAGCAAAATCCAAAACTTAAACAATTAGGTCTTAAAAGCAAAATACTTGAAAATCAATTTGCTTTTGAGAGAAACAAATTAAATCCAAAGCTTGACCTTAGAATTGAAGTTTCCAAAGACTACGGGCAGGGAAGTGAAACCCTTCGTGAAGATGAGCAAAGATTGGCGCTTATGCTTGAGATCCCTATAGAGCGAAGGCTTGCAAAAGGAAAGTCTGAGGCCACCGCTGCAAAGAAAAGAGCTTTAGAATACCAAATTAAATTATATAGAGAAAAAATCGGAACAAGCGCCAGAGCGATGTCCGTACAACTCAAGTCCTTAACGATGGAGCTCAAAAATATAAAGCAGGAAGCAGAGCTTGCTCAAAAGCTTCAAAATGCGGAAAGAATCAAATTTAAAGAGGGTGGAAGTGACTTCTTTGTGGTGAACCTTCGTGAGCAAGACGCTGCGGATGCCAAAGCGAAGTTTTTTCAACGGCTAAGCAAATTCAAAAAGACCCTTTCTGTATATAAACAACTGACGATGGACTTTTAAAACATTCAGGAAAGCTAGGTGCTCGCCTGAATGTTCCCTTATTCTATTTTGTCGGGATTAAAAAATCAGAAAGACCTGACCTAGAAAAATTGTGAGCAATAAAGAGAATGGATAAGCAATAGAGTAGCTTGTGGCCGGAACAGTCGAGCTTTTGATGTCTTCAGAATCAGGGAGAGCTGCTGAACATGTTAAAGCACCCGCCATCGCACCCAAGAATTGAAGCTTGTTCATTTTAAAAACCTTTAGACAAACAATAGAGCTAAAGAGAATTGAGATTAAAATGATAGCAAACGCGCTTCCAAGAGCAATTGGTCCATTGCTTTCGAAAGCGCTTGCGATGCTTTGACCTGCGTTGGTTCCAATACCACAAAGAAAAAGCATCATCCCAAGTTGTCTAAGGAACTGGTTTGTAGGACCAGCAATGCTCCAAAGGAGAGAGCCGGTTTTACCAATTTGGCCTAAAAGCAGAGTCGCAAAAAGAATGCCCCCAGTTATTCCGGGACCAATCTGTCCATCGCCTATTTGAATCGTGATTTGCCCAATGGCCACTCCCAGTGAGATGCTAGCCGCGATCGGGAGAAAGTCGATCTTTGTTGACTCTTTTCCACCTAGCATTTTAGTAATGCCATCAACACTACTTTCTCTTAATGTTATTTGGAGCTTGTCACCATATCGAAGTCTTGTTTTCCCATTTGGCGCAAGATTAATTCCAGCTCTTCTGATTTTAGTGACCTCGGCATTCCACACTTCGTTCAAATTTAACTGGGCAAGAGACTTTCCAATTGCCACAGGCGAGGTAACCAATATGCTGATTACCGTCTCTTTCGCTGCAAGTGGCATCTCACTTAGAACTGGTCTTCCTATCACCAATTCGGCTTTTGAAAGAGAAGCTTCATCTCCTATTATTTTCAACTTGTCGCCAAGGTTTATAACAGTGTTGCTTCCAGGAACCTGGGACTCTTCTTCATTCCCTTGTATTCTAGAGGGGAATGCTCCAGTCATTTGAGGCAGGTTTATTTCATTTAGCTGTCTGTTTGCGATATTGGGATTCTCCACTAAAAAGCTTTTTGCCTTTACCACTGGAAAGTGTTTGAGCGTTTTTTCTCGATAGTCCTTTTCTTCGTCATCAACGTTGATTTTTATGAATGATGGAAGCGCTCTAAAGATTACAATTGATGAGATCAACGCCAGTGGATAGGCGATGGTGTAGGAGAGTAGAGCTGTTGAATTGGCCCCATTGTCAATTGCTGCTGCAAGTGTGGGGGTTGAAGTGTTGATTCCCGCAAAAAGACCAACGGCCCAAGAAGAGTCAAGCCCGAATATCTTGGAGGCAAGCAATGATAGTGTAAAGGTTGAAAGCATCGTCACTAGTATGGGGAGAATGTACTGTTTTACTTCCCCGGTCTTAAAGCTTTGAAAAAAGCCTGGGCCTGCTTCGATACCCACGGAAAAGATAAAAAGAATTAGGCCTATTTTTTCTATAGACTGTGGGGTCTGTATTCCAAAATGGCCAAAAATGATGGCCACAATTACTATTGCCGATGATCCAAGACCTATTCTTTTATATGAGAGCTTTGAAAGGGCAACACCGACCATCATAATTACAAAAAGGGCTATATAGGGTTCTGTAAAAATTTTTAGCATAGTGGCTCATTTATTTTTGTTATAGATGAAGGACTATCCCTTTCATTTACAACTTAACGTCCTTTAAGGAGAAAATCTTCTAGGCAAATTTTATTAACCATATCATCTATATCAGGCCTTGCCGACTGAGTAAGTCGGAGATAAAAGGGAAAATTTTTGACCCTCATTGTTTCTAATGACATGGGTTGTTAGCATTTGTTTCATTAATAATGTATGTAGGTACTTAGAGTGAAGAAAATTGAGGATCTAAACCAACTACCGAAAATAGTGGTCATCCTTACAATTGTTTTATCAATATTCCCATTAATCCTCCACTTTGCAGGACTAGACTTTTCAACAGCTAGCGTTGCAGTGACATCACACGGTGACGATCTTGATCGTGCCTTTTACACATTAAAAGGAGCATTTTCGCATACCATTCTTGAATGGTCCGCCTTCTCCTTGGCACTGATAACTTGCTTTTTAGCCTTTACTGACTTCGCCATTAAGCGTGACCCAGCAACCCCTGTCATTGGTGTCGCCTTGCTTTGTGCAGGAATCATGGACGCTTTTCACACGCTTGCCGCAATTCGATTTGTTAACTCTTTAGCGGACAACTCTGACTTTATCCCGTTTACCTGGGCACTGTGCCGAATGTTTAACGCCTTCATTTGTCTTATTGGAGTTTCACTGTTTTTATTGGGAAAAAGACTTCCTAGAAAAAGTGCTATATCCATTATATCCATCGCAAGTATATTATTTGGATCGATTTCATACTTGATTATTGACCTCGCCGCTTCAAGCGAGCAGCTCCCAAATACTCAATTTCCTGGAGCGTTAATCTCCAGACCGTTCGACCTTGGACCTATTTTAATCTACGTTTTCTCAGGCTTTGTTTTTTATCAATTTTTTAAAAGAAGACCTGGACCTTTTTCCCATGCTCTTCTTTTAAGTACGTTACCAAATATTGCGACACAAGCTTATATGGCCTTTGGCTCTGAAGTTCTGTTCGATAGTTTTTTCAATATTGGACATTTTACTAAAATCTTATCTTATGGACTTCCGTTTGTAGGGCTATGTTGGGGCTATGTTTCCACTAATAAAGAAAAAGAGAATCTTAACAGTAAAATGCGTGCCATTACGAGTAGTTTGGATCGTTCATCTATGGTTAGCGAGGCGAACGCAAGTGGTAAAATAACATATGTAAATAGCAACTTTTTAAAAACAACGAAATTTAAACAATACGAATTATTAGGCGACAGCTACAAACGTTTTTCTTCGGAATTAGATAATGCGCTTCAAAAAGCAATTAATGTAACTAGAGGAATCGTAAAAGGTGAATTCAAATTTTTAGACCGTGACGGAGAAGCTCTTTGGTTTGAAGCTACGATTTCCCCAATTCTTGATAGTGAGGGTAATATTGAAAAGTTTGTGGTTATTAAATACGACATAACTGACAAGAAATTGGCGGAAAGTAAAACTATTGAAGCAATGAGAAAATCTCAAGAGTTGGCCCGGTCAAAGGGTCTTTTTCTCGCTAACATGTCTCATGAGATTCGAACACCTATGAATGGCATTTTGGGGATGATCACCCTTTTAAAAGACACTAAACTCTCAAAAGAACAAAGGGAGATGCTTGAAACAATTAGGTCTTGTGGTGATGGACTGATGACTATCCTTAATGACATTTTGGACTTCAGTAAAGTTGAGTCTGGCAACATTCAGCTCGAAATTATGGACTTTAATTTGAAAAAATGTGTCGAAGAAGTACTGTATCTGTCCTCATACACAGCAAGTCAAAAAGGTTTAGACCTCATTTCAAAGATCAGTGAAGACACACCCTTAAATTTGAAAGGAGATGTAACCAGGATTAGACAGATTCTAGTTAACCTTTTGTCCAATGCGGTTAAGTTTACAGAGTCCGGTTCTGTACAAGTCAGTGTAGATAGCAAAAGCATTGGGAAGCGAAGGTTTGAAATTTACTTTAGGGTTATAGACACGGGAATAGGAATAAAAAAAGAAGATCAAGAAAACCTTTTCAGTGTATTCTCACAAGCAGACGCCTCCATCACAAGAAAATTTGGAGGCACAGGCCTTGGTCTTTCAATTTGCTCAAGCCTCGCTCATGTTATGGGGGGAGTGGTTAAATTAGAAAGTGAATTAGATAAAGGATCAACTTTTACCTTAGTCTTGCCTTTAGAAGAGGGAAGAGTCGCTGATGAACCGGAAACGTTAATCAATGAAAAGGAAATTAAGTTCACTGAACATAAAATTTTAGTTGTGGAAGACAACTCAATAAATCAAAAGCTTGCAAAGTTGATGTTGGAAAAGCTTGGCTACGGATGCGACATAGCCGCAAACGGACTAGAAGCATTAAAAGCTTTAAAGGTTGTTGAGGAAAAAGGCCATTCTTACACCCTTATTTTTATGGACATGCAAATGCCAGAAATGGATGGAATAAGCGCCACGAAAAAGATAGCTGAAATTTATGGAGATACAAGACCTAAAATAGTAGCGATGACTGCAAATGTTTATGAAGAAGACAGGCGAAAGTGTTTTGATGCTGGAATGGATGACTTTATTCCAAAACCTCTAAAGGTCGGCGATCTAAAAAGAGTTCTTGGCAAGGAACTTAAATAATTATCGGAAAACTCTATTTTCATATACCTGGATGATTTTTTTAATCACCGGCTGATGAAAAACTTAAATTATCTGGCATCCTTTTTGCTCCATTAATTATTAATAAGTAGAAGACTTACAATAATTTAAGCACTTAGAGGAGCTATCTGTGTTCAAAACTTTGACATTTGCCCTATTCATTTCCACTTTAATCACGGGGTGTAAGGAGCAGAGCTTTTCATCAAAAGATTCAGAGTCCTCAATAATTTTAAAAAAATTGAATAAAAGTGACTATACCTCCGTCATATCGACGCTGGAAAACAAGAAAGAAAGCGGAAACTTGTCCATAGAAGATAGGTACCTTATGGCATCCGCATTTGCTATTAAGGGCGGGATGGATGTGTACTCCCTATTTCCATTAATGGAAGTCGAGCTCTTTCACAAAAGAGCAATTGATTGGAGTGAGCTGGAAGAACAAAGAAACCCCTATGGAAAGTTTTTGATCAATAAGACAACAAGTAGCGCCAGTGTGGAGGAGCGCAAGGAGGCATGGCAGAAATATATCGAGGCAAGTTTGTCCGCCGGAGTTATTGAAGCGCTTGAATTCGACTGCACAGAGTATGAGAATGAAGAGCTGTGCGAAGACACACGTGATCGATATGAGCAGCTTAGAGAAGATATTAAAGCGGAAAATTATTATTATTCCGAATTGGATCCTTACCAGCTAAACAAGGTGAAAGTTAAAGTGGATGAGGTTGTGGCCTTCACCCAACACCTCAGCGATTCTAACGATGATGATGACTTTGTATATTCAGAACAAATCATATTTAACGACCTAGAGGATCACTACAGACAAATGGTTACTTTGGATTACAAAAAGGATCTTTTTATTTCCGGAGAGTTAAAAGACGAAAAGTCTGAAATCCACCAACAATTGATGAAGTTTCTCTGGAGTGTTTACGAAAGTATTCCTTTGATCCAGCGTCTTCCTAAAATTGATGACAATGGCCAAAGTACACTAAACACTGTGCTTGAAATATTAAAAGATAATATGAGTGAAGATCCCACCCATGAGAAAAGCTCAAAGATGATTGTTATGACTCTTTTCTTCTCTGTATCCAGTATATTCGCTGATTCATTTGATCTACAGGCCGTGGATTCTCCCATAAGTCTTGGTTGCAATATTAAGGAGAAGACCCTTCTAGGGCATTTGAAGATTTTGCGAGATCGGGTGAAGTATGTAAGAGAATTAGGGGAAATGGGCCTATTGGATGAGCATGTGTCTCAGGACAATTTTGAAAGCATAAGAAATTATCTTGATACTTCCGAAGACTCTATCAGTGAAACTGATAAAGAAAAGCTTTTTAGATCTATTAGGGATTACAAAATTAAAAACTGCGGACCTTCAATATTCTTGCTTAATTCGTAATATTTGTTCACAATTGATGGATGATAAAAGTTTTAGTAGCAATTTTCACTTGGGCATTGACCCAAGTTGCCTTATGTCATCCGCTTTCTACAATTATTAAGCCACGCTATGGCATCAATCAGGTTGCTACACAAGGGGTCTGTGGTATTTTCTTTGGCCGTCGCGACTCAGTTCTGTGCAACCCCGCAAACCTTTCAATGAACTCTGAGGAGGGACTTGTATTTTCTCTAGTCACTAAAACTGATGGCGACTCTGTTGAGGCCGGACAGGATGTTTTATTTAGTCCAATTGACAAGGAGTTTCTTGAAGAATTATTTGAACTAAATTCTTTCAACAGTTGGGAAGCGGGCAGCATGCTTGAGTTTCAAACACCTTTCTTTTATCTTAGCTACGAGCCAGTTTACGCGCAGGCCGCATTCTTCATTTTTAATCCTGCATCTCCTGAAATTTCACTTACAACCAGCAAGCAAAGAAGAATAAACCTAACACTCTCGGAAGATTTAAAATATGGCGATCATAATTTCCACTTTGGGCTGAACACTTTTTACTATGAACGTGACTATTTTTCTGGGAGCTTTTCATTGTTCGAACTCTCTGGAGCTTCCGTTGACGAGCTTATTGACTTAAAGGCCAGCTCAGCAATTAACGCTGATCTTGGAGTTATTTATAGAAATAATGGAGTGAGATGGATCCCCAGCTTCTCTTTTGTGTATAAAAACATCGGTTCTAAACATGAGGTAGACTCTGCTCGTTTGGATGATGAAAAGGCATTGGAGCCAATATTACTCTATGAAACATATCTAAAAGCTGAATTTGGATACGACTTTAATATGGACTATGGCTCCCTTGCTGCAGCAATAGGAATGTACACTGACAAAGGCATCGGCACTTATTATTCCGACTATACAACCTTGTCACTAGGCTACTCTTTATGGAACTTTGAATTACTTGGTTCGTACTCTCTATACACCCAAACTGCTGGTATCAAATTTTCTTCAGATTCAAATTCAGTTGGAATTGTTTACGGCAGAACCAAGGCGTTGGGGGACTTTTTAGATGACCACGAGGATTTCGCAATTGTAAACTTGGAGATCTATTTATGAGATTAGTTTTACTCATTTTAGTATTCACATCCATTGCCAACTCTAAAGAATCACCTATGAAGTTTCTAATAGAGCAGGCATTGCAAAACAAGAAAAAATACAAATACAACAAGTACGAAAGTATTATTAGTGGAGGCCTTGCTTTCACAGTGGGAAATATTGGCTATTACCAAACAGAGAGCTCCTCATTACAAGTGGCCTACAGTGGGATCCAAACAATTGGCATCTTAAACGTTGGACAGGGGATTTATGATTACTACAGGCCTGTTTTTGACAAAGAACTCTACCTTGCTTTAAGAAGACCAAAGACGGCCCCAAAAAGAATAGTAAAAGTTTTTGCGCATGAGGAAAGAGCTAAAAGGCTTTCCTTATTGTACAAGTCTTCTCTTCTCGCAACCCAATACTTTGCCAATGCCTTCCTAGGGGATACAGATGACAGCCTTAAGGATGTGTATACCTTCCTAGGTGGAGTAAACTTAATCGTTGTAGGCTATGCTGCCTTTTATAAAGACAAGTATGAAGATTACTATTACTCACAAGCGTTGGCGCCCTCTGTTTTTAAAACTAAACAGGGAGATTATGTAGCAGGCCTAAGCTATGTGAGAAGGTTTTAATATGCTTCTTCTGGTGTCTGGAAGGTGGCGCCTAGATCTCTTGGAGGCTTTCTAAGAAATCCTTTCTACTCATCAATACATAATTTGGCACATTGTGTTTGTTTATATCGCGATCGTAATCGCCACTTTCAACATACTTTAAAAGGTTCTTTTTAAAAGCTGTTTTTAAGTGATTGGAATTTTTACGTTTATGTATTAAAAAAACAACTTTTCTGGGGTCCAAACGAATATCTTTTAGGCTTACTAGCCCCTTTATTTCTTTTTCTTTAATGTACTCTAAGCTCAGGAAGTTAAAACCTATAAAGTAGTCGACTCTTTTTGCTTTTAACATCTTTAAAGCATTCTCTAGAGAATGTGCAAAATAGACGTGATGCTTTTTTGCAAAATCTTGGGGGATAAACCACTTGTGCAAACTCACAAAGTTTTGAGGTTTGGCTAAATCAAGTCTTTTTAACGCTTGGTCACTATGAGAAAAAACAGTGTGGTAGTCTCTGAGTCCTATAGGCAACTCAACTGTTTCTTCTGAAGTGTATTTAGTTATGAATCTTTCAGATGCTGAAACTAAAACGTCACAGTCTTTTTTAGCAAATGAGTGAAATGCCCTCACAGGAGGGAAGAGTTGCACCTTTAATGGTCGATACTTACCTAAGGTGTTATTTAACACATCAATTAAAAATCCTTTCTCTGCATCTATAACCATGTTTCCAGCAAGTTTTAATGTGCAAACCGATAAGGTTTTTGAATTTGAAGAATACACACTCGTAGTCGCTAGGGTTAAAATGATAAGGAGACTAAGAATTAAACTCATAAATATGCTCAAAAATGTAGTATTTGACTGTGTAAGTCGCCTATAAGGGCTGTTCTAAATAAATAATTTCCTTGAGTAACATGATTTCCCCCTGTTTTTAAAGAAAACTCTTAAAATTATCGATGAGTTACATAGATAAACTCGAGGAGGAGGTAAGTATTCTATTTGGTAAATTTTTCTTATTTAGCCTTGCTTTCTTCTCTGTATCTACATCTCTCTACGGCTCCTGTAGTCCAATGAGGCTGGATAGAGAAGGTGGACCACTGGAACGGATGCCAGTTCTAGACCAAGGCAACTTGAATATTTGTTATGGTTACGCTGTATCTCAGGTGATTGACGCCTATAGGTTCTCCCATGGCGATAAAGACTTTGATCATTTAACTTCACCGGTGGCCGTCTCAGTATATTATTCCGCTGAAAAGGAGAAGGATAGTATTGAGTATGGAAAAACCGAGGATGCAATTTTATCTGTTTTAGAAAGTGGTTCTTGTAAACATAGCACTATCTATAGAGAGGTTGGACAAGTGGACTTCAAAGAATATTTTGAAGAACTTGAGGATTACTTTGATGACTTTAAAAATCTTGGCAGTAGAGGATCCTTTTTTGGCTTTTTTAAACCCAAAACTCCAAATGAACTAGGAAGCGATTTGCAATGTTTTATATATGAACAAGGAGCTGCTAGGGAAGTTGTGCCTGGACTAGAAGAGGTGTTGAATGCTTTAAAGAGTTCAACAAAGCTAGAATATTTAAAAGAGCTCTTTAATGCTTTATGCAAAAAAAACAAAAAAGAACTTAGATTTAAACCTAAGCAGCACACTAAATATGCACGAGACTTCAGTCCTAAAGACCGCACCGAGGGTGTGTTTAACTCCATTCACGACGCTTGGGAAACAAGCAATCCACAACCTGTAGCAATAAGCTTCTGTGAGGACTTTTTGTATAGGAAGGGTCATGTTGGGGTTGATAAGCAAGGAAAGGTTAGCTCTAGATGCCGTACGCATCATGCATCAATCGTGGTTGGAAGAAGGCCCTCAAAAGATGGTAAAACTTGTCAGTTTTTAGTTAGGAACTCTAAAGGTGATAGCTGTAATAGCTATGATTGGGAATGCGAAAACGGACAAGTCTGGGTTGATCAAGAGGCGCTTGGAAGGAATATTTATTACACAACTTGGTTGGAATAGATGCTAAAAACTTTAACTTTCTTTTTCATTTTAGTGCCCAGTTTATACGGGCAAGAGATTAGGTTCTACAAGTTTGGTAGTAAAAGGGTTAAGTTCTATAGCTTTGCTCAAAAAAGAATTCTAATTTCAGAGAACTGTGTGGAAAACAAGAAGTTGGCCTCATGCGATGGTTTAAAAGCCTCGGATTCAATTTCATATGAATCATTGGTTAATGTTCAATATGGTGGAGCAAACCTTGGAGCTCTAATCTGTAAACAACAGCTCAAGGGGAAGGTCTTGGTTGGAGTTAGGGAGAGTTCAAAGAGTGAAAACTCATTTTGCAAGCTTAGAAGCGGCTCTCTCATTGATAGTGGAACCTTGCTTTTTTATGGCAGAAAAAATGATAAAAAAACAAACAATTAAAAAGTTGAAAGAACTTTTGAAGATTGCTTGTTTTTCCCATACCCAAAAATGACCTTTGGCCCTTGGTTGGAGTTAAAGGTAATTGTCAATCTTGTTCCTGTTTGAGGTTCTTTATATATAAGGTAGAGAAAACCTGTTTGATTTGGTTGCCCAGTTAAAACCTGTACGCAATTTCCGCTTTTTACACTTCCGTATGATTCTGCCAGTTTGTATGTGACCCTTCCTGCTGTAATGGTTGCTTCCGGATTAAAGTGAGCTAATTTTGAACAATCATTTAGGTTCACGGTTTTGATTTGGTTTAATTCAAGAGTGGTCTTTTGGCTCATGGACTCCATAACTAGTAATTCTTTAGGTTGACCACTAAAAGAGTAGGCCTGGGAGGCGAATATTAAAGATATTAGAACTAAGAACTTTTCCATATAGACTCCAAGATTTTAGTTAAGCAGAATTACCAACTATATAAAGTGATGTAAAGTCTGGGCAATTTATGAGTGAAATATGAATTTCTAAACGAAGTTAAAGGTTGTGATTAAGAATTGAGTGTTTTTAGAAATAAAAAAGCCTTCCAAAGAAGAAGGCTTTTAAAATTGAATAATTTCGAATGGTGCCCGGAAAGGGACTTGAACCCCCACGCCATTGCTGGCGGCGGATTTTGAATCCGCTGCGTCTACCATTCCGCCACCCGGGCACTTTAGTGAGATTTATACTATTAGAATTGGGTGTAAAGGTCAATAAATCTTTAGGCCCTAAGAAGCTTTAAAGATTCCTCCATATTGAATCTGTAAAAGTTCTCACCCAAGTGTTTTTTTAGCTCTTTATTGCTTATAAGGCATGAATATTTCAAGTAGTCGATTAGATAGTCAGGAATCTTAATATTCATTTTATTGAGCACTTTGTTGAGGGGTCCTGCGGCGGCCATAGCAAAGGGAATACCTTTAACACCAACCACTTCCAACGCTTTTCTTAAAGAAACAAAATCATCTGTTGCAACATTGTAAATACCTATAGGCAATTCTTCTGCAGAGCGCATCAAAACACTGGCCATGTCAAACTCATGTATGAATTGAAACATTGGATTGTAATCTATAGGCCTGAGCGCCAGGTGATTTTTCAAATAACGGCTCATGGTGTTTTTGATTTGGTTTCCAATAATATTACTTGGCCTAAGAACAACCACTTCAATCTTTTTTTGATATTTCCACATAAAGTTTGTGGCTATCTGATCCATCTCCACAACATCTAATAGTTCAGGATATTGAATAGAGGCCTTAAGAGGGGAGTCTTCTGGAAGAAATATTGAGTTGTCTGGAAGAGCTCCATAAACATGGTAGGTGCTTAAAACTATAATTTTTTTAACACCAAACCTAAGTCCCATATCAAGAATTCTATTGGTGCCCATCACACTCAATTCTAAACGTTTAGTAAGATTCTCCGCTCCAAGAGAAGCGTGGCTGAATCTTGCTAAGTGATAGATAACATCAAAACTTTGCTCTCTAAAAAGCTTCTCAAAGTTTCCACGAGAGTACTTCATAGTTATCGTTTTAAGGCCTTTAATGGCCTGGATCTTTTTTGTGTCCCTAGAGTCAATTCCAACGACTTCCCATTCAGGATGGTTCTGCAAAAGAAGTCTTGCTGTAATTTGGGCTAGCCCACCTACAATTCCAATGATTAATACTCTCTTGGTTTTCTCTTCGCTCACAGCAAATCCTTAAGCTTTGAGATCATCTCTACTGGGCGTTTTAAAGGTTCTAAGAACTCTCTTTTATTTTCGAGCCCGTGCTCAAGCTGTTTTTTTATGACATTTTCTATTTCATAAACATGCGGACGTATATCTTTGTCCTGTGCCTCCGCATCGAGGTTTTCAGGCAGATCTATTGGCTCTCCGAAGTAGATATCAATCGGAGAGGGGAGCGGAAATAGATTTGCAGATATGGGAAGTGTGGGAAGTCCTAATGCTTTTCCGGCCTTTCTCGCGTGAACAACCAAAGGAAACATTTCTTCTGCTCCAACGACAGTTACAGGAAGAATCTTTGTTTTAGTTGAAAGAGCTATCCTATAAAAACCATTTGTGAACTGCTGAAGTTCATAAAAGTGTGATGTGCTTTTTGATATTCCCCGCACACCTTCAGGGAACACCAATATTGATTCTTTCTTTTTTAGAAGCCATTTACAATTCTCTCGGTCGCCAAGAATTGAGCCGGTTTGAGCTGAGAAATCTCCAAGAAATGGAAACTTTGCCATAAACCTTTCAACCATAGAGTGAAGGATTCTTGGGGGATTTGTCTCCAAAGCTGTGGCAAGAGTTATTAATGCGCCGTCAATTGGAATCTGTCCCGTGTGATTTGAAACAAAAATATAAGGCTCATCTTTGATGTTTTCCGCTCCAAAGACTCTCACCTTGAAGTATCGGGAGTAGATAGGCAGAAGGACACTGAGCGCTTTCTCCACAGTGCCAAGATTAAAGCCCCAAGGGTCGCTATAATTGCGATAGCGCTCTTTTAGCCTTGTAAAAATAAGTTGTTTCTTGGCCTTCTCCTGCTCATTGAGCCCCAGACCTAATTGATCAAGCATAAAATCCTATTGTAGATTACCTATCTTTATATATAATGGATTTAGCGATATACTGTAAGCGGGAAAATTGATCAAGGATTGCACAATGAGTGAAGATAATAAAAAGACATCCGAAATGAATGACCAAGACTGGAAGGCAAAGTTCAACGACTTGGTTCAATCGTGCCAGACTGAACTTAAGCGAACGACACAAATTGGAATGAAGATGCTGACGGCCTCTCAGTCCAATGTGCAGCTTAAAGAGACCTACGAAAGTCTTGGCAGACTTGTTAAGGACTGTATCGACTCAAATGAACTAGAGTGGGACAACCCTCAGGCCAAGCAAATGCTTGAAAAAATTCACACTCTTCAAAGCGAGTTGGAAGACCTTGAAGAGGATGTTCAAAATATCAAAAAAAGTTAAACTTTAGATAAAAGATAGGAGCCTATGGCGTACTCAAGCTCTGGGCATCCTGTTCTTTTTTCGGCGGATATAAAATGTATCTGCTTCACAGCTTTGTATTGCTCGTAAATTTTTGCTTTTAAATTTTTAAGAGCGGCTTTTTCTTTTTGCTTTTTCAATTTATCAATTTTATTAAACGCTAAAAAGATATCCACATATTTGGGATCAATAAATTCATAAAACGACAAATCGCTTTTTTGATTTGGATGTCTTGCATCTTGAATATTTAATACAAGTGTTTGGTCGTTTAAATTTAAAAAGAAGGATGTCATTAGTTCCTGCCAATTTCTTAGCATGGACTTTGAAACCTGGGCAAATCCATAACCTGGCAAATCGTAAAGGTAGAACTTCTGAACTTCTTCGTCTTCGCCTTTTACTTCAAAACTGAAAATGTTGATTTTTTGCGTTCTACCTGGAGTTTTGGATGTTCTCGCCGTTTTGGGGCCAAACAGAGCATTGATTAAGGATGATTTCCCCACATTTGATCTACCCGCCATTGCCAGCCCTGGGGCGGGGTTTGCTTCAAACCACTTAATGATGTCTTCCGGCTTGTCGTAAGCTCTTAAAAATTTAGCGCTGCCTCTGGTAAGCAATTCGTTTTGCATAAGTATATTTCCTGAACCATCTCGTGGCCTAAGTTTCTGATTTAAAAGGTATTAGCGCATGGCATGGAGCTTGAAAAGCCCAAAGACAAAAAGGGGAAAAAGCTATGCAGAAAGAACTTTGTCACGTTTCAGATTTATTGGACTCAAGGGGGCTTAGAGAGGGGGATGCTTTAACGTTTAGGCCTTTGTATGGCAGAAGGAGCAAGTTTAAGCTTATGAGAACCAAGATTGACTTTGCCACAAAACATATTGGTTCTGAGCTAGGATGCTCAAAGACTTTGGATTGCTTGGATAAGGAAAAACTCCACTACCAGTTAAGGGCCGTCAAAACCATGGGAAGAAATAGAGAGTTTAAACAACGCTATCTACTGACCACTGTTGAAGGTGCACCGTTTCGTCACAATGGAAATTTCACAAACGAGGCGTTCCTGGAGAGAGGAGATCGAGTTGAGATGGGTCACAATGAACTTGAAGTGGAGGCACCCGCAAAAGTGGAGCACACCCTTCCTATAGATGAGTCAGGACTTAAAATAATCGAATCAGATCTTCCAGTGCTAATTTGTGGTGAAACTGGAACCGGAAAAACCACCCTGGCAAAAAGCATTCATAAACTTTCCAGACCGGAATCCAACTTTGTTCATTTGAATCTGTCTTCCTTTTCACAAACAATTCTTGAATCAGAACTTTTTGGACATGTTAAGGGAGCATTTACGGGGGCACACAACGACAAGGCCGGAGCTTTTAGAGATGCTAGAGGAGGGACTCTTTTTTTAGACGAAATAGACTCACTACCAATTGAGATTCAGACAAAGCTTTTGATTTTTCTTGATGAGTTTAAAGTTCGTCCTGTTGGCGGCTCGCGTGATTATAAGACAGAGTGCATGCTTGTATGCGCAAGTGGAACAGACCTGAAGTCTTTGGTAAAGAGAGGAAAGATGAGAAAGGATTTCTACTATAGAATTGCATCCGGCCTTTCAGTTTCTTTGCCATCCATGAGATATAATGAAAATTTAGTCGAAGAGCTTTGTTCTCGATTTGGAGCAGATAATCAAGTATTGATTTCGAATCACCTCGTGGAATTTTACAAAACGCTCCCATGGCCAGGAAATATTAGGCAGCTTCTAGGGCATCTAAAAAAGAAGATGTTGTACGCCAAAGGGCAGAGACTTGAATTTGATTCTTTGGACGAGCTTCTCGCTGTGGAAAGTAGTGATCTGTCAGAACTATCGTTTTCTCCGGACGAAAAAGCGAAAACGCTTGAAGACATGAAGTATGAATATGTGAAAAGCATGTACTTCAAGTGCGGACAAAATGCGGCCATGACCGCAAGAAAGCTTGCTATAACACCTAGATCTGTAAAGAATATTTTGGATCGCTGCTCTTAGGAGCCCACTATAAAGATGATTTCAACCTCTTTAACATCACCCTCTACATTGTTTTTATCCAGGAAAATGTTGAGTTCATCCTTAATCTTTTGCTTAAGGATGGACTTTCCTTCATGTTGAAGAGGAAAGGATGAAATTACAGGCTGGGTGGTCATAAAGAAGTGGTCTATAAGTTTGTATTCGTATTCTTGAAGATAAGTTTTCGCAAACCTTGTGTCTGTTCTTACGGTGAAGTCCACGGTTACACTGGAAACCGCTTTGAGACTTTCCACAAAAATAGGAACCTTCACATTGAAAACCTTAAGAGTTCTTTTTTCATATTTAAGGTAGTCTGGCCTGTAGAGGTACTCTTCTTGGCTGGCCGGAGCTCTTGTTGCGTATTCTTTTTTATAAATTTTTTCACTGGAAACATAAACCCCATAAGTTCCCAGCATAATCATCATTAATGCCGCCTCAGCTATAAGAGCTTGAGTGGATGTCAATTTTTTAAGAACGACTGCTACTTTCTCAACTTGTTTGGCCACAAATTTTGAGATTGCGTCAGCATGGTTTTTAAAAGGTGTTTTTAAAAGGAAGTCTTTAAGCTTTAAAGCGTTTTCAATGGACTTTTCTTTTGCGGGATAATTTTTGCACTTATCCAGAAACTCATTGATCTTGGCGATGCCTTTTCCTCCAACACTTGCGCCCTTCTGAGTTTTTGCACGGGTTCTTTCTTTAAACTTTTGAATTCCGTTTTTTACAGATAGTTTTAAAGCTTTAAGCTTTACGAAAATTATTGAGGGAACAATAAAAAACCACAGCTTCTTTAGCTGGCCGCCAAGAGCTGACAAAATCTTGTTAAGTGAATTTTCCAGTTTTTCAAATTTATCTAGCATGTTCCTCTCTCAACCATTTATCGGCGCGTTGCGTTTACTAGTTAACCTTTTTGGCCGGTTTTTTGGGCAAATATTTCCCAAGTGATCGAAATCCTTTAAAAAACTTCATCTCACCGGGTTGAAATTCCGAAAAAAAGATAGGAACCAGGAGAAAGTTATGGGTTTTAAGACCACATTTTTAACATTTACCCTCGCTCTAATCAGTACTTCTTGTGCGATGCTTGATCGTCGCGATTTCTATGAGCAGATGGATACCAGGTTTGATCAGCCGATGTTTATGCCTGAGCAGGACTTTGCTGTCGTGCCTGGGGATACGGGAAGGGCCTATAGGGCGCATGAAGAAATAATGGGAAGAGCGCCTGCCACAGCAGCGCAGCAAGAAAGAAGTAGATATGACAATTCTATAAAGCGTGAGCTTTCTTGGTTAGAATCCCGTCTAAGTGACCAAAATTACAATGACTATTTAAGGGTTAGAGAACAATTGGGCTCTGATTATGAGCGAATATATTATCTTAGATTAGCACCGGCACAACAGGCCGAGTATCTAGGAGTAAGAGGTATTGCTCCATCTAAATCCTATAACACTCGTGAAGTGGCACAGGTGTTTTTTAGCAACAATTTATCCCTAAGAATGAGTAAACAGCAGGTTCTTAACAGCTGGGGAGAGCCTGACCGCCTGGATAAGGCCGGAAACGACCCAAGTTCTGGAAATGAGAGATGGGCCTACCACAGAGGTGGAAAGGTGAAATTTATCTATTTTGAAGATGGCCTGGTTGAGGGCTGGAGTGAGCAATAAAATACGCTCTAAATGGTTATCAAAACGAGTAAAAGTAAGTAGACTGGCCTAATACATAGAAAATTTAAAAATAGGTTGGTAACTATGGATTACACTCTCGATTTTGAAAAACCTGTCCATGAATTGGAAAATCAAATTAAAGAGCTTCAGGAAGCGAACGCCAAACCTGGAATTGATATCTCCAAAGAAATTAATGCCCTTCAGGACAAGGTGGATGGTCTTATAAAAGACATTTATGACAACCTTTCTCCATGGGAGCGAGTGCAACTTTCCAGGCATCCTCAGCGTCCACACACAATGGACTACATAGACAAAATGATCACTGACTTTCACGAGGTTCATGGGGATAGAAGATTCTCTGATGATCCATCTATGGTGACTGGCTTTGGATATCTAGATGGACAAAAAGTTGCAGTCATTGGAATTGAAAAGGGCAGAAAAACTCAAGATAAAATTCTTAGAAACTTTGGCATGGCCAGACCTGAGGGATACAGAAAGGCCCTAAGAGTTATGAAAATGGCCGCGCAGTTTGAAATCCCTATTATAACTTTTGTGGACACTCCTGGCGCATATCCAGGAATTGGAGCAGAAGAAAGAGGACAGGCACAGGCCATTGCAGAAAACTTGGAAGAAATGTTTGGGATTAAAACTCCTATATTGGCCGTTGTTATTGGTGAAGGTGGATCTGGCGGAGCTTTGGGCATTGCCATCGCCGACAAGGCCTTCATGATGGAGTACTCTGTTTATTCAGTAATCTCTCCGGAGTCTTGCGCATCCATTCTTTGGGCAGATCCAAAGAAAGCGGAAACAGCAGCGAACTCACTTCAACTAGGACCTCAAAAAGCACTTGAGCTGGGAATCATCGACGGAATTATTCCTGAACCAGCTGGTGGCGCGCATAGAGATATTGAGGAGGCCTGCAAGAGTCTAAGCTCCACTTTGAAAAAAGAGCTAAATGCACTTTCTAAACTTGATGATGCAAAGCTCTTAGAAAACAGATTTGAAAAATTCAGAAGAATGGGCAATCAAACCATCCTATCTGAAAAAGGAAGTAATTAATGGCATTGCAATCAATGACCGGTTTTGGCAAAGGCGAAGCAGAAGGCGAAAAGTATAAAGTTTCGGTGGAGATGAAATCAGTAAATCATCGCTTCAAGGACATTCGCTTTAAAATGGGTTCTCTTTTAAATTCAATAGAGCTTCCAATGAAGAAGAAGATTGATCAAAATTTTAAAAGAGGCTCTTTTGACGTTTTTGTTAACTATAAATGAAAAGAGCAGGCCAAAGCCTCGTTTGAGTTGGATAAAGAAAAGATAAAAGCTTTTCTTAAGGACTTAAAAGAATGCTCAGACGAAACTGGCGTGGCCATAAATGTTAACCCAACAGGCTTTTTGAAAAATGAATTTTATATCGAAGAGGACGACAAAGAGAGTGAGCTACAAGAGTTAACTCTCAAGGCCTTTGACTTGGCGATGGAAAGTCTGACTGAAAGCCGTTCAGAGGAAGGTCAGAAGCTTGTGGAAACTCTTCAGGAGCATAAAAAGCAATACAGCGAACACTATAAGGTTGTTGAGTCTCTAAAAGATTCATACCAAGACAAAGTTAAAGAGAAGCTTCACGCAAAGTTTTCTCAGGAAAACTTGCAGATCGAAGATCAAAGATTCCAGCAGGAAGTAATTTATTATCTTGAAAAACTGGATATTGACGAAGAGATAAACCGTATTGCCATTCATCTTCAAAAGCTTGATAAAACTTTGGAGAGTCCTCGCGAGATCGGAAGACAAATTGATTTCATGGTTCAGGAGCTCAATAGGGAAACCAACACTATTGGTTCAAAGTCGGCTTCAACAGATATTTCCGAGTCAGTGGTTCAGATGAAGGCCCAACTGGAAAAAATTAGAGAGCAGGCGCTTAATTTGGAGTAAAAGTTTTGCAAAGAGGAAAGTTGATTGTCATTGTCGCTCCAAGCGGCACCGGCAAAAGCACATTAATATCCAAGCTCATGCATGAAGTTAAAGAACTCGAGTGGTCCGTTTCATGCACAACACGCCCGATAAGAAGGGGCGAGGTTAATGGAGTTGATTACCACTTCCTTGGTGAGGAAGAATTTCTTGAGAGAAAGGACAATAATGAGTTCATTGAGTGGGCCAAGGTTCATTCAAATTACTATGGAACTTTGAAGAAGTTTGTAGACCAAGGCCTTGAAGAGGGGAAGAACTTATTGTTTGACCTGGATGTTCAAGGCTGCGATCAGATGAAGAAGATCTACGGCGACGAGGCCAATGTTATCTTTATCGAACCCCCAAGTTATGAAGAACTTTGCAGAAGGCTTAAGCTTAGGGGAACTGATTCCGAAGAAGTAATACAAGAAAGACTTTCTAATGCTAAAAGCGAATTGTCTCGAAAAGACGATTTTGATTATTTAGTTACAAACGATGACATAGAGAAGGCGGTTGGGGCTTTGAAAAAGGTCGTAGGCGAAATTTTGAGGAAATAAATGTATCACAGACTGGATTTTTCACATGAGGGAGACCTCACTATTGACGAGCTTCTCAGAAGGGCAAAAGCGAATCTTCCAGAAGATACAGATCTAACTCCTCTAAAAAAAGCGTTTGAATTCGCTGAAAGACACCACCGCCCTCAAAAAAGAAGCTCTGGCGAGCCTTACATCATTCACCCATTGAATGTGGCCGCAACCTTAATCAAGCTTAAAATGGATCTGGACTCTCTGTGTGGCGGGCTTCTTCACGATGTAGTTGAAGATTGTGACGTTTCTGAGGAAGAGATCATCGAAGAGTTTGGTGAAGGGATTGGCAATATTGTTATTGGTTGTACCAAAATCTCAAAAATTAAATTCAAAACTAAAGAAGAGTCACAGGCCGAAAACTTTCGAAAGATGGTTGTCGCTATGGCCAAAGATATAAGAGTAATCATCGTTAAACTTGCTGATCGCATGCACAACATGCTTACCCTTCAATATGTCTCGAAAGAGAAACAAGTAAAGAAAGCACAGGAGACACTGGATATCTACGTGCCGCTTGCAAGTCGCTTGGGTATTAACTCTGTGAAGAGTGAGTTGGAAGACTTGTGTTTAAGGTTCTTGCATCCTGATATGTACTACCGTCTTGCTGAAAAAGTGGCGATGAAAAAGTCTGAAAGGGAATCTTATATTCGCGAGACTGTCTCTTTGGTTCACGACAAACTTTCGGAGTATGGGGTTAAGGCAGAAATCTACGGACGCCCAAAACACTTCTATTCAATTTATAAAAAAATGCAAAATAGAGATGTGGATTTCGAACAAATCCAAGATCTTTTGGCGTTTAGGATAATGGTTGGAAATATAACCGAATGTTATAAGTGTCTGGGTATTATTCACTCATCATTCACGCCGGTACCTGGAAGATTCAAGGACTATATTGCCATTCCAAAAGTGAACAACTACCAATCTCTTCACACTACAGTGATAGGGCCTAAGGCCGAAAGAATTGAGATTCAGATTAGAACTCATGAAATGCATGAAGTTGCAGAGACTGGTGTTGCCGCACACTGGAAATATAAAACAGGAGAGGGCGCTAAAAACCTCAATAAGCTTAAGTGGGTTGAAGAGCTCATGGAGTACAACCGTGACATTCCTACTTCAAGCGAATTTATGGACGTTGTTAAAAACGACCTTGATATCGGCGGAATCTTTGTATTCACTCCAACTGGTGATGTTAAAGAGCTTCGACATGGAGCAAGTCCACTGGACTTCGCTTACGCAGTTCACACTGATGTCGGAAACAAATGTGTGGGAGCTAAGGTTAACGGCAAGATGGTACCACTAAAGTACCGCCTAAAGTCAGGTGACACTGTTGAAGTTTTAACAAGCAAGACGCAAACACCAGGGAAAGACTGGCTAAAGATTGTTAAAACATCAAGAGCGAGAACCAAGATTAAGCAACACCTTTTAAAGGTGGAGAGAGAAAGAAATAAAGAGCTTGGCCAAGAGATGTTTGATAAGGCCTTAAAGGACTTTGGAACAAGTGTTAAAGCACTTGATAAAAAGAACGAGCTAAGTAAAACTTACGATCAATTTCATTTAAAGAATGCTGAAGAGCTTTACCAGTCATTGGGCTCCGGCAGACTTCACCTAAAGAACATTCTCGAGCTGATTCCAAGCATTGACTACAAAGAAGAAGGCGCTGAGCCTGAGAAGAAGAAAACGGTGGAGAGTCTTTATAATAAAATCTCGAATACTGCTAAAAAGACCTCTCATAAAGACAACGCTGTCATTGTGGATGGACTGGACGATATCATGGTTAGGATGGGCAAGTGCTGTAATCCTATCCCAGGAGATCCAATCGTTGGCTTTATTACCAGAGGCAGAGGTATAACCATTCACACAAAGAGTTGTACTAGAATTCAGGAGTTTGAAGACTCTAGAAAAATACATGTTGAGTGGAACCAAACTTACACTTTCAAGCACCCGGTAAGTCTTAGAGTTATTACTCATGACAGGCCGGGAATCCTTTCCAGAATATCCAACAATATCAACAGTCTTGGCGTGAACATTAAGAGTGCTGTGGCAAAATCGCTTCCGGATCTAAAAGGGAGCTTTGTTTTCGAGATTGAGGTTGGGGATTATTCAGAATTCTTAAAGGTTGTGAGCATCATTGAGGCAATGGAAGAGGTTATCTCTGTAACTCGTGCCTAATTGGCGCAATCCATGCAATAAAACCTACAAAAACAGTTAAAAAGTTGAACTTTTGATGAAATAATTGTCAAAAGATTCGACAGTCGACAACTTTGTGGGGAATTTATGAAACTTGGCCTTTTCTTTCTAACAATTCTATTTAGCCTAAGTGCAAGTGCTAGCTTCCTTGAATACCGAGATGAGAGCTTCAGGCCTGAAGACTTGAAGAATAAAAAGTGGCTTTTCAACCTTGGCGTTGGTTATATCGACTATCCGACATCTCTGCCTGAGTTTAAAGGTGCCCACACTACAGTGCCTGAAGAGGAAAAGGTTGGTGTTTATGGAGCTGACTTGGGAGTTGGAAGAGAGTTTTCTCTTATAGGCGCTCTATCAACCTCCATCCGAATTGGAGCCTTTTATAACAAGGGAAATGAAAACAACAATGGAAAAGCTTCTGAAGACGTGGATGTTGATCTTGCAAATGTCAGGACGGATCACCTAATCTATGGAGCTCAGGCCTCTGCTTCACTAAACTACCTTTTTGAAACGAAGTATTTTAACATTCAGCCATTTTTAGAGTTTGGCATGGGACAGGGTAAAACCGAGATTGAAAAAGAATACACCTTTGACGGGGTCCAACCCGACAATAGCGACGCCGAAAGTTACTTGGCGGAAATGGAAGAAGACTTTGACTTTGTGAAGACAAGTGTGGGGGTAAACTTCATTTCCAGAACTGGGATTATATCTTTTATAAAGGCCACAAAAATGAGCGCTAGCTACAATGAGCGTGAAGTGGCCGGAGAAGTAAATGGCAGCTCATTAGACTCCGTTCAAGACGAATTTGATGAAGCGACTGACATTTACTCTGGAACTATTGGCATGGGATTTTTCTTTTAAGGAGCAATATATGAGACTTTTCACACTGACTTTTGTTACGGTTTTACTCAGCTCCTGCGGAAAGCAGACTGAAGAGTATCTTTACGACAAAAAGCACAAGGACTATCGTCTTGTGCAGCAAATGGGCGCAGACAAGTGTATCAACGAATCAAGAATCTTTCAGGAAATGCAAAAGCAAAACGACTTCAGCAAGGCATTTAAAAATGGTTCTTACTTTCAGGTGGATATTGCCAAAGACAATGGCGCAAAGTACAGCGACTTCATTTTAATTAATGAAGTGAGCAAGGACAGCCTTGCTATTCATTATTATTCTGAAGAGGAAGATTCGAGAACAATTATATACACTTCTCAAAACAATAATGATCTTATTTCTGCAATAGCCAACGGTGTATGTACGCCAAATAAAGAATTGAGATACGGCCATAGTTCAAATGCTTTGAATAATAAAACAGTCTTCTCTTTCACAGACTCACGAATAAAAGGCAATCAGGACGCATACGAAAAAATTGTGGAGTCTTACACTACTAGATTGTCACAGCCTCTTGTTTTTATGGAATGGAATAGAAAAATATCCACTCAGTATAAAACTTTAAATAACGCAGCTTCCTCTCCTAAGAACAACACCTACTCTGTTAAGACAATCACCAAAGATCAGTGTGACTCAAATGTGGTTTGTTCCAGGTCTACTTGGGATTTCAAAAGAGTGAATGTCACTGTGGATACGAACGCTTTCAGCAGCAATAGCTTAGAGTCTAGAATATTTAATATTGAGGACTTTGACTCTAGTGAGGAATAGGGGATTCTTTGTCCCAAAATAGAAGGAAGGTTGAAGTCTTTAAAAGCTTATAGACTTCCTTCATTAAAATCTTAATATTGCGCCATTGAGTGTAGTCACTTTCAATGGCGTCATAATGGAAAGAATAGTTTTGTCCACTTGATCTTAAAGTATCCATAATCAGATTCACTCTAAATATGTGGTAATCACTCGAAATTACCAGAATATCTTTTACGGCCGGAAGTCTTTGAGCGTAGTGAAGAGTTGCCAGGCCGTTCTCAACTGTGTTTCTGGCAAGATAGTCTATTTCGATATGATGGCTTTCTTGTTCAAGGTATTCTTCCACCGATAGGTTTGTTCCCTGACTTTCTAGAAGTGTCTTGAGATTGTTTTTAACATATACGCCTGTGATAAAGACTTTAGCACTGGGGTGTTTCTCTGCTAGCTTTAAAGCATGCTCTATTCTTCCACCATCGCCAGTAAATACAGCGATAACATCCGGAGCCTTTTGAAAGAAGGCCTTGGAGCTCGCCTCTTTCTGCTTTTGAGCGTAAATGGGAAGATAGATTGTTAAAAGTGTGCTGGCCAGCCCTGTTGCTATGATTGCCAAGAAAACGTTTCGCACGAGCCGCTTTGAGCGAGTGTATCTAGTTTCGAAAACGTACTTCTTGGCAAACATCGTTGTTCTTTATCCTTTAGCTGCGATAACCTCTATCTCAACCAGAGCACCTTTTGGAAGTGCTGGCACTTCAATACAGCTTCTGGCCGGATAAGGCTCGCTAAAATACTCCACATAGGCCTCATTGACCTTTGAGAAGTTTCCAAGATCTGTAACAAAGATAGACGTCTTGATGATGTGCTCTCTCGTGATTGAGCAAGCTTCCAACAATCCATCTATATTGCTCATAATTTGTTTAACTTGTCCTTCAAAGTCAGATGGCATTTCACCTGTCTTTGGGTGCAGTCCAATTTGACCAGAGAAAAGATAAGTTCCATTGTACTCCACACCTTGAGAGTAAGTACCAACTGCTGCTGGAGCTAGGTCTGTGCTAATAATATTCTTTTTAAATCCCATTGTTATTTTCCCTCCCTGTCAGTTATTAGTGCTGTTAGGTGAGTCATGTTAACAATTTCCTCAACTGTTGAGGTTCTTTGAACAATATTAATTGGATGAGTCATTGGAGCAAGTATTGGCCCAATTGGAGTACACTCTGCAAGCTGTGAAAGAAGCTTGTAACTAATATTTGCAGACTGAAGGTCTGGGAAGATTAGAACATCGGCTTCACCGTCAAGGCTTGAAAAGTTGAATAGGTTTTTCAAGATCTTTTCGTTCACAGCAACGTCCGCTTGCATCTCACCGTCAACAACTAGAGATGGCTCTCTCTGTTTTGTAAGTTCAACCGCTTTTTTAACTTTCATTGTGTCGTCGTTTAGGTTTGAACCAAAGTTAGAGTAACTAAGGAATGCAACCTTTGGCTCTTTTCTCATGAAAGTTCTGTAAAGGTTTGTTGTGGAAAGCGCAATGTCTGCAAGCTCTTCGCTGTTTGGATCTTTTTGAACCGTACAGTCGGCCAAGAACAAAATTCTGTTTCTTAGAACCATAATCATGACACCAGCAACTTTTCGATTGCCCTTTCCGGCAACCCTCATGATTGGCTTAAAGCAATCAGGGTAGTTTTGAGTCGTACCTGTGATCATGCCGTCAGCATGCTTTTTCATAACCATCATGGAGCCGAAGTAGTTTCCACGCTTCATAAGGTCTTCTGATAGAGATAAAGTGGCACCCTGTCTCTGTCTCAGATTGTGGTAACTGGTGTAGTAGTCCTCAAGTTTGTCAGATTGGCTAGGCTTAATGATTTCAAGTTCTTTAAGGTGAGAAAGTCCAAGGCTATCCATTTTTTGATGGATAACTGTTTTGTCACCAAGTAGAAGAGGTTCGATTTTTCCTTCTTCTGCGAGGATTGAAACTGCCTGAAGGATTCTCGTGTTTGCGCCTTCAGCAAAAACGATTCTTTTCTTGGAGTCCTTAGTAAGTCTTGATCTGACTTCTCCCATGAATTCAGCAGACTGACCCATTCTTGCTTCAAGCTCTAAGGCGTATGCGTGAAAGTCATTGATTTCTTTTCTTGCAACACCCGATTTCATTGCTGCCCTTGCCACGGCAGGGGCCACACGGGTAAGAACCCTTTTATCAAATGGCTTTGGAATAATGTAATCTGGGCCAAACCTAAAGTCTTCTCCCGAGTAGGACATCTTAACTTGATCAGGCACTTCTTCCTTAGTTAAGGCAGCTAGAGCTTTAACTGCAGCGATTTTCATTTCTTCATTTATCTTTCTCGCTCTTACATCAAGAGCTCCTCTAAAGATAAATGGGAAGCCTAATACGTTGTTAACTTGGTTAGGGTAGTCGCTTCGTCCTGTAGCCATAATGGCGTCGTCTCTAACTTCTGCAACTTCTTCCGGTGTGATCTCTGGATCAGGGTTTGCCATTGCAAAAATGATTGGTCTGTCGGCCATCTCTTTTACCATTTTTTTAGAGACAACACCTTTAGCGGAAAGACCCATAAAGGCGTCAGCACCTTTCATAGCGTCTTCCAAAGTCCTTTTGTCTGTATCAACAGCAAAAAGATCTTTGTATTTATTCATGCCTTCTTTTCTGCCTTTGTATATTACTCCCTTGGAGTCACACATAAGCATGTTTTCAGGCTTTGCTCCAAGCTCTAGGAATAGCTTCCCAATTGCAATCGAGGCGGCGCCAGCGCCACTGAACACGATTCTTACATCTTCAATCTTTTTGTTTGAAAGCTCTAAAGCGTTAATGAAGCCTGCTGATGCGATGATTGCAGTCCCGTGCTGATCATCATGAAATACAGGTATGTCCATAATTTCTTGAAGCTGCTCTTCAACTTCAAAACACTCTGGCGCTTTGATATCTTCCAGGTTAACTCCGCCAAAAGTTTGCTCAAGAGTCTTTACTGTGGACACCATTTCTTCAACTGTTTTGGCGTTAAGTTCAATATCAAACACATCAACATCGGCGAATTTCTTAAATAGAACCCCTTTGCCCTCCATAACTGGTTTTCCAGCAAGAGGTCCAATGTTTCCAAGTCCCAAAACTGCGCTTCCGTTTGAAATAACGGCAACCAAGTTTCCTTTGGCGGTGTATTTGTAAACATCTTCAGGATTTTCGGCGATTTTTAAACATGGTTGGGCCACTCCTGGAGAGTAGGCCAATGATAGTTCTCTTGAAGTTACACATGGCTTTGTAGAGATAACTTCAATTTTTCCCGGTCTTCCCTGAGCGTGATAGTCCAACGCTTGTTGTTTCTTTTTGTCTTCCACTGTGGATTCCTTTTTTGTTTTTATATCCTAACTATTTAAAATTTGCGGATATTGTAACAGATTGCGAGGTGTCATTTCTCCCTTTTATCGGAAGAATTGCCAAAAAAATCAAAAAAGTCTGGGATTAAAAATAGAAAAAGGCCTGGTATGAAACCAGGCTTTGGATATGTTTAACTTATGTGAAGAAATTAAATTCCGGCCAGTTTAACTCTATATGGAACTTGGGTGTCTCGAGTTAAAGTGTTTAGGGCCTCAAATGCGTTTGCCACACCACCTGAAACGCTTAACTCAGAGAAAAATACCATTTCCGATCCCGGCGAAACAACTTTTAGATTTGCTTGGCGATCTGAAGAGGACATGATTGCCTCCTTAAGCTCTGCCGCTGTAAGCTCAGGCAAATAGCCAAGAATCAAGGCGGCCACACCTGCAACCACAGGGGATGCCATGCTGGTTCCTGAAATAGTCTTATACTCATTGTCCGGAAATGTGGCATAAATGTTCTTTCCTGGCGCAAAGATGTCCACAGTTGTCTTGCCGTAGTTAGAAAATGAGGCCGGAAGCAAAGGTCCGTTCATAAAGGCCGAAGCTCCAACTTCTAGCCAGTTTTCAACCGGCTCACCGTTAACTATTTTATTAGGAAAGTTGTCATTTTCATCTAGGTCCTTTGAGTCGTTGCCAGCTGCGTGAACTAAAAGAACACCTTTTGATCTCGCATATTCAACTGCCTCGTCCACAATATCTTTATATGGAGAGTAGGACTTTCCAAAGCTCATGTTTATTACTTTGGCACCGTTGTCCACAGCGTAATATATTGAGTTTGCAACATCTTTGTCTCTTTCATCCCCATTAGGCACGGCCCTAATCGCCATGATCTTTACGTTGCTGGCAACACCGTTCATTCCTATTCCGTTGTTTCTGGCAGCAGCTATAATGCCCGCTACGTGAGTGCCATGACTTGAGTCTGGGCCAATCACATCATTGTTTCCGTAGTCTCTTTCGTATTTGTCTTTAATATTGTCTCCAACAATTGTGGAGCGCGTGTCGCTTTCAAGATTGTAGTGAAACAGCGCCTGGGCCTTAAAGTAGTCGTAGTACTCATAGATTTCATCATGAGAGTAGCCTTGAGCATAGATGCTCATCATTTTCTGCTTTGCCTGTTCTTGTTCACTGTTTTGTGGCTCAAAGTTTGAGACTGCTTCCATTGTGTAGGTCTTAAGTCCAGCGGCCTTTAAAACTTCCAGCCCTTCCTCGTAACTTTTCTTTTCTTGTGAAAGAGTCTTGAAATATCTTGAAGCGCTTTTGCTTTTTGATTCTACGATCTCGCTAAGCTCTTTTAGTTTTTTTACCTCTTCAGGCAATAGGTAGTAACCATCTTTTGCTAAGTCTTCTTTAAGTTCTCTTAGTCTTTTTACTTCTCTGGTCATCTCAAGGGTGTCAGAGTTCACTTGATAGGCCGGGTCTCCTTTAATTAGCTTAATGCCATTAATAGAATTGTCTCTTTTAAAGGTGGCCATTCCTTTCTTTCCACCAATAAAGTTCCAACCATACACATCGTCAATGTAGCCGTTATTGTCGTCATCGATATTGTTGTTTGGGATTTCATCTTCATTGATCCAAACCTTTCCTTGAAGGTCTTCATGATTGACATCGACACCAGAGTCTATGACGGCGACTATTACTTCCTCAAAAGGCTGGCCAAAGTTTTTATAAAGTTTTTCCGTCGAGACTCCTTGGATGGAGTCCTCATCGGGGGAGAGGTTGAACCAATTTTTAGGCTCATCTCCTGATGCAGAGTCGCTAATGATATCGCCTTTAATGTTCTTGTTCAGCAAGTTGGACTTTAGAAACTTAGCCTTGCTTAGCTTTTCTTGGCTAAAGTTAAATCTTTTAGTTAGATGGCCTGGATAAGCTGTATGGCCTGCCATGCTGGCGGTAAGTCCTATTAAGACGAGTGGCTTTGCGATTTTTGTCATTTCGATCCCCCTTAGATGGGGCGCATCATACAACTTAAGAAACCATTAACCTAGTTGATTGAAAAATTTATACTTGGGTCGTTGTGGTCTTGAGAAACTTTTCTATGTTGACATTCAAGTCGTTGATATCACTTATGTTTTTGATCACAAAATCTGCCAATCCTCTCTTTTCATCGATATCCATCTGGTTTGAGATTATTTTTTTTGCGAGCTTTTCATCGACTCTATCTCGCTTGATAAGCCTTTGAACTTGTATTTCTTTTGGAGCGTATACAACTACTGTAAGATCAACCAGTTTATCCAATCCTTTCTCAAATAAGAGGGGAACGTCATATATAATTAAAGCGTTGGATGGAAGTGTGTTCACCGTTTCAAGAAACTGATTTGGAAGCCTTGAATAGATGAAAGTTTCTATTTTAGATTTGACTTTACCATCATTAAAAAAGGCTTCTCTTAGCTTTTTAAAATCAATTTGATCGTCACAGATTGCTTCTGGAACTATTTGAGAAACCATGATTTTAGTCTCGTTTTTTTTGTAAATCTCTTTAACCAGCGCGTCAGCATCTATGATGCATGCGCCGTGTGAGGCTAGAATAGAGCTTGCAGTGGACTTTCCTGTCGCAATGCCCCCTGTCAGGCCAATAACCGGGCGATCCAGATTGTATAGGCGTTGCTCGGGGGTGAGCTTGCAATATTTTGAATTAAGTTTTAAGAAAGACATAACTAAATTGTAAACTAACTTGCTGAATTAACAAATAGAAAGGACACGCCAATGGCAGTTGAAGCTTATGAATCTAAAAATCCTGATGAACTAGGGTATGTTAATTGGGAAAGTGAAGAGAACAAGACCTGGAGCACTTTGGTTGCAAGACAAAAAGAATTGTTGCCAGGCAGAGCATGCGATCAATTTATGGAAGGTCTAGAATATTTAGACTTTACCAATGAGGTACCTCAGCTTCCCGAGTTAAATAAAAAACTAGACGCTTGCAATGGATGGGGTGTTGAGCCAGTGCCAGCGATTATTCAACCTCAAGAGTTTTTCACGCTGCTTGCTAACAAAAGATTTCCAGCTGCCACATTCATAAGAAGACCTGAGCATATGGATTATCTTCAGGAGCCTGATATCTTCCATGAAATCTTTGGCCACACTCCATTGCTTACAAATAAGGCCTATGGAGACTTTATGGAGGAGTTTGGAAAGATTGCTCTTAAAGCTCAACCAAAAGATAGAAGAAAACTCTTTAGACTGTTTTGGTTCACGATCGAGTTTGGACTAACAAAAACTAATGAGGGACTTAGGGCCTATGGAGGAGGGATTTTATCCTCTCCAGGTGAAACAGAGTATTGTCTGACAGAAGAATCCACAAAAGAGCCTTTTGATGTTCTTAACGCTTTAAGAACTCCTTATAGAATAGATATCATGCAGCCTCACTATTTTGTGTTGGAAGATTTTCAAGACCTATTCACAATCTTGGACCAAGATGTGCTGGGCAAGTTGGAAGAAGCTAAAAAGCTTGGAGACTTTGAACCAAGGTTTCCGCCTAAAAAGAAAAATGTAAAAAACCAGGAAACAGATGGAGCAATGCCATGTTAGAGAGAGCAAAGTCAGAATTAGAAGGATGGGAAATAGTAGAAGGACAAAAGCTTAGAAAAGTTTTTCAATTTAAAGGCTTTTTAAAAACTATGTCATTTGTTAACGCCGTTGCTTGGCAGGCAAATAAGCTTATGCACCACCCTGATATGGAAGTGTCATTTAACAAGTGTGTAATTAACATCACCACTCACGATGCGGGCAATACTCTAACAGATAAAGATATTGATCTTGCAAAAGCGATTGATGAGCTATGAGAGAATATGATGTAGTAATTCTTGGGGCCGGGTCGGCTGGAATGTCCGCTAGAAGAGAAGTCGCTAAAAAAACGGACAACTATAGAGTGTTCGATGCTGGCAAGCTAGGGACTACCTGTGCTCGAGTTGGATGTATGCCTTCAAAGGTTCTAATTCAGGCAGCGAACGACTTTCACAGAAGAAAAGCGTTTGCTCAAGAAGGAATCAATGGAGCAGACTCTCTTTCTGTTAATATGCCAGAGACCTTGAAACATGTTCGTTCTCTAAGAGACAGATTTGTAAGGGCCGTAATGGGTGGCATGGAAAGCTGGATGGAAACCCATTTGGAAAGAAAGTTCGCCACATTTATTGATGCAAACACTTTGGATGTGGAGGGTGAAAAGGTCAAATTTAAGAAGGCAATTGTGGCCACTGGGTCCACTCCTGTGATTCCTCCAAACTTTCAGGAGTTTTCTGAATTTATCCTTACAAGCGATGACATTTTTGAACAAGAAGATCTTCCTGAAAAGATGGCAGTGGTAGGTCTTGGGGTGATTGGGATAGAGCTTGGCCAGGCATTGTCCAGGCTCGGCATCGATATTGTTGGAATCAACAGAAGACAATGTATTTCCGCAGTGACTGATGAGGAGATGAATCAATATATTTGCGACAAGATGTGCGAAGAGCTGAATATAAACTTCACCGGTGTAAAAGAGCTCGCTAAAAGAGACAATACTCTTATTATCGACACATTTGACGGACACCGCTATGAAGTTGGCAAAGTCTTTATGAGCGCAGGTAGAAGTCCGAATGTTGAAAAATGTGGGCTTTTAAATATCTGCAAAGAGGTGAGTGCTAAAAGACTTCCTATCTATGATAAAAATACTTTCCAACTTAAAGAGCATCCCCACATTTTCTTCGCTGGCGATGTAAACGGCGATAAACCAATTCTTCACGAGGCAAGCGATGAAGGCAAAGTTTGCGGATACAACGCAGTTAGAGATAAAATTACACCATTTAAAAGCAGAGTGCCTCTTGCCATAACTTTTAGTGATCCAAATATCGGCTACGCTGGAAAAACAAGTGCTGTGCTAGACGAAGAGGGAGCAGACTATCAAATAGGACGGGTGTCTTTTGAAGGTCAGGGAAGAAGCATTGTTAAACTTAAAGAGATTGGTCTTTTAAAAGTTTACGGTGACACTAAGTCTGGCAAGCTCTTAGGTGCTGAAATGTTTGGCCCTGATATAGAACACATCGCTCACTTGATGGCATGGGCCATTGGAAATGAGATGACTGTAAATGAAGCTTTATCTATGCCTTTTTACCATCCGGTTATTGAAGAGGGGTTAAGAACCGCTTTGAGAGACCTTAGAGAGAAGGTGGAAGAGGAAGCTCCGGAAATAGAAATTTATCCTTTATAATAAAAAGGCCGGAGGTTCTCCGGCCAATTTATTTTTTAATCTTATCTACATTTTCCTTGAACAATTGCCTGTCTAACAAAGCATCCAGCGTTTCTTTCGTCGTCGTAGTAGTTGCATTTTCTATGGTTGACAACTCTACTGCTCGCACAACCCGTTGGATGTGGAAAACCTCTTCTATTTACTTTTACATAATAGTTGCAAGTGCTAAACCAAGATCTTTCAACAGTACAAGAGCCTCCTCCGCCGTTTTGTGCCAGCCTTGAAATTTGAAGATCTGTCATACTTAGCAGATGCGTGAATCTGTTGTAACTTCCACCTCTTCCATGCCCTGGAGTGGATCCTCTTCTTATGCGGCAATCAGCGCTGAAAAGACCTCTGTCGCGCTTTGCGCGGTTACAGCTTCTTAGGGCGTCTCTACATCCACCGTAGTACTCTGTAAAAGTGTCATATCTATAGTTTGAGTATTCATCCACTAGGTCTACGTAGCAAGTTCTTGCAAAAGATGCCGTTGATATAAAGGCCATAAAAAGAAACAGAAATTTAGTCATAAAAACTCCTTGGTGTTAACAAAAGACTCTTTAACTAGTAATTTGATGGAAGTCATGGTTCATTGAAAAAATTACTTAAAGAATAAGGCTAAAGATGACTGAAGTTGGAAGGATATTTACTCCTTATCAGACGAAGTTTGGGGTCCCCAAGCAAGGCGGGATGGTGCTGTCTGATGAAAGTTATATTGAATTGTCCCCAAAATTCTCTTTAGATTCGGTCAGAGGGCTGGATATTGGGCAATTTATCTGGATCCTTTGGGAGTTTCACCAGTGCGAAGGAAAAGAAAAAGAGCTTATTCGACCTCCAAAGCTAGGTGGAAACGAGAAAATGGGGGTTTTCGCAGCCCGATCACCTTTTAGGCCAAATAATATAGCGATGTCGCTTGTTCGACTTATAAGGATTGAGTCTCAAGATTCAAAGGTAAAGCTGTTCTTAGAGGGAGCCGACATGGTCACAGGGACACCTGTGCTGGATATTAAGCCATACCATCCTATTGCTGACAGTCCATGGACTGAGTACCCAGCACCTTGGTTCGTTAAGGAGCCTCTAGAAACAAAACATGTTGAATTTTCATGTGAAGTTCCAGAAGATTATAAGGAACTTATTGAGGAGGTTTTGAGGCTTGATCCAAGACCAGCCTATCACGATGATCCTGGCCGGATATATGTAAACCACCTAAGAAGACTGGATGTTCATTGGAAAGTATATGGTGAAACAATAGAAGTTGTTAAAACTGTACAAAAAGGAAAGTAATGATTTGGTATAAGGAATATTCAATAGAGCAAATGAACAACATGTGCAAAAAAACAATGTTGGAGCATCTAGATATAAAGATTGAGGAGATTGACGGGGATACACTCATTGGAACAATGCCAGTTGATCACAGGACTCATCAGCCCTTTGGCATTCTTCATGGGGGTGCAAACTGTGTGCTTGCTGAAAGTCTTGGCAGTCTTGGCGCAAATTTAACTCTAGACCCTGAGAAGTTTCACGCTGTGGGACTGAACATTAACACCAACCATGTCAAAGCTGTTCGCAATGGAAGGGTTAGGGGGGAGGCAAAACCTATTCACATGGGGAAGACAACCCAGCTTTGGAACATTAAAACTTACAACTCCAAAGGCGAGCTGACTTCCGACAGCCAATTAGGCCTTATGATTTTGCCCAAAAAAGTTTAAAGGCCTAGTGAACTTCGCAACGAATTCCAAGTCCGTCATAAAACCTTAGCTCTCCAACCTTGTCGTTTAGATCGATTTGCTTATTTTGTCCGCCTTCTCCATCAGAGTAGCCGATCATAATTTTCGTAATATTTCCGTCTTTTACTTCAACGCTAGTAGAGAAGCTTTCGCCGTAGCTGCTGCTTGAGCTTGAAGTATATGTTCCATTCAACTTGAAAGGAGTAAGTGGAATGACGATATTCAACTCAGATCTAGTTGAATTCATTGTAGATACGCATTTTGTGACGTCTACAACATTGGCAGAAGCTGTTAAGCTTATAAGAGATGCGGTAATTCCAAGGATTAATTTTCTCATCGTAGGCTCCATTTTTTTTAAAAGTAATTCTTATATACTATAAATGGGGCTGTGCGGCATATGGACTGTGAAGGATTTACAGGGAAATGAAAGTTGGGGCACCTAAATGCCCCAAAATATTGAAGTACTATTCTAGGACTACAGTTCCAAAATCTGCGTTAAAAAAACAACCTATTGGCATCTTTACAGTGAAAGTTCTTCCTGTCTCATCAACTGGATCGCAATCAACTGTTTTTTTGTATTTCACACTCACTTTCAACTCATCACGACTACAGCTCTTTACTGAAACTACGAACAGTGGAAATCTTTCTCTAAAGGTGTCACCTGAGCAAATTGCGCGAGATCCGTCTAATGAAAATCTAACGGCCCTTCTCCATTTTGTTCTAGGCCCCATTCTGTGAGGAACACGTGTATTGTAGGCGTGGTATGGCGCTTCCTTGTTAAGTGCGTAATCCTCATAATACGGTGTGAAATCTTCTGCAAAGGTGCAAAAAGACGATAATAATACTGCTAAAAAAACTACTGACTTCATTTGTTTTCCTCCGTTCTCTTTTCCCCGCTATATATCAAATGTGATTTGAAATTTGAACTTAAAGTAAAAAAACTGGAGGAAGTTTTGAATGCTATACCTTAAGGCCGTATAGGATATGTCTATTTTACCCTAATACTTCAAGGCCTCATAATAGGAAGAAAGGAGGATCGATGCAAACAGAAGAATACTTACGTTCAGTTGAAAACAGAATTGATCTTATGGCAAAGGACTTGAGAGAAATTTCTGCCAAGCTAAACGAGACGGTAAACAAACAGTCAACTGGAGTGGAGGGAAAAGCGAAAGACTTAATTAGACAGGCCGAAAGCAAAGTCGCCGCTGCGAAAGGGAAAATTCAGGAGTACGGACTTAAAAAAGACCTTGCTGTTGAAGAGGCAAAAGGTGGTATGGAAATGGCCACTGAAGATTTGAAGGAAACTTTTAATTCAATTAAGAAGATTCTTCAATAAGCAGCACAAATATCGCGCCCCAAGCTCAAAGGAGAGAGCTATGACGAAAATAACTTTAATTTTTGCCTCTTTGATTTGTGTGGCATGGGCCACCGAGTTTGGGGCGCAGTTTGATATTGAAAGCATCTACAAAAAAGAAATATCCAATAATCAAAATCTAGAATCAGTCAAAGTACGGCCAAGCTTTTTGGATGGCTATGTCACTTTAGATGGTCACGTGGAAAACTTATGGCAAAAAGAGCGACTGATTGAAATCGGTCAATCAATCAATGGGGCCAAGGGTGTCATCGATAAACTCGAGGTTGTTGGCTTCAGTGTTGGATCTAAGGAGATTTCAAAAAGCATTGCTCAGGCCTTGTATGAAGATGAGGTCTCTGAGATTGAGGAGCTAAAAATATCAAGCGATGACTTCGGCAGAGTTTTGCTGCGAGGAGAAGTCGACTCTCAGCAGGAAAAAAACGCTGCTGAGGATGTTATAAAGAGGATTCCTGGAATCAAATCGGTCCAAAATAGTGTGGAAGTTGTTTCCAATAAAAATAGATCAAATGAAGACAAGGCCAAAGACATTGAATACACCCTAACTAATACTGTATTGATTGATGAAAGACTAATAGAGCCCTCTGTTAAAAAGGATGTGGCAATTCTTAAAGGGAATGTTGGCAGTGAAATGGAAGCGCAAAAAGCAAAAGAGGCTGCCAATTCTGTTCGGGGGATTAAAGAAACAAGAATTACAGACCTAACTGTTGTCCCAAGTTTTGACAGAACTTTGGTTTTTAAATTGAGCCCAAGAGAAACAAATATAAGTGATGAGGAGCTTGCCTCAATCGTGGACAAGGCAAATTATTACGACACAAGAGTATTCTCTTATGACATTGATGTGAGTGCAAAAAATGGTATTATTCAATTGGACGGTGTTGCTCACAACGAAAAAGCGCGTGAGGCCGCAATAGAGAACGCCAACAATGTGTTGGGTGTGCGTGGGGTTAATGACAATTTAAGTGTCGGCGAATTCGCTCCGGGAGAGGACGTTTTTGCAGAATAGAAAAGGTTTATGAATGGGAATGTTAATAGAGGGCGAGTGGAAAGTTCAAGAGGTTAACCCTAAGACTGAGGACGGTGAGTTTCACAGGCAAAAACAAAAGTATCACTCCGGGTTTGGAGATGAATATCCTGCTGAAAAAGAGCGATATCACCTTTATGTTTCTTATGCCTGTCCTTGGGCCCACAGAACGTTAATCATGAGAGAGTTGAAGGGCCTTGAAAGTTTTATTGATTACTCTGTTGTATCTCCCGAAATGATGGATCAAGGCTGGTCTTTTGAAACTGAGTTTCCTAAATCCACTGGAGACAAGATCAATGACCTTGAATTTTTAAAGGATCTGTACGTTAAGGCCGACTCCAAGTTTACTGGGAGAGTAACTGTTCCAGTTATTTGGGATAAAGGAACGAACTCGATAGTTAATAATGAGTCATCTGAAATCATAAGGATCTTTAACTCTTTAAACGAGTTTTCCACAAATAAAGAAGATTATTATCCTGAGGAGCTTAGATCCGAGATAGATGAAGTGAATGATGACGTTTATAACAACATCAACAATGGCGTTTATAAAACAGGCTTTGCTAGAAATCAAAAGGCCTATGAGAAAAATTTTAAAAACCTTTTCGAATCTCTTGAACGTCAAGAGCAAAGGCTTGAAGGTAAAAAGTACTTAGTCGGGGACACGCTGACAGAGGCTGATATTCGTCTGTTCACTACGTTGATTAGGTTTGATGCAGTTTACTTTACCCATTTTAAATGTAATCAAAAAATGATTAAAGACTATCCGAATTTGAAAAGGTATCTTAAAAACCTTTATTCTATTGACGCATTTAGACACACTACAAACTTCGAACACATAAAACACCACTACTATTATTCCCATAGGACTCTGAATCCTTTTGGTCTAGTGCCTTTGGGTCCTTCTCTTGATTATTTAACAGAGTAAAAAAGGCCTGATTTAATGGGACGATAGGCCTTCGAAATTGCTGAGAATTAGGCTTAGACGCAACCTTGTGGTACAATAAAGTTTGTATGGCCTCGTGCCCCCCTTTTTATAGTTGATCACCTATAAATTCGGTTTTTTTCTTTATTGATTACAGCTAAAGGAACTAATTTATGTCTAATGAGTTTAAGTTTAATATCGGAGACTCGGTATACTCCCCGAAATTTGGTTTGGGAAAAGTTTTAAAAGTGGACTTTATGGAAAGTGCTGATACCCACTTTTACGTTATTGAAAGCTTTGTTAATCACACTAAATTAATGGTGCCAGTTCAGGCATCTAAGAAGCAGCTTAGATGGGTTGCCACCAAAGAAGAAGTAAGCAAAATGTTAGGACTTTTTTCTCGACCTGTTGAAGAGCAAAGTTTTGAAAGTAAAAAAGATCGAGTAAAGTTTTTTAAAACACAGCAGAAGAATGTAATTTTAAAAGAAAGAGTTTCTGCCCTTGCACAGCTCCACAGTATTAAAGACAAAGGCAAAGTTGAAAAAGAGATTTTTCAAAAAATGCTTGAAGATATCTCCAATGAGTTCTCCCATGTTCTTGAACTGTCGGAAACCGAAGTTAATACTACTATCGTCCAAAATCTATCTAACGTAGCTTAAAGTTAATTAAATTAATCATAACACCTAGGCCTCACTCCAAAGTGAGGCCTTTTTTTGCAAGTCTTCACACGGCTCTGTTTCCACTTTCCTTCTTTTGATAATATGATCAAGGACAATTCACTTATCGCGCTCAATCCTTCATAATGCTCATAAAAGGAATATATTATGGACAAAAAAACATCCACCAAATTTATTGTGTCTTTTATGGCGGCGCTGGTGGCCATCAGCTTGGTCCTAGCTTGGGTTATGAGTAGGAATTATCTTAAAGATAGCTCCAAAGAGAGGAAGCGAATCGCCGAATTAATTAAGAGTATTGATGAGGGCCAGTTTACTCCGGATGTTAATCGAGGACAGCGGGCCTACACGCAGTTTTGTATGCGATGTCATGGAGCTGAGGGAAAGGGAAGCGCGTCTGCTCCACCACTTGTAGGTTCCCCCGCATTGGCGGCTAAAAATGAAGTTTTGATAAAGGTATTGTTGCATGGAATGAGGGGCAAAATTGAACGCGGGGGCAGAACTTACGACATGGTTATGCCAGGCTTCAAGATGATTCCTGCCAATGATTTAGCGCATGTGGCCAACTATATAAGAAATAAGTTTAGTCAAAACAAAGCTGTTGTCACTCATAAGAATGTTTTAGAAGTGCAGTTAAAAAGCGTTGAAAGAAATAAGGCCTGGACTCCTGAAGAGCTTGGCCTGACTAGCAAGGAATAGAATGGAATCCTTTTTCAGTGGCCTAAAGTTTATTGGCATAAATCAATTAAAAGAATGGGTTGAGATCGCAATTGACTGGGAAACTGGTAACAAGTACGAGCTTGTGGATGAAGGTGGAAACAAGATTGGTTTTGCTGCCGAAAGAAAGACAGGTATTTTTGGACACCTTGTAAGGAACTTTCTTAAAAGCCATAGACCAATGCATCTCGATCTTTGGGACAACAACAGAACCTTGCTGTTAAGTGGCAAACGTCCTTTCTATTTTTTCTTTTCTGATATTGAGATTCTTGATCCTCATGAGAAAAAGATAGGCGATGTTAAGACTAGGTTTGGTATCTTAAAGAGAAAGTATGATCTTATTGACTCTTATGGGAAGACTTTTGCCACAATCGAGTCTTACAGATGGAGAATATGGTCTTTTAATATCTTAGACAAGTTGGGAAATGATGCCGGAAAAATTGGAAAGAAGTGGGGAGGGCTCTTAAAAGAAGTCTTCACCGATAGCGATAGGTTTGGACTGGATCTCTCAAAAGGGGACTGGACCAACGAACAGAAGGCAATCATCTTTTTTGCAGGCCTGAGCATTGATCTTGATTTTTTCGAGGAAAATTCCTCTTCAGCCTTTAGTTTGTTCGATTAATGTATCAAGGGTTAATGGCTTTATCCAAAAAGTTGTAAATCGTTTCCGAAAAAATTGCATCTGGATAGAAGTTCACATTCCAATGGGATTCCTTGCTCTTCTTCAGTTGCCTATTTTGTGGGTGAAATCTTTCTTTATAAGTCCTTAGTAAGGGTGTGATAATATTGTTGAACAGCTTATGCCTTGCTTCCACCATCGTGTCATACATATGCACATGATTCTCAAGACCGTTATCGTCAATTTTTTTAACTAGTTGATCTAAAGCATGGAAGAGTGTGAAGCTAGCTCCTGCAAAGTACATCAACTCCGACCCACAAGCACTTATCCTTCTCATTGAATTCGGTGCCTTAATGGGGATGTTAATTGTGTTAAGTACTTGATCGTATGTTTTTATTTCCTCTAGAAGCTTGTTGTATACACTCAACTTGGACGAATCATTGTCATATATAACTTTTTCAACAAAACCTGGTTTTTTAAGTGCGTGGTAGAGAGGCCATTTTGTCTTAGCTAGCATCGGGGAAAAAATTTGTTCGGTTTCTTTTATTATATCTAGAAGGTCCCTTTTGTCTGTTTTCGCCATTGCTGGAGAACCTGTAAGATATGCCGTCATTTCTTGAGTTTCAGAATTGAAACTCAAGGCCTGTTCTATAAAATCTCTGTCTCCAGCAAGCTCCAACTCAAAAGCTGAACCAGACATTCGTGGGTTAAGCATTAATATAATATCCTCAGAGGTGGTAAAAACTCTGATAAATTTCTCATGCTTTTGACCTAGTATTTCTTCTTTGCTTTCAGTATAGCTTTTTACGAAGTGATCATTTAGTAGTTTGAGAACAAAACTTCTAACTCTTGAGCCAATCGCTCCCTCTAAATTAACGTTGGCCATAGCGTTCAAAGCAGAATTTATGAGCGACTTCTTTCCAAACTTTACTCTTGCATTGTGAATTTTGAGAGCTATAACCTTATCCGAAAAATAAAGTTCATCCTTGTGTTCCCTAAGGTTCCCTTTTACTTGCTCAAACTCTCTAGATTCAAGTGAGATTTGAGCACTAACTCCGTAGCTTTCTTTTTCCACTTTCCACTCTTTCCACATCCAAAAACCTTTTTGGGATTTAGAAAGTTTTGTGGCGTTCAATTCAAGATTGATGGATTCTGAGGAGAGGATGTCTATCGCAAGACTGTTAATTATATAGTGCGTCTGCTCCTCGTCTTTTTTAAGCTCTTGTTTATATTCTCCGTTGGAGTTCTCAGCTATTTCTTTTAATATTCTGTTGGCGGCTGATTCTAAATAGTCGAAGTTGAAAGTTGTAATTAGATCAGCGGAGCTTCTTTGATGATCATCTTGTAAACCTGAGAAACCGGCATTAATCTGAGAGTTTTGTCTATTGTGAACTTGTCTTATGTAGTTCGTGCTTCTTCTTCCTTTACCAGCTGACAACTCGAGGTAGGTGTTGTTTTGAGACTCTAAGAATACAGGGGAAACGTTCCAAACTTGAATGTCGTTTTTCGCTCCACTTATGTTTTCGGCAACAAGCTTTGGATCAAGTTGAATTTTAAAAAGTTTATCTTTTGGGTCGTATTTGAAGATGCGCCCAAATAGTATTTCTTTTTTAGCATTAACGTAATCCTGGCCTGCGGCAGTAAATGGGTTCTTAATTATATCTGTTGATATAGTTTGCTTAATGCTGTCAATAAAGCTCTCTTGAATTGAGGAATCATAGCTGGCCCTTAGACTTTCAACGTAACTTTTGAGTTTTTTTAGCTCTCGCTCTTTTTTCTCTTCTGTGTCCTCATCTTTTTCCAGTTCAAAACTTAGGCCAGCGAGAGATTGGACCACGGTAAGCTTAAGAAGATCCAGAAAGAATTTGTCATTGTTATCGTTTCTGGCGAAGTGAAGCGCTTTCGCACCCTCAAATAGTGTAATGCTTTTTGCATCCAAGCTTAGCCAGCCATTGTCTTCGGTTTGGGTTTCCACTACGAGTTCAAAAGGAATTCCTTCTTCTATGGGAGTTAAATTCTTTAACCCATCATGGAGAATTAAACCCTCCTCTTTTTCTGATAATAGATCTTTAAGTGGTACTCCGATAACTCCTTTAAAAATAACCCCTGGCAATTGCGGAGCTACAACTAAGTTTGATTCTTTAACCCAGGATGTCCCATCTTTAAGAAAGTTCATGCCTGCTGTAAGCATGTCTTGAGAAACCTTTTTAACAAGAAAAGGTCGGGTCTCATCGTTTTGGTTCCCGGCCATAAGTGTGTTGTACTCGATCGCCGTTTTTCTATTTAGATCAACAACAAAATTTCGAATCTCATTCTTCTTTGCTTCCAAATATTGGAGATATTCATTTTCTGGATTGGCCTTAAAGCTTTCATTTGATAGTGAAAGAATCTCTCTTGCTTCTGATGTAAAGGTGGATCTGAAATGTAAAAGATTGTTTCTATGGATATTGGAGAGCTTATTCTCATCAAGGCCTTCCCTGCTTATCAATGTTTCTAAGTAATTTTTAAGCATCTGATCCAAGTCTTCTAAATTTGAATATTGCTTATAGAGGGTGCTTCTTTGATTTAGAAGCTTTTCTTTATCGTCTTCCACTCTCGCTTGCATTTCGCTTAACCAAACCGAAGCAGGCCTGCCTAGTCCAGCCTCTAGTCTGAAGAAGACTTCATTGGTTCCCTTGAGAAGAAACGGAGAAAGAATCCAAAGCCTAAGTTCTTTTAAATGGGAGAGGTATTTTAGTTGTTCGAATCTTTTTGCGTTCAGTCTGAATGCCAATGTTCTAGTGGCCGGAAAGATTATTATTCCATTATTTTCTATTACATCTGTAAGCATCGATTTATAGCTGAGCTTATTATCATCGCCTGCGACCTTGTGATAAAGAAACTCTACTAGGGAGGTGTTTGCGAGAATTGTCTTTGTAACATCTGAGACAATTTGAAAATGATTTAAATAACTCTTTCCATCTATGGTGAACTTTTTAAATTGAAGTCTTAAATAGCCTTGGGCCGTTAGTGCGTTTACTGAAGGGAAGGCCACCTCAATATCCAAATTGTGGCTTTCTGCGGTGCGTGTGCCGGTTTGCTCCTGAAACCTTAAAAGGTTTTTGAGTGGAGAGTTTATAGTGAGTCCAACTGATAGAATTCGAGTCACAGGATCCATGTTTAGGTGGTAGACCTTTTGAATGAAATCGCTTCTATGAGAGATTTCAGCAAAGGCCTCTTTAAAAGTGCTTAAAGGTACCTGTGCCTTAAAAATAGATTCTTGGGTTTCAATATACTGGCTTGGATAGCGGGATTTCTCTACAGAGCTGCAAGAGGCCAGAATAAATAAAATAAAGACTTTAATTAATGACAATTTAAAGTTCTCCTAGACTTTAGTACCTGACAGTTTCTTGTCGGTATTCTGGTAAAAAAGTTAAGTCATTAGTTTTCTTTAAGTAGAGTTGCTCTCATTCACACTTGAAAAATTGGCAAAGAAAAGCCTGCCCTAAAACTTAGCTAATTCTAAAAGGTTTTAATCAGACCTCAAGACTTCTCACAGACGCTATTTTTCAAAATGGCATCTGCCAATGCTAGGGTAGGGGAATTTAACCGAAGGTGTAAATTCAAAGAGCAATCTTACAGTCTCCGTGCCTTAATAAATTAAAGATTTGAGCCTCTATAGTAGGGCCTCGGGCAAGAGACCATTAAGACTGGAATCTGCTTGTGCAACCTCCTCAAATTAAATTAAATAAAATTTACTTTAAGCTTTTTCGCTCATGGTGCCGATATTGATCTTAGAAACCTTAGGAGAATCATGAAAAAACTATTTCTACTTTTAATTCTTTGTAGTCATTCAATACTTGCAGAAGAAAGCTCTCTACCTACTCAAGAAGAAATAATCGAGTATCAAAAGTTAAGCCAAACTTCTCCAGACTTCATGCAAAAAGGAATGAGTAGTGATCCTTACTTGAGACATTATGCTTCAGAAATAGCCTTCCTCCAAAAACCTATCGGTGGTGTACCAACTCCATTAGAATTACAAAAAATTTACGAATTAAGAGATAAATATATAGCAGAAAAATCTAATCTTCCTAAAGATATAAAGTTGGAAGAAAGACAAGCGCTATTAAACAAATATTCAGTAAAATTAACTGCTATTGAATTACAATCAAGAAGCAGATCAAATTTTGGATTGGGATCACCTTCAAATACACCACAAGTTCACCCTCTTAATCCGCTAAACGCTTCCTTTAATGCATACGGATTAAATGTAGGAATAAATTGTCATCCATCCAACAATTTTAAGTTTTGTATCAGTGATCAAGGTGTAAGGTATGAGAGGGTAGGAAATGGTGATCTTGGTGACAGAATCGAGAAAAACTTAAAAGAAAGCACGGATTCTAAAAAGTTGAAAGACCCTAATTTCACTACAGGAAACTAGCTTACACCACAACTATACCTTGTAACTAATTTAGGTGAATAAATAATTCTTACTGAAACCCTAAATATGAGGTGGTTAGAGTTTTATATTTCATTTCTAAATTCGTTGATAAACAAGCTTTTTTCATTAAGCTTCTTCAAGATTAGGTCATGACTAAGTTTATAGATCCCTAGATTCATAAGTTTGTTGTGCTTAACCGGAACAGATTGGGTTTTGGGTAAAAAAAAAGCCTGTCCGAAGACAGGCTTTAATTTATTTTGGCACTCCCAAGGGGATTCGAACCCCTGTTACCGCCGTGAAAAGGCGATGTCCTAGACCGGGCTAGACGATGGGAGCATTTACTTATCGTCTTATGTTTTAAGATGGTGATCTCGCTGTGACTCGAACACAGGACCCTCTCCTTAAAAGGGAGATGCTCTAACCAACTGAGCTACGAGACCAAACCTCTTAAAAACGTGTACTGAATTTAAAGTTCCTTAAGGAAAAAGTCAATAATAAAAAATAAAAAACTTACATAATTATAATTTTTTTAGGAACGGCCGTACTGGATTGTCTTTTAACTAGAAATCATTTACAGTGCGCGTCTAGTTAAGAGTCTTTAATATGAAAAAAACAGTATCTTTCCATACCCTAGGTTGCAGACTAAATATGTCTGAAACTGGTCAAATAGCTCAGTCCTTTGTTGATAAAGGCTATAAAGTTGTGCCATTTGGTGAAAACAGCGATGTAACTTTCCTTAATACATGCACTGTCACTGATGGGGCTGATTCAAGTTGTAGAAATTTAATCCGCAAGGCCCAAAAGAACAGTCCTGAAGGCAAGGTTGTTGTAGCTGGATGCTATGCACAGATGGAAGCTGAAAAAATAAAGAAAATGCAAGGCGTGGACCTAATCCTTGGCACTAATGAGAAGTACAAAGTCTTTGACTACCTTCAAGAGGAAGAAGATAGCGTCGTTAGAATAGATAAAACAAATGAGTTCTGGGGTGCCACAACTACAAAGGCGGACTCCCACACCCGCGCTTTCTTGAAAATTCAAGATGGCTGTAATTATGTTTGCTCATACTGCATAATTCCTTTTGCAAGGGGAAGATCAAGAACGATAACTGTTTCAAAGGCCGTTGAAGAAGCAAAAAAACTTGTAGCTGAGGGCTTTAAAGAGATTGTTCTAACCGGTGTAAACATAGGGGAATATGAATCGACCTCAGGTGAAAGACTTGAAGACCTTGTTAAGGGTGTCGTGCAAGTTGAGGGGTTGGAAAGACTTCGAATGTCTTCTGTTGAACCCAATACAATAACTAGAGAGCTTCTTGAGGTTCTAAAACAAAGTGGCAAGTATCAGGATCATTTTCATATCCCACTGCAGAGTGGCTCTGATGAAATCCTTACCTCTATGAAGAGAAAGTATGATGTAGCTTTTTATAAGAGCACAATCTCTATGGTGAAAGAATACTTTCCTAACTGCTCAATAGGAGCTGACGTTATCGTTGGATACCCTGGGGAAACAGAGCAGGAATTTATGAAGACCTATAACCTTCTTAAAGAGCTTCCAATAACTCACTTTCACGTCTTTCCTTATTCCAAAAGAAAGAACACTGTGGCAGCTAAAATGACAGAGCATGTTCAGGCTCCAGTTAAAAAAGAACGTGTGAAGACACTTATTAACCTTGGAGAAGAAAAGAAAGTTGAATTTGCCAAAGAGCTTGTAGGAAGTGAAGGCGAAGTTCTCTTTGAGAGAGAGAAAGATGGCAATTTCGAAGGTTACTGTTCTAGCTATATCAAAGTTGTAGTTCAGAGTGATTCAAACCTAGAGAACCAAATTCGAAAAGTGCAGTTTGATAAGCGTGTGGGCGACAAGATCATAGGACATTTAGCTTAAATTCACCTCCTTATTCCAAAGACTTAGACTTCCCTGATTGTTTAAAATTAGGTTTGACATTAAAATATCTCTATCAAGGGGTATTTTTATGAATCAAAAGGGATTTTCCCTCGTTAGTGTCATGGTTGCCGCAGGACTGGCCGGTGGCCTTGCTCTCGTTGGAACGCGAATTATTTCAAATCTAACTCAAGGTCAAAAAGAGGTTATGTCGTTTGCCGATGAAATGACCCTTCGAAGCGGTGTGGAGATTCTTTTAGGAAATCCCAAGTTTTGTGAGGCCTCTTTGGCAGGGTATTGGCCGCCTTACTCGGCTACAAATCCTTTAAAATTTAAAAAAACCGATGTTGATGAAGTAGATGAGGGGTTAGCTACAGAGTTATGGCTTGCAAATTTTGATGGCACAGCAAGAACTAAAGTAAAATACACTGCCTCAGATGCTCCAAATAAAAGACTTGCAAAAAAAATAGGCGATATCACCATTGATTCCATCAAGCTTATCTTTCCCAATGGATCAGGAGATTTCCCGGCCAATACCACAGATAATTACTATGCAGAGCTTTTGATAACGATAAGTAAACCTAGTGGAAAGGATAATACAAGGAACAAAAATTATAAATTTCCTTTGAATGTGAGGGTTGAGACTGACAGTGCTCAAAAAAGCACAATATTAGGTTGCTCTTCTCAGGCAAGTGGAGGCACAGGTGTTAACTTTTCTACTGGAGTGACTTCTAACTTTGCTAAGCATACAGGGAACAAGTGTAGCTCTTCTGTTCCAACTACATGGAAGAAAGCATTAAATATCGGTGCTGATCGAGATTGCTTTGCTATTGTTAATAGCACTAGATCAACTTATAGGTATAACGGAATGGGCTGTTCCTATGAGAAAAGCACCGGTTGGGTCATGGCCTGTTCAAATGACAACTATGTTCAATGTCGTTGGGTTTGCTTTGATGATCCGCCTGCTGGCGGCGGAGGATCTGGTGGAGGCTCCGGAGGAGGCTCTGGTGGCGGCACTGGTGGTGGTGGCGGTAAGCTTCCCGGTGCACCAGCTATGAAGCCCTATTAGTAATCAATCCTACTTGCCGATCTGGTAAAGGTCGGCACTGCTGTAAAGAATTTAAACAGTGATGAAAGTTTAAACATTACAGCCCCCCTAAATCCTTGAATTCATAAACCTTAGCTGGCCCGTTCATTGCAAAATATAGGGCCATGAAGATAATTAGCATCATTTTTCTTATTTCAGTTGCGGCTCAGGCACAAGATATTTGTAGTGAAAAAGTGGACACACTTTGTGAGGTCCCCTCCTTGGACATCTACGAAGGGTTTAGCATTGTGAAAGAGCGTGCGTTTGAAGCTGTAATGGAGGACCGAGACTTTATGGAGATGGTTTGCCAGAACTTTGAAAAGCTCTCAGACGGCACTGTGCGCGCTAACTTCTCTTGGAAAAGAGATTGTTCCAGTTCTTGGATTAAAGTATTAGCAGGGCTCTATAGTGTTAAGAGCTGTGGTGACTTTTTTAAACTAGAGGCATCTCCACATTTTGTAGATAGTTGCGAAAGTTTGGTTGCTGCAAAAATGGCCAGCTTTGTGTCATCTACGTATGAAGAAAGGTTTGAGGAAGTTTTAGTAGAGGTAAAAAACGACTACATTAGGATTCTTCAAGATATTGGGGCCAGTGATAAAGCTAAGCATTTTCTTGATTCTATTCTTCAAAAACTCATAAAGTCTGCAAGATTAGGCCAAACTCAGCCAAGGTTTTACTTGGCCTCTGAGATTTGTGAGGAGTATCCACACGAAAACCTTTGCGAACTTTATAAAGAGTCCAAGAAGATTGTCCTGGTACCAGGTGGAAGTATCTTTCTAAACCAAAACAGCCTCCGAGCGCTCATAGCACAGAGAGTTGCCGAAGTCCTATCTAAACAAGTACATGAGCAGCTTCTTACTGAGCGAATGAGTGTGTTCTTCAGTCTTTATTCATCAAGGCTAAACTTTGAGTCAATCATTGCAAGAGCGGGCATTCCGGGCAATATAAATTTAGAACTTAATTCAGCAATTTTACTATCCAAGTACTATGACCTTAACTCAAAGTTGCTTTCTTTAAATCAAGAAATTTCCTTCCTTTGTCAGAGTAAGAAGAACACAGTCATTGGACCTGAATTTGGATATCTTAGTATTGAAGATCAAATGAAAGTCGTGACCTGCCAGCTGACAAGCAGGTAGGCCAAGCTTATTTTATAAGTAAGACTTTCTAAAGTGAATCTGCTTTCTCTCTGGACCGAAGGCAACAATCCCAACAGGAATGCCAACAGCGTCTTCTATTAACTTAATGTATTCTTGAAGTTCAGAGGTGTAGCTCTCGCTTTCAAATTTATCATTAAACGGCTTTACCTCTTTTAACACCGGAGTGGCCTCTTCAAGGTCCAGTCCTGGAAAAGCGCAGTCATATGTTTTGCCATTTATTTCATAGGCCTCGCAAACCTTTAGGGTTTTAAGCCCGCTAAGAACATCAACTTTGGTTAGCGCCAAGGAGGTTAGTGAGCTGGCCTTGACAGCGTATTTTAAAGCGGGCAGGTCTAGCCACCCACATCTTCTCTTTCTTCCGGTGGTTGCGCCAAATTCATTTCCTATCTTTTGAATCTCCACTCCGATAGCATCAGTAATCTCTGTAGGCATCGGGCCTTCCCCAACCCTGGTGGTGTAAGCCTTCACAATTCCAAGGCGCTCATCAACTTGGCCATTGGTCGTTCCCGCTCCTGTGAAAACTCCCGCAGCACTTGTGCTGGAAGAAGTGACATAGGGGTAGGAGCCATAATCAATATCTAAAAGCACTCCTTGGGCGCCTTCGAAAAGTACTTTCTTCCCGCTGCGCGCTTCTTTATCTAAGTAGCTAAAGGTGTCAGTAATATAAGGAGCCAGTTTATCACCTAGGGCCAAAAGTCTTAAGGCCTCCTCTTCAATAGAAGGCACTTCGACGGAATAGACCTCTTTGAATAAGTGTCCTTTTTCTTCCATGGAAATTTTAAGCTTTTTTAGCAAAGCTTCTTTGTTTAACAGGTCTTTAACTTTTAAAGCTCTTCTAGCGGCTTTGTCCTCATAAGCTGGACCGATACCTTTCCCTGTTGTGCCAATCTTGTTAGAGCTCTTGCCCTCTCGAGCAGCGTCTAGAATTTTGTGATAGGTCGTGATGACTGTGGCGTTTAAAGAAATTTTTAATCTTTCTGGAGAAACTTTAATCTTAGACTCAACCTTGGCGAGCTCTTCAAGAAATGCTTCCGGTTCAAAGACCACTCCGTGCGCAATAACTGAAACACAATTCTCTCTCAAAATTCCGGAGGGGAGTTGATGGAGAACTATTTTTTCTTCATCAACGATAATTGTATGGCCTGCATTGTTCCCACCTTGAAAGCGAACAACCAAGTCCGTCTTCTCTCCAAGGAGGTCAGTGATTTTGCCCTTACCTTCGTCTCCCCACTGTGCTCCAATTATTGCCAAAGAGTTCATTTGTTACGCCTTTACTTCATTTAAAAGGTTGTCGTTTGTGAAAAATTCAATCATTTGATTTGCTGCCATCTCTCCGACGCGAAATTGGGCCTCTTCAGTACTTCCACCCAAGTGTGGTGTAAGTACAATGTTGTCCAGCTCTTTAAGCTTGCTCTCACTCTCAAGGGGCTCGTTTGCAAAAACATCAAAGCCTGCGGCTTTAATTTTACCCTCTTTTAGGGCCGAGTATAGATCGTCCTCATTAACAATTTTGCCTCTGGCCGCATTTACAAGGATTGCGTCAGATTTCATTTTTCCTAGAAGCTCTGAATTAACCACTCCCTTGGTTGCGTCAAGAAGTGGAGTGTGAATAGACACAATGTCCGATTTTGTGAAAAGCTCTTCCAAGGTGTCGACCTTTTTAGCATATGAGAATTCAGATTCTTTCACTCCCGGGTCAAAGAAAAGAACATTTGGTTCGAAACCTTGAAGTCTTTTGCAAAGGATTTGACCAATTCTGCCAAAGCCCATAATCCCAACTGTTTTCTTCCAAAGCTCATTTCCTGTGAACTGAGATTTTTCCCACTTTCCCTCTTTCATTGAAGCGTTGGCCGTTGCTGTTTTTCTTAGCACTGTCATCATTAGTGCCAATGCGTGCTCAGCTGCTGAGTTGTTGTTGGCACCTGGTGTGTTGGAAACTTTTATTCCCTTCTCTTGACAGTAAGCCTTGTCAATATTGTCAGTGCCTTCACCTGCCCTGATTATGTATTTTAGATTTGGGGCCTGGTCTATAAATTCTTTGTTGGGCTTTGTGGCGGATCTTATAACAAGTCCGTTGGCCTTCGGCAGAAGCTCTCTAATTTCTTCTTGTGTAAGTTTAGGGCTGGGATGAACTTCCAAGTTGTCATTGTTTTTTAGCTCTTCAAAAACGCTCTTGTCCATGCCGTCGCAAACTACGATGAATGGTTTTGACATAAATATCTCCTGTTGTGTTTTAAATGAATCAAATTGCAAACATCTAAAATGATATATCCATCCAAGGAGAAAGCAACCAAGAAATGGTTGAAAAAACCTTTATTTTTAAGGGGTTGATAAACTTGGCCAAAAAGCTCTGAAGAGTGTTAGACTGGTAGAAATCATCAAAATTAAAGGCAGGCCCGAATTCACGGGCCTTGTCCTGATCTTCATTCCAGGTGGGAAAAAAGAGGGGAGGGTTTTAAGCTATAGAACGTAGCTCAAGGTTCGCCTTTAGCGAGTCCAAAGTTGTTTGGAACTCGCAGAGAGTTGGCAAATTGCCAAAATGGGTGTTTTCAAAAGAGTTCATGGCAATGAAGTCAAAAACTTCAATTGGAGTAGAGGACTCTCTGTCCTTTTGAAAGCATCTCCAATGTGTCTTGCCTGTAATTCTGTAATTCTCAAAGACGCTCTTAACAAGCTCTTCTCTAGTCTTGACTCCGACTCCTCGCACCTTTCCGTCAGGCCCTATTTCTAGGTACCAAACTTTGTAATCTGTTTTTTTGGAAGGATGTTTGTGTGTCTCCACAGCTACGGCTAAAAACATGGCGAACCTCCTTGGTCTCTGGTCTTGGGCATCTCCTATCCCAAAAGTTAATTAGCATCCTGCTAGGTGTGTGTTGTTGGGCCAAAACTCCATCCATGGATTAGCGGGCCCCAACTGTCAGCATCCTGCCCAAGTAAAGCATATCTTTGTAGAAGCCCTGTATCACGTGTTTTAGGTTAACAATTTCTTGCGCGGGAAAGAGGAAATGTTAGAAAGGCAGAGCCAAAGCGCACTTGGCGTGCGCGCGTTAATTTCTAAGCGCGTGTAATTCTTAAAGTACGCTCTGTGACGTGGTCTTGAGCGTTTTTTAATTCGCTTTGCGTGATGAAAACTTTCCCCTTGATTTGAAACTGCGAAATGCGCGCGCCATAAGGTATCCATAAGTTTTTAATATTATTTACATGGCCTAGGCTTTGCTTTAACATTTTTTTAAAAAGGCAGATCATTGGCTAAATCCAAAGCAGTATTACTTTCATCAATAAAGATGGCGCTTGCCACATTTTGCAGCAGAATATTTGGACTTGTGAGAGAACAGGTCCTTGCATTTATGTTTGGAGCAAGTTCCATGACTGACGCTTTTTACGTTGCTTTTAGAATTCCAAATCTTTTAAGGGATCTTTTTGCAGAGGGAGCATTTTCCGCGGCGTTTGTTCCAACGTTTATCGAAGCTAAAGAACAGAGTGCTGAAAGCGCAAGAAAGCTTCTTTGGTCGTTGTTAGTGGTTTTGACAGGAACGACTTTAACGATATCTGGGTTGATCATTTATTTTGCGCCAGAAATTGTGTCTGTATTCGCCCCTGGATTTGTGGGCGACGCTGAGAAGTTTGAGGTCACTGTGGGCCTTACAAGGATTATGGCGCCGTTTCTGTGCTTTGTTTCTGTTGCTGCGTTGTTCATGGGAGCTCTTAATTCTTTAAAAGTATTTTTTGTCCCAGCTTTGGCACCAGCGTTTTTTAATGTAACGATGATCATCTCAATGATCGCTCTTCCTGCATGGATGACTTCCCATGGATATCCCGCAATTTACGCATTAGGCGCTGGAGTCTTTATAGGCGGCCTTGTTCAAGGACTTGTCCAAGTGCCTTTAATTATCAAGCATGGTTTTGGGCCTGCACTGGGAGGTGGGCTTCATCCAAAGACTAAAAAGGTAATTAAACTTTTAGGGCCAGGCCTTATCGGGTTTGCCGCGACACAGGTCAACTTGATTGTTAATACGATACTTGCCACCGGCACAGTCGTTGGGGCGGTAAGTTGGTTAAGCTATGCATTTAGACTGTTTCAATTACCGGTAGGTATTTTAAGCGTATCTATTGGCAACGCCAACCTTGTGCATTTTTCCAACGCTTGGAAAGCAAACAATGACGAAGAAGCAAAGGATATTTTAAAAGGGAGCTACCTTACGGGTTGGATGATCATTCTTCCGGCCATGGTGATCTCAATAATATTTGCGCAGGAAATAGTTCATCTAATATTTGAAAGGGGGGAGTTTGATCAAACATCAACTCTTATGACTTCCAAGGCGTTGATGTGGTATGCGCTGGGACTGCCTTTTTATGGCATTTATAAAATTCTTGTTCCGGCCTTTTACACCATTGACCGTCAAAAGGTGCCGGTTTATTGCTCTATTTTTTCAATTATCTTTAACATTGTCTTTTGCGTAAGCTTGGTTCCTGTTTACGGATTTGAGGTGTTGGCCTTAGGTACGACAGTATCCATGTTTTTGAACTCCTCCGCGCAGACATTCATCATGAGCAAGGATTTAAAGGTTAGCTTGTTTGAATTTTTGAACTTAAGGCTTCTAAAGGTCTTTTTGGCAGCATTTGTCACGGCCGGCATGACGTGGTTTGTTAACAATAAGATTCCATACTTCGAATTAAATTTTTATGGCAAGTGCGCATACCTCGCCTTTTCTTTTACATGTGTGTTTTTAGTTTATGGACTCTTGCTTTTTCTTCTTGGAGAAAGAAGCGTTGTGTTGAAAGCATTGAATCGAATTAAAAAGCGGCTAGGCAAATAGCTAAATTAATAAAGAAAAAGTCAATTATTGTTGTAGTATTGCTTTCTATTGATGTAGACTGGGGTGTAATAAAATTTAAAAAGGACACTTTTTATGCGAACTGATTTTACCACGCTTACCGCTTTGGCCACTCACACTATCAATCACTTGAAGCAAGATGATTTAATAGAGTATGAAGCGGACAAGAGAAGTGATCTCATTGACGCTTTGGCAACTGAATTAGGTGTAAGCTTTTCTACTGATGAAGATATCCGCGACCAAGCAATTGAAGAAGTTGAAGAAAAATTTGGTTTAGAGGAAGTACCTGAAGACATTACTGAAACTGAAATGTTTAACCACGCTAGAAAAGAAATCATTAAATCTTTCCAGGGTGAAAATATCGGCGGGCTCTACATGGTTGAGTCTCTTCACAACATTGCTAAAAGAGTTAAAGACTTTTTGCTTACAAGCGACACTGTTGAGGAAGTTTACAGCTCTGATGATGAGTTAATCGAATTTCTTGTAGCTGCAATTAGAAGGTTTAACCCTAAGTCAGCACACCAGCCGCAACTATAAAAATTAGAATATAAGGCCTCAGAATAAGAGGCCTTTTTTATTTCAAACACTCTCTTCTCCGTCTATTCCAATCAAACTTTGTACTATTTTTCAGTAATTACAAAGGTTTAGTTTCATTAAGTAATTTGGCCAACTTTCCGACAAGATATTGAAAGGGAAATTTTTCCCAGCTCAAAGAGTTTTGTTTAATAGGGATTATTAAGCAAGAAATAGAAATTTAACTCTATAGGTGAGTAATTATGTTTAAGGGAATTCAACTACTGTTGTTATTATTTATGTCTCATTCCGCATTCGCTGGTGAGGAAGTCGTCGATAAATTGATCGGACGATGTAAGTCACTGGGTGGAGACTACGATGTTGAGGCCGTGGATGATCCGGACGGCAAACGAAGAGAGTGTCACGCTGTTAAGTGTTCCCTAAGTGAGAACGCTGATGATGCTACTGTTGCTCAAGTTGAGGCGGCGTTTCCGGAAGGAAGTGGGGCATTCATCGGTGGTTGGAAAACTCGGTGTTATGAAAGAAGAGATTCTGATCAGGTTTTGAAAGATGCAACCGGTGGTGAATTCGAAGTAAAGGGCTTCGGTTGGGTTGACCTTGATATGTTCAACAAGCTATGTGGCGAAGATAGAAGTAAGTGTAAGCTTGATGGCGGAGTTTGGGTTCGTCTACCTGGTTTTGACTCCGATGGGAGTAGCGATGGAAGCAGCGGTCGTAGAGATGGAACTGGAACATATATACACAGAGAAGGTGGAATTTCTTTTAGATGCAGCTATGGCGAGTCTTTAGAAGCGTGTATTGGAAATGATGCAAATATTATCAGGGCAAGCTATAGCGATGGCATGAACTGTGTTGATTGTTCAAGCGGATCTTATAGAGGCGGTGTATATGGCACTCTTAGCGGGATCGCTGAAGTTGCCGGTGCGATTCTTCCTCCTGTTATGGGATACATGGGGGTAAAAGCCCAATCAAAAGCTTTTTTAAGGTCTAACCAAGCTTGGGCCGGAGCCGCGACGGCTGGATTTGAAAACTGTAGAATGATGCAAACAAACTATATCGACGGCTACTATGCTGACGTTCAGGCACAACGTAATTATGTTGTTAATCAGGGCCTTCCTGACCAAGAGTTTGGTGGCAACATGAATATCCCAGGCTGTAATGGCTACCAGTTAAGTGCCTTTGGAGGTGCAGGTGGTTTTATGGGCAACGGCATGGGCGGATATGGAAACCCATGGTTTTCCGCAGGATACACTCCTGGCTTCATGGGTGGAATGTATGGACCTTATGGAATGCAAAACCCCTATGGTAATCCATTCTCAAGACCTGGATTTGGACTGCAGATTGGTCTTGGAGGTGGATACCCAGGTGGCTTCGGCGGCGGATTCCCTGGAGGCGGCGGCTTCGGCGGTGGAGGCTTCGGCGGTGGATTCCCTGGAGGCTATGCTGGTGGCGGTATGATGTGTATTACTCAGCCATGTCCTGGACAGGTTTCATTTCCTGGAATGGGAGGTGGATTTCAACTCGGAATTGGCGGCGGCTTCGGCGGTGGATTCCCTGGAGGCGGTTTCGGTGGAACTATGCCAGGCGGCATGGGAGGATTTCCCGGAGCTGCAGGTGGATTTGGCGGTGGTATGTATGGCAACCCTTACTTTGGCGGACACGCTGGGGCAGGTGTAGCTCCTTGGGGGAACGGTGCTGGTTCATATTGGAATGGTTCCGGAGGCTGGGGAGGTGGCTCAGCTGGATGGGGAAATGTTCAGCAAAGCTATGCTGGAAGCAACCAGGCGTTCATGCAAGATCAATACTTACAACAAGCGGCTCTTGGAAATTCATATCAGCAATCTGCTAGAAACCTATGGTCTAATGGCTATGGGGGACAAGCTGGAATGAGTACCTATGGTTACGCACCATACTCGCCAGGTAACGTGGGATTCTCTCTTAATGCTGGTTGGGGCTTTGGTTGGTAAATTGACTTAAAAAAATTAGATATAAAAAAAAGGGAGCTTAAGCTCCCTTTTTTATTTATTGTGAACTAGTGTTTTGATTTCATGTTGGAAAAGAACTTCAATCTTTCCGTCAACTAAGTCTTGAACAATTCCTGGACCAAACTTTTTGTGATCTACAAGATCACCAACTTCAAAGCTCTCTCTAATAGTGTAGGCCTTAGGCTTGCCTTTTGCCTTACTTAATTCTTCAGTCCAAAGATCGTTAACAGACATGGACTTTGATTTGCCACCTGGAATAGAAGATTTCTTTCTTACTTTTTTAGTTTTGGAAGAAGGGTCTTTATAAGCGTGAGTGCCTTTGCAGGTTCTACACTCAACTTTTCCGATTGTGTTAACATCTTTCATGGATACGATAATATGGGACAATGTAAGTTTACATTTGCCACAGTAAGATAACACTTCTTTTCCAGCCGCATACTTGGACATAGATTTCCTTTTTGGTTATAAATTGATGAAGTGGAAAGACAATACTCAAAACAGGGTGATTTATTGTCCAGGCCAAATAAAAAAAACTTTTATTATAGTAACTAAAAAATAAGTAACCGTAAAGATGAGCTTGAATGAACAAATAATGGCCGAGCTTCTTGCTAAGGCAAATTCACTACCAAAATCGCCAGGTTGCTACCTTATGAAAGATAAGGATGAAACCATCCTTTATGTAGGGAAGGCCAAAAACCTTAAAAGTAGAGTTGCAAGCTACTTCAATAAGTCGGCGAAGTCGGCAAAAACACAGATATTAGTCTCTAAAATATTTAATTTTGACTTTATTATCACCAATTCAGAGGCTGAGTCCTATGTATTGGAGAATAATTTAATTAAAGACAATCGACCGAAATACAATATTCGTCTTAAAGACGACAAAAGCTATCCATACGTTCAGGTCAACAAGTCTCATGCTTATCCTAAATTGGAGTATGTAAGACGTCCTAAAAGAAAAAGGGGAGTGGAGCTGTTTGGTCCGTATCCCTCTGGCTCTAATATTTCATCTGTAATGAGAACAATCACAAAGGCGTTCAGTTTAAGAGATTGCTCTGATTGGGATTTCAGCTCTAGAAAGACACCTTGCATTCTCCACCAAATGAACCAGTGTAGCGCTCCTTGTGTTGAGTACATTTCCAAAGAGGATTACGCTAAAGACTTGGAGAATGCTCTAAAGGTTTTAAAAGGAAACAGAAACGCAAAGAAGGCCATAAAACTACTTGAACAGAGAATGGGACAGTTTGCTGAAGAGGAAAAATTTGAACAGGCCGCAATGCTTAGAGACTATATAGAGGAGTTGAAGCCTTTCTTGGAAAACTCATTTGATCAGAAAGTTGAATTCCTAAATGAGAAAAATGTTGATGTCTTTTCTTGCTATAAAGGTGAAAAAGAACTGGATATAAGCCTGTACATGATAAGACAGGGAAGCTTGTTAGGTCATAAAAGCTTTAATTTTTATATTGAAGATTTATTTGATGAAATCTCCGAGGAGGTCATCCTTTTTATGCTTCAGTATTACGGTCAAAGCTCAGAACCTCTACCTGAAACTATTGTCGCCGACTTGGACAGGGATCAATCTAAAAACTTTGAGGATGCTCTTAGGAAAACAATTGGTGAGAGCATTAAGTTCTCGGTGGTCTCGGGAGAAGGGAAGTACAGGCCTCTTGTAGAGGCGGCAAAACAACACGCCCAAGAGTCTCAAAGAGTAAGAATGGAGAATCAGGAAAGCGAGTATACTGGCCTTCATAAACTTAAAGACTTGCTGGGAATGACAGAAAGACCTCGAGTACTTGAGTGTTATGACATCGCCATCTGGCAAGGCAAATCGCCTACGGCCTCAAAGGTTGTATTTCACGATGGAAAGCCTGATAAAAAATCATACAGACATTATCACTTGCAAGAGCTTCCTGAAGGGAACAATGATTTTGCGATGATGAAAGAAGTCTTTGAGCGAAGAATCAAAAAAAGACCTTTGCCTGATGTGTTCGTTGTGGATGGATGAGTCGCTCAAGTCAACGTTGCCTTAAAGGTTCTTGAAGAAGTTGGAGTCGATGTTCCTGTTGTTGGAATTGCAAAAGCGCGCGATCTAAAAAAGAATTTTAGAAGCTCAAGCATATCAAAATCTGAAGAGAGACTGATCATACCAAATCGATCAAACCCCTATATCCTAAATAAGTGTCCATCATTGTTTAGAATTATTGTCCAAATGAGAGACGAGGCCCATAGATTTAGTAGAAGACTTCATCACAAAGCAGAAAAGAAGAGAATATTTAAATCTTGGATAGATGACGTTCCTGGTATTGGTGAGTCCACTAAAAAGGAAATTCTAAAAAAGATCACCTCTCCTAAAGAAGATTTGGCAAAAATGAATGTTAAAGAGTTAATGGATTTACTAGGAATTCAAGAAAGGCACGCAAAGGCAATGTATGAATATTTGCGTGCCAATATTGATTAATTTAGGACATGAATTGTTTTTCTATTCCCTGCGCCACACTCTATGCAACGAGCTGTTTCCTGCACCAAAAGGTTTTTATAATCAGGCATGTGACTAAGTAAAAGCTTGGACTTACACACTTTGCATTCGCCAATTGTGCGCTTAACATCTTCAGCTCCACCCCAATATTCTTCAAAACGCTCAAATTTAAAATCAACTTCCTTGGCCATATTTCCTCCCGAACCTGGATATACCTACTCATCGACATCTAAAAACGACTCTTTATAAAAATTAAGATTCCATTGTGGACTAGGAAAATAGTGTCCAATTTGATAAAAGAACCTATGAATAACCCTTACCAGAACGCTTTGCGTCGATTTCGCAAGTCCTCCTCCAATACCCAAAAAGGCTATATTGCCGAACTTTATCCAACAGATTGGATGTTTTGCGAATATGAGGTCCCTGAGCAGAATACTCCGGAAAGTAAGGTGGCCTCAACTCCTGATATCAAGAAAGAGGCTCCTAAAACTGTAACTGAAAAAACAAAGGTTTTAGACTCATTTCATGAGTTCGCGAATAAAGAGTTGGAAAAGTTGAATAGCGACACTTTGAAGTTTCCTGGGGGCGAAGCTAAAAAGAAATCATTTGGCGCGTTTGAAGGCATGAGCGCAAAGGTGTTGAATGTTGAAGAGTTAAAAAACCAAAGCTCCTCAATAAACTCAGAACTTGGAAGACTAAAGTTTGCCAATAGGCCGCAATCGTTAAAAGTTCTATTTGTTGCTCAAGAAACAGTTGAGCTCTCCACACTAAGCGAAGGCTCCTCAGGACTTGAAGCATTCTTTGAACCTAAGGCCTCAGCGCTCTTTGAGAGAATGATACTGGCCATGAAGTTAAAGGATGGTGATAGTTTTGTTTCCTCATTCCATACCAAGTTAAACTCTTCTGAGGATAGCTTTGAGCAAGAGCTCGCCAATGAAATTTTTAACCTTAAACCTCAAGTTGTGATACCTCTAGGTGGGGTGGCAACATCAAAATTTTTGGGACCTAATTTGCGTTTACAGACCACGCACGGTCAATTCTTTGAGAGAGAAGTTAAAAGCGAAGATGGAAGCTCTCACAAGTTTGAAGTGATGCCGTTATTTTCACCCGCCTTTTTGGTTGAAGCGCCCAATACAAAAAGGGCCGCATGGGAAGACATGCAGAAGGTTATGAAAAAGTTAAATCTTTAATCCTGACTAGTTGAATTTATATACTTAAACATTTAGAATTATTAGAAAAGGTTCAAAGGAGAGGAATTTGAAACTAATAAGTCTAGGATTGGCTATATTTCAGTTTGCGATGGGAGAGCTCTACGCCTCGCCAACGATCCGCGTATTAATAGGTTCTAACCTCAAACAAGTGTCTGTATCAGGCCTTGACCTTGTGAAAAAGGCCTCAGGCAAAGAAAAAGTATACCCTGGGCAGAAGTCCTTTACATTCAACTGTGCTCCTCTAAAAAAACATAAGAGTTTAAAGAATCCTCTTCTATTGACTAAGATTACTTCCAGAACTGGTTTGGTATCACTAGAGAACTCGAAGTATAGAGGCTCAATACAATTAGTGGCGCCAAAGTCTCCAAAGGGATGTGATGTTGTAAATGAATTATCTCTTGAAACCTACATCGGATCAGTTTTGGCCAAAGAGATGAATCCCAACTGGCCAATTGAAGCACTTAAAGCTCAGGCCGTAGCCGCAAGATCCTATGCATTTTTTAAAATTAGAAAGAAAAGAAGAAGCAGGCCTGTCACATCTAACTATTACGATTTGGAAAACTCTGAAAAACATCAAGTGAACGGCGACTTTTTTGATGTGACCTTTAATGCGTCTAAAGCTCAAAGAATGACCAAAGGTGAGGTTCTGTCTTTTAAGAATCAAAAATTGGTTCCAGTTTTTTTTCACTCCAAGTGTGGAGGTAAGACTAGAACTCCTGATCAGGTTTGGTCCAATAAAGTTGAAGGCTACGAAAGCGTTGAATGCAAGTTTTGCCATAACAACGGCGTAAAAGATTGGAAAAAAGTACTGCCAAAGAAAAAACTATACTCCGCTGTGGACAGGGCATTGAAGTATCACAGAGGCCTAAGGCTTGACAGTGGGGTGGCAAAGTTTAAAGTGGCTCCCGGAACACAGGATGATACCCACATCAGAGTGTATGACAACGACCGGTTGCTATCTTTAAAAAAGTCCCGTGTGCGTTCAACTCTGGGAAGAAGGTATACTCTAAGCAACACTTTTTCAGTAACTGACGATGCAAGTTCGTTTACTGTTCAGGGACGCGGCTTTGGCCATGGTGTGGGACTCTGTCAATTTGGTGCTTTGGAAATGGCCAAAAGAGGTTATACTTATAGACAAATTTTAAAACACTACTTTCCATCTTTGGAACTTAAAAAGATTTATTAATGCTTGGAAAAATTTTAACTCTTTTTATTCTTTGTTTTAGTGCGCCTGCAATGGGGTTTGTGGTTCTTATAGACCCTGGGCATGGCGGTGAAGAGTATGGTGCTGTGAAAACGGTTAGAGTTAAAAAAGGTAAAAAGGTGGTAAAAGAGAAGGTGTATGAAAAAGATCTTGCTTTAAGCCTTGCAAAAAAAGTCAAAAATTACCTGGATCCTTATTATACAACATACCTAACGAGAAGCTTTGACCGCTCTGTTGGCCTGAATGAGAGAGCGGAAATGGCCGATGCTGTTAAGGCCGACTTGTTCATCTCCATACATTTCAACTCTGCCACGAATAAATCCTCACATGGATTTGAAACCTATTATTTGGACAACCACGCCGACGCGGCCATTAAGAAAGTTGAAACTGTCGAAAATAAATACTTGGAGGGAGCGGACAAAGTCGTGAACCATATCCTGATTGATTTGGTTATTCAGAAAACCGTAAGTGCTTCAAAGAAATTGGCCGGGAAGGTACATAAGAGAATCAAAGGTTCAGTTCAGAAAAAATTCAATATGAAAGACCGAGGGATTAAGCCAGGATTGTTTTACGTATTGGCATTGTCTAAACGACCTGGAATCTTAGTTGAGGCGGGATTCATGTCTCACCATAAAGAAATTTGGAAACTGAGAAGAAAAGACTTCCTCAATCGTTACGCCAAGTCAATCGCCGAAGGAGTTAAGGATTATTTCAAAACTAAGTCTCAAAAAGATCTTCCACTTTTTTAAACTCATAAAGTCGTGTCGAGCAATATATGCCCGCTTTAAATGGGTACTCTAACCAATTAAAATTTTGTTAAATCAAGGATAAGGAAAGCCTTAGTGCGCAAATTGTTTAAGTCCGAAGCTTCACAATTCACATTATATACAGGATTGAAAGTGTCGGGGATATTTATTCTGGTATACATGGTCACCAGCTATATTGTGTGGTTGTTAATCTCTGTTAATAAGTTGTTTTTTGAGGCCCATGGATATCTTAATGAGAGTGCATTGAGTGATGCCTATTTCGATCTCGTGTTAAAAAGCGCGGAGTATTGGCTTCCTTATTTATTTGGTTTCACCATTGCTTTGTTTTTTGGGGGAGTCCTTTTGGCAAAGATGTTGATGAGGCCATTCAAGCTGTTGGCTCAATATTGTGAAAAGCGAATGAATGGGGAGACTGTGATCTACAATCCAGATACTTTTTCAGACTATAGATTGCTGACCAGGTTTTCTGATTTCTTTTTCACTTACATTGAGAACTGTTTCAAAAAAGGGGAGCTTACTGACAATGCCATACCTTCAAACTTTCAAGGGGTCAGGCGACCTGTGTTTGAGCAGGTGTTTTTCTTTCACTTTTTTCTTGTAACTCTTATTATTGCAATCATCGCAGTCTTAATATTGCTATTGGCACTCTCAGGCATACGCGAAGACATTATTGACTTGGCAGTAAGTCTTCTACAAGCTCATGGGGCCGGGACAGGACACTTTCTACAGGAGCAAGGTTATCTGTTCGATACAATCAGCTACTTTGCAGCATGAATTCTTTTCATTTGTTACATGTTTCTATCAACTCATTTGTACGGCAAAGTAAATGGTGCGGTTTTTGGTTTCTTTTCAACCATGCGTGCATTTATGAAGGGTGATCACAAGGCCCGAGTGCATTTGCTTGGCTACAACCACATTAGGCCTTTTGGTAGAGCTTTTAACCAATATCTGAAATGGGTGGAAAACAACTTTAAGGAAAAAAATAAATAGAAATAAATAGATAGTAGTTTAGAATAGTTTTACTAACACAAAAAAGGAAAAGTTATGAAGTTAAGTTTATTAGGAATTGCTGCGGCTTTGTTTTTTAGCTCATGCACTATGAATGAAGATCAATTAAAAGAAGCTCTTAAGAAGGATCCTTCAATTCTTACTGAAGCTATTAAGGCTAACCCTTCAGAGTTTATTGAAGCTCTTAATGAGGCAGTTCAAGTGGCCAGAGCCGATATGCAAAAGAAGAAAGAAGCCGAAGAGAAGAAGAAGTTTGAAGCTTACTTTGATGAGCCGCTTAAGCCAGAGATTAGAGACGAAGAACTAATTAGAGGAACTAAGGGCGCGCCTATCACTTTGGTTGAGTACTCTGACTTTGAGTGTCCTTACTGCTCAAAAGGGTATGAAACAGTTCTTGAACTTCTAGAGAAGTATGAAGGAAAAATTCAGTTTGTTTATAAGCATCTACCTCTAAGCTTTCACCCTAACGCGCTTCCAGCTGCAAAGTATTACGAAGCAATTAGAATGCAAAGTGAAGACAAGGCCATTAAGTTTCACGACAATCTTTTCGAAAATCTTGCAAAGGTTAAGAAAGGTGAAAAGTACTTCAAGTCTGTCGCTAAAGAACTTGGTGTGGATATGAAAAAACTTGCAAAAGATGTGAAAAGCGAAGAAGTGGCTAAAAGAATTGAGCAGGACCAAAAGGAAGCGGCTAAGTTTGGTTTCCAAGGAACTCCAGGATTTCTTTTAAATGGCATCCCTGTTAAAGGCGCTTACCCAACTGATCACTTTGTTGGAATCATTGACCAGTTGAAAGAGAAAGGTAAACTGGATATTTAATCTTTTTAAATAGTCAAAACATCTCAAGACCCGCTCCCAGCGGGTCTTTTTGTTTTCTCCTAATTTCTTGTCTTTTCTTTGTGAAGGCCATGAATATTAAGAAAAATTGCAGCTAATACAAGAGCAGGACTCTGGCAAGCCCTTAGAGAGCTTATTTACAGCATTTGTTAAAAAAGTGAATTTTTAATAAAAAAATAAAAAAATGGTGAAAAAAGGTTTGCCATTACAAAAATTATAAGCAAACATTTTCCTATAGTATTATTAACACTGCATTTGGAGATTCGTATGAACAGAAAAGAGTTAGTAGAAGCAATCTTGAAGTCTAAAGAACTTAACCACCTTACTAAGAAAGACGCTGACGCTTTCGTAAACAACATGCTTGATACAATCAAGAAGTCTGTTAAGAAAGGTAACGATGTTTCTTTGGTTGGATTTGGAACTTTCACTAAAGTGAAAAGATCAGCTAGAACTGGTGTTAACCCAGCTACTGGTGAAAAAATCAAAATCAAAGCTAAGACTCTTCCTAAGTTCCGTCCAGGAAAAGCTTGGAAAGACATGTTCTAATCACCTTTTTTAAGGTTTTAGATATGTGGGGAAGCTATTGCTTCCCCTTTTTTTTGTAAAAGGATGAATTCATGCATGAACAGATAATAATAGTCTCTATGGCCTCTATTTGGCTTTTAAAGGTTATTGTAATGATGAAGATGTTCCTTGCCAGGTCAAGCGCCATAAAGCGTGGAGAGGTTAGGCTAAGCATTTTTAGAACTTATGAAAAAGAGCATGAACTATCTCCCAAGCTTCTTCAGGCCTCTCGTAATTATAAAAATCTTTTTGAAGCTCCTTGTCTATTCTATGCAGTCTCCCTTCTTATTATAGTGATCGGTTTGGGTGATTTGTTCACAAGTGTGTTGGCCGTGACTTTTGCTGTGTCGAGATATGTCCACTCTTATATCCATCTCGGAACTAATAATGTCGTGCATAGAATGTATTTTTTTGCGATTGGTATCTTCTCTGTTCATGTCATGTGGATCTACTCACTAGGCAAATATTTCCTTCAACTCTAAAAATTACCGTCAAAATCTTGAAAAAAATGCCCTGGTGTCAAAATGGTGACTGAAATTAGGCACTTTTTGCGGATAAATTTTCCCAACCGGCAGGATCTACTTGATAACAAAAATTTTGAGGGCTATAATTTTGACATGGGAGACAGGAAGTCTACCCGATCAACTTAAAGGAGTTGGAACTCATGGCAGAAGAAGACAAGGAAGTCGGCGCTCAGGAAGAAGCATCTGAAAAGGCATCCAGCCAAAAAAGCCCACTTGTTGCATTGTTGTTAATCATAAATACCGTTGGCCTGGCCACTGTGGCCTTCTTTCAATATCAATTTATGCAGATGGAAGCTGCAAGACCTGATCTTAACGAGCTTTTAAAGCAGGCGAATGTTTCATCAACACCTGAAGACGGACTTCCGGAAGACAGGCCTGTTGAAACGATCTCCCGTGAATCTTTAGTTAACCTTGAGACTTTCACAGTTAACCTGGCGCAAGGGGACGGTCCAAGAAGATATGTAAGGCTAAACGCTGTTTTGAAGCTAAGCCAGGACTCTGAAGTCGCTGAAGTTGAGGCGAGAAAGCCTCAAATCCGCGACACTATTATCGGAATCCTGAACTCTAAGAGACCAGAAGACATCCTAAAAAGGGATGGAAAGCTCTATTTAAAAGAGCAAATAAAGTCTGCTATCAACTCATTCCTAATTGATGGAAAAGTTGAAGACTTGTTTTATGTTGGATTCCAAATCAACTAGATTTGGCGAGTTAACCTGCGGGAATAGGATGTTCCCGCCCAAAGGCCCAGGAGGGGAAAAATGGCTCAAGTATTAAGTCAAGACGAAGTCGATGCTTTACTAAGCGCTGTCAACGAAGATGGTGATGATGAGGTCGAAGCTGGTTTTGATAGCGAATACGATGATGATGATGACTCGGAGAATATCCAGCCCTATGATCTAACAAATCAAGATAGAGTTATCCGTGGCAGGATGCCTATCCTTGAGATTATCTATGAAAGATTTATTAGGTCTTTCAGGGTTTCTCTTTCAAACTCTTTGAGAAAAATTTCTACTATCTCAATGATCTCCACTGACTTGTTGAAGTTTGGAGAGTTTGTAAACACTCTGCCGATTCCAAGTTGCATGGCCATTATGAGATTCAATGAGCTTAGAGGTCCTGCACTGTTGGTATTCGAGTCCAAGCTTGCTTACGCGATCATCGACTCGTATTTCGGCGGCACAGATCGTCCTTTTACAAAGATTGAGGGTAAAGAATTTACATCAATTGAGCTTTCTTTCATGAAAAGAGTAATGGACATGGCGATTACAGACTTGGAAGAGGCCTGGGCGCCAGTTCATAAGATAGATGCTCAATATATGAGAACAGAAATTAATCCTCAGTTTGTCGGCGTCGTTCCTCCATCGGACGTAATTATCACGACTACGTTTGAAGTTGAGTTTGAGTCGGCTTCAGGAACGATCATGGTTGTTATTCCATACTCCACGATCGAGCCAATCAAGCAAAAACTAAGCTCCAGCTACCAGTCTGAAAACGATGTTGTGGACTCCCTTTGGACTCAGTCAATGCATGACCACGTTCAAGGAGCTATGGCGCAAGCGGTGGTTAAACTTGGAGACACAGAAATGACTGTGGGAGATTTAGTTGGACTTCAGGAGGGAGATATCATCCCACTTCATCAAGAAGTCTCGGGTGAATTAGCTGTTGAAGTTGAAGGTGTTAAGAAACTCTTTTGCTTGGCAGGAGAGTATAAAGGCAACAGAGCGGTTCAAATAACAAAAAGATTAAAGGAATAGGAAAATGGAAGAGAACAACGCTGAAAATCAAAATGATATGAATCAGGACCAGAAGGATGCGATCGCACAACTGGCCGATCAGATCAAGACTGGTGACGACGCTCTAAACAAGCTTAAAGTTCAAAACCTGGACTTTATCCTGGATATCCCGCTTAAGGTGAGTGTTGAGCTTGGAAGGGCCTCAGTTGTTATTAAAGACCTTTTACAATTGGGACAAGGTTCTGTTCTGGAATTAGATAAGCTGGCAGGTGAGCCGCTTGAGGTTCTCGTAAATGGAAAGCTTGTCGCAAGAGGCGAGGTCGTCGTTGTAAATGAGAAGTTTGGAATCCGTCTGACTGACATCATAAGTCCGCTGGAAAGAATTGAAACTTTGAAATAATAAGGAATCACTAATGAGAGTTTTGCAAACTATTGTTTTATTGGCATTGAGCTGCAGTTTTGCTTTTGGAGAAGTGGAAATAAAATCTATGGATTTTAAATCCACCAAGGATCAAGGGCGACTGGTTATAAAGTTTGATGGAGCTCTAAAAGAGTATCCTGAACTAAGAGTTTCAAACTCTCTTATTCATGTCGTGATCCCTGATAGTAAAATCAAAAGAGAAATCAATAAGAAAGTCGCCTTTTCGAGCAAGACAAAAGACACATCTTTAAATGTCTCTGCAAGCTCTCACAACTCATCCAAGTTAAAGGCAGTTTTTCCTTTTTCCATGGCGAAATATAAGGACAAAGTTTCTCTTATGATTAAAGACAATAAGATCGAGTTGAACTTTCCACGTGTAAAGGTCGCTCCGAAAAAAGTTGTCGCCAAAGCTGCAAAGAAGAAGGTTAAAAAGAAAGCGCCAAAGAAAGATTATTTAAATGAAGATTATTTAAATTCTCTCTTGAAAGTGGATAAGACAAAAGAAAAGAAAAAGGTCGTTGCTGGGAAAATTATTAGGCCCAAAATGGACAATGATGAGGTCAAAACGACTCTGGCGGGAATCCAAAAAAAACCTGCCACATCATCCAAGTCTTCGTTTTCATTAGTTGAGTACGGTGGCAAGTTTGTTGCATTTTTGGCAGTGACGCTTCTGTTGTTCTACGGAATCGTTACCCTTATGAAAAAGGGATTTATTAAAAAGGGCAAACTTGGCTTTCTTAACAAAACAGACCAGGTTCAAGTTTTGTCTCAAACATACATCGCTCCAAAAAAGAGTTTAATGATGATTAAGGCCCACAACCAAGTCTTTCTTGTTAGCAACACCGATGCTGGGATTCACCCAATTTCAGAAATTAATGATGTTGCGGGTCTTTTAAAGGACGGTGAGAGAAAGATCGCCGGTACTAACTTTGATGACAATTTAGGCCAGGCCGACCAGGTAGAATCTATAGAATCAAAGATCAAGCTTAAGGAAGACATTACAAAGTCCAACAAGCAAAGCTCTTTGTCTGACTACATAGACGTTAAAGATAAAGTGAAATTTTCTGATCAAATTAAGAAAAAGGTTAAAAACCTTAAACCCCTTCATTAAGTAAAAGGATCTCATCATGAGGAATTGTTTAGGAAGAACAATTCATTTTCTGACCAAAGCGTTGCCGGCCTTGCTTGTGCTGGCCGCTCCAAGCGCTTTTGCCCAAAGCAATGTTAATTTGCCAGGGTTAAGTGTGAACTTTGGACAGGGGACGGATCTAGTGGACACAATGCAAGTTATTGTGCTTTTCACTTTGTTGAGTTTGGCCCCGGCCTTTATTATTCTTACTACTTCATTCACTAGAATTATTGTTGTTCTTTCTTTTATGAGACAGGCCATCGGTACTCAGAGTATGCCACCGAATCAGCTATTGATTGGGTTTGCTTTGTTTCTTTCGGCTTTTGTAATGATGCCTACTGGGAAAGCAATCTACACAGACTCTGTTGAGCCTTACATGAATAAACAAATTACAACGACTCAAGCAATATCAGGCATTGAGGGAGAGCTTAGAAACTTTATGAGCTCTCAAGTAAGAAAGGCGGACATCGGACTGTTTTACGAAGTGACAGGGGAGACTGCTCCACAGACAATCGATGAAGTTCCACTTCACTTTCTTATTCCCGCTTTCATCATATCTGAATTAAAGACGGCCTTTCAAATTGGCTTTCTTCTTTATATTCCATTTTTAATTTTGGACATGGTTGTTGCCTCTGTATTGATGGCAATGGGAATGATGATGTTGCCTCCAGTAATAATCTCAATGCCATTCAAGCTTTTATTGTTTGTTTTAGTTGATGGGTGGCAGTTGGTAACCGGTTCAATCTTGAGATCATTTAATTAGGAGAAACAATGGATAACGGATTTGTTATTGAAATTACAAACCAGGCCGTGAAGGTTACTTTGATGTTGGCCGCTCCTATGCTTTTAGGGGCCTTGATCGTTGGTATTTTGGTTTCTTTGTTTCAAGCAGTAACTCAGATCAACGAGCAAACACTTTCTTTTATTCCAAAGATTGTGGTTATTGTTCTCGCTTTGGTTATTTTAAGTCCTTGGATGATGGAGACCATTACTTCATTCACCCACGACCTTTATGTGAACATTCCATCGGTGGTAATGCATAGATGATTAATGTAACCGTAGTAGACTACACCGTTCTTATTGCCTTTTGGCTTACATTTGTAAGGTGGTCCACTATATTGGTTCAACTTCCGCTTTTCGACAACACGAGCGTTCCAAATGTTGTGAAAATATTGATGTCCGTGGTGATCTCATACGCGTTCTTTCCGGTTGTTAAAGCTACTATGGTTCAAGAAGTGTTGGCGGTTGGATTGGACAACTTCTGGTTCCTAACTATTTTTCATACGATTACCGGACTGCTTATTGGCTTTCTTGTGAAGAGTATAATGAATCTTTTTGTGGCGTCAGGTTCAATCATGACTCAACAAATTGGATTTGCTTCTGTCACTTATTTCGATCCCACTCACAAGCAGCAAGTAGGTCCGTTTGAAAAAATTATTCAATGGACGATCATTATCATGATCCTGACAACCGGGGCCTTGATTCCAATGTTTAAAGGAGTGCTAAATTCCTTTTTTAGCGTTTCAATGCAAAACCTTGGAAACTTCACCAATATCCATATCTTTTACAATGACTTTTTTAAAGGTGTTTTTCAGGCAGCATTTTTGTTGTCCACACCAATTCTTTTCACCAACCTTCTTTTAAACTTGGTTATGGGGATTGTTGCCAGAACGATTCCTCAAATGAATATCTTAATGGTTAGTTTTGTCGTTAACATCGGCATCGGTTTGATGGTCTTCTTCGCAATATCTGAAGAGTACTTTCACGTTGCCTACAAAATGTACGTCGAGAGACTGGGGCAGTGGTTCCAGTTTGTAATCTAAGGGACAGTGAATGAGTGACGATCAAGGCGAAAAAACCGAGGAACCCTCCCAGCATAAGCTGGATGAGGCCAGGAAAAAAGGGGATGTCGCCTCCTCGAAGGAATTCAACAGCATCTTTATTTTGACAGGGGTATTGTCGGTCCTTGTTATGTCCAGTTTATACATGTTTGAAATTATCTCTGAATATATAGAGTGGCTATATGGCCTGGAGATAAAAAGAGCTTATACAGAAGAGCTTGGTAGAAGAATCTTTAAGGAAACAATGGTAATGGCCGGCAAGTGTTTGGCCCCAGTTTTCATCACTTCAGCCGCGCTTGGCTTTCTTGCCCAGGTAATGCAAGTTGGAATTCTTTACGCTCCTGATGTTCTTCAACTAAAACCCGATCGTATTAACCCTCTTCAAGGTTTTAAAAGAATCTTTTCCAAGAAAGCTCTCGTGGAGGTTTTAAAAGGTCTTTTTAAATTTTCAATCGTATTGGGCATTACATATGTTGTTATCTCAGACAACCTTACAAGCTTTACAGGTTTTCTTCACACAGAAGCTGCAGAGTCTTTCAGCTATGGAAAAACCTTTGCTTTTAAGTTGGCGCTTTCGATTCTTGGAGGACTGGTAGTTGTCGCGATTGGAGACTTCGCTTGGGAGAAGTACGCATACAAAGAAAAGCATAGAATGACCAAGCAACAAGTAAAAGAAGAGCATAAGGAAAGAGAAGGTTCTCCAGAGATTAAGCAAAAGATTAGAGCTATTCAAAGAGATATGGCCACTAAGAGAATGATGTCCGATATTCCTCAGGCCGATGTGGTTATCACCAACCCAACTCATATCTCCATTGTCGTTAAGTATGATGGCGAGACTATGGTTGCTCCTGAAATTATTGGCAAATGCCAAGATCATCTTGCCTTGAGAATTAGAGAAATCGCAAAAGAGAATGATGTGCCGATTGTGGAAAATGTTCCACTGGCAAGAGCGTTATACAAGACCGTTGACGTGGGACAGGGTGTTCCAAGGTCACTATACAAAGCAGTAGCTGAAATTTTAGCCTTTGTTTACAAGGTTAAAAAGAAGAAGAAAGCTTTAGGTTAATAAAAGGTAGTTTATGTTAGAGAAACTTAGAGAGTTTGGAAAACAAGGGGATTTGGCGGTTGCGCTGGGACTGATCTTTGTTCTGGGTGTAATGATTGTTCCAATCTCTCCTTTGATGATGGATTTATTTATTGCCCTGACTCTAGCAGGCGCATTAATAATCTTGCTTGTTTCCGTCTACATGAAAAAACCTCTGGATTTTTCAACTTTTCCAGCAGTTTTGCTTGTTGTTACTTTGTTTAGACTATCCCTAAACGTTGCTTCCACCAGAAATATCTTGATTAGAGGTGGGACTGAAGGCTCGAGCGCTGCAGGTGAAATTATCAACGCCTTTGGAAACTATGTTGTCGGCGGTAATTACGCTGTTGGTATTATTGTTTTCATCATTTTTGTTATTATCAACTTTATTGTTATTACCAAGGGTGCCGGAAGGGTTGCAGAGGTCGCTGCAAGATTTACTTTGGACGCTATGCCAGGTAAGCAAATGGCAATTGACGCCGATTTAAATGCTGGACTTATCAACGACCAACAAGCGAAAGAGAGAAGAAAGGAAGTTGCATCGGAAGCAGACTTCTACGGTTCGATGGATGGTGCTTCCAAGTTCGTTAGAGGTGATGCTATTGCAGGTATTTTGATTACTGCGGTTAACATCATGGGCGGTATTATTATTGGTGTTGCTCAAAATGGAATGAGTTTTGCCGAGGCAACGGAAGTATTCACTCTTTTAACAGTTGGTGATGGCCTTATTGCTCAAATCCCAGCACTAATCATTTCAACGGCCGCAGGTATTATTGCCACTAGAAACACCGACGAAACAGGCCTGAGTGAGCAGTTAAGCAAACAGTTCAGTGTTCAACCAAAGGCGCTTTATATTACAGCTGGTGTTTTAGTGCTTTTCTCTTTAGTGCCAGACTTTCCAATGTTTCCATTTTTGGTCATCGCATCTGTTGTGGGCTTTACCGCTTTTAGAATTGAGCAAAAAAGAGTGCAAGCAGAGCAGGCGAGCAAAATGGAGGCGATCACTGAGAAGAAAAGCAGTCCTGAAGAGTTGGAGGACCTTCTTTCTCTTGAGATGGTTGAGCTTGAGGTTGGCTATGGACTTGTTAATATAGTTGACTCCGATCAGAGTGGAGATCTTCTTGAAAGAATTAGTCACATCAGAAAGCAGTTTGTTACCGATTGGGGGATTATAATCCCTTCAGTTAGAATTCGTGACAACCTTGAATTAAAGCCTGGTGAGTACAACCTCAAAATCAAAGGCATAGTTGTGGCCAAGGCCGAGTTAATGCCAGACCACTTCCTTGCGATGGACCCGGGAACAGTTATTGAAAAAATTGATGGAATTGAGACAACTGAGCCGGTGTTTGGACTTGATGCTGTGTGGATTAATGAAGAACTTAAAGAAGACGCTCAGTACAACGGCTATACTGTTGTAGATCTGTCGACTGTTGTGGCCACCCATATTACTGAGGTATTAAAAACCAACATGCACGAGCTTCTTGGAAGGCAAGAACTAGTGAAAATTTTGGATAATTTTAAGCAAGATTACCCTAAATTGGTGGATGATTTAGTGCCTGAAATCCTAAATCTTGGCGCTGTATTGAAAGTATTGCAAAATTTACTAAGGGAGGGTGTTCCTGTCAGAGATTTGCGCACAATTCTTGAATCTCTTGCCGAAAATGGTACAATAATTAAAGACGCTGACGCTCTGACTGAAATGGCCAGAGAGTCCCTGTACCGGACTATTACGGAAAGGGTAAAAAGCGACTCTGGCGACGTGCCTCTCTTTACTTTAGACCGAGGTATTGAGGAATCCATAGCGCAGAATTTGATCCAAACAGAGCAAGGACAGCAACTGTCACTGGATCCCAAACTGACACAAACGATTCTTGCCAGTTTGAACGAACGTATTGAGGAAGCCACCAATATGGGTGAAAAAATGGTTATTCTGTGTTCTCCAGTGGTGCGTAGGCACTTTAAGAAATTAACAGAAAAATTCATTCCAAACCTGATTGTGATAAGCCACAATGAATTGAGTCCGGAAATTAACATCAGGTCTCTTGGGACCGTGAGGGTGTAAGAAATGTATGTAAAGAAATTTGAAGCGGAAACTTTGGATGAGGCGTTGAGATCAGTTAAAGGTGAACTGGGTCCCGATGCCATTATTCTGAAAACAATCACAAATAAGGGCCTTAAGGGCGCTTTCAAGAAGGGCAGAGTCGAAATAACTGCTGCGATTTCGGAAGAAAGCTATAGTAAAAAATCTAATGTGGACCGCGCTCTTGGCGATCAAAAAGAAAACTTTTATCAAGCGCCTTCAAGTTCAATTAATCATATGATTAACGAATACAACGAACATACTCCGGGTGCAGCGTCTGCCAAGTCGACAGGCGGATATGGAAACATGGGATTGAATAAAGTTGTAAATACCGTTTCAAAAGCTTCTCATAAGTTTAAGAGCTCTCTAGATGATTTTTTAACTACTGAAGAAGAGCCTCAAACACAATCTATGAGTATGCAAGACTATCTAGATGAAGAAGAGGAAGAAGTTACTCCTAAAAGACGGGTGGAGGCGCAACAAGCTCCTGAACGTGTTGCTCCAACTGAAGTAAGAGTTGAAGAGTCTGGACCAAATGAATATGAAAGAAGACTGAAGGCCCAGCTTGATTCTCAGAAAAAACAAATTGAAATTCTTGAGCAGAAGCTTTTTGAACTTTCAAAAAATTCTCTTGGTGGCAACGGTGCCAAAGATGATGAGAATCCTGCGATGGTCGAGTTGAAGGAGTCGCTAAGAACTCTTGATCTAAACGAATCCATTGTTGGGAGAATACTTAAAAAAGCAAGATTTGAGCTTGGTGAATCTGAGCAAAGAGATGAAGATCAACTTTTTGATCTGGCGCTAAGAGAGCTTGCTTCAATGATAAATACCGAATTGCCTCTATTTTCATCAACACAAGATGATGATGTGCCAGTTGTCACCGCCTTGATTTCTGAGGCTTCATCAGGACAGACAAGCATGGCCATGAAGCTAGCTGTGTTAATGGATGATGTGAAGGTTATAAGACTTCGCCCAGATAGAGCTCCTGTGGAAAATGAATTTGCTCAAAAAGTTTTTAATCTCGATATTTCAAATGTGGAAACTCTTTCACATCTAATGTCTGAGGCAAGAAAAGCTATTGAAGATAAAAAACAAATATTGCTTGATGTCAAAGTAAATGCTGGAAAAGAGGATGAGTCCAAGAAGATTTTGGACACTCTCAAGCGCTCCTTTAAGAAGCTTGAAGTTTTGGCAAATATATCAGCAATACATTCTGAATTGTACAACAGAAAAATTCTTTCCAAGTACAAAGAAAAGTTAAATGGCGTTATAATTTCAAATGTTGATCAATGTTTGAATTATGGAGCCTTGGTTAATACACACTACAAGTACAACAACCTTCCTTTGAAGTTTTTCGGAACAGGTCCAACCGTTCCTGACGACATAGAAGGAGCTACGGCCGAAAGGATTTTGGCCGGCATGTTTAACTTGTAAGATACATTTAATTTTTTGCGCCCGAAAGGATTTTGGGTTTAAGAGGACAGGAAGTTATGCAGAAAACCAGCGAATGGCTGATGTCATTCAATTCGTCTCAGCGTCAACAAGTACAAGCTCTAATTCATGAAAGAAAAAAATCTTTCAACAAGTCTGTCACAGTTTCCTTTACAGGTGGCAAAGGGGGAGTTGGAAAAACCTCCATCGCGTTAAAATTTGCCAAGGAACTGGCCAAACAAGGTCATAAGACTCTTCTTATTGACTGCGACTACAACCTGTCGAATACAGCTATTAGACTGGGACTTCCGCTTAACAATTCCAATTTTTACTCCCTTTTAACGGCGCAGAAATCGTTTGAGGACTGTTTGCATAAAGAAGGAAACTTCCATTTGCTATCAGCTTGCAACGGGGATTTGGATCTTTTTGATTCAAAATTAAAGCTTGAGGAGCTGATACTGGATATCATTGCAGGACATGAGGATGATTTTGATTTTATTCTTCTTGATTGTCCAGCTGGCCTTTCTAAAGAGGCCTTAATTCTTAACGCTTACTGCGATCAAAGAATCTTTGTTGTGACTCCTGACAAGGCATCTATCACAGATTCCTACTCTTTAATGAAGGTCTTGAGCACTAAGTTTGGCGTTAAAGAGAACCACCTTTTAGTAAATATGTACTTAACTTCAAAACAATTTCAAAGAGTGGCCGTAACCATTAGTGAAACAGTTGAAAACTTTCTTGGCTGTAGAACAAATATTCTTGGCGGGCTTAAAAGAATTGATGTGGAACACTCAAGATTTGATAATTTTTTCCTAGCTAACACCGAATCTGGCTTCCATAAAAAATTTCTTCAAGTTGTTCATAAGTATTCCGATGATCTGAGCAGGTCCTTGGGTGAGTTCAACTCATCTTCAAGAAACAGATTGGAACAAGACGTTCAAACAATTAGCTAAGGAGAGCTCATGTCGTCACTGTCTACTAAATTGAAAAACTTAAAAGACTACAGATGCGTAATGGAACCAGAGGTGAAAGACCAAATTATAGTTGAGTATGCGCCTCTAGTTAAATTCATTGCTCAAAAAATAGCTTCAAGACTTCCTTCTAATATTGAGTTGGACGACTTGATCTCTTGTGGAGTTATAGGGCTTATGGATGCAATTCAAAAGTTCGATCCAACTAGAGACAATAAATTTAAAACATACGCTGAATTTAGAATCAGAGGAGCTATTCTTGACGAGCTTCGTTCTCAGGACTGGGTTCCAAGGTCAGTGAGAGAGAAGTCTAAGCAGCTTGAAAAGGCCTACGCTAAGCTCGAAAGAGAATTTGGTCGTCCTGCTACAGACGATGAAATGTGTAAAGAACTAGAGTGTAGTCTTGAGGACTTCCATGACATGGTTAACAAATCCAAGTCTGTGTCACTCCTAAATATTGATGATTCGGCTAGTTTCAATAGAGGCGATAAAAAACTAATGATGGGACTTCTTGAGCATAGAAGAAGCTCAAATCCTTTCTCTGCTGTAAACTACAAGAGTGCTCAAAATATAATCAAAGAAGGCATTAAGGCACTTCCTGAAAAGCAAAGATTAGTATTGTCTCTTTACTACTTTGAAGATCTGAACTTAAAAGAAATAGGACAGGTTCTTGATGTAACAGAGTCAAGAGTTTCTCAGCTTCACACTCAGGCCATATTGAAGTTGAAGGCCAAACTTAAGAATGACTTTGACTCGCATGAGGACTTGGCCAGCTAATTAACAAAATGAAATTATTTTTCATATCGCCCGATTGATAAAGTCGGGCTTTTTTTTGTTTTAAATATTCGACCCTAAGCTCTTCAAATTTCGTAATTCCTAAGGGATAATGCCTTTAACCTGATCACCAGGAAGTGATGAATCAAATGATAAATTAGGATGATCGATAAATTGTCTAAACAATTAACTCAATATTACCAGATCTCTTTAATCGCAATTATGATTGCGGTCCTTGGCTCTGTGACTTATTTCTGGCACTTGGGCTTTATCGATGGAAGTCGGAGCAAGAGCCTTCATAAGGCCGGCTTTGTTTTGGAGAATCTCCAAAAGGGCGCGCAATTCAAGGAAATAGAAAATCTAATTGTTAAAGAAAGCCCCAAAGAGGCCTTGGAAAAGATGGCCGCGGTGGAAAAGGATATGAAGTCCATCGACAATCTTGTTGATAGTGAAGCTTATGAGAAGGCCAGCACTGAACTCGATCGTTTAAAAAAGTCTGCGGGAAACCTAATATCCTTTCAAAAGAGCTCAAAAGTAATTTCTGTTTTTAAAAATAAGATTGATGCCTTTCATGAATTTGCCAAACAGAATCGTTGGAGAACTTTGACTCGTATGAGCGAAAGAGTTTCTAGGGCCTCTGATGGCACGCTTGTGGGAAGCAAACTTTCAAAGATGGTCAAGAGAGTGGAGAAAGACTTCGACTCCATGGTTAAGATCACTGAAAATTCAATTTTAAGTGATAAAGATAAGTCTGATATAAAAGAACGAATCGCAAGCATGAGAGTTGAAACTTCAATGCTTAAGAAATTTATTACTGAAAGAGACTTTTCCCTCAAAATGTTTAGAGACTTCAAAGAAAAGTTTAACTTATGGCTTAGCGGGATAAGCCCAGAGCTATCTTTCCAGAAGATACAGGTCGAACAGATGGGTCGCTATTACGCTTTTGCAATGCTTGGACTTTTGGCCTTAACATCACTTCTTTTCTTTGCAGGTTTTCTAATAAATAGATGGTCATTTAAAAAATCCCAAGAGGAAATGGAAGAGGAGATCAAATCCCTCGTGGCCGACTCTGTAATTGCTAGAGACGCCATAAACGAAGAACTTTACAGTAAGGACTTCCAGGAGTTTGTGGGAAGAATGTCCGATTACGTGAACAAAAGAATGAGCTTTGGAACTATTTTTCAAGAAGCTTTGCCTTTTTCAGCGATAATGCTGGATAAAAATCTTAAAGTTGAGTGGACAAACAAGCAGTTTTGTAGAGACTGGGAAATCAGCGAAGAAGAAGCTGCCAAAGACTATTTGAGTTGGGACTATCTATCTAAGCTTACCAACCTGGGGCATGACGACCCTGTCTTGGAAGCGCTGAAAAACAATGTTGCTGGAATATATCAAATACAACTCAAGGCCAATGCAGCTTCAGAGACCAAACCATATGAAATGTTTGTCTCCCCTGTGAGGTACAACAATTCTAAAAAAATAATGCTTTTCTTTTACCCACTTCTTTCTATGAGAGAAACTATTAAAGACCAGGCAGTATCCATTGTTAATCCAATTGATAAAACTCTTAGATTGTTTATGGAAGATGGATTTGACAATGCTGACAAAGAACAATTGAGAAAAGAGTATGAGGTTGGTGGCATTGAGAACATGCTTGATATGTTTGAAAACTTCTCAAAGAAACACTCTCAAGAGAAACGCTCTCTCTTAAATCAAATCGATGGTTTGAGAAGCTTTCTAGAAAACACTCATTCAATTAATGAAGAAGTGTATCAAATTAATACCGAGGTGTTCACAACCTCTAAAGAAGGGGTTGAGTGTCTTAAAAAGTTTAAAGAGGGAGTGAGTTCTCTTTCTCAAACTTCAAAGAGCCTTGAAAGAATATGCTCAGACTTCAGTCTAAATTTTTATAATGCTGTAGGAGAGTTGGAAAGTGCTCAAAGCGACTTTGGAACGCTTAAAAATTCAATTGAGGACATGGCCGTTTCCATTCCAAACTTGGATGGACTAAAAGATGCAATTAAGGCCAACAGAAGTGACGCTTCTCAGGCTAAAGACAAACTTGGGCAGGCCTTGGCGAGTTTTATCCATATTAAAAAAGGAATTAGTCACCCTGAAGTTGTTAAAAAGTTTCAGGCCGCCTACGACAAGCTTTATGGATACTTCGAATCAATGAGTTCCCATTACCTTGGGCTAGAAAAGAAGCTTGTTCAATTGGAAGTGAGTCTATCGAAGACACAGATGATTATAAATAGCGCAAGAAAACAAACAGAGTCTTTAAAGTCTGGGAATTCTCCAGCAAGCTTTAAGCACTTTAGAATGAAAGGTGAGGAGCTAAGCGACTCTTTTGAAAATAAAGACACTGTATTGCAAGAGTCCGAGGAGCTTATAGTTGAAAGCCTTCAGGTTCTCTATAAGGGCTACAAAGAGAATCTTAAGAGACAGTCAATGATTGCTAAACAACTTGAGGTGGCGGATAGCACAAAGTTCAAGGAATTCAGTAAGTTAACACCTAATGGTGAAACTACAATGTAGTAAGAAAATTACTCATTGCGCTAGACATTTGCCTAGGGGTTTGTTAGTTCAGATATGTGTTTAATATATCAAACTAGGCGAAACCATGCGATTAAATGACGCTCAAAAAAATACTAAGTATAAAATCACCGCCGTTCATGATGACAATGACCTCTTGGACAAGTTCAATAAGTACGGCTTTTTCCCTGGAACATTCATCACACTTAAAAGAAAAGCACCTCTTTTCGGAGATCCACTTCTAGTTGAAGTTGAGAACTCTCAATACGCCCTCACAAAGGGTGAGGCAGCCGTTGTAGAAGTTTCAAAAGTAGAGACGGAGTAAACATATGTCCTTATTAGCACTTGTAGGACTGCCTAATAGCGGTAAGTCAGCACTTTTTAACGCGTTAACTAAGAATAGACAGAGAGTGGCAAACTTTCCTGGCATCACTGTTGAAAAGAAAAAGGGGAAAACTGTTTATAACGAGCAGCCTTTTGAAGTTGTTGATTTGCCAGGTGTTTACACTTTGGATGCCGCAAGTTTAGATGAGAAGGTCACAAGAGACTATGTTCTAAACAAGAAAAAAGAAGAAAAGGCCGACGTGTTTGTGATCGTGGTCGACTCAACCAATTTAAGAAAGAGTCTCTACCTTGCTCTACAGATTAAAGAGTTAGGGCAAAAATTTGTGGTCGCAATGAACATGATGGATGTGGCGCAGAAAAGAGGGCTTAAGCTTGATCTTGATCTTCTTTCCGAATCTCTCGGGGCAAAAGTAGTGCCAACTGTTGCCGTGGACAATCAAGGACTGAATGAATTAATGCAAGCATGTTTGGAAGAGCAAAAGGCTACTTCCAAAACTTTGAATTATAAAAAGAGTTTTGAATCAGATATTAAAGATCCTGAGTATATCCAAAATAAACTCAGCGAAGTGGAAAACATTATAAAGCATTCTGTAAAAACTCCAATTTCTAGAGATAACTTTACAGAGAAATTGGACAGTATTCTTCTACATCCTGTATTTGGTTTAGTCATATTATTCGCAATTCTTCTTCTAACTTTCCAACTGCTCTTCGCTTGGGCAGATCCTTTTGTGGGCTGGATCGAAGGAGGCTTTGAACTTGTGGCATCTGGTGTGGATGGTTTGCTTCCCGATGGCTATCTAAAAAACCTTGTTATTGACGGTATTATTGCCGGTGTTGGCGGAGTCATGGTGTTTTTGCCACACATTTGTTTTCTTTTCATTCTTATTAATCTCTTGGAAGATTTTGGATATTTGGGAAGGGCAGCGTTCTTGCTCGATTATGTTATGAGAAAGCTTGGTCTTCCTGGCAAGGCCGTGGTTCCTCTTCTTTCTTCACACGCATGTGCGATTCCTGGCATTATGTCAGCAAGGATCATGGAAAACCCAACTGAAAGATGGGTGACAATGATGGTGTCTCCTTTGACAACATGTAGTGCTAGGCTTCCTGTATACACTCTCTTAATTGCCGCAGCTATTCCTAATCAAACAGTATTTGGTTTTTTAGGTCTTCCAGGTTTAGTTTTATTTGCTCTATATGCCTTGGGAATTATTTCATCCTTTGTTGTGGCCTATGTCATGAAAAGAACCATGGTTAAAAGAGCTCCAAGTCATCTAATGATGGAGCTTCCTGGATATAGAATGCCTAGGCTTACAAACGTGCTAAGATCCACCTTCCAGAAGGCCATGATGTTTGTTAAGAAGGCCGGAACAGTAATTGTTGTTCTATCAATTATAATATGGGCACTGGTTAGCTTTCCCAATCCTCCAGCTGGAGCCGAAGGACATCCTATTAATCATTCTTATGCTGCTAAAATAGGAAAAACCTTTGAACCGATTTTTAGACCTATGGGCTTTGATTGGAGACTTACTACAGCTTTAATTCCAAGTTTTGGTGCAAGAGAGGTTTTGGTGAGCTCCCTTTCAACAGTAATGAGTGTTGAGGCATCAGAGGAAGAAGGTGAGGAAGGACTTGTTCAAACGCTTAAAGATGTTGTTGCCACTGAGTTCTCTTTGGCAACCATGTTCGCACTGATGGTTTGGTTTGTTTTTTCTCCACAATGTATATCAACTTTTGCTGTTTTGAGAAATGAGACAGATGGTTACAAAACTCCACTTATGTACGGGGCGTACACTCTTGCCCTTGCTTACATTATGTCCCTTCTTACATATCAATTGACAGCATTCTTAAGCGCTTAAGTCGGGGCTCTTTCCGCTTAGCGCTCCCAATCTCGCTTCCAAAGTTCTTAATTTGGAAGCGAACTCGTCCGCAGTGACTCCTGCATCTTGATTTTTGCCAAATGAGTATGAGTTCTTTAAACGTTGGAGATCGTTTATTAACGAATCCAGTTCTTTGGATGCTTGGGGGTTTCTATTTTTAATCCTGTCTTTGAGAATTTTGGCTTCTAACTTTTTGGAGGCAAACCGTTTAAACAGTAAACCTGGTACGCTGAGCTGGGGATTCTTTTCCATTTATACCTCCTGATTTCAATCTTACCTGCCAGCTGAGGGCCCGTAAAATGAGATTAAGAATTGTATAAGATAGGTTTTACCGATGCTTTTTAACTTTTTTCCAGCTTTTTAGCTGCCATGTGGTTTGAACCTTCGCACACACCTCATTTTTATTATTGAAAATGTTGGTAACAAGTTGGATCTCAGTTTTGTCAGAGTTTTCAAGCTGCTCGGCTGCTTGAGTTAAAAGATTGGATGAATCTTCACATTTACCAACAAGATGTGTTGCCCCGTGTTTAGTGTAGGTTACATTCAAGTTGGTCATTACAACTCTATATAGGGAAGGATCCAAGTTTTTAATAAGAAGAACTCCCGCACAAAATTCTCCCACTGTTGCAATAGCGCAGGCATGCATTGTTCCTAAATGATTCTTATTGGCCCTTATTAGAGGGATCTCCATGTTAACCATGTTCTTTGAAATGCCGCGCATTTTTATCTTATGTGGGGCATTGAAGGGAATTCCAAATTTAAACAAGCGCTCGATTGCCTTTAGGCCTAGGGTGGTTTCGGAGCGTGCCATTAGATGGGACATAAGTTTTAGAGCTTTTTGATTCATATTAGAATTCTAACGTTTAAGGTCTGCAAGGCAAGAGACAAATTTAATGTCAGACGAAGTTTGTTTAACAATTGATTTTATTGCGCTTAACTATTAGGAAAACGAAACAAAGGATTGTTATATGTTTAAACTGATTATTGGATTATCTACTATTTTGGCGACCTCAGTTTTCGCCGCACCCAAAGATTATCTATATGTAACTATTGGATCTGACGCTGTGAGTGGAGCGGACAAGTCTTTATCTACTGGAAAGGAAATTGCGACAGCAGGCGGAATCTCTGTAATGAGAATCCATAAGAACGAAGTTCTTAAACTATCCACAATGATGCATGACAAGTTTAACCGTTGTGGTGGATTTGTTGCTCATGAGTCTTTGGAAGAAGCTCAAAAAGTTCTTTCAAATGGACTAACTAGAAAGTTTAGTAAATCAATGCCATTTCTTACATACACAATTGATCAGCAAGAAACTGTTGAATCTCTTGTTGCTCAGACCTCTGAGTTTTCCATTAGAACGGTTATTGAAAAACTTTCAAGCTACAGAAACAGATACTATAAAGCGCAAACAGGCGTTGACTCTCAAGCATGGCTTAAAGGTAAGTGGACTGAGTTAGGCGAGGGAAGAAGCGATGTTAAAGTGGAGTATTTCAACCACTCTAGATGGCCACAGCCTTCAGTTGTTATGACTATTGAAGGGAATAGCCTAAAAGATGAAATCGTTGTAATTGGCGGCCACGCTGACTCGATTGCGGGATTTTGGGGTAGAGAAAGAGCTCACGCTCCAGGCGCTGATGACAACGCCAGTGGTATCGCTACTGTTACAGAAGTTATCAGACTTGCAATGGAAAATGGATACACTCCAGAAAGAACCATCAAGTTTATGGCATACGCTGCAGAGGAAGTTGGACTTCTTGGATCAAAAGAAATCGCCAACACTTACAAGAAAGCGGGCAAGAACGTAGTTGGTGTTCTTCAATTGGATATGACTAACCATAAGGGAACAGAAGACCTTGATATCGTTTTTATGAGCGACTTCACGAATGAGTCTCAAAATAAATTTTTAGCGAAGCTAATTGATACATACGTTAAAGTTCCTTGGGGATGGTCTCAATGTGGGTACGGGTGTTCAGACCACGCTTCATGGCACAATGCAGGCTACCCAGCAAGTATTCCGTTCGAGTCGACAATGCGTGATATAAACGGTAAAATTCACACTAAACACGACACGATTGAGCAGTCAGGTGGAAACGCCGACCATGCTGAGAAATTCGCCAAGTTAGCAGTTGCGTTCATGGTAGAATTAGGGAAGTAAAACTATTTGAAGAATTTGGACATATATAAAGAGATCGAAGACAACTTAGAAAACTCAAGACAGGCGATTCTTGCTTACAATGAAGACCCTGAAAACGATGAGGAACTTCGATCTCTTGATCAGGCCAACTTAATACTTCAGGCGCTAAAGCAAATTGCTGAGAGCGCCTTTTCTCTTTTTGAAGACTATCCTAGTCTTGAGGCCGTATTCGAAAAAGAGTATGGATCCATAAAACAGCTAACTGACAGAGAGTCTATTGTTGAAACATGTTTTCTCGATGACTTCATTCTTCCAGATAAAGAAAGCCTTCCTCTTATTCCTGGACAAGAGATATCCAACGAACTTGTGGATAATTACGTTCTGTCCTTTAAGGATTGGGAAGTGGTGGTTAGAAACAATCACCTTGAGGCCCAAGAGCTTATAAAAGAAAGGTTTTCCACGGAATTAAAACCAAATGCGCTGGAATGTCCTTGCCAGAAGTGTATTGCTGATTTTAGAGCAAAGCTTCGCGACCAGGTGTTTAAAGACCACGTTGAAATTATCGCGCAGGCGGAGGATGCTTTGCATGAGCTGGTGCTTGATAAAAAGATCAGTTTTATAAGCGACTATTACAGCAAACTCAAAAAACGAATTGAAAAAAACCTTCAAAGAATAAGGTATAAACTTAAAAGAGGCTCTCTTAACAAGCTTGATTCAGACATTAAGATGGAGCTTAAAAGCAAGCTCGGTCCAAACACTGAGCTAGGCCGAGTCTATAGAGAAAGACTAATAACATTCTTTAATTCCATACTGGATGAAGAAGACATATCTCCAGATCTCATCACAAGCGAAGAGTATGATAGATTCTTCACTCAGCTTGGACTAGGAATGTGGAAAAGTCCGGGAATTCTTAAAAGAGAGTTTTTAAAGCTAACCCGCTCAGTAATGGCCTTCAAGAGAAAGGACATTTCTGCAACGATTCTTCGTGAATACTTAGGACAATTCTGGGTGCATAGCGAGGCTCGCAGAAAAACGAGAAAGATCGTTTATCACATGGGTCCTACAAACTCTGGAAAAACCTACAATGCAATCGAAGCTCTTGCAAAGGCCGAACATGGCTGCTACCTCGCACCTCTTAGACTTCTAGCAAGTGAGTTGTACGATACCTTGAACGATAAAGGCGTTGTCACAAACCTCTTAACTGGCGAAGAAGTCATAGAGCAACCGGGGGCCACTCACTATTCATCCACAATAGAGATGGCAAGAATGAGTGAAGCTTTTGATGTTGTGGTTATTGATGAAATTCAAATGATTACAGATATCCAGCGTGGATGGGCATGGACTCGAGCGCTGGTGAATATCAATGCTGATGAAATTCACCTTTGTGGTGATCATTCTGTTTTAGATCTGGTTAAGCAAATTCTCTCTTTAACTGGAGATGAACTAGAGATTAAAGAATATACAAGAATGACCAAATTAGATGTCATGAACAAACAGATTAAGCTCACAGAGCTTGAGAAGCATGATGCTCTAATTGTCTTTTCTAGAAGAAACGCCCTTAAATACAAGATGGACCTTGAAAAACTTGGATTCAAGGTCTCCATTGTTTATGGAAGACTCTCTCCTGAAGTTAGAAGAGAGCAGGCGAGAAAGTTTGATCAGGGAGAGACCGATATCATGGTTTCCACTGATGCCATTGCCATGGGTATGAATCTTCCTATTAAGAGAATTGTGTTCTCTGCAACTAGCAAATTTTATAACAGCAAAGAACATCCAATCACGGAAAGCGAGATTAAACAGATCGCTGGACGTGCCGGAAGATTTGGCAGATTCCCAGAAGGAAAGGTTACAGCCCTTAAAAAAGTGGATGATGGATTAGATATAATTCGCACGGCCCTCAACACCGATCTCGATCAAAAAGAGCTTGCGATGGTTGGGCCGGACTTGGAGATATTTAGATCAGTTAATAAAGCTCTTGAAGAGAATAGCTTAAAAACCCTGCACCTTTCAGAGTTTTTAAGGCTTTTCAACACCATGACTTTTGAGAAGCCTTTCTACTGCGTTGATCTTAAAGAAATGATTGAAGTCACTGAGATGGTCGAGGGTGTTGATGAACAAAATAAACTTAGCGACAGCGAGGTCTTTGGTTTCTCATGCGCTCCTGTTAATTTAGGACTTTTGGAGCATGTTCAGTATTTTGTGTGGATTGCCAGCCATTATGTGAAAGAGAACCCAATCATCAATGAAGAAGTTGATGAGGAGAGTGATGACATTGACTACCTAGAGCGCGCAATTAAATGTGTTGAGCTCTATCAGTGGCTTGCAAGACACTTTGATAATAATAATTTTAGTTTCTCTGAAAAAGACTTGTTGGCCAATAAGATGGCGGCCATTGAAAAGCTTAATCAGCTTCTTTCAGAAAAGGTCTCTCAGCGCTGCTCATCTTGTGGTGTGAAGCTGCCGGAGAGTTTTGACTTTAATATCTGTGAAGCGTGTTTTGGTGCCAGAAGATTTAGCAGACCTAGAAGAAGAGGGGATGCGAATAGATCTGGAGGCAATAAAGGACGCGGTCCTGGCAAACCAAAATATGGAAAGGATTCCAGACCCCCTAAAGGCAAACCGAGTAAAAAGCGTGGAAAAAGGCCAGGGGCCAAAAAAAGAGGAGCTAAAAAAAGCTCCCCATTCACTAAAGGCTAATTGATTCTAGGTAAAAACTTTTGCTGACAGTATCTGGTAGTTATTCCATGCACGAAGTCTTTAGATTTATTCAGCATCGATTGATATTTTTTTGTCACAGCTTTTGGCGCACTCAAGTTAATCCAGCCCTTTACTTGGGCCAGGTACGCTGCTCCACCGATTCCCACTCCAATAAGTAGTGGCCTAGCTGCAGGCACGCCTGCAATCTCAAGTGCGACACCCGCCACAGAGAAAAATGAAAGTCCAGTGGCAGCAGCTCTAGACCAGTTCTCAATACCTCTAAGAACTTTGTGGGAGTGCTTGCCAACTGTGTAGTTACCGTAATCTTTATTTGTGGATAGAACCATATCTATTTCTTCCAGCAATGTTTTACTAACTGTTTGCCCCTTAAATTGTATCTCTTTTGTGGGATTAGGGTGCTCCCCCTGTTGAATTTTTTCTTTCAAGGCCCCAAGCTTTTTGAACTTGTGCAACTGTATAGCAATATCCCCTGGACCTTGTGCTGCAAAACCTAGGGTAGCTCCAATCAATGTGTCATTAATGGTAGTTATGGCAGAAGTGTATGCTGCGATACCAAGTGTCACTTGAGGCGCCTTGAAAGCAATTCCTGTAAAAGCGACTTCGGTGAGGTACCATTTAATGTTTTCTTCAAAGACCTTAAGTCTAGTTACCACTTTATTAAAATTTTTGCTTGTCTCTAGATCGGCCATCATTTTTACATACTCAGGTGAGTCGTAGTTCATGAGTGGGTAACTTCTTACGAGTTTGCCATGGTTTTTCTTTAAGTTTGCAGCATACCGCTGTGGCGATACCCTAAAAGCCTTTCTAAGATTTCTGGCCACAATCCCGTCTGAACGAAGCATGTGATCGATCCACTTCCCATTAGTGATCCATCTACCAAATTTGCCTAGGTGATAAGTTATTGCTCCTGATGCAAGTCCAGGCACCAAGGCTGCAATTGCAGCAACACCTGGACTAACTCCACTTGTGAGCACCAGTCCAGCATAAACCCCAGCAGCTCCAGATGCGCCACGGACAAACGTCCAAAAGTTTCTTTGGTCTAGAGCAAAGCCTTTTACTTTATTTAACATGTCTTTGGTAGAGGAGGGATTTCTGGATTTACCCTCTTCAAAAAGGTATTCAGGCATCTCATCGAACGCGATATTCTTCGCATTCAATGCCTTGATCATTTCATCTATTTCATCGCTTTTCTCAAGACCTTCAGCGTGTCTGCCAGTAACCAAGGTTTCCATTGTGAAACTTGGGGCCGTGGCCTTATCTTGTTCAATAAGTTCTTTGATCCATTCAAGCTGTCTTTTGGATTTTTCCGATCCGTCATACTCACCAAAGTAAAACTCCAAAGCAACTTGACGTTCAGGGTCCGCATTCTTTTCATATTCAGGCATCACTTGATAGTAAGATATGCCATCAGGTCCACCCTCTAGCTTTTCAGCGACATCAAAGTAGGCCTGTGGATTAAGATATTGTTTTGCTTGCGAATAGCTGTTAAATGTAAAAAGTAACGCAAGTATAAGAAATAGCTTGGGCATTTATACTCCTATTTTATCATTTATCGGATAGTTATGGTCTTTCCTTTAGAAAAATTGGTTTAAAATGCTTTTTGGAGATGTATGGAAGTAGTTGATTTTGCTAAGGAAATTCTTCTTGGCAGCAATTTAAAATCAAAATTGTTCGATTGTGAAAAGATTGAGTTCAATCAGGCCTGTTTGCCTGACTTTAGTCTCGAATATCCAGAAAGAGATAAGAAGATTAAACTTTCAGATAAACAGATGAAATTCCCCAAGGGGCATTTTCACATTGAAGAAAAGAAGGCACAAGCGCTCAACAGTTTTGCCAACCATGAGCTACTCGCGGTTGAAATGATGGCGATGGCCTTAATTATCTATCCTCATGAAACTGAGGAGCAAAGACGTTTCAAGCAAGGAATCTTCAAGGCCCTTAAAGACGAACAAAAACACTTCAATCTTTATTCAAAAAGAATGAATGATATTGGTTATGAATTTGGAGATTTTCCACTAAATGATTTCTTTTGGAAGCAAATGCCAAAACTTAAAACACCAGAACAGTTTTGTGCTGTGATGTCTCTGACTTTCGAGGCCGCAAACCTGGACTTTGCCCACTTTTATGAAAAGGTCTTCAGACAGCTTGGAGATGAAAAAACCGCGAATATTCTAAAAGTTGTTTATGAGGATGAGATTAGCCATGTCCAGCTTGGGGCTAGATACATGGATAGGTGGAAGCAAGATAAAGACTTATGGACTTATTATAACGAGAGTCTGCCATGGCCATTGACTCCAGCAAGAGCGAAAGGAAAGTTGTTTCTTGAAGAAGCAAGGCGAAAAGCAAAACTTGATGAAGAGTTTATTCAAAAAGTTAAGGGCTATAAGGACGAATTTAAAGTAACGAACAGAAGAGATTGGAAGTGAGTTGGCTATTTAACGCGGACTATGAAAGTTTTCTGTTTAGCGGCAAAGAGCACTATAAGCAAAGCTCAAATAAGATTAATCAAGAGTTTGAATATCTAATTCATTTCTTCGAGGATGAACCCATCTTCACAAATAAGAAATACTCCAAAGCATTTATTGACCACATTCAAGGCCTTACAGGCAGAGAGTTTAAAACAACCTCCTTTAACAAGAATGTTCATAATTGGTGGTGCGAAGTAGGTGATCTTGAAAGAGATCAAGCTTTGCAATCGAAGATAACGAGTACAAAATTTTCTATTGAAAATGGCCTTGAAACTGAAGCAAAAATCTTGGATGATCCAAACACAAGATTTGAAGAAGGTAAAATTTATAAATTACCCGGAGAATTTAGCGGAAGAGGTCATTTAAAGTATCCAAAGGATGGCAAAAAAATAAAAAGGATCCTATCTAGCGGTTTAAAACTAATTGAAGAGCCTTTGAGAAATAGGACCGTTGATTTTAGCAGCCTAGTTCTTTCTGAAAAGGAAGTCATTACCTACGAGAATCTTGTTGATGAGAAATTTCAGTACAAAGGGACTAAACTTGCGCCATTTAAAGTGCCCGAAGGTTACGAAAAGATCATAAGTATGACTATCGACTTTTACCTAGGACTGGGTGCAAATTATCCTTTCTCCATTGATTCTTACCAGTATAGGGATGGGGATGAACTTAAACTTGCTCCTGTTTGTGAAGTTAATGTGAGAAAAACCATGGGGTTTATTGCTTATAGGCTCAAATCATTTTTTAAATCTCCTTATGGGGCGTTACTGATATTGAGCGATAGAAAAGCTGAAGGAAGGCACTATACGTGGTTGTCACCGGAGGAAAACCTTTTTCAACTATGTTTTGTGAGTGCGGACAGCGAGTCTCAGTTAAATAGTTTAGTTACAACTATACTGGAGTGATTTGCTCTGTAGGTTGTGAACTGCTGTTTTTCCTTAAAAATCATACAAGTTTGTAATACTATTATATTTAGATACCTAAAAGTGTAGCAATGGAGTGTTTCTATTTTAGATAGGTTAAAAGAACTCGCTGGAAAGTTGTCAAAAAAGAAGAGTGATGACGACTTAGACGAAGTTCAAGATGAATATATTGAAGATGAAGTTACAGGTTCATTGGATCCTGATGACGCCACTGGCGAAATCTCAGTGACCAACCTATCCAAAGAGGAAGAACTGGATGAGTTGGAAGATGAAGCTCTCGAGCAGGGGGATAAGGCATCTTCTAAGTTTCAAGAGCTTTTGTCTCAATTGCCATTCCTTTCTAAAATCCTTCCACAAAAGACCAAAGGCGATGCAGGTGAAGAAGAAACAGATGACTTGGATGAAGAGGAAGAGGAAGAAAAACCAAAAAAGAAACTAAAAGTCATTCATATCGTAATCATCATTGGGCTTGCTCTGCTTGTTCTTCATGAGGATGAAGAAAAACCTGAAACAAAAACGGGTACAAAAACAGCCCCTAAAGTTGTTCCAAAGTATAAGAAAAAGAAAAAAGTGGCGGCTCCCGTGGAGGAACCAAGACCTACTGAACCTGAACCTGAACCTGAACCTGAGCCGGTTGAACCTGAACCGGTTGAACCTGAACCGGTTGAACCTGAACCAATTGAACCTGAACCTGTTCAACCTGAACCAGTTGAGCCTGAGCCTTCAGATTCTGAAATTGACAATACCGTTGATGACTTCTCTCCAAGTGATGACAGTAGCTCTGACAATGAGACCGTGGAAGACGTTGAAGGTCAGCTCGATAATCTTTTTGAAGAAGACAATATTGTAAATCAACCAAGTGAAACAACTCAGGACAATGACGAGGGGAGCAATGACTCTACCGATGAGGTTCCTTACGAAGTTTCTCTTCCTGACCAACCTGAGGTTGATTCAAGTGGAGAAGAACTTCTTACTTTTGATGACGAGATCGTAAATAAAGTCATGGAAGGAGAAGGGGAGAATGAGGATCAGATCACGACCTCAATCCTAAGAGAACTTGAAAAAGAGGCCAAGAAAAAGAAAGATTTAATTATTAACAACAAGAGGGTCGAACCAACTGAGGCCCCGTCCTACCTAACTGTTGGTAGAGGACTTGTTTATAACTGTGTTGACAAGCACTGGGCATGTGTTGACACCGCTTCTTTTAAGCAGTGTGGAGACAATTATGCATGGAGGCTTAAAAACTCAGAGGCCGTTCAGTGTTATCCAAATGAATTTTATGATTCAGATATGGACTGTGCGAGCATGCAGCAATATAAAATTGACATGACCGTTGATACAGATTTTTGCAAATAAATTAAGCAGCGTCTTTTTCGTACATTTCGTCCATTAACGGAATGTAGAACTTGTCCTCTTTCTTCGCCTGTTCTTTTTTCATGCCGCGTATGAACATAACAACTAATTCTGGATCAAATTGAGAACCAGAGAACTCGTTCAATTCTTCGTATGCGGTTTGATAAGAAAGGCCTTTTCTATAGACTCTTGTTGAAGTCATAGCGTCAAAGGTGTCTGCGATAAGAATAATTCTAGAGTATAGTGGTATTTGCTCTCCCTTAAGCCCGTCCGGATAACCTCTTCCGTCATATCTTTCATGGTGGTGCTTAGCAAATCTTGCCACTTTTTCAAAAACAGAAAAACCCTTAAGGATTTCATATGATTCCGTAGGGTGTTTTTTCATTATCTTAAATTCTTCGTCATTAAGTCTTGTTGGCTTGTTTAAAACAGCGTCAGGTGTTCCAATTTTTCCAATATCATGGAAAAGAGCGGATAGTTGAAGGTCGTACATTTCTTGGTCGTTCAGTCCAAGTTCTTTGCCCAAAACCATTGAGAAATATGTAACACGCATGCTGTGACCATAGGTATATTTGTCTTTGGCGTCTAGAGCTTTGAGAATTGTGCGGGCGGCCATCTCGCAAATCTTTTGTTTTTCAGTCTTTAGCTCCTCGATCCTCTTGGTCATGTTCATGATGGAAACCATCATGTTGTTGCTTGAGGACTTAGAAGACTTGGCCTTAGCTTCTTTTCTTTCGTCTAAATTTACTACGTTGCTCTTTTTCTTCGCCATTACAATACCTATTTAAAAATTGCTCATAATTTCAAAAGCTCCTTTTCTAATCGGTTGTTAAAAATAAAAATAAACAGTAAAATCAGAACCACGTGACTCGGACATCCAAGTTATGAAAATTAAACGATTCTAATAGGAAAAATCGGCCATATCTTTAAATGGGGTTAAATGATAATTATTGATAAGAGCGAAGAAATATCAAGCTTTCTTAATAAGGGAAAGGAATGTGAACTGCCAATAGTTCGCCTAGACTGCGATACCTATGAAATGGCAAATGGCCTTGAGGGTGATTTGGTAATTGTTCACTCGGACCATCTAAACTCAATGAGTGATCTGTTTAGAAAAAAATTAAGCTCACACAAGATGCTTGTTATTTTCAATGGCGCACACCTAGGTCCTAATGCTTATCTACCAAACACTGTTTTGGATTTCACTTCTGAAGATGACACTCAAAAGGTTTGTATCAATCTGGAAAGACTTGAGGGCTGCCTTAAAGAGAGCATGGTTTTAAAGTCTCAGCTTTTAACAATGAACAAAGAGTTGTCTGAAGTATTAGGCAATGTGGAAACTGAACTTCTCAGAGTTAAAAGAGCTTATGAAATAAATGCTCCTAAACGCTTTCAGGATTTGAAAAACATAAAGCTATTATCCAAGTACGCTGCTGGAGAAAGTGTTGGGGGAGAGTTCTTTGACATTTTAAAGAGCAGCAACAAGGTGTTCTTTCTAATGAGTGAGACCTCCTCATACTTAGCCTCCAGCTCAATTTTGCAAATCTTCCAAGAGTTTAAAGATGAATGTGACATCTCTGAAGAGAGTGAAATTAAACTATTAAAAGAAATTCAAAAAGAAGTTATGGAGATCAATAGCAATAAGAAAAAGCCTTTAAAGATTTCTGTATTCACTGGAGTTTTAGATCTCACCACTCATAAATTTAGCGGTCACATGTTTGGAAAGTTTCAACTCTTAAGCTCTGACCAAAAGAGAAGCTTTAATGGAAACAAGTTGGACTTGTTGAAAGACCAATTCTCCGAAGCAAAATATGAGCGCTCTTTTGAAAGAGGTGAGCGAGTGCTGTTCTTATCACCTGGGTTTCTAAAGTGCTGGGAGGATGTGGCTCCAGAGTTCATTATTGAGACCTTAATGAATAATTCAAAAATAAAAATGTTAGATATCCTTGATGAGATCTTTTTTCAGTTGAAAAAGGATGTTCAAACTGGTTTCTTGCCACACGATGCGTCGGCTATAATGTTGGAGGTTCAAAAAAATGTCATGCTTAAAGTTTAGTCTAGTTGCTTATTTTATACTCTCAGCTGGCCTAGCTTTCTCCGAAGAGAAAGTTGAAAAGTTCACCTCCAAAGAGTGCCTTAAATCTAATTTTGATACAACTGTGGAAAGAGAAGAGCTCTGGGGACTTATGAAGAGAGTTCTCACGATAAAAAAGGACGTCTGCCAAATTTCCGTTTTAAATAAAAAGAAGTTCTTTGAGACAAGTTATAAAGTGGATATCTGCAGAAAGCCGATTCATATGAAGGTTACCGTTAGAGGAGCTCTTGATGTTTATAAAAGAAGCGGCAAGTGCGAAAGCAAAACACAAAGCGAATACTGTGACTTTTGGCACCAACTTAAAAGTGAATTGGAAGACCAAGGGTTAATCTTTGCTAAGGGTGAGAGAGAAAAACTTTCAACTCCACACGGAAAAGTTTATTGCACATACCTTGTTTTAAACAAATATCTTGGTGAGGGTGTTCTTTTTTCCAAGTACTATGAGCCTGAAAACATCTATGTAGATGACGTTTTTAAAGGGGAGCCTAGGCCTTCATCTAAAAAACCCACACCTTTGACTGAAAAAGCTCCTGTGTCCGAGAAAAGAGAAGCTCCAGCTCAAACACCTCAAGGACGCTTTTAGTTACTAATTGAATGCGGAGGATATTTAAACTTCTCCGCAACATCTTGTTATCATTAAGAAAATTACCAACACTTAAGAAAACTTTATTCCTTGAGATATTAACTTTAGGTCTGAAAAGACCGAGTACTCTTCATTGAGAGGAGTTCTATGAAAGCTATTTTAGTTCGGTTTATTGCACTATTTGTACTTGTTTCCTGTGGAGCCAAGGTTGATGATTTGGATCTTCAGTTGGGGAATAAGTCCAATGATGAAGAAATCCCTTCAAAAATAATCACTGTGGGCTCTATTGATGAAAGCTTCGGAGGAGGCGATGGATACGTTGTTGTATCAGGCAGTGGTGCGGGCGATGATGATATGAAGGCCTCAGCAATGTATTCAGATGGCAAAATAGTTGTTGTAGGCGATGTTGACCAGGGAGCTAATGGGGTTGATATTGCTATATGGATGTTTAACCCTGATGGAAGCTTAGACACAAGTTTTGGTGGAACGGGTCAAGTTACATATCATAGCGGTGGTGCTTACGATGATTATGCTAGAGGTGTGGCTGTAGATTCTAATGGAAAAATTTTAGTTACCGGTGCAGTTGAAACTAGTTCTAGCATAGACATGATCGTATTGAGGTTAAACTCAGATGGAAGCTTGGACACAAGTTTTGGTGGTGGAGATGGTGTCTTTACTCACGATGGTGCTGCCGGTGTGCCTAATGAGGGGGATGAGGGATTTGCTATAGCCATCGATTCAAATCAAAAGATTGTAGTTGGAGGGCACTCTGACTCTGAAAGCGGAGGTGGTATCACTACTAAGGCTGCTGTTTGGAGACTAAACTCTAATGGAAGCTTAGATACAACTTTTAACAGCGTAGGCTATGCTACTGGGTCCGATAATACCGTTGCAAACTCTCTTGTTATTGATTCAAGTAACAATATTTACTTAAGTGGTTATTCCGGTGCCTTGAGGGAAGAAATGAGAGTATGGAAGTTTCTTTCGACAGGAAGCTTAGATCCTGCATACGGTACTAGTGGGGTCGCCTCTTACGATGGATATGGTTTCATGAATATAGAGGCCTCCTATTCAATCACTCTTGACGCTAACGAAAAAGTTTTAATCGCTGGTGAGGGCAATTTAGATTTGGCTCTGCTTCGATTCTCTACCACAGGTAACTTAGATTCAACCTTTGGATCCGGAGGAGTGGTGACTCATAATAATGCGGCCGGTGGGAATGGTGGTGATCTTGGCAATGATCTAGTTGTAGATCATGAAGGCAAAATTTTGGTGGCAGGTCAAAGTGGGAATGGCTCCAATGGAGATCTTGCAATTTGGAAATACAACTCTGATGGCACTCTCGATACTTCCTTTAATAGTGTCGGCTATATGACTATTGACGCTGCTGGAGGGCCGTCCGCCCATGATGAGGCATTAAGTATAAATTTGGACGAGACAGGACATATAATCGTAACAGGGCTAATGCATAACGGTTCAGATAATGATGCTGTCATATGGAAGATTAAATAATCTCTTAAACTCCACATATTCGATTTAATAATCCATACTTTTACCCGCCATTATTGGCGGGGTTTTAATTCCGGTATCGAAAAAAACAAAATTTTTCAGTTCTAAAAGCACAATTATTTCAAATGTTTATGCCTGAAAAATAAAGTGTTTACGGTAAATGTTTTTTGGTTAGCTTTTTACAACTCGATTTAAGGAACCCAATGATTCTCCGAGTATTACGCAAGTAAAAAAGGAGTTCGATATGTCTCGTTTATTTAGAAGCTTGTTATTGTTGCCTTTAATTGTTTCATGTGGAGCAAAGATTGAAGAGTTGGCCTTGGAGGCAAAGTCTGCAACAGATCAAGCTGATCAAGTCGAAGAAGAGATTGTGAAAATCAGCACTGTTGGAGCTTTGGATTCGGCTTTCGGTCAAGGGAATGGGTTCTCTGTAACAGGCTCAGCAGATGGCGACGATTACATGCGAGCCTCCTCTGTGGATAGTGAAGGAAGGATTGTTGTTGTGGGAGCTATTAAAAAGGTGGCCACTGGATTAGATATGGCCGTATGGAGATTTAATTCAGATGGTACTCCAGACACTTCATTTGGAAACTCAGGTGTGTTCACCCATCATAATGCCGCTGGGGGAACTGGAGTGGTAGACGTTGCAACCTCTTTGGACATTGATTCAGAAGGTAATATTTTTGTTGGTGGATACAGCGAGAGGGCGGATAAAAATCTGGATATCGCTGTGTGGAAGTTAGATCCTTCTGGAGTTCTTGATAATAGCTTTAATGGAGACGGTGTATTCACTGAAAATGATACCGCTGGTGGAAATGGAGACGATAAGGTCTCTAACCTAATCTTAGACTCTAACGGTAAAATTATTCTGGGAGGAACTAGTAAGAGTTCTAGTAATACACGAACCGTTGTTTGGAGACTGACCTTATCTGGAACCTTAGATACAACGTTTGGAGATTTTAGCCTCGGGCGAAGAGTAATCCCTGATGACTTTAAGGCCGAATCCATGGTCCTTGACTCTGATGACAACGTTATCCTTGGTGGCTATAACGACCCTTCTTTGAAGCGAGAAATGCATATATATAAGCTTACATCTGCGGGTGCCGAGGATTCAGCCTTTGGGGGTGGAAATGGATTCGTTAAATATACAAGTCCTGGAATGAGTTCAGACGACGGTGTTTTCTCTGTCACAGTTGATAAAGATCAAAACATATTAGCCACCGGAAGTTTCGATGATGACATGTCTATTGTAAAATATAGTTCTTCTGGAGTTTTAGATACAAGCTTTGGAACAAGCGGTTTAGTAACTCATGACCTTAGTGGGGGAAATGCTGATATTGGAAATGCAATTACATTAGACCACGAAGGAAATATTTTAGTTGCCGGCAAAAGCAACAACGGTGTTGATGATGACATGGTCTTATGGAAGTACACCTCTAATGGAGTGTTGGATACAAGCTTTGCAGGTGGAGCAGGCTATATGTCTATAGATGGAACCGCTGGTGGTGGTGACGATGAAGCTATGGGAATTAGCTTGGACAAGACTGGGCACATATTAGTTACAGGTAAAAGTTCCAACGGCACAGACCATGACGCTGTCATTTGGAGAATAAAGTAATTCTCTTCTAAAGCTTTTATCAAAGGTCTTAGAAAGAAAGACGATTAATGCTAGTAACACCTCAAGCACAGGTAGTCGTGATGGTATCGCATCTGTTGCTCTTGATGGGTCGGGCAACCTCTTTGTGGCTGGTTATACCGATGGAACCTTATCAGGAGCAAATGGTGGCTATTTCGACGCTTTTATCATCAAAATGAGTGCAGCAAGTGGTCTTTTTGATGCGACCTTTGGGGACGGAGATGGTGCTAACGATGATGGAATACTCCAAATTAATGCGAGTAATGTTACAGATGCAAGTCTAAATGAGTGGGTGAGAGACATTGTGCTTGATGGCGCAGGAAATCTATTTATTGCAGGCCGTACCTCCAGCTCTTTATCTGGAGCAAACGCTGGTGATAACGATGGCTTTATAATTAAAATGGAAGCTACCAATGGCACGTTTGATTCAAGCTTTGGTGACGGAGATGGTTTGGACGATGATGGAATCCTCCAAATTAATGCAAGCAATACTTTAGATGCAAGCGGTTACGAAAATGTCACTTCAATTGCCCTTGATGGAGCAGGGAATATATTTGTTGGAGGGCACACTGAAAGCTCACTGGATGGAAACAACAGCAATGGCGGAGAGTCTGATTCATTTACTTTGATGCTTGATGTGTGGGATGGTCAATTGTAAACTCTTTGATGTGATAGAATGCATTGGATGGCGGAATTTTTTGACTATTATTTCTGCGATTCCAATGCAACCTCTAAGTCCAGTAGAAGATCGTTCACGTCTTCAATCCCAACACTGACTCTTATTAGGTTGTCAGATATTCCAATTGACTCTCTTACTTCCTTAGGGACACTGGCGTGAGTCATTATTGCGGGATGCTCGATCAGAGATTCAACACCACCAAGGCTTTCTGCCAAAGAAAATATTTGAACCTTTTCTAGAAAGTTCCTAGAAGCTTCAAGACCCCCTTTAATAAAAAAGGTAATCATTCCACCAAAGCCAGACATTTGCTCCTTTGCAAGCTCGTGCTGAGGGTGTGATTCAAGTCCAGGGTAAACAACTTTTTCAATTTGTTCATGAGACTCAAGAAACTTTGCAATCTTTAGCGCATTCTCTTCATGTCTTTGCATTCTAATGGCAAGAGTCTTAATTCCCCTAAGCACCAGCCAAGAGTCAAATGGAGAGCTGCTTGGACCCATGCTATTTTGAAGTCTAAAAAGCTCTTTATGAATATGTTGATGATTTGTCATCATCGCACCACCCACAACGTCGGAGTGGCCATTGATGTATTTTGTAAGAGAGTGAGTGACAATGTCCGCACCTAGATCAAGAGGATTTTGAAAGTAGGGAGACATGAAAGTGTTGTCCACGCACACGAGTACTTCATGCTTTTTTGCTATATCACAGACTTTTTTTATATCAGTGATTTTTAGAAGTGGATTGGTGGGAGTTTCAATCCAAATCATTGCTGGCCTTTCGGCAAGCTTTTCTTCAAGTAGCTTATAATCTGTGGTGTCTACAAATTCAAAGTTGTGTCTGTCATTATAAACGGTAGTAAACTGCCTATATGTTCCACCATAAACATCATCGCCACAAAGCACTGTTGAGCCTTTTTTGAGCATCTGCATAATTAGTGAAGTCATTGCAACACCTGAGGCGGTAGTTAGTGCATATTTGGCGTTCTCTAGTGATGCTAAGTTTTGTTCGAGGCGAGTCCTAGTGGGATTGTGAGATCTGGTGTATTCGTAACCCTGGTGTTTGCCAGGGCTTTTTTGGGCGTAAGTTGAAGTTTGGTATATTGGGGGCATAACCGCCCCCGTCTCCTTATCAGGTTCTCCACCAACGTGAATAACCTTGGTTCCAAACTTCAGCTTTTTCATTATACAAGCTTTCCGTTTTCTCCGATGGTCTTTAGAATCATTTCATCAACTTCGTCGTGAGACATGTCTACTTTGTAGCCCATCTCTTTCATCCAAGCGTCATTGTAAATTTTTGAGGAGTAGTTATTTCCAGAGTCGTGAAGAACAACCAAAATCTTCTCTGGCTTTTCAAGTTTTTCAGCGTATCTAATCGCGCCAACAATTGCGGCTCCTGCTGAACCTCCAGAATAGACACCTTCTTCCTTAACAAGTCTTCTTGTCATTTGAAATGACTCTTCATCGGCAACAACAACAAAGTCGTCAATTACATCAAAGTTAACATTTCCTGGAAGGAAGTCTTCACCAATACCTTCAAGAGCGTAAGAAGTGCCTTCGATCATTTCTCCAGTGCTTTTGTAGTGGGCAAGGATACTTCCTTCACAGTCAACACCTACCACTTTTACATTGTCCATCTTCTCTTTCAGATATTTGCCCACACCTGAAATCGTTCCACCAGTTCCAACCGATGCCATGAATGTGTCAAACTTGCCTTCTGTCTGCTCATAGATTTCTGGTCCGGTTTGGTTGTAGTGGCATTCACCATTGTAGATGTTTTCATATTGGTTGATGTGAAATGAGTTGGGCATAGACTTTAAGCTTGCCGCAACTGAGTAATAAGATCTTGGATCTTCCGGAGCAACGTTTGTAGGACAAACAATTACTTTGCCGCCGAATGCTTTTAAGTTGTCGATCTTTTCTTGAGACTGTTTATCCGCCATAACAAATACTGTTTTGTATCCGTGAGTGTTTGCGTATAGAGCGATGCCAATACCAGTATTGCCTGAAGTACATTCGATAATTGTTCCACCTGGTTTTAGGTCGCCTTTTTCAACGGCCTTCTGACACATGTAAACACCCATTCTATCTTTAATAGATCCACCTGGGTTCAGATATTCAAGTTTTACATAGATTTCACTATCAATATGTTTGGCAACATTTTGAAGTCTTATGATAGGAGTGTTTCCTATTGCGTTGATAATGTTGTTGTTCTTAAACTTATCCATTCTTTGCTCCAATTAATTTATGTTCTCTCAATTGGTTTACCAGCTCTCTCACATGTTCCAGTGGTTCAGGCCTTAAAACTTCCGAAAATCTTAAAATATTATTAAATTTTGAGGATAAAAGGTCCTCATGTTTTTTCTCTCGGTTCACAAAGCTGTTTTTAACAAGCTTCTCTTTTTCAGTTTTCGGGTCCCATTGCTCAACTTGAGAGAGCAGGCATTTGTTTAAAATAACCCAGCTCTTATCGGTTAAGAGGGCCTTTGCACCTTCGCTTAAATCCATTGCTTCCTTAAGCTTGTTTTGCTCGACGCTTGTAACTAAAAACCATGTAGATTTATTCTCATCTTGGAGGCCCTTTTGCAAATCTAGAGCGTCAAGAAAGACATTTCTTGACTGGTAGAGAGTGTATACGGCCTCTAAAAATTCTTCAACGAATGATGCTCCAGTAACCTTTGATAAGTAGTCTAAAAGCTTCTTAACCCCAGAGGAGACCATTTTAGTCATGAAACGCTTGCCACGGCCTGCTTTTGTAGGCTCAGACTTTTTCCCGAGGTAGGTGAATATATCCACAAAGTTTTGGTCGAAAAATGTTCTTATTTTTTCAACACTTTCTAGGAAGTCTAAAAAATGGCTGCCTGGAGGTGTGTCTAATACGATCACGTCGTATTTGTTTTTATCCATATTGAGTTGGAGCTCAATGATTGCCAAAATCTCATTTAGACCGCCATAGGGACGGGCCAAAATTTTTAGGATTCTGTTTTTAACAATGTCATCTGAATCAGTTTTTTGAGCTATTCTTTTTATTGTCTCTTCAGGATTCATAAGCTCAACGTCTAGATCAAGCTTGGCTCCATCTCCAAGAGGATCTGAGATCGAAACGACCTTTCCAGCATCCTCATCTTTAATGCTAAGAACTTCCTTCAGACGCTTGGCCGGGTCAATGGTAATAAGAAGAACTGAACAACCTTGTTGAGCAAGATAAATGGCCCTTGAGGCTGCAAGAGTTGTTTTTCCCACGCCGCCTGTTCCACTAAAAATTTCAAAAGGTTTTGGTTTTAAGTTCACAGCTCACCTATACCAATTGGCCCATGTGGGGCACCAAATCGTTTACTATTTCCTCGTCTATGTTCCTTAAAGAGTGGGGGATGAATGACTGTATTTGCTCCCCGTATTCTTTCTCAATAAGTCTCTCAGTATCAAGCTTCTTTTGCAGAAAGTTTGGCAAGTCCATTTCGGTCGCGCCTTCCAGTCTTGCAAAGCTATTGTTGCATACAACCTTGCTGTCTATTGGGGCAATGCTTTTGAGTTGTTCTTTCAGCTCCATCGCCTCGTTAACTGCCATAAGAATTGGAAGTGTAAGAATATTTATTTGAGCAAACCCTGGAGCGTATATGTGAGACAACATCTTTTGAGTGTCATCAAATAAAGATCCTGATTGGAAAATTTCTCCAAAGTTCTTGGTTGCCTCAAGCATTGTGATGGCATGGCCTGAAGAAGGGGAGTCTAGAACAAATACCTGATCAGGGTCTTGTTTTAGAAGCTCCAATGCCTGGCCTAAGTATATTGTGTAGTTAAAACCCGGAATCATGCTAATTAGCGCTTTAAAAAATGGAGTCTTGACCACAAACTTGGCAATGGTTTGGGATTTTAATTTTTTTGCAACGTATCCAGAAGCGCAATCATAAAGGTTTAATGCAGTAAGAGGAACATCCATCTTTTTTGCTTGAATGATTTCTTGGATATCGTGTTTGGGTTTGTCTAAGTTTGCTGTTGTGAAATTTAGATAGTTTGCCTTTACCCCCTGAGTTCTCAGGTATTTAGTAAAGGCCAAAGAAAGGGCGGTTTTACCAACGCCGCCCTTGCCTGTAATTATGTATAGTCTTTTATGATCGGACAACATGTCCGCGTATTAAAACAAATACATGCTCGTAAGTAAAAGCTTAAAGTAAGATCCTTTTACATCTTCGGTCTCATCTTGTTTGATATCAAATGGATTATGATATTGACCAAGTATGCCAATCACAACGCGGCGATTCAATCTCAGGTCCACACCACCACCGGCGTTGAATCCAAAAGTTGTTTTTCTTTCAGATTGAACTCCGTCTTTGGCAATTCTAGGCTCGTAAAAGCCAAGTCCGCCAATGACATATGGTGAGAATGCGTCAAACTCATAAGAGCGAGCTTTGATGCTGAATGCCAACCCTCTAAGCCACACATCCTTACCTTGGTAGGAGTGATGAGAAGAGTGAAGGTTCACTAGCAGGTCAAATGAGTAACTTGCGGTGTAGCTATAAAAGAGCTCGCCAGTAATTTGGCTGTCACCTTTGCTTTGAAGACTACCTAGAAGAAAAGTCTGTCCAAGGCCCACGCCAAAGCCGTGTTTGCCTACTTCGCGTCTTGCGGCAGAAACTGTTGCGGATGTTTCTTTTTCTAGTTCTTTGTCTTCGTTTTTGTTTTGAGCAAGAGAATTTGTCGAAATAAGAAAACTCATGGCCACAAAGGCCATGAGCTTCGACATTGAATTAAATGTCATATATGCGTCTCTTTTTTAGTTTAGAGTCGTTGATGTCTCAACAGTGTTAAGGTTAACGCTGTTAGAGTTCAAGAATGCAGCAGCTGGAACTTCTTCTTTTTTCTCTTCAGAAGCAGCAACTTCGTTGTTCACGATAGAAGTAGGGAAGTCTAGTCCCATTTCTTTCTCTAGGCCTTTGATGTAGCCAGTAAGAGTTCCTTCTTCAGATCTGATAACTCTCTTAAGTAGCTCAGTGTCACCTGGCTTAAGAGACTTTCTTTCTTGATCAAAAAGAAGTTGGATTTGAGTCATGTATGTGATGTCATTTTTAGTCTTGTTGTCGATAACTTGGATCTCGTTGCCTTCTCTGATGATTTGAGCAATTTCTTCAAGCGTTACATAGCAAGATTGAAAAGTGTCATAAAGTTTTCTGTTTTGGTACCTTTTAATAGTTCTTACATCTTTCATTCGGCTTTCCCCTGTTTTGTTTACCCCTAATACTTGTGAGGTGACGTTCAACATTAAGTATTTGTTTTTAAAAGTTTCCCTAGTACTTACTCTGCAAAGTGATAAATAAATTTACCCAAAGCCCGTTGCGTTAATTTAACGCTGGTGCTCAATTGCTTGAGTGGTCACTTCATACAAGAAAGGCCGAAAAAAAGTCAACCCGGTTAGTCAAAAAAAGAACTAAAATAGGAAATTTAGAATAAATTGAGTAATTTTTACGCATTTTGTTAGTCAGAGAGCGTAATAAAGTACTTAGTTGGTACTTTTTCGGAATAAATGACCTAATATCTGATCCTTGCCACTTTGTTTTAAGAATTCTGCAAGAAAATCCGATTATTTAAAAAGCCTTTAAGGCCTTTTGAGAAACTACAAGGACAAGTAATGCTCAGATCTCTTATTATAGCTGCTATATTGCTTTTGACCGGCTGCGCGCAGGTTCAAACCGTTAAGAAACAGGCCCCAAAGGCCAACAAGCATCTAAGTCCTAAAGAGATTGAAAAATTAAACAAACAGAGTTTAAAGAGGGTTTCTAACCAACTTAAAGAGCTTGCCATAGCCGCCAAGGCCAGTGGTGAGGACAAGATCAACTTCCTTGCAAGTGATATGTATCTAAAAGCAAGTGCTGCGCAGATGGAAGGTGATTATGTCACTTCAAACCTTATATTGAAGCATCTCGTAGGTCTGGTGCCCAATGACCCGTTTATTTTAAAAAAGCGAGCGGTTGGCCTAATTAGAGTAGGCAAACTTAAAGAGTCTCAAGAGATTCTTGAAAATTTATATAAAAGAAAAGATTTTAATGAAAATATCGCTCTCGTTTTGGCGGGTGTTTACTCTAGTTTGGGTAAACATAAACCAGCTCAAAAGGTTTACGCAAAAATACTTAAAAAGAATCCAAAAAATGAAGATGCCTGTATTTTCCTCTCTAAGTCTCATGTCAGCGAGGGGAACTTCAAAAAGGCGGTGTCCTCGTTAAAGAAATGTGAAAAAAATGTTCCTGGAAGAGGTCTTTTCTCATACTACATAGGCAAAATGCACGTGGATAGAGGTGAGATTGAGAAGGCAAAGTATTACTTCAAAAAAGCTTCGAAACTTGAGCCTGATTTTAGCCAGGCAACAATGGCGCTTGGATTGGCACATGAAGAGCAAGGGAAGAATAAAAAGGCAATCTCAATCTATAAAAAATATTTAAAGCAAAAACCAAATGATGTCATGATACTTTCTCGTTTGGTTCAACTGATGTTTGCGACCAAGAAGTTTAATGAGGCCATTCCATTTGCTGAAAGATTGAGCGATCACGATCCTGAAAACCTTAATTTAAAAGTAAAGCTTGGAATCCTTTATACTGACTCTAAAGAGTATCATAAGGCAATTGTTACCTTTAAAGAGCTGCTTGTTGCAGCCCCAGAAAATGACAAAATCCTTTACTATTTAGGGGCCATCTACCAAGAGATGAAAGAGTTTGAAAACTCAATTGAGTACTTCTCAAGAGTTCCATCTAGCAGTGGCCTTTATCAAGACAGCTCTTTTCAAGCAGCTCAAATGTTGTCTGCGCTTGCCCTGGAAGAAACTTCTAAAACAGGGAAGCAGGGAGAGCTGTCCAAAAAGTTCACAGCACTTGTAGAGAAGAAAACTAAAGAGCTGCCAGAGATAGAGGTGGAGCTTCAGGTGATCCTGGCCAACTTTTATGAAAACATTCAAGAGAATGAACTTGCGATTAAGGCATTGGAAACTATTTCTCAAAAAGAGAACTTTAGTCATAACCATACTTACTATCTGGCATCTTTATATGAAAAAGAGAAGATGTATGAAAAGGTCTTTCCTTTAATTGAAGGTATCATCAAAGATAATCCAAAAGATGCATATGCCTACAACTTTCTTGGATACTCTCTTCTTGAGAAAGGTGAGAGGTTGGATGAGGCGTATGAATTAATAAAGAAGGCCATTGCATTAAACCCTAATGATGGATTCATAAGAGACTCGCTTGGCTGGTACTTCTATAAGGTTGGAGATGTTGAAAGAGCTCTTGTGGAGTTGCAAAAAGCGGCAAAGCTTGTGCCGGACGATATCTCAATTCAAAAACACCTGGCGATTGTGTATGGAAAGCTTCGCGACTTTAAGAATGCCAAGCGTTACATCGAGAACGCAATAGGACTTGCTAAATTTGCTTCTGAAAGAGAAGAGTTGATAGAAGTTCTAAAAAGCTTGGACTCGGATCGTATACCGGCCTCTTTCTTAGAAGAATGATCTGCTGAATTGATTTCTCAAGTTTTGAGGTCTAATCTTTTCTCTATGTATTCATTTATTAAAATCTCTTTATTTTTATTGTTGGGAAGCTGTGCTTTGTTTAAAGAAGTAAAGGTTTCCAATTCACCAGAGCAGGCCAAGCGTAGAATTTGTCTAAATTCAGAAGGCAAGGGCAGATTTATATTTGCTGGCCAAAAGCATGTCTTTTCTTTTCAAAGCTCCTTTGTAGAGGATGAACTTAAGTGGGCGTCTATCATAGACTTCCCTGTGTATGGCAGAGAAAGCATCGTAGTTGAATGGGACACAGCTCACGATAAACCAGTCACCAATGCAAGCTACGAGCAGGCCCTGTTGAAAAACGCAAAAGGACTTGATCCTAGTTTATTAGATTCCGCAAATGTTATGTGGGAGACATTTTTTAAAGACTTCCTGATACAAAAGGGGCTTGTTGCCAATCAAAAGAGCCCCATTGTTTGGGAAGTAAAAGACAAAGAAATCTATGGCAATTTTAGAATAAGAAACTATAAAGCTCGGTTAAAGTTTTTAAACGTTGTCTCTCAAGGTCACTTTGGAAGGTTTGATTTTAAATTAAAGGACAAGAAGGGTGAGCCTCTATTTGGAATGGAGCTGATTGTAAGAGATTGTTTGGAAAAAACTGAGTTCTAGTGTCGGAAAGACCCCTCTAGATGGCGTCAAATTGCACTTCTTGTCAGTCATTATTTGTTTTTATAGAACCTTTTAAGACTTTAAGTTAAAGTTATATAACATATTGATTTAATGAGTAGAGTTTACAAGGGGATCCTATGATTAAAAAGCTTCTTTCACTATTACTGTTGGTTTTGACCTTCGCCAGCTGTACCAAAAAAAGAGACCTAAATGAAAAAGTCTTAAACCTGACTGTTGAAAGCAAGGTTAAAGGTCTGGATCCTATTAACACTGGAGACACTTATTCAAGTACTGAAGTGGCGAGAGTGTATGAGGGACTTCTTCAGTATCATTATCTTAAAAGACCATACGAGTTGATTCCCAACTTGGCTAAAGAAATGCCAAAAGTTTCCAAAGACGAACTAACATATACTTTTAAGTTGAAAGAGGGAGTGCTTTTTCACGACAACAAATGTTTCAAAGATGGAAAAGGCAGAGAAATGGTTGCCGAGGATGTTGTTTACTCCTTCAAAAGACTTGCTGATCCAAGAAACAATGCCATTGGTTGGTGGATTTTAGATGGTAAACTTGAAGGTCTAAACGAGTGGAGAGAAAAGCAAAAGAGACTTGAAAAAACAAATTATGACGAGGAAGTTTCAGGGCTTAAGGCCTTGGATAAATACACTGTTCAATTTAAATTAAAAGAAAAGTCTCCGCAGTTTTTGTATGCTCTTCCTATGACTTACACAATGGTCGTTCCTAGAGAGGCCGTTGAGCACTATGGAAAAGAGTTTTTAAACAACCCGGTTGGAACTGGGCCTTTTATGACGGATACCTACACTCAATCTAACAAAATTGTTTATCATAAGAATCCAAACTACAGAAAAGAAACCTACCCAAGCGAGGGAACTCCAGAGGACAAGGCTGCAGGTCTTTTGGAGGATGCTGGAAAAACACTTCCACTAGTTGAGAAACTAGTTGTTGTAATTCAACCTGAATCCCAACCAAGATGGCTCTCATTTGAAAAAGGGAAGCTTGATTACATCTCAATTCCGAAGGACAACTTTGAAACTGTTGTAGCGCCTAATAAAGGAGTTACTGAAGAATACGCTAAAAAGGGGATTGTGCTTCAGATCTCACCTGATCTCGACGTTACTTATATTGCCTTCAATCATGAAGATCCTCTATTTAAAGATAACGTTAAACTAAAGCAGGCCTTGTCATTGGCCTACGATAGAGAGAAATCCAATGAATTATTTTATAACGGCAATGGAATTTTAGCTCAGACCCCAATTCCACCAGGGATTGCTGGCTACGATAAAGATTATAAAAACCCTTACATGCAATACAACTTGGAAAAGGCCAAAAAGCTTCTTACAGAAGCTGGCTACCCAAGAGGGAAAGGACTTCCAGTTATTAAGTATGACACTTTAGCGAAAACCGTTTCAAGACAAATGGGGGAGTTCTTCAAAAAGCAGATGGCGAAAATTGGCGTAAACGTACAGGTTGTGACTAACACATGGCCTCAGTTAACGGAGAAAGTCCATAAGCGTCAAACTCAAACTTATGGAATGGCGTGGGTTGGTGACTATCCTGATGCTGAAAACTTTCTTCAGCTACTGTATGGACCAAACTCCTCTCCAGGTCCTAACGGATCAAACTTCAACGACCCAGGGTTTAACAAGCTATTTGACAAGGCAACTAAAATGCAGCCAAGTCCTCTGAGAGCGAAGCTTTACGAGGAGCTTGCGCAGAAATACTCTGAAAAGGTGCCTTGGATACTTGGAGTTCACAGAACAAGCTTTGTTGTAAAACATGGGTGGCTTGAAAACTACAAGTTTTCAACTTTCAACTATGGAAACGTTAAGTACTGGGATGTTGACCTTAAAAAGAAAAAGAAGCTACTGGAAAAACTTTAGGAAGATAAATGAGTTCAACTTGGAATTATATTTTTAGAAGAGTTTTGTATCTAATCCCCGTATTGTTGGGTGTGTGCTTTTTAATCTTCTTTTTATTTAACGTTGTTGCTGGGGACCCCACAGGGATTCTTTTAGGCAAACATGCCACTGCTTCTCAGATGGCCGAACTTCGTGAGCAGCTTGGTTTAAACAAGCCGTTGATTGCGCAATACTTTGACGTTGTTAAATCCGCTTTCACTTTTGACTTTGGAAGATCGTGGGCAACAAAGCAGCAGATTTCCCAGATGATCGCTCAGGGGGCGATACCATCTCTGTCTGTAACTCTTCCGGGATTCTTCCTTGCAACTGTTGTGAGTATCTTGCTAGCGACGATTGTGGCCTATTTTAGAGGAAAGGGGATAGATCTTTTCATTCGTATCTTAACGATTGCGATGATGTCCATTTCCTCTCTTGTATACATCATGGTCTTTCAATGGCTATTCGCTTTTGAGCTGGGCTGGTTCGAAATCTCCGGTTTTGAGTACAGCTTCCCTGAGGTCATGCCATATATCACGTTGCCAATTATTATCTGGATTGTTTTGAGTCTTGGGCCAGACACTAGATTTTATAGAACATTGATTTTGGATGAGATGTATCAAGACTATGTGCGAACCGCCAGAGCTAAAGGTGTATCTGAAAAGAAGATTCTTTTAAAGCATGTACTTAGAAACGCAATGATTCCAATCATTACCTACACAGTGGTGCAGCTGCCGTTTTTGCTTTTGGGATCTATCCTTTTAGAGAGCTTTTTCTCAATACCAGGACTGGGGAATATGGTTATTAATGCATTGAACGCTTCAGACTTCCCGGTCCTAAAGGCAATAACAGTTCTCTCGGCCGTGGCCTATATTGTATTCACTTTGGTGCAGGACATTTTGTACACAGTGGTTGATCCAAGAGTTAAGTTAAAATAAGGAAATTATGGATACTGCAGACGCTATTATGACTAGTGATGAAAAAATTGAGATCGAATCCATTAAGGGAAGATCATTGTTAGGTGACGCTTGGCAGAGGTTAAAAAAGGAAAAAAAGGCCGTTCTCTGTTTAGGGATCGTCTTGTTTTACGCATTGATTGCCCTTCTTTCTTGGTGGGGTGTAATCGCAGCTGATTGGGGCAAAGAGGTTGGAGCTTCATACTCGCCTCCAAGTTCAGAGCATTGGCTGGGAACAGACATTTTTGGCAGAAGCGTTTTACAAAAAGTTATACATGGTACCCAAATAGCCATGAGTGTGGGACTAATTTCATCAGCGATCGCCATTCCCATAGGTGTTTTCTTTGGAGCTGTTGCTGGGTATTTTGGTGGATGGATTGACGAGCTAGTTGTGTGGTTTTACACAACTTTTTCTTCCGTGCCACAAATTATGCTTTTAATGTCCATTGCATTCATTCTTGGAAAGGGGATCACCACTGTATACATCGCTTTGGGGCTAACTTCTTGGGTTGGACTCGCAAGACTGATTAGAGGCGAAGTGATGAAGCATAAAGATAGAGACTATGTACAGGCCGCAGGTTCATTAGGTGCTGGACATGGAAGAAAGCTTTTCAAGCATATTCTTCCAAATGTTTCGCATATCGTTATTATCTTTACCTCTTTGCAGTTTCAAGTTGCAATCAAGTCGGAGGTAATTTTGTCTTATCTAGGCCTTGGAGTTTCAGGACAGCCTAGTTGGGGTACAATGATAGATGACGCAAAACTTGAACTGGCCAGAGACGTATGGTGGCAATTGGCCGGAGCCACCATTGCCATGTTTGTTGTGGTGTTGGCCTTTAATATTTTAGGTGACTCTCTTAGAGACGCCCTCGATCCAAAACTAAAAGGCAAGGATTAATATATGGATTTATTAAGCATTAGAGACCTTACTGTAGACTTTAACACTCCCGAAGGGATAGTTAGAGCTGTTAATGGAATTTCCTTTGATGTGCCAAAAGGAAAAACTGTTGGACTTGTAGGGGAGTCTGGCTCCGGGAAGTCTGTAACCTCTCTAGCGGCAATGGGACTTATTCCCAATCCTCCGGGAAAGATCACCGGCGGACAAATATTATTTGAAGGAAAAGATCTAGTAGGCGCAAGCGATGAGGAGATGAGAAAAATAAGAGGAAACGAAATCTCTATGATCTTCCAAGAGCCTATGAGTGCCCTAAATCCAGTATTTAAGGTTGGTGATCAAATCGCTGAAGTCCTAATGCTCCACAAAGGGATGAATAAGAAAGAGGCATGGCAAAAAGCTGAAGAGCTTCTTCATCAAGTTGGAATCCCTGATCCAAAATCCAGTGTTCAAAAATATCCTCATGAAATGAGTGGGGGACAAAAGCAAAGAGTATGTATTGCTATTGCGATTGCCTGTGAGCCAAAGCTTCTCATTGCCGACGAGCCAACGACAGCTTTGGATGTGACAATTCAAAAACAAGTTCTTGAGTTGATGTTTGATCTTCAAGAAAAGTATAAAATGGGAATGCTCTTCATTACCCATGATCTAAGTGTAATTGCAGATATCGCTGATGATGTTGTAGTTATGTATAGAAGCAATCTTGTTGAGAAGAGTGATACCAAAAAGATTTTCACTTCCGCCCAGCATCCATACACCAAAGGTCTTTTAGCATGTCGTCCAAGCTTGGATAAAAACCCTTCAAGACTTTTGACTGTTGCAGACTTTATGGATGAGCAAGGAAACGAGATTGAGGTTGACCCTGAAAAAACCAAACTTGCTTCAAAACCAAAACAAGAGCATAAAGACGATGATGTGTTGCTTGAAGTAAATAATCTTCACACTCACTTCCCAATCAAGGGAGGATTGTTCGGCAAGACTGTTGATCACTTTAAGGCCGTGAATGGCGTTTCCTTTAAAGTTCAAAGAGGAAAGACACTAGGGCTTGTTGGGGAGTCGGGTTGTGGAAAAACCACCCTAGGAAGAACCATTTTAAGACTAATAGAGCCAACTGCCGGACAGGTTATATACGATGGTGTAGATCTAACTAAGCTCGATAAAAAGCAATTAAGAGAAATGCGCTCGAGAATGCAGATTATTTTTCAAGATCCGTATTCTTCATTAAACCCTAGAATGACTATTGGTGAGACTTTGCTTGAGCCTATGGATCTTCACAATATTGGCGCCAATAAAAAAGAAAAAATCGACCGCGCTAAGTGGCTTATGGAGAAAGTGGGTCTGAGTGCTTCACAATTAAGTCGTTATCCACATGAGTTTTCAGGTGGCCAGAGACAGAGGATCTGTATTGCAAGAGCATTGGCGGTTAACCCTGACTTTATCATATGTGACGAATCAGTTTCCGCATTGGATGTTTCTGTACAGGCCCAAGTTTTAAACCTTTTATTAGACCTTCAAGATGAGTTTGGTTTAACTTACATCTTTATCAGCCACGACCTATCTGTTGTGAACTTTATCTCCGATGAAGTGGCCGTAATGAATAGAGGGAAGATTGTTGAGCTTGATAAGGCCTTCAAGGTTTATCACAACCCTGAGAACGACTACACAAAATCATTGCTTTCGGCGATACCAAAAGGTGTGCCTAAGGAATTGCTTGAAGAAGGTACCCGTTAGTTCTTACTGTCATAAAGCCTTCCTTTGATAAGAAGGAAGGCCATTGATAGCGCAAACCCATAGTAAACATTCCACTGCCACACTCCTCCAATAACAAACCTATTAAAGTACACCGCAGCTACCCCAACAGCATAGGCACCCACAACCGCATAAAAATCAAGCTTTAGGCCTGTATGCCTGTGAAGGATTACTGAGCAAATAAACAGCGCCAAAAGCGAGCCAGCGGTCCAGGAAGTTATCTCAAGTCCTAGTATAAGAAGTCCATCTGACTTAGAAGATATTAAGGCCACTGCAGTTAGAAGAATTGTAATGACAAGAGTGTCTCTAGTGTAGAATTTAGAAACTTCTTTCTTGTTGGTTGTCTCGTGGTGAGCGATGTCACTATAAAAGCTAGCACTCAAGGCGTTAATTGTTGAGTCAAGAGTACTCATTGTCGCAGCTAAGACTCCTGCAACCATAAGGCCTCTAAGTCCCTCTGGAAAATGGGTGGTGATAGAGTAAGCGAACAGTTTGTCATTTGATATATCTGGTGGAGCAACAGTCTGATAATGAGACCATAGCAGCACTCCTATGGATAAAAATAAAAATCCAACCGAGATTGAGAGAAAAGTGGATATGACAATCGCTTTCTGCGCACCCTTCATGGACTTGTTTCCGGTGAGTCTTTGGGCGAAATCTTGATCAACACCATGAGTGGCCATGTCAAATAGCACGCCTCCTAAAACTCCAACCAAAAAGGGAGAGGGGTCGCTAAAGCTAAAGAAACTCGTTTTGCCGGCCTCGTGCGCCTGTAGCATTAGTGTGGACCAATCTGTGTTTGCAACCTCTGGAATGATGATGTGAGCTATCATTCCTCCCACAACAAAAAGTCCCATCTGTATCATGTCTGTTCTTACAACTGCCTTGAGGCCGCCGATCAAGGTGTAGAAAAATGTAAGGACACAGATAACTAGGATGGCCCAGATGATATCAAGAGAAAAGAACTGCGCTACCATAATGGATCCTGCAAACAATCTTACTCCCACTGCCAGAAGTTTATTGATAAAAAAGAACAAGGCCGCAAACCTTTGGCCCATTCTGGTTCCATTGATCCCCATAACAGAGTATACAGTTAGCCCTTTGTCGTAAATTTTAGGCAAGAAAACAAAAGCGATGACAAGCCTTCCAAAAAGAGCTCCCATATAAATTTGAATAAAGGAAAAATCCCCCCCATAGGCAAAGGCGGGGATGCCTAAAAAAGTGAGAGCGCTCACCTCTGTTGCAATAATTGAAAATAAGGACTCTGAAAAAGTAAGAGATTTGCCGGCCAAATATTGATCGTTTATTAAACTTCCACTTCCATGTGCGGACTTGAACTTTCCCGACTTGAAGGCCAGGAAAAATATTCCGCTCAGGTATAGAGAAACTACCATTAGGTCGATGTAAGAAATATTGGCGTCCATTATTCTAAGCCCTTGTAATATATAAGAATTTAAACGGCCTAATTCATACTAGTTTAGTCATCAATCGGCAATCTTAATGTGCCTCCATAAAAAACCTTCAGACTTAATGATTTCATAAACTTGAGCGGTCAAACTTCCGATAAATATGAGAGGACTAAAAATACGTATGGAATATTCAGTGAAGGGAATTACATTTACTAAAGATGAACTTGAGCTTGTAAAGCTAAGTGATATCGATGCGAATAGCGTTCCCCCCTGCCATATTTTTACCTTTATCCAAGAGCGTCCTTTTTTATTGCTTCGAGCTGGGGACTTTGTGGAAGAAGAATTTTTGGTGAAGTATAAAAGAAAGGGCATTCAGTCTTTTTACTGTTTAAACATTGCCAGTGAGAAAGAGTCTCAAAAGTACAAAACTATTTTTTCCAAGTTTAACAACGCAAAAAATGAAATTCAAAGGCGAAGAGTCAAAGATGAGCTTGTTAAGATTTTTGCTGACGATTATTGGAAGCAAAGTGACAAAAGCTTTTTAAGTTTTGTAAGCGCTTGCTTTGACCAGTTCTACAACCTTCCAGAAGATGTTGTTGTATCATTGCAAGAGTCGAGTCTAGTTTTGTATTCTAGGGCCTTGTTAACCAGTTCATTCTCTGTCATGAACTGCGTGATGCACTCAATATTGGACACTAATTTTATTTCAGATTTATACAACGCCTCATTTATGATGGATTACTCACTTGGGGGGAGAAAAGAGTTTAACTTTCTTCTTTCTATTGCATGTGAAAAAGAGAGAAATGCTCCTGGGAGTGGTATTGAGTTTTTAAAGGCGAGAAATGATGCCAGTAAAGAGCTGCTTGAGTTCACAGAACATCCTAATCTTAGCGCAGAGCTGGCCCTAGAGCATTCAAATTGTTTTTATAATCCAGAGACCGTGGACTTCATTAGGTATCATCATGAAAAAGCGGATGGAAGTGGATTCCCAGGCGGACATACATATGGCGCCATATCCGAAACCGAAACGATTCTAATGTTTGGGGACAATATTACTCCTTTTGAGGAGCATATCTTTCAAAACTATGATGGTGCTCTTTTGGTAAAGGAAGGTCTAAGCAAGCTTAAAAAATTAACAATACAAAATAAACTTCCGCTTAATACAACTCTCTCTTTATGGGAAGAGGCAATGAAGTGGGGAGTCGCAGTGGAAGAGAGAAAGCAGGGTGAGGTAGCTTGAGGTGAGTGGGAAAATTAAAATTCTCAATTTATGCCAAGAGCTTCCAGAAAGCTTGTCTGAAATCTTCGCTAAAATTGGCGCAGAGACTTCTTTGCGAAGCGAAGCGGTTGACTATGATCAGCTAGACTTTATTGTTGTGGACTCTGAGGAAGAGGCCTTGCTGGCGGAGAAAGACTATGATGTGATTAATAATGAAATCACGATAGTGTGTCTTGGACAAGTAAAAGAGATGAAGACATTTATGCTTGGAAATGGGCGTTTTGCTTTTGATCCTCTCTTCGCCTCCACAGATCTGGGAAAAGCGGCTTTAACTAAGTTCTTTACCAATGAGTGCAATATCCATTTGGACGAGGCGTATTCGGGTATCTTTAAACAGACAGAGAACTTTAAAGTTACAAATCATCTTGCTATTGGCTCATCCGTTGATGAACTAAGCTTGAAAGCTTTTGAGAGCGGTTTTAATATCGTCTCGCTTAGAAGCTTCCTAGATCATATCTTAATGTATTTTACTTACCTAAAACAGGCCGGGCTTGCAGGGGTTCCATATGAAGTTGAGTATGCTCATAATGGTGACTACTTTGCAGTAAATGTTCACGCTTCGGTTAAGAACTTTGTAGCGGATTACATGGTGGATTCCTTCGGAGCAGTTAACTCATCAGATCCCTTAAGGTACCTACTGGCCGTATCATCCAGAAGCGCCGACTTTATGGATGTAACTTTCTTGGAAAATCCTGGAAAAGTTGTCATCAATGGCTTTTGGAGTTCAAAGTTAAATGGAAAGTTCAATGGTATATCTTTTAATAATATAAAAACAGCATCCTCAATCATGGCCAGCCTTGATCGTAAGGTTGGTGAATATGAGAGTGCTGATAAAGCGGAGCATGCCGCTGTTTCCAAAAGTGAAAAACTTGCAAACCAATATCTTCCAGGTGGAATTCTGGAGATGGTGGTTGACGGGGTTGACCCTGAATCCGCTCTAGCGAAGCAACCCGAAGACACCTCTAAGCTCATAGCTTTTGCTATAGGGCATTTTGAAGAAGTTTATCCTGATAGCATATTGTCCGAGATGACGGAAGAGGATCTTGGAAAAGTTCTTTCTGATTACCCTGGAGAGGAGTTTGTACAGCGACTGAGCGATGGGGATAAGGAAGCTCTACTCGAAAAAATTCAAAAGAAAAACATTACGGACGCTTATGAGGAAGAACTGGAAAGAGTGCGAGGAAATCTTGAGGATGAGGAAGAATTTAAAAAAGATCTAAGCGACACCCTAAGTGAAGAAGTAGTAAATCGTGTTAGTTCTCAGATAGATGCTGATGTGATCAATCGAGTTTTAGGAAACGCTGAAGAAGAGAATCAAAATTCTCAAATCATTCCTGGGGGAGAGGGAACTGACAGGTTTTCCCAAACAATCAGCGGCAAAGAGGAAGAAGATCAATTTAAAGCAAGCATCGTAGGACTTAAAGAAACCGGCACTGAGAACTTAGCCCAAAGAATTTCAGGGGAAGCGCAGAAAAAACTAGGCCAATTTAATGTTAAGTCTGGTTCCTCTGAAGATGAGGAGAAAGGAGCGTTTAAGTTTGTAAGTCTTGCATTGAATGGTCTTGATTCATTAGATATTGATCCGAAAGCGAAAAAGTTTTTAAGATCAAAGGCTCCAAAGAAAATTGGAATGGAGTTGAAAGATTATGCCACAGGCCTTGGATTGAAGCTTTCAGAGCTTGAATCCGAACATCTAAGCGACTTTTTTAACAATAATGTAAAAGCCGCTGTGGAGGGGCTTCTATCAGATAAAAATGAAATTGATGAGTTTATAGAGGAGGCACGGGACCCACTTATAGTGGAAAGGAAAAAGAGCGTTCTACAAAACGCCTCTCCAGAGTTTAGAGAAAAATTTAAAACAAAGTTTGAGCAGAAAATAAAAGACTCAAAAGAACTTAACCTATCTCCTGATGCTTTATTGTTTAGCCCTGATGATGTCGCACAGGATGGATTTCAAGAAATTGTAAAAGAATCAATGAGAGAAACTCTGAACGAACAGTTCAGGTTTGAAAAGGCAAATCGAGATGAAATCGAAAATAAGGAAAAAGAAATCATTGAGGCCTTGTCAAAAACTCTATCCAAAGACGAAGGTGAAGTTAAAGTACTCGTAAAGGGTGCCACCGAGAAGGTTAAAGAAAAAGAAACAAAAAAAGTTGTTGAAAACCTATTCTCTGAAGCTCCAGGTGAGAGTAAAAACACCTCATTTGAAGACACTAAGCTTATGGATCGTCTTAAAAGCGTTGAAGACGAAAATAAAAAGCTTATGGCCAGTAACAAGAGTTTGGCAGTTAAGGTTAAAGCTTTAGAGTCCGGTGACAAAATTACATCAGCAATTGAGGCAGAGGCCAAAGAGGAAGCCGCTATCGAAGTTCAGGCTGAAACAGACGATGAAAAAGTTTTTGGAGTTGAAATAAAAGCCGAAAATGTCGATCTACAGGCCATAGAGGATCTAAAAAATGGAAGAACTCTCTCACCTGAGTCAATTCAATCCATTGCCAGAATGGTTCAGAGAGAGCAGGAAGTTTTAAACAACGCAAAGCTTGCAGAGGAAAACTTTAAGAAAGCTGAAATTGAACATGGTAAAAGAGAGAGCAAATACAAGTCAGCTATACACGAAGCAAATAAGGAATCCAAGGCCAAAGACGTTGCAATTGTAAGAATTAAAGAGAGTGTGAAAAGTTTGGTTGAAAAGAAACAGGCCGAAATCAACGCTTTTAAAGCTCAAGTTGAAACTCTAAACCATAGACTTGCAGGGGACCAAACGGCCAAATTGCAAGGTGAGCTGAAAAAAATAAAGAAAGAGTTTGAATCCGCTAAAAAGACAGTAAGTGTTTATAAGGGCAAGCTCAATAACCTGGTCAAATCAAAAGAGAAAACAAAGGCCAAAGACAATTCAGCCGAACTTATGGCCGAAAATAGAAACTTATCAAGACTCAAAAACCAACTAGAAAATAAACTAACTTCAGCTGAAAAACACAAAAATGCCGTTGAAGCTCAATTTGGAAAACTAAAAGACCAGGAAAAGAAGCTTCGTGAAAGGGCAAGCGCTGCTGAAAAGAAAACAAAAGAGGCCAACGAAGAAATCAGAAAGTTAAAAGAAAATGAGGCCCGTCTTGTTGCTATGGCAGAAAAAGGGAAGGGCACTGAGCCTAAGCCGAATAATGAGGTGGAGACCCTCAAATCCAAAAATGCTCAGCTTGAAAAGTCTGTTAAAGAGCTAACCAAAAAGATGGCCTCCCAAGGTGCGAAGAAGTCCGGCTCTAAGGATGAGAAGAGTGCCAATGAGAACCGCCTCGAGCAATCGGTTAAAAAGCTCAATTCTGAGTTTGCGAAGGCCCAAAAAGAGCTTGGAGAGCAAAAGAAGCAGGTTGTTAAATATAAAAGTGAGATTACAGGCCTTAAGAATAAGATAAAGGCGCTTGAGAAAGAAGTCGCTTCCAAAAAGGGAAGGTCTAAAAAAGCGGCATAAAATATTGAATTTTGCATCGCAAAAGTTAAGAAAACACTTGTCTTTTCCTCCTGAACCTCTTATATATACATTCACCTTCAAATTTATTTGATGGCTCTTTCAAATTTATGCCTCAGTGGTGGAATTGGTAGACACGCTAGACTTAGGATCTAGTGCTAACGCGTAGGGGTTCGAGTCCCTCCTGAGGCACCATAAATTTAAAGAAATAAAAAAGCCCAGTTTAACCCACTGGGCTTTTTTTTGCCCAAATTCGCCTGGTAAATCGCCTAACTAATCATTATTTATGTCGTTGTTAAACAAAGTATCTTTAAAATAAAGTTAGCAAGCCGATTAGCTTATAGTGAAAACTTTATTAATAATTCTAAGCTATTCTTTAATCCCTGGCATTGGTTATGCCCAAACTTCAAGGTTTGAAGTTACTCCTAGTAAAGTTGAGGAGCATTGTGAGGCCTTTCATGGACAATGGAATGAGAACACTAAGAAGTGTGTCGACAGGCTTGAGTATCAGCAAGAACCCATTTCTAATGACGCTAAACAATGGTGTGAAACCAGAGGGGGCAGTTTTGTAAAAACAAGAAGAGTAGTGAGGTGCAGGGGGACCGACTCAAAACAGGGGTTAAAAAGATTTCCTTCTTTTCAAGTAAGAAAGTACAAGGTGCATGAAGATGTTAAACGCTCATGCCTAAGGACCAAAAAGATCTTAAATGCCAAGTGCACTGTCTCTGCCACCGACGATATGAGTATTGGATACGACTTTACCAACAAATCCAATCATGCTGGTACCATACTCCAACAAATAGTTTCGGAGTCAATTAGAAAGTATAACCAAATCAATTATAACTACAAAGGTGAGATGGAGAGGAAGCTTTTAGTAAGCACTCTCAGAAATTTCGTATCTACTAATAACTTAAACTCCTGCCAAAAGGCGTGCCTTTTAAAATGTGCCGCCTCAAATGTTTTGAAATACAGTCTTGGAAACGAAACGAAGTTTGGAGGAATTGCTGACATATACGATAAAAGAGTCGGTGAGTGTACGGAGTATAGTAGTATTGCTAAACACCTGGGCAAGGAGTTGGATATTCCAATCTTTGGGATGATTGGTCCTGGGCATGCATATAACTACTTTAAAATTGATGGGAGTTGGTACTATGGAGAACCACAGGAGGACGACTGTGAATTTTTCCATACAAAATCTACCCTTTCCAAGTATCAAAGAGTTTTCTCCAAAGAAGAAGATGAGTATGACGGTTCAAGAACTCTAATAGAGAAACTTCCAAGCAATCGAAGAGGGGCCAAGTTACAATCCAAAAAAACATCTGGTGTTATCAATAATTAATATTCACAAAACGCCGGAGAATGCCGAATAGCTTATTAAAACAAGTGAAGATGGAGGGCACATGTCCGAGCCTAAAAAGTACCAGAGAAAATGGAAAAATTACTTAATCTTTCCGCGATTCCAAGTCAGTCTATTAATCTTTAACATTCTTATTGTTGTATCCGCGGTTTTGATCGTCGGCTATCAATTTGACAAGAATTTGGAAGTCGTTGATTCAGTGGCTTCAAGGTTTGGTCTGGCCAGCAACCAGATATTTTTGGAGATGATGCAGGAGCTTAAGGCCGACTTTATTATGACTGTTTGGTTTGTTTTCTTAGCAACATTCACTCTTTGTTTTGGATTTACAGTAGTTTTCTCCCACAAGGTTGTTGGGGCAACTCATCGACTAAAGCAGTATTTTAACGATGTTAAAGAAAATGGGCACTCATATGATCTGACGTTTAGAGAAGGGGATTTGGACCCTGAACTTGCTGATTGTGTAAATGAAGCGATTGCCAAGATAAAAGAGGAAAGCGAATCACCAGAGAGAGGGATTTCTTGAAATCTCAACCCTCTCGTTCATAACTTTTAGAAGTGCGAGAAGTTTATTTTTAGACTCTTCTCCTTCAAGAATTCCAAATGCATATGCAATGGCCTCTAAAGTGCAAACTGAGTTTTCATCAGGGGCCTTTCTTAAAGTGTAGATACTCTCAAAAGGACCTTTTAACTTAACCGCAGGAATACTGGAGAGAACCTTTTCACGCTTGTGAAACTTTCTCGCTTGTCTCCAAGTTGCGTCTGGCACCACCAATTGAACAGGTTTGTCCAAAGAGGAAACAAACTCCTCGTTTAACTCCTGAGCGTCATCTGAAGGGTAGAGAAAGAGCGGCTGATAGCCTTCCTTAATTGAAAAATCAAACTCCACACCATTTTTCCCTCTAAGTGCAAGTTCAGAAGACTCCAAGCTTTTGAGGGCCAGAGAAGACGTGTTGGATGTCAGACCTAGCTCCTTACAGTGCATGACTACTGTGAGGAAGGTTCTTGTATTAAATTTTTGAATATGGTCGCAAAAACACCAGCGCCTATTGATGCGGCAGTTTGGGCACCTATGGACATTCGTAGCTCTTCTTCTTGTCATTTTATCGTATAGTTAAAACATCGCATGGAGCATGCTTTATAAGATGCTCAGTGAAGGAGCTGTGGAAATAGTCCCTAAAGCCGTGCTTTTCTTTGGTGTAGGTAACGACAAGCTCAGAGTTGTTCTCTTTTAAGTAATCGATCATTCCCTCTTTAGGATTTGAGTGAAACAGACATTCGCTCTTAGAGTGGGAAAAGTCTTTTGTGATGCCATCAAAGATCTCTTTGATAGTCTTTCTGATTTCAATCTTTTGCTCTTGATTGGGATAAATCGTTGGGGGGGCCATATATGGATAGCTCTCTTCCTTGAACACATGTACGAATTCAAGATTGCAGTCCTTGATCCAATTAATAGTTTTAAGCTTCTTGATGATTGAGCTTTGGGCTTTTTCATCCATGGGCATGCAAACAATTATATTTTTCATGGCCTTCCCCTTTTGGGTTATTCTGTTTCTGTCTCTGGTTGAATTTCAGGTCTCTGACGGTGAATATGGTCTTTGGCCTGAGACTTCTTTTTGACCAGTTGCTTTTCCAATTTTGCCACGACATCATCAAAAGTTTTGTATAAATCATCTTTGACAGAGTCTGCGTTCAAGGTAAATCCATCAGCAGCAAGAATTGTGTGAGAGTGATGGCCACCTTTATCGACACTTAGTGTCCATTTCAGGTCAAATCCAGCGTTAAAAAACTTTTTAAGCTTTGAAGATTTCTTTTCAACCATTTCTTTGATAGCTGGTGTGGATTCAATCTGATGAAAATTCATAGTGACGTTCATTTAAAACTCCTTGTTAAGCTTTTATTGTACACATCTTTAAAACCCTAAACATGAGCAATATCATCTTTAGACGTCGTAAAAGTTATACCATGAATATGGTAGTTGTTTAAACTGTATGCAAGGTTTATCAAGGAGAAAATTGTGAAGAAAAACACTGATTTTGAGAACTTAACTGTCGAGGAGTACACTACACCTTCTCCAATATTTGTGAAAGCTGACGCTTCAATCACCACAGTGATGAAAGAAATGCAAAAAAGAGAGATAAGACATTTGCCAGTGGTAAACGGCGAGGGGATGGCAATAGGTGTTATAAGTGAAAGAGATCTTGCTTCCGTGAGCACATTTGCATTTAAAGCAGACTTGAAGGCCGAGGATGTAATGACGCCCGACCCCATAACTGTGAACTATCACGCAAGTCTTCTTGATTCAGCATTTCTTATGGCCGAGAACAAAATTGGATCACTCATTGTAAATAATGACGAGGGGAACATATATGGAATATTCACCAGCACCGACGCAATTAACGCTCTAATTGAGGTCCTTCGAGGCGATGTTGGTGAAGATATTCCACATATCCATGATTATTGAAAGTACTTCATAAATTCAGACTCTGAAGAGAGAATGAGCTTTGAATCTTTTTTAATCGATTTTTTATAGGCCTCAAGAGATCTCATAAACTCATAAAACTTTGGGGCCTTAGTTAGTGCCTTAGCATAAATCGCTGTAGCTTTTGCCTGGGCCTTACCTCTAATCAGTTGGGCCTTTTTGTAAGCTTCGGATTCAATTTTATTTAAGTCTTTAGAGAGTCGACCTTCAATCTCGGCCTTTTCACCTTTACCAATAGAACGGATCTTTTGCGCGACTCTTTGTCTCTCACTAATCATTCTATCGTAAACTTTTTCCTCAACCGATTTTTCATATGAAATTCGTCTTAGCTGGAGATCAATAAGGTCAATGCCAAGTGCTTTTAACTCTTCGTCCGCTTTTTCAACAATAAGCTCGCTCAACTGTTCACGGCCAAGTCTAATCTTTTCGATCTCGCCGCTGACTTCCTCTTCAACTTCTATCACTGCAGCGTCTGCAACTTCGCCCTTCTGTTTCTTTTCTTCAACCAGCTCTTTCTTTGCTTCAAGGTTATCAAGGATTTGGTTTGAGTTTCTCACCGCTTCCACAAGGTTATGGCTAGAAATGACATCTCTTGTGTGTCCGTCAAGAATTGTGTCAATTCTTGCTTTGGCCCCGCGCTCGTTTTGAACAGTTTGAATGAACCTAAGGGCATCAACAATCTTCCAACGAGCTGTGGTGTCCACTCTAATGTATTTTTTATCTCTTGTTGGAATTTGATTTGGAGAGCCATCCCAGCTTAAGATTCTTTTATCCACGTATCTTACCTTGTGGATGAAAGGCAACTTAAAGTGAAGTCCTGCCTCAGTTGTTCCTTTGCCAATTGGCTTACCAAATTGTGTGACTATGGCCTGTTGACCTTCAGTTAGGATGTAAAATGAATTGCTGCCAATTACTAAAAGCGCAGCGACTATAAACAATATAAACTTTGAACTATTTTTCACTTGTTATTCCTTTTCCAAACACAGGTAGAAGACCTTTAACTTTTGAGTCGATAATTACAACATCTTCCATTCTGGAGAAGAGCTCTTCCATTGTTTCTAGGTACAATCTTTTTTGAGTAATTTCTGGTGCCTTGATATATTCTCTATAGATTTCGCTAAATCTATCCGCGTCACCCTCTGCTCTGTTTACAACTGCTTGAGCGTAGCCCTGGGCCTCGCTTACTAGTTTTTTAGCTTTACCCTTGGCCTCTGGGATTACTTTGTTATAGGCCTGTTCGGCCTGGTTAATCATCTTTTCTTGTTCCTGTTTGGCCGCGTTTACATCATTAAAAGATGCCTGAACTTTTTTAGGAGGGTTCACGTCTTGAAGTTTAATTGATCTAATTAAAACTCCCATGTTGTACTTATCTAGTACCTCTTGCATTAACTGCTTGGCGTCTCCTGCGATTCCAACTCTTCCTGTTGTCAAAACTTCTGTAACCATAATGTCACCAACAACTCTTCTCATTATGGATTCACTTACATCACGAATGTTTCTTACTGGTTCACTTGTTTTGAAAAGAAACTTGAAAGGATTTGAAATTTGATACTGAACAACCCATTGTACCTCAGCAACGTTCAAGTCGCCTGTTAGCATTAGCGATTCTTCGTCGAGATTTCTTGAAGAGTAGGTCGTTCTTCTTGTGTCCAACGATTGAGTTCTAAAGCCAAACTCTTCTTGATGAACAATTTTTGTTTTTACTTTTATTACTCTATCCACACCAAAAGGAATTTTAAAGTGAAGTCCCGGTTGAGTGGTCTCCAAGTATCTTCCCAGTCTTATAACAACTGCTTCCTCATCGGGTTCCACTGTGTAGTAAGAAGTAAAAAAGCCTACCGCCAAAAGCAATGCAATAATTAGGGGTATGAACGCCTTTTTGTTTTTATTAAATGATTGCTTTAGCTTGTAGAGTTCGTAATTGAGATCCGGTTGTCCTTGATTCATTATTTCTCCGCTTTTTGATTTATGCTACGTTATGATAAACGACTCTTTAAATCAATTACGAAGGCTATTAAGCTAGTCTTGTATAATTTGAAATTCCATTACATAAGAGCTCATAGAGTTCTCTGCCATGAAAAGAAACTTTTCATAATCCTGGTCATACTCGTCCACACCGGAGTAAAAGATCGTTCTTACAGTGAAGTCGCCGTTCATAAAAGGAGAAATCATTTCAACAAGTTGCTTGCGGCAGCTTTCGATTATGACATGGTTCGGCTTTGACCAAATGAGACCGTTTTTAAAGCTTTCAAATTCTTCACAAAAATTGGGTACCAGGTATGGTGTTTTAAGTGCTTGCTCTATAAAATGATCAAAGTCGGCACTATCAACAAGGGTTTTGGCCTGCAAGTCCTCAAGGCCTTTAGTGATAGATGTTTGAATTAAAATTTCTGAGTATGAACTGTTTGTTTGATTGATGGATACGCCTGTAGCGAGAGCGATATTTATGGAAAAGCAAGTGATCAAAATAGCAGAGAAATTAAAGTTCATCAGGCGTCCTTTTATTAAAATTTGAATGTTTTTAAAGCAGAATGAACTTTGTTTCAATTATATAAGTTTGATACTACTTATCTCGAGGTTAGATAGATGTTAAAAGTAAAAAAAAATAAATACACCACTTGGAGCTATATACCTAGGCGCACAAGATGAGCGTCTGAAGTTTCTAAGCTTTGATAAACACAAATGCACTGAATCCTGTGATGTTTTAGATGCCGCGCATGCCCAATTGCTAGAATACTTTAAGGGCGAACGGAAAACTTTTAAGCTGCCACTGGATTTAAGCGGGACACAGTTTCAGCAATCGGCGTGGAAGGCCTTAATCGAGATTCCATATGGGAAAACTGTGAGCTATAAAGCTCAGGCAGCTATGCTGGGAGACATTAAAAAAGCAAGGGCCATAGGTCTTGCCAATGGAAAGAATCCTCTGCCAATTATTGTGCCTTGCCACAGAGTTGTTCGCACAGATGGAAAACTTGGTGGGTATTCTTGTGGAATTGAAAAGAAGATATTTTTATTAGAGTTAGAAAAAAAGGGCCTTGGTTAGAGGCCCTTCTTCACACATTAAGAGAGAGAGAAAAAAGGAAGTAGACTCCTCTTTCGTTGTGCAATATAACCATGCGTCAAATAATTTGGAATACTTTTGTAATTTTTACAAGTGTTCGAATTTATTGAGGTTCTTCTAGCTCCCATTTATTAAGTGGATTCAAAACATATCTAAATTTGAACGCTGGGCGAGGGTAGAAGCTCTTAATAGAAAGTTCAACCGCTAAGGGTTTTGAATTCCAGTCAATTTTTACCATGCCGTAGTTCTTCCCAAAAAAGGAATTAGGATAAAACCTCGAAACGTATGTTCTTACTAATTTGCCTTCAACTGTGTGGGAAAGTCCTGAACTCATAAACTCTAAATGTCCAAACCTATTGAAAATGGAGGAGAAGTGCTTATCTCCAGTTAAAAAAATCACACCACTTGGATTGTGCTTATCCAATAAACTTCTCATTCGATCAAATGCAGGTCGATGGTCAATCCATTCTTCGGTTCTTCGGATAACATAGGAGAGCACCGAAAGGCCTGAAACGATGAAGTTGATTTTTGCATCGCTTTCTTGAATCTGCCTTTCAAACCATCGCCATTGTTTCTCTCCAAGTATATTGTCCTCTTCATCGGGGTTGTTTAAGAAATATCTATTGTCCAATAGAATGAACTTCACCTTGGTATCACCTGCGCCGATATCATAGGAGGTGTAAATTCCCTCTTGCTTCCTTCTTGGTGAGTCCTTTGGCTCTTCCATAAAGTCTAAAAAATGCTTTTGACTCTCTACTTTCATTGGATTGGTAAAATCCGCATTGTCATAGCCGTAGTCATGGTCATCCCAGACTCCAATGATGGGGGCCTGTGCCTTTAACTCTTTATAGCCTGGCACATTGTTTTGCATCTCGTAAGTTTGTTTTACCAGTTCAGGGTCTTCAGTCTCAGCATAGATGTTATCTCCTCCCCAAAGCCAAAGCTGGGGGTCTTCTTTTATGATCCATTCCCACAATGGCTGCTCATTGTATGGACTGTTGCAGGAGCCAAAGGCAAATCTTTCCAGTCGTTCAATGGATTCAATCCGCTCATAGTTAGATAGCTCTGATGCATTAATTCCTGCGGTGATCAAAAATAAGGCCAACAATCTTGATAACATGTTTGTCTCCCTGTTATATAATTCCGAAACCATCTAATTTTCTAGCACAGCGTGTGAAAGAAAAAGAATTCTTAAGGTGAGACAAACAATGAACAAGCGACTTTTGAAATATGTCCAAACCAAGTTTTTAGTTCTTGCTCAAGACTTAATTCGAAACCCTCAAGCTTTAAAGTTTAAGCTAGATGGGGCAATGGAGAAGTTGAACAAAAGCAAAGTTAAAGATGCCTTGGGTAAAAACGTCGATGATCTGAAGACTTTGGTACGCATGGTAAAGGCTTGGCTTGCCAGAGATTACCGAGAGGTTCCAACAAGCACAATTGTTTATATTGTCGCGGCAATCATATACTTTGTAACTCCAACAGACTTTATGCCAGATTTTATTCTAGGACTTGGCCTTCTAGATGACATCGCCGTATTGCGTTGGGTTATGGAGAAAATCAAGCTTGATATTGAAAGGTTTAAAAAGTGGGAATCCGACACCGCATCGACAAAAGGTTCTAACTAACGTATTCATTTAATATAGAAACTTAAATGAGGGCCAGAATGAAAGAACTACTTTTTGCTATCACTCTTTTGACCATATCATGCGCTCAGCAAAAGGTTGTGTTAAAAGAGCAAAACCTTATACCTTATGAGGATTTTTCAAAAGTTACCATATTGAATGAAGCAACCATGCCAATAAAGCTCTCAGCTCTTGTCGATCAAAGGAATGTAGCTGAAGTTGGCCAGGCAAGAACGGGTGCTCAGTTTAAAAAGACACCTGTCGAGTTTAAATATAATTTTTCCGAGTATTTCAAAGACTACCTGAGAAACTCACTGAGCAGAAGAAATGTTCTTATGGTTATGACTGATGAAAAAGCCGTTATGAGCATTGTGGTGAAAGAGTTTTGGACCAAGGAAGTATTGGAGCGATTTAAGCCTGAAAGGGCCAGTTGTAAGATAGCGATAGACGTTAAAGTCGTTAAAGAAGATGACTCTTATAGTGGCAGTTTTTGGACGGAAGTTAAGTCCCCTGGAGACATGGGAGACGCAACAGAGAAACTTGCTCCGACCATTGCCTCCTGTATGAACATCATCGTAGAGAAAATTGTGAATGATAAAAATCTGTTGGAATTTATAAAGAGTAAACCTTTGATATAGGAGAGTGAATGTCTTTTGATATTATTGAAGACCTAAAGTGGCGATATGCATGTAAGAAATTTGACCCAGAGAAAAAGCTTAGTGAAGAGCAAGTTGATGCTCTTCTTGAATCCTTAAGGCTGACTGCTTCTTCCTATGGACTTCAACCTTGGAAGTTTATTTTGGTTAAGAATGAAAAGTTAAGAGAGGAGCTGGTTGCCGCTTCATATGGACAGCAACAGGTTAAGGATGCTTCTCATTTAATTGTTATGTGTGAAAAAGAAGAGATCGACGAGGCTCACGTTGACGCTTACATGAAAGATATCTGCGAAACTAGAGGAGTTGAAGCTGACTCATTGGCAGGTTTCAAGAAGATGCTTATAAAAATGATCGTTCAGCAGCCTGCAGAGAAAAGACTTGTTTGGGCAAAGAATCAAATCTATATCGCATTGGGAACACTGCTTACAGTTTGTGCCAACTTAAAGATCGACTCTTGTCCAATGGAAGGCTTCAAGCCTAATGAAGTAGACAAAATTTTGGGACTTCATGAGAAAGATTTGCGCTCAGTGCTTCTTTGTCCTGTAGGTTTTAGGGCCGACGATGATGTTTACACAGAAAAACTTAAAGTTAGGTTTAAAAAAGACGAAGTTGTAGAGATCTTATAGTTCAATCTGGCCTCCATTCTGGGGGCCAAAATACTCAAAAAATAATGATCCTTCCCATCACTTTTTCGTAGGTGAAAAATACAAGTTGATGCATACTTTTCTAGACTAGCAGGGAGCTTAGTCATGGCCGTTATATGGGAGGGCCCTATGAAACTTAGAAATACCTGTATCTTGTTTGTTCTATTATCAACCTTATTTTCAACTGCGTTTGCTCAGTCTCTTGAGATGGACGATTTTGACAGTGGCATGGAAGTGGAAGAGAGCGTAGCTGTTGAGCCTGATTCCAGTGGTAGTGAACCACAGGAGGATAAGGATCTTTTTGAAGAGGAGATTGCGGAATAAGATAAAATAAACTTTAAAGAAAACTAATTGAAAGTCCGATAATCTAACATGGGTATTGCCAAGTGGGTTATCGGCTTTTTATTTTTGTACGTAAAATCAGGGATTTGTCTTGATCCTTATTCATATAAGTCATTTGATTTTAAAAAAATACCGGAACAACAGCTCAATAAAATCATTCACGCTGGAGAAGGCCTAGGACTTACACCTGTTTTTGTAAAAAATAGTGGAAGCCCGTTTTTAGGAATAAACTTAGTGTTGAGTGATGCCTTTTTAAATTCCAAGGTCATTTTCAAGTATGATGTTAAAGGAAGCTTTCCAATCAACAAAGTCCTCAGTTTCCCAAAGTTTAATGCTTTGCACTTTTCTTTGGGCGATAACATATTGGCCATATATTTCAGTGGGATTTCACCCCCTCTAATCTATTCACTTGCAAAGGCAATTAACTCCAAAAAAAAGGCCGGAATCTATTGGTCTCCTATAAAAAGTGCCCATGCTCAAGCTTGCCCTGTAGAGGCATCAAGTTTGCCTGAACTACGTGGTGTTGAGAAGCTCTCTCAGGCCAGTCTAGTTAGCTCTATTGCTCAGTGTGCTCGGGCGGGTAAGCAAGGTGCATACGACTCAACAATAGGTACTTATAAAAGTGTAACTAGTTCCCTATCTAAAGAGAGGGACAGACTTTTTAGCGACCCCAAGAAAAGAATTGGAGAGTATCTTAGTTTTCTAGGGGATGGACTTGAGGTCTTGTGGGACTTCTCAAAAAATATTGGCAGCGCAATCACCGACTTTGAAAAAACAAAAGCACTGCTTATTAGAAAGTATGGAGAGTTCGGTAAACAAATCAGCGAATTCTATTCAAGCCTCTCCAACATGACGGCTAACCAAAAACTTGAGGCCACATGCTTAATGGTGGGAAGTATTGGTGTTGATGTTCTCATAGCAGCTCTTACAGCAGGTGCTGCGAGTCCAAAGGTTGCACTAACTATGGGAAGATTAGTCTTTAAAATGAAAAAGGTTGGAAACATCATCGCGAAGTCGAAGCTTCTGTCATTTGGTCTACTGGCCAATATGAGTTCTCGGATGATTGCTAAGGTTGAAAGCATTATTGAGGCCGGGCAAGAAAAACTTTTAATGCAAAACATGGAGGCGACTGGCTGTGAGTTTTAAGCTTTTTGTTATTCTATGTATTTTATCGTCTCACGCCTTCACGCGCGCTTGTAAAAAGAGGCTTGAGAAGGCCATCGAGGATACGGCCGCTCACGACTACGTTTTATATTTTAAAACGGGAGGCCAACTAAAGCGTTATTATGAGGCCGTAAAGGAACATGAACTGCATGTAAAGCGTCCGATAGTTCAAGATGGAGAGTCTGTTAAGGAAAGACTTGCTAAGATGTATAAGAACTCCACCCCAGCCGATATTGACTATCAACTGGAGAACAAGCTCTTGGAAGCTGATTACAAGGGTGGTGAGGGGGCTATCTTTTTACATCCCACAAATCAAAGGCTGGCCCTAAAGGTGTGGACTGACTCCCGTGCGGATCAATTTGAATTAAGCACTAAGGCACTTATGGTATTTGAGGATAAGGTCTTGCACAATAACAGGTTGAAGAACTACCTCTCGGTTACAAAAATCAAAGAAATAGGGAGAAACTATATCGTTCGTGATTTTGCGCCTCATTCTAAAGAGCTAAAAGAAGTGGCCAATAAACCTGCAATCAAGAAAGTGATAAAGGCCCTTAAAAGAGAGCTCTCTAAGTCACCCGACATCATAAATCAAAAAATAATGAACGCTTTAAATAAAAAACCAATTTCGGCAAATCTTCATTGGGACCCAGAGCAGAGAAAAGTCCTGCTAATTGATGCCCTGGGATTCTAGTTCTTCTAAAACTATTTTAACGCTCTGGTTTTTCTTGCTTAATACCGTATTGTCCTATCTTTGTAGCTATAGCTTCTTAGTTAGACGTTCATTAGATCTTAATTCTTTAACTTTGTGACAGGCCTCGTTGAGTTGCTTGTCTAACCCTGGAACGTTATAAAGACCTTTATAACAGAAAGGGGCACAATGCTTGGCAAGACGAAACGAGAACATTTGGTAGAGGCCGTAAAGTTTTTTAGCTCCAAAGGTTGGACGCCAGCTACCAGCTCAAATTTTTCCTTTAGAGAAACTTCAAAAAATATTGTTATATCAAGAAATGGCGTGGATAAGTCGAAGTTCGCTGTTAATGACCTAGTTCAAGTTAACAATAGTGGGGGACTTATTAAATCACAAGGTGAAAAGTCCTCTCCTGAAACCCTAATTCACACATGTGTTTACAATCAGTTTTCTGATGTGAATTGTGTTTTGCACACGCATTCACCTACCTCCACTACAGTTTCCAGGCTATGTAAAAATAAAGGAGAGATTTCTTTCTCCAACTACGAGATACTCAAAGCGTTTGATGGTATCAGGCGACATGATGAGGAAGTGATTCTTCCCATATTTCCAAATAGTGATGATATGTCTGAATTTTGCTCGTGGCTTGGAGACTATTTCTCTAAGAATGGGTTTATTCATGGAATCTTAGTTGAAGGGCATGGACTTTATACCTGGTCTAACTCAATTGATGGCGCCAAAAGACAGGTTGAGGCCTTTGAGTTTCTTCTTGAATGTGAGCTGTTGGAAACGAGCGTTAATAGAAATAGGGGATCCGGTGATTAAGTATGTATTGCTCAATTTAAAAGACCAAACGGACTCTAATGATCTTCCTTCAATTTTAACGGAAATGAATAAATTTTTGGCTGGAAATTTCGCTCAAATCGCTGACACACAAGAGGGCTTTGACGTTGCAACTCCAAACGAGCTGAGTGATATTTTAGATAATTGGTTTGATAAAAGTGCAGAAATTGAAGAAATCTTGGCAAATTGGAAAGAAAGCGGGTTAGGTGTCGCAACTTTTCCCACTGACTCAGCAGATGAATTCAATAAACAAATTGAAAACAAGTTTGACGCTTCTGTGGGAAGTGAAGATGACCCTAAAGCTTTTGAGCGTATCTCTAAGAGCTTAGAGCTTCAACCCTCTGAAATTATGTACGTTTCTTCGTCTGAAGACTCTCTTGATGCCGCGCAGAGAGCAGGGCTTAAGACTGTAAGGCTCTTCTCAAAACCCATAAGAGACTCGAAGCACCGAGTTGCATCGTCTCTTAGGGACATAGGTTTAGCCTAGGCCTTATGGATTTTACCGAGTATATGGACTTTGGTAACGTAAAACAGTAAGTTGTACCTGATTTTAGGAGGACATATGAAATATTTTTTTGTGATGCTTTTTAGCTGGTCGCTACTTGCAACCGCTCAGTTTCACCCAGGGCACTGTAGAGTAAAACCAAATCTTGAGTGTGAGCAAGAAATTAAAAGTAGAATTCCAAAATATCAATACAGCAGTGACGAGCATAATAGACAAATAAAATATCACTGTGCGGGAAACCCCGGTGGAGCATGTGTTAAAAAACTAGCTAAGACCCTTCCTTGGTATAACACAAACAACAGGGACGATTTAAATAAAGTTGCTCTGTCTTGCGCGCTTACAGATATGGATTGTTTAAACTTTGTTGCCAAAAAGGTGGGAAAACGAAACTTAAGAAGTTTGGAAGACACAAGAGAAGTGGCGATGGCCTGCGACAGATCTGATATTGTTTGTCTTGAAACTGCATGCAAGGATGAATTCAATTGTGACAGAAAAGAGCAGCTTTTAGACGCCGCTCGTTCTTGCTACCAGCCTTGTTACTAATTACTTTTCAAGATTATATTTAAATAGGGCGACACTTGTGTCGTCCTTTTTTATGTCCTTAATCTTCTCATTCATTTGTTCGTGAAATGTATCCATCCTTTTCTCAAATTCCCCTGTGGAGATAAGGGATACAATTTCTTCTTCTGTGAAGTTTTTAGGCATATTGTCTGAGGACAAAAAGAGGAGGTCTTGGTTGTTAAGTTCAATCTTTTGACTTACCTCTAAGCTCATGGGCTCAAATCCAAGTCCATTGGAGACTTCATGATCGTCTTTAATGTAGATGTGGACATTGTCTTCATGCACCAGTCCGGACTCCAGAGCATGGCCTCTCGGAGAGTGCTCCATAGAAAGGTATTTTATCTTACCTCGTGAACCTAGAACATAGCTTACGCTGTCTCCAGCATGATAGCTTCTAGTAAATTCTTTACCAATTTCAAAGGCGACAATTGTTGCTCCTGCGCCAGTTTTTAATTCTTTTACCTTTTTATCTGCAAGCTCAATCGCATCTAAAACGTTTTCTCTGTCATTCTTGGAAGCACTCTTGCTTTCAAATACTTTCTTTACGCTTTCATGCATGGCCTTTACGGCCTTATCGCCTCCAGCGTGGCCGCCCATTCCATCGCTAAGAAAAATTGCAACTAGCTCCTCATCTCTAGAGACTGTTACAATGGCATCCTCCATAGGCTTGTCCCATTCGCTAGGATGGGGATAGAGCCATAAGCTTCCATTTTTGAAGCTATAGGGAATAGGTTTCTCCATCGCAGAATTGTGGAAGTCTATATTTATACTCATTTATAAACACTCCATGCCATGTTCTCTAGGTGTATCCTTAGCTGAGACATGTTTTTAAACCTGGAAGTTATGATTCCCTTCTTTAGGCCACAAACAATTTCTTTTACCTCTGGGGGCATGTCCTTGTAAGTTTTAGGTCCACCAAGAACATCGTAGAATAGTCTGATCACGTCGACTAAATCATCTTTAAAGTCTTGGCTTTTAGGCGTGCCCCAGTGAAATAAATCCAATATCTTGACCTTGAATCCAAGTCCATATCTTTGAATGATAACATTGTCCGAGTGCAAATCGCCATGGTACTCGCGAAAGGCATGAATTTTTTCAAGACCTCTAACTAAAGCGTGCAAAAGATGAAGCGCCTGATATGGAGGAAGTTTGCTTCCTCTGAAGTTTTTCAAGAATACGGTTAAGGTTTCACCTTCAACATAGTCTGAAATAAGGTAAGTTACCTTCTCGTCCTTAAACATCATTGTCTCTTGAGTAAAGTACTGAATTAGGATTGAGCAACTTCTAAGCTTATGAAGTTTTTTGGCATACCTTCTGGCGTTCACATTGTTTTTATTTCTAATTGGCAAAAAGAACTTTGCGGCCCTAATAATCCCGGTGGATATCTCCTCAACCTTATAGACTTCTCCTTCCCATCCTCCGCCGAGTTTGGAAATTATCCTATATTTGCCATTGATGACCTTTAACTCAGGGAAATCAAAACTAGTAATGTGCCTGGCCATTGAAACTCCTTAGAGGGTCATTATAGTGCATATTTTATAAAATAAAAAACCAAGGCCAAAGATGTTCCACACACAAAGTTTAGAACAAGGCCAAAGCGCATCATTGTGGAAATTTCGACCTTTCCCGAGCCATATACTATCGCATTGGGAGGTGTCGCGACTGGCAGCATAAAGGCAAGCGAACAAGATAGGGCAACTGCAATCGCCGCAGCTGCAGGTCCTAGACCTAAAGATGTGGAAGAGGCAATCACTATTGGTATTAAGATGTTGGCGCTGGCCGTATTGGAGGCAAGCTCGGTTGAAAAAACAGTAAAAAGGCAAAGGAGCAGTAAAAACAAGAAAACCCCTGTTCCAGCTATTTGAGCTACTAGAAAGTTGCCGGCAATGTTGGCAAGTCCTGTGTCAAACAGCATTTTTCCTAGAGACAAACCTGAACCAAATAGGATTAGGGACCCCCAGTCGATATCTCTTAAGTCGTCTGTTTCCAAAAGCTTTGTTTTTGATTTTAGAGGAAATACAAATAAGAGGGACGCCAATAGCACACCCACAGCTCCTGGGTTCATTCTCTTCTGTATTGTATGAAAAATTGGCATAACATCGCCAAATGCGGATTTTAAAAGCCCAGGCGTAAACCATGCGATTAGAAGAGCGCTGAACATTGCCATAAGCCATAGCTCATTTGAGTTTAGACCTTTCTTCTCCTTCGTTTCACTGAAAAGTTTGGTCAAATCGATGGATCTAACTTCTTTAGGAACCTTTCTTTTTATAAAGAAGTATATGATTAAAAGAAAAAATAGGCTTAAAGGCATTCCAAACAGTGTCCACTCAAGAAAGGTGATTTTAATGCCGGCCAGTTGCTCCAGCATGCCAATGGCAATAATATTTGGTGGAGACCCAACGGGTGTGGCGAGACCGCCAACACTTGCGCTATAGGCCAGGCCCAAAAGCATGTAACTTTGAGTAATTTTATCTTTAACTCCCACACTATTGAGCACACCCAGCATAATTGGAAGCATCATCGCTGTGGTTGCAGTATTGGACACCCACATAGAGAAAAATGCGCACAAGGCCAATAAGCAAAATAGTAGGCGGTCAAAGCTTTTGGATACCTGTTTCCTAGAAATTATGAAAAGTGAAATCCTCTTGTCCAGTCCAATGTTTCGAAGAGCTTTCGCAAAAAGAAAACCTGCCAAAAATATAAAGATTATCGGGTGGGCAAAAGAAGAGAGGGCGGTTGTTGCATCTTTTACACCTAAAACAACCGAAAGACTAACGCCCATAAGGCCAGTGGCAAAAAGTGGAATTTTTGCAATCAACCAGTTGTAAACAACAAAACTGAATATGGCCAAAAAACATTGTTGTTTTTGTGTAAGATCAAGGTTGGAAAAATAGACTGTGAGAAAAATAAAAGGCCCCGCAAGCGGGACCATTATAGATTTAATATTTTGCATTCACTAGTTATAGCTTGATGCTGGGGGCGCCTTCAATATTTTTCTCGTAAAAGTCGCCAAATTTCTTCATTTGCTCGTGGAAAGATTCTGCTAATTCCTTAGCCTTTGGAGCGTAGTTGCTTTCATCTTTCCAAGTCTTTTGCGGTTGAAGCATTTCGGATGAAACTCCCTCAATTTCCAAAGGTATTTGAAGTCCGAAAATAGGATCTTTTTCAACTTTCACGTCATTTAAGTTGTTGGCCTGGATAGATCTAATAATTTGTCTGGTGACCTTTAGTGGGAATCTTTCTCCCTCTCCATAAGGACCACCTGTCCAGCCTGTATTGATTAGCCATACATTCGTGTCATGCCTTTCAAGGTACTCACCTAAAAGTTTTGCATACTCAGAAGGGTGGCGAAGCATAAATGGAGCGCCAAAACATGGAGAGAATGTCGCTTGGGGTGAACGAACTCCAACTTCTGTTCCTGCTAGTTTGGCAGTGTAGCCCAAGACAAAATAGAACATTGCCTGAGTGTTGGTAAGTTTTGCTACCGGTGGCAGAACTCCAAAAGCGTCAGCGGTCAAGAAGAAAATATGGTTTGGAACTTGGCCTTGGCTACTTTGCTCAAGATCTCTAATAAATGAAAGAGGGTAGGAGTATCTTCCATTTTCGGTAATGGACTTGTCGCTAAAGTCAATCTCACGTGTCTTTTCATCGTAAGTTACATTTTCAATCATGGAGCCAAAGTGATTTGTTGCCTCCCAAATCTCTGGCTCAGTTTCTGGGCTTAATTTATATGTTTTTGCGTAGCAGCCGCCCTCGAAATTAAAAATGCCTTCATCACTTAATCCATGCTCATCGTCACCAATTAAGTAGACGCCTGTATCTGTTGAAAGAGTTGTTTTTCCTGTTCCTGACAGGCCAAAAAAGACTGAAGTTTGTTTATTTTCCAATCTGCTGGCACCAGCGTGCATAGGTAGGATTTCTTTTTCAGGCAAACGATAATTCATGACTGAAAACATTGATTTTTTTATTTCGCCTGCGTATAGGGTACCAACGATAATTGTGGTGTTGGTGTCGAAGCAAGTTGCCACGATCGTGTTGGACTTGGTTCCATACACATTTGGATCAACCGCCATTTCCGGGACATGATATATTGTAAAATCATCCTCTTTAAAATCTCTCATTTTGTCCCTAAAAAGATGCTGTGAGAATAAGGCGTGCTGAGGATGAGTGGTGATTAAAAGTGCTGAAATATTATGCTTTTCATTTGCCCCTACACTTCTTTCCGTGCAGTAAAGCTCATCTCTTTGATTTAGGTGTTGGATGGCCTGTTCTTTCAATGCCTGAAACTTTTCAGGCGCCATAGGATTTAGATTGTTCTCCCACCAAATGGTATCTCTAGTTCTTTCACTTTTCACAATGTATCGGTCATTTGCCGAGCGTCCAGTGTGCTTTCCCGTTTTAACGATCAATGCACCGTCTTTTGAAAGATCACCGTCTCCTCTTTTTACTGCCTCCTGAATATAGAAGCTTCTAGGCAGGTCTTTGTGAATAGTCTTGTCTTGATTTAAACCTAACATTGATGCGATTTTGGACATTTGCCACTCCTTAGTAATTGAAAAGTATAACCATCGAAATTTACCGCATTTTTTTCAAAATAGTAAAAGGACGCTTATGAAATATAACTAAATTGCAGCTTATAAAATTATAGACTCTCTAATCGCGTTTAGGTCATCGCCTTCGAGGGTTTCTCTCTTGAGGAGATCAGCAGCAGAGTTCTCTAGAAGCTTTTTGTTGTTTGTTAAAATGGATAAGGTTCTTTGGTATGCGTTTTCAACAATAAGCTTCACCGCCTCGTCTATTTCCTTTGCGGTTGCCTCAGAGTACTCATGGGTTTTCATACCGTCAGGGCCTAGAAATTGTTGTTGCGTTCTTTCAAGGCTTACATGTCCAAGCTGTTTTACCATCCCGTATTTTGTGACCATACTCCTTGCGATATCGGTTGCTTTGGCAAGGTCGTCGGAAGCTCCAGTTGAGAGATGGTTGAATATTATTTTTTCAGCAACACGTCCTCCCATTAAAACGCAGATCTTCGCCTCTAGCTCTTCTTTTCTCATAAGAAATCTATCTTCAGAAGGTCTTTGAATTGTGTAGCCTAAAGCACCCATTCCCCTAGGGATGATTGAGATCTTGTGAACTTCATCAACTGACTTTAAGGCCATACCCATTATGGCGTGTCCCATTTCATGGTGTGCCACCACCTTCCTTTCAAAATCATTCAAAAGTCTGTTTGTTTTCTCAAGCCCAGCAACAATCCTTTCCGTTGCCTGGGTGAAATCCTCAACTTCAACATATTCTTTGTCTTTTCTGGTGGCCACCAATGCAGCTTCATTGACCAAGTTTTCAAGATCAGCTCCAGTAAAGCCTGTGGTGAGTGATGCTATTTGTTTCAAGTCTAAATCTTTTTTATATTTCACTCGCTGAATGTGAACCTTGAGAATTTCAAGTCTTCCACTTTTATCTGGCCTATCCACCAGCACTTGTCTATCAAACCTTCCGGCCCTAAGGAGGGCAGGGTCAAGTATCTCTGGCCGATTTGTAGCACCTAGAAGAATGATGCCTTCTTTAGTCTCAAAGCCGTCCATTTCGGTAAGAAGCTGATTTAGTGTTTGCTCTTTTTCGTCATTGCCCCCATACATGTTGCTTGACCCCCTAGACTTCCCCAAGGCATCAAGTTCATCGATAAAGATGATACATGGTGAGCTTTTTCTGGCCTGGTTAAATAGGTCTCTTACCCTTGCAGCGCCGACGCCCACAAACATTTCAACAAATTCAGAGCCACTTATACTAAAAAAAGGCACACCAGCTTCCCCCGCCACGGCCTTGGCCAAAAGAGTTTTGCCTGTTCCGGGAGAGCCAACTAGCAGAATTCCTTTAGGCATTCTACCGCCTAATCTTCCGTACTTCTCTTTATCTTTTAGGAAGTCCACAATCTCTTCAAGTTCTCTTTTTGCCTCGTCAACACCAGCAACGTCTTTAAAGGTTTTGCCAGTGTTTTTCTCAACATAAACCTTGGCCTTGCTCTTGCCCACACTCATTAAACTTCCGCCGGGGCCACCCCCTCCTTTTTGTGCCATCTTTTTTAGGAAATATATCCAGATGAATACAAAAATGAGTGGTGGGATTACCCATGAGAGTATGTCCCTAAAAAAGGTGTTTTCGACTTCCTTTCTAAATTTTACATTATACGGTTTTAATAGTTTTACTGCGTCTTCCTCAACCCTGTTGGTCACATAAATCTGGGGAGTCTCTCCTTCAGGCACACTCGTAATGCCCTTCATTGTGGTCTCGCCGAGAACAACTTCGGTGATCTCTTTGTTGTCGAGAAGTCCCATAAACTCATCATAGCTTACACGCTTCATTGTTGCGTTTGTGGTGACGAGGTTTTGAAAGGTCACGACTAAAAAGAAAGTAATTATTAAAGGCCAGATATTAAAACGCGGTTTCATTGACTTCCTTGTGCTTAATGTAATCCTTTATTAAGCTATCATATTGACTTCAATTGTCAGTGTGATGGATTATACATAAGGTTTACACAAACGCGGGGGAAGTCATGACAGTATCATTGGTCACAGGAGGCAATAGGGGATTAGGTCTTGCAATCGTTAAAACGCTTGCGGCGAAAGGCCATATTGTTTATATGGGGGTGCGTGATCTCGAAAAGGGTTCAAAGGTTTGTGAAGGCCTTGTGCAAGAAGGATTAAACGTAAAACCTATTGAAATTGATGTGACAAAAAGCGCAACTATCAAAGATGCTGTGGCGAGGATAAAAGATGAACACGACTACTTGGATGTCCTAATTAACAATGCCGGTGTCATGCTAGACAGTGGGGAAGGTCAAAATAGTGTTTTGAATGTTGATCCAGTAATCGTTTCAAAGACCTTCGAAGTGAATACTGTTGGCGCTTTGATTATGTCACAGGCCATCGCACCATTAATGAAAGAAAATGGAAAAGGTCGAATTATTAACATTTCATCCGGCATGGGTTCCTTGAGTGAAATGGAAGGAGGATGGGCCGCATACAGAATGAGCAAGAGTGCTCTTAATGCATTGACTAAAATTCTCCATGCGGAATTGAATAGTAGCGGGATCTCTGTGAACTCTGTCTGTCCTGGCTGGGTTCGAACTGATCTAGGAGGAGAGAAGGCTCCACTAAGCCCTGAGGAAGGGGCAAGAACTCCTGTTTGGCTCGCGACCATGAATGAGCCGCCGAGTGGGAAATTTTTTAGAAATAAAGAAGAAATACAATGGTAGCTAGCTATTAGGTTTTTGACCTGCGCCTATTAAACTTTTTATAAGTTCTGGGTAGGTTATTCCACTGTACTTAGCGCTTTCGGCAAACTCATCATCACTGGATATGTTTGGATTGGGATTTGCCTCCAGAACATGAATTTTTTCATCGTTTCCAATCCTAAAGTCTATTCTGGCATAACCACTAAGGTTTAGAACCTTGTAGACCTTCTTGGCGACTTTTTGAATTTTCTTTTCTAACTCTTGTGATATGTCCGCTTTTGCGTGGTCTATGCCTTTTCTGTTTCTATATTTTTCATTCCACTTGGCCCTTTCCGTGTAAATTTCCTTCTCGGGTTTTTCCACATTCTTGTAAACGAGTTCCCAAGCAGGTAGGACTTTAAGTCTTTTATTTCCGATGACTCCCACGTAGATCTCTTTACCCTCAATGAACTCTTCAACCAGCACATCCTGGGCCAATTCATTCTGGATGTAGTCAACACGCTCTTGAAGCTTTTGAAGATTGTGAACCACACTGGCCTGAGCTATGCCATAGCTTGCTTCTTCAGATGCGCACTTTACAATAAGAGGGAATCTAAGTCCTTTGTGACTGCGAAGCTTTTTACCTTTTTTGATCGTGAAAAAGTTGGGGGTGGCTATCTTGTGAAACTTTAATATCTTTTTTGCGAGCGCTTTATCTCTTGCAATTAACAGACCTTTTGGATTGCAACCTGTGTAGGTGGCCTGATGGAGTTCAAGCAAGGTCACAATGTGATAGTCCATTGCAGGGTCATTGTTAAATTGTTCAAGCATGTTGAAGACTAAATCTGGTTTTTGGTTTTTTATTGACGCCACTAATGGAGTGATCTCCTCATCAATGCCCAATGTTGTAACTGTATGACCGAGCTCTTTCAACGCCATGATCACATCGGCCTCGGTGACCCAAGGTGTTTTAAACCTATCAATCTCTTCTTTCTTAAAGCCTTCGGGAGGTATGAGGCTTTTATGCATAATCGCTAAAACATTTTTCACATGAAAACTCGATGTCTTTTCTTTTTAAGAAAGTCAGCTGAATGCGCGGCAAGCACATCCTCAACAGCTCTTTTTGTTTTAATTGAAGAATATTTTAAATGATAGTTTTTGGATTTGCACTCTTGTTTCAGTTCTTTAATCATGAGCTTGGCCACATTTCTATCAATACCGCTTCTTTTTACAAGCTTGGAGCAGATGATGGATTCATACCTTTTGAAAACCTCATTGGCGTGTTTTCTTCCTTGAATTGAGAAAAGTTCATTAACCTTATTTTCATAAAAGTTTCTCTGACGAAGACCTAAGGATTTCTTTCTCCAAGAAAAGTACTCCCTTACAGTTCTTTCGTCGTCTTTGAAGTGTAGAGGAGTGTCCTTGCGATTAATCTTGGGAGAGAGTCCTCTTAGATTGTCCATAACATTGTCTACCAGCATAAGTTTTTCAAGTGCTGGCCAATTGGCATATTTCTTTTTCCATTGATTTTTGGGAGTGAGCCAAACCGCAAATGTTTCGGCCCAATCTTCTTCTGGGTGCGCCTGAGCGTAGCCTTGTGGAAGGTGTTTTACATATTCTCTAGAATTTTGTTTGGGAATATAGTAACTCGGATAAGGAGTGGAACTTAATCCAAAAACTCTCTGGCGGCTTTTAATTTTTCTAAGATGAAACGCGTTGTCGAGCGCATGGGCACATTCGTGTCTGATAAGCTTCAAGAATTCTTTTTCATTAGATCCTTCTGAAAGGCCAACATGCTTTTTTTCAAGTTTGATTAGTTTTGAGTCTAGAAGAGTGAATGGAAAGGCAAATCCACCGACTCCATCAGGCGAGAACCACTCTTCGGAAGGCCAGACATGTGGCATCCATTCTATTCCTCTTCGCTTGAGCTCGCTTCGCAATTTTGACAATTGACCATCAAATAGTGGTCTGCTGTCCAGTGGCAAGTCCTTGATCCTCATGGACAAGATTTCGTCATCTGAATAAGAGCTTAGTGTGCTGTGAGTCATGGGCATTAAATTGCCTTAAAAATTGACTAAAATCAATAATCTATGAATGTTTTTTAGATAATTCCTTGCAAAGCGTAATTTTAGTTTTTAATCCTACCGGAATTGTTTAAACTGAAGGAGGAGGTCTAATGAAAGGAATTTCCTTTTCTGTCGGTCTGTTCTTGGCTGTCGGACTGCTCGTTGAATTTTTAATGAGCTTCTAAATTTTTGTAAGACAAGTAGCTGTTATTTAAGGCCTACCTCTTGCCATTTGAAAACTCTTTACCATATTAGCTGTAAGGAGGAGATTATGATCGTCGGTAAAAGACTAAAAACGGCCTTTACAGTCAACTCTCAGGGCAAACTAAGTCCAATAGGGGAGAACATTTTTCAATTCAAATATAAAAAGTCGGCCAGTAAGAAACGCATCCTAACAAAGCAGGAGAAAAGTAATGAACGTTGCAATCCTCGGCGCATCTGATGTTGCATCAAGATATTCCTATAAGGCCATGAAGCTTTTGGAGGAACATGGACATTCCACTAAGTTGGTTCACCCGAGGTTAAAGGAAATCGATGGTCAAAAAGTTTTTAGTTCCCTCAACGAGATAGGTGAAAAAGTCGACACTTTGGCAATGTATGTGAACTCAGGAATATCAAGTAAATTGGTGGATGATATAAAGTCTCTTGGCCCAAAAAGAGTCATCTTTAACCCAGGTGCGGAAAACCCTGAGATCTACCAAGAGCTCAAGGACTCTGGCATTAGGGTCGTGAGTGGATGTGTTCTTGTTATGCTAAACACTGGAACATTTTAACAAAGCCGCTTTCGCGGCCTTGTTGTTATTGGATATTTATTTTTTTGCTTTTACTTTTCTTTCCCTCTTTCTTTTTGACCTTAATCGTTAAAAGTCCATCATTGTAATTGGCGTCACACTTGTTTTCATCAATGTCAGCGTCCATAGGAATTGAACGGTAAAAGCTTCCGTAGCGTCTTTCCATATGATAGTAATTATCTTTATCATCTTCTTTGAAGCTTTTTTTCTCTCCCTTTAAGATCAATTGATCGTCTCTAAGTTCGATGTCTATCTCATCCCTTTAAAGACCTGCCAATTCAGCTTCCACAATATAGGCGTCGTCAGTCTCTTTGATATTCACCTCTGGATTGAAGTTGTTTAATTCATTGGTGGATGGCAAGTCAGAAAAACGAGAGTTGAAAAAGTCATCAAAAGCAGACCATACATCTCCGCTCTTGGCAGGAATCTTACCTCTTGAAGGGTAGTCACCTCTTCTTCTATTTGGTGTGAAGTCCATAAAACCTCCTTGTGCATTCAAGTTTTAAACTTCTTTGTGTTCTAATTTTAAGGTCCTAAAGCGTGAACGTAAACGGCCGTATAAGATGTCGCTAATTGTCATTACTAATAGGATGTATAAAAATTTTAACCACAGAGTAGGAGGTTCAAATGGGACAATTTGTTGTGGGAGAAGATTTACGAGGGAACAGTTTTAACCTTCTTAAAACTTCTCTTGCTTGGGCCAAAGCATTTGGCAAAAAGGTGCTGACCCTACATGCTGAAAAACTTGCCGACGCCACCGCCTTAGATGGAGCCTTAGTTCACTTTGATCCTGAAGCCTTTGAGTCCTATTCTAAAAATATACTTGCCGCCAATGATAAAACAATTAAAGAAGAGCTTGAGCAATTTGGAGATCTCGAAGGTGTCGAAGTTGCTTATGAGTCAAGGCCAGGTGACGGAGCTGACGTCCTTTTGGAAGAAGTTAAGGAGAATCAAGCAGATTTGTTGTTACTGGGTTACAACCCTAAAAGAACCCTTAGAGAACTGTTTCTTGGGACTGTGACAGAGGAGCTTATTCATAAATCACCCTGCTCTTTGATGATCGTTAAAAATGAACAGGCCACTCGGCCTAAAAACATAATGGTTGCCTATGACTTTTCTCATCACTGTGACCAGGCCTTGGACTGGGCTAAAATCCTTCACAAAAAATTTAAATGTAAAACTCATATCGTGAACATTGTGCCTTGCTACTATCAAGGCTATCAAAGTCCTGAAACTCCCACAGGAGAACTGACACAAAAAATAGAAGAGCTTATCACTGAAAACATTCATGACTTTGAAAAGAAGCTTGCCAGACGAGCAGATGAGCTGAAGAGCGCGGGCGTTGATGTGGCCGCTTCCACAATTCTGGATAAGAAGGGAAGCGTCAGTGATAAATTAGTGGAATACATTCAACAAGAGAATATAGACCTTGTTTTAATGGGTTCTCACATGAGAGGAAAAATTAAAGAGTTGTTCCTAGGAAGTGTGGCTTCTGCGTTAATCAAAAAATCACCGTGTTCGATCCTTGTGGCCAAGTAAAGCTAAAGAACCAAAGCGGCGGCGCCAAGCACGGCCCCTTCACCTTGAGAAATTTCTGATAGTTCAACGGCGATGTCACCTTTGAAGGTAGGGAAGACGTACTTGTCCAGTGACTCTTTCACTAGCACTGTAAAACTTTGGCCAAGAGTCGAGACACCGCCAGCAAGTATGAAGGCCTGTGGACTTAATAGAGCGGCCATAGTGGAAAGACCTCTTCCAAGGTAATCGGCCGTAATAGTAATAACTTCAACCATCTCATTGTCTTGGGCCTTATATCCTTCGGAGATCTCCTTAAAGCTTAATTCTTTTCCCAAATGTTCCAACACGGTTGTTTTAATTCCTTGAACTGAGCCATACATCTCTAGGTGGCCTAGTCCTCCACATCCACACCTGCGACCTTGGAAGTCTATAGATATATGACCTCCCTCTCCAGCAAGTCCATTTCCACCCCTAACTAGCTGGTTGTTGACAATCACTCCGGTACCAATGCCTGTGCCTAGGGTAACCACTACAAAGTCCTTTTTATCTTTCCCTTTGCCCCATTTACCTTCGCCCAAGGCCGCAACATTTGCATCATTGTCTAGATAAACCTCAGTGCCAAATCTTTCTTTAAACGGGCCTGTAAGATCCACCGTTCCCCATTGTTTTAAGTTTGGGGGATTAACAATTTTACCGCTAATATAGTTACCGTTAGGGGCACCCACACCAACTCCTTTAACGTCCTTAATACCTAAGTTAAGTTCGGCTAGGAGATTCTTTGAAACTTCAAACACCTTGTCTGAAAATAGCTCAAAATTTGAGGGCCCTTTGGTTGAGAAAGCATTGAATGCTTCCACTTTGCCTGAAGAATTGACAATGGCGATCTTTGTGTTGGTTCCTCCAATGTCTATTCCAATAGCGTGCTGTTTCATTTTATCTCCTTGGACTATTTAATACTCTCAGCCATGAAATAAAAAATAAACCAATTCATATATATAAAGCTGATACCCCAAAATAGGAAAGGCCAAACTTGCGTTTGGCCTTTGAACTTTAAATCCCTGAATTTACAACGATCTTTAGCTCTCCCTTTTTCCCTTGTTCTCTCTCTCTCGTGTTTCCCTGTTTTTCCCTGAACACGTTTTAGCGCACTGCGGGGTCGTGTTCCATGAAAATGAACACAGTGTTTCAAAATGCGTTTCAAAAAGGGAAGAGAATTTTGGAACATTTAAAAATTACAATCCGAAAATTAGGCAAAAAAAAAGGGCGTTTATGCAAACGCCCTTTAACCCCTAACGATGAAAAAAAGTTCTCCCAAATGGCAATACCCTTTCCCTAATACTGAATGTGTTTTTACAAACTCGATCAAGCTTCCCCAAGCTCAATCTCTTCAGTAATGTTGTTTTAACAAAGCTTTGGTTAAGCAGCTATAGCAAGAGGTGGAAAGTGTTTCGACAAGAGATTAAAATTTTGGAACGGCTAGATTCTACATGGTTTCCAAAGAAAAAGGGCCTTGATAGGCCCTTTAGGTGTTTCAGCTTTTAGCTTTTTTTAATTGCATGGTTTAAGTTGGCTCAATGCCTCTTGATGTAGGTCATTTATTAAGTTCTTCTTACGAATAAACCTTTGACCCGTAACATGTTCGTCAAAATGGATAAAGTCACCTTTGAAAGTGTCTACCACCTCAGTATACACAGAGCATGAATGGTTAAATAAGGCGTTTGTGCTACAACTTAAACGGATCTTCATTGAAAATCTTGCAGACTTTGAATTGTCCACACTTTCATATCCAAGTTGTGAAAGGTGAGACTTTATACTTCCGTTTAAACCTGGAGCGATGTCTTCACTTCCTTTAAAGTTGATTGAGCAAGCACTAGGCATTGCCTCGTTGCTAGCGATTTTTTCAGTATCGTATCCTGTGTGAACAAAGAATGTGTATAGGTCTCTTGAAAAAGCGTAGAAGTCGCTGCTTTCGATGCCCATGATGGAAAAGTACTCATGAAGAACCAAGTTTATTTTTCTTTCTGGGGCCTTGTAAATATGTGAATCCATTTCACTCCAAGCTTTTTGACTTACTACAATTGTGCCTCTACCTTGATTGCCGAAAAAGTTCACAGCTTCTCTTTCTTGTCCATCATCTGCGTAAACAGTGGGGGATGCCAAAACTGTTACGAAATTTGGGCTTTCTCTATCAAGCAAAGATTCAAATTGTTCTAGGTGCTGACACATCGGGACTGGTTCTTCTCCACACATTGCCCTCCAAGCTTTTGCCGAATTTTTTGCAATCAAATTGAATTGAGATCCGATGCTGTTTCCACCATTTCCACCCCTGTGACCTTCTAAGACTGGTCTCTCCAAAGGGATTTCATATTTACCAGAAATGGACTCGGTTTCTTCTACTAATTCCGCCGCTGCTGGACCAACTGAAAGCAATGCCACCATTAGAATTGCCTTACTGAAACTTTTCATAAACTTTATCCTTTTTGATGCTCGTACGAGGAAAAACCTGCATACATATTTCGTAAACTTCTTTCTTGTTACCTTTATCTATTAATTCGGCCAACTCATCCTGGAAGTTCCTGATCTTCTTCTTAATCTCAGGAAGTTGTTCTGGATCAAGGGCCATCGTCATAAAACTCATGTCTCTAAGAAGGACATCATCTGTATAAAGAGAGTCTCTTGCAGCTTCAAGATTTTCCATATGTCTTTTTTTCAAAGAAGTGCTTGGAACATCTTCTCCAGTTGTTATTTCAACATCCTGGTAAATCAACTTTCCGTTGTCATCATATGTTAGGAATCCAAGTCGAATGAGTCTCTCCATGGCCTCTTTAACTTTGGATTCGGAAGTTTTAATTCTTTTTGCTATCCACTGATAATCTTCTTTGAAGTCAGGAGTTTCCGCCAAGCACATGATGGCGTAATATCTCCAGTCGGCCACGAGATAGTATTGATCGTTTTGAAGTTGAACATTCTTCTTGTTTGAAGGGGTATGGGTTAAGCCTTTCTTCTCCCTTACAATTTTCTCATTTAGAACATCCAGCTCTTCAGGGGCCAAACAAAGTTTTTCCCCAAGTTTTTTAAGCATTTTAGCCGAAAGCGTTCTCTTACCATTCAAAAATTCAGACAGAGAGGCCGGAGATACCCCCAAGAGCCTTGCGAAGGCCCTAAGAGAGAACTGACTATTCTTGGACCTTAATTCGTCCAATCTCTCTCTGATTGATTTCTGTAGATATAGTTGTGCTTCCATATGGCGATTATAATAACTTAACGCTCTGCAGTGATCCATCGTTGTCTGTTAAGTATGTAATTTATATAGGTTCAAAGGGTCAAATGCCCTCACATGCGTAACGTGGCTTTACTAAGGGATTTAGCGGGTTTTTTAGTTATATTTATCGTTCTAAGTTCTTGAAAAGAGGCGAAGCTTTACTATTTTGCTCAGATTTTAGTTTCAATGACCGATAAATAGGGAAGTTTAAGGAGAAAGTATGCAGAACCCATTTAGTTTTTATGTCGTTTTTAATCCGCTGCTAAACGGAGAGAACCAAAATTATAAAACCCAGGCCCATGAGTTTTTCCATAAACTTAAGCATAACCTAAAAACTGGCGATCCAGGGAGATCTCACTTCTATTGGGGAAAGCTAAAAATGTCCAAGCACGAATCTGACTTGGAGTTTGAGAAATTTAAAAAAGCGCAAGAGTTTAACCAGTCCTTAGGCTACCACACACACTTATTTATTAGCGACTTTCATCACTTTTGGGTTGCTAAGGTTGAGTCAGTTCACCAAGAGGTATATGACAAAGAAAACACTCTTCCTTTTTATGACGGCAAGGAAGTGGAGATTTGGTTTAAAATCACGGATATGGACCTGGTCTCTTCAGAGTATGTTGAAACGGGGTATTACCTTGAGCAGCTATACGCTAAGAATGAATTTATGAATCTTGATATCGACTCCATCAATCCTTACTTAAGTGGTTTAAGATATCCACTAATAGTTCAAGATCGTTTGAACGAGCAGTATTTTACCCACTCGGAGGTCGACCAAAGACCAAGGGCCCTGGGGGGCAACCCATTAATTGAATCTCCAAAAGAGTCTGGAAGAGTTGCAAGCAACGTTCAGACTTATGTGTTGCCACCTGCAATCTATGGAAAGCTTTCGGAGCGTCTTAAGAAAAAGCTGATTTCAATTGAAATGGAGATTTATAAGAACGACAACTCCAAGCACGACTTGCATGAGAAAATAGTCGGAAACTATGAAGAAATTTTGGAAAGTGTTCTTAACACCACATTTGTAAAATATTTAAAAGAAGAAGTGAGCGAGGATATTTATGTGGACGCTCAAGGAAAGATTGTGAGTGAGGCCAAGTTTGGCGCAAGGCCTTTAAAGAACTATGAAGGCAATCTCTCGTTGAATGAAATTTATGGACTATTGGAGTCACCTGAAAAGGTAAAAAGCTGCAACTTGGATTTAGCTTTTCAAAGGAAAGCTGCATTCTTTAAATTTTGTAGAACAGAACTTCTAGAGCTTACTCAAAACAAGTTCGATAGCAGTGGCCCCATTAATCAGAAAGAGGCCATGATGGTAAGAAATATTATTTTGGGGGTGGGCTGCAAAGGAGTAATAAACTCTTTAATCTGCTTATTCCACGATGATGAATTTATGGATAGCTACTTTAGAAAGGTTGCTTAATCTTCATCACAATGTCTGTTTTATTTTTTTGATTCTTAATATATTGCATAGACAACTCCAGGGCCCTTCTCGATGAAGGGCTCAACTTTTTATAGCGAAGTCCATCAAACTCAAGCTGATCTTCATCGTTGTTCGATTTAAAGGTCGCATACCTGTCAGCGCCTTTGACTACCACATACTGAAACTTTCCATCAATTTTTGATTTAGATTTAAACAGAGTGTTTTCTATAGAGGGCTTCAACTTTCTTATCTCATCTTGAAGCTGTCTATTTCTTTTAACTATCTCATCCTTATCATGGCGAGGCCCTTCCTGGTAAACGTATTTGTTTTTTTCACTGGTAGACTTTAATTTTTTGAGGACTCTTAGAGCCTGTTTTTTTTCATCAAAATAGAAAAGAGCTTTTTTGTTTTTCAAAACTTTTCCGCACTTGATGATTATTTCTCCATGGGGATTCTTATATGAGTAGATAGACCATTTAGGGTCCTTTCCTTTATTAGCAGATAAAAGCATAGCTTTGGCAAAAGAAGCGCATTCGATTACCTTTACCACTTCACAGTGGGTTACCAATCTACGGTTCTTTGGTGAAAGCCTTAAACTGTAAGAGAGGTCTTTTTGAATATTTTCTACAGGACGCTCTATTAGAGTTTTATTTTTTGAGTCTTTGTAAGTAACAAACCCAGGTATTGCCCTGGCCTCTTCTATCATCTTTCTGTGTTTTGCCAGGAACTTGGGAGAGCTCTTTTCCACGTGGTGAGAGAGGAGGGAGAGGTTCTCAAAGAGGTGCGCTACGGCCTCAGCATCTTCCATTGCTCTATGATTCTTTTTGAGTGGTATCCCGAAAAATGCGCAGAGGGAAGCAAGTGAGTAGGAGCTCATTTCTGGGGCCAAATTTTTGGCCAACTTTAAGGTACAGATGGTTTTATTGGAAAACTCTTTGCCTAAGCGATTGAAGCTATTTTTTAGAATTTCGAAGTCGAATTCAACTTTGTGGGCCACAATTTTAGTGCCAACTAGCTTTTGATATACCTTTTCGGCCACTTCGTGAAACTCCGGAGAGTTCAAGGTCATTTTATCTGTAATACCTGTCAGTTCGACAATATCCGGAGGAATTTTTCCCGCAGGGTTTATCAAACTATTAAAGTGATCAACAATTTTACCTTCTTCATTCTTAATAACCAGGCCTATCTCAATAATTTGAGCAGTCTTTGGGTCAGCACTAGTTGCCTCAATGTCAAGAAAGGCCAAGGTAGTCATAGATTAATTTTCGAGCAAGCTGCGGGCGATTGTCAAATAACGTGATTCTTAGAGTTATTGTCGGACATAGAAAAAATTTCTTGTATGACATTATAACGCGGAAATGTCATTATCAGCCCATGAATGATCTTATTTCAACATACGGTTATCCGGCTTCCGTGACTCTTGTAACTTTGGCCCTTTACTCTGCTGGCAATCTCTCTCTTCTTAACAAGAAAAGAAGAATGCTCAAAAAGGCAAAGAAGAGAGAAGTGTATGACCCTATGCTTGGGGACACTCCTGATGAAATTGATGATAAAAAAATTCTTCAACTTGGAGTGGACAGTATTCAATCACGATTTCTGTTTATTCAAAGGCTGCTTCCCATATTTTTTGCCCTACTGTGGGTTGTTATCATGTCAGTGCCTTATCTATCCGCACTTCCTGCTATTTACATTTCGGTTGTTCTTACGATCGTTTCTGTTGTTGCGGGTATATCCCTCAGGCCATTTTTAGAGAACATTATAGCCGGAATTATTGTTTCTTTCTTTCAACCATTTCGTGTGGGTGACACTGTTAGAATAGAAGGTCAATACGGAGTGATCGAAAGAATCGACTTAACTCAATGTGTTCTTAGAGTATGGGATTGGGAGCGCTTTGTTGTTCCTAACTCAAAGATGCTTACAAAAGAAATTCAAAATCTTACCATGCACGACAGCCTCATTAGGGCACATATTGATTTTTGGGTGGAACCTCACACTGATCTCGACCAAGTCGAACAAATCTCTTTAAACGCGGCGAAAGACTCCGAGTTTAGTTTAAAAAATGAGGATCCTGTTTTTTGGGTTACCAAGCTTGATAAGGATGCTGTTCAGTGTTGGATCGCTGCCTGGGCCGAAAATCCAACCGATGCATGGGAGTTGAGATGTGACATGCGAAAAAGAATCCATCAATCTTTAAGAGATGCAAATATTAAATCTCAGTCCATTCAGGCCAATCTGCAAGGGTTTTCTCCCAAGAATTAACCTTTTCTTAACTATTGTTCATTGGCTTTCAGCATCAAGCTTGAAATAATAAAATGAATGAAGTCAAAAATTATCCCGGCCCTTATCATAGGGCTCTCATTTAGTCTTTTGTCATGCAATAAAAAAGAAGAGCATGATTCCGGCATTCCAAATAATGGTTATAACGCCGTAACTCAAGGTGATAAATCTTGTAACTCTCTAAAGGCCGTTTATGTTTTTGATGGTGGCGATGTCGCCATCTCGCAAACAAGTGAAAACTCCTGGGTCTCTTGGCATATTGACAGTGGAGAGGTTCAGGCCAGAGGTTTTGCTTTGGACACACTAAAGATGGGTCCTGGCGGCGAGTATGCTGTTACTAAAAGTTCAAAAGGAAATTATCTTCTTAAACTTTCCAATGGGGTTTATAAACTGCATAGAAGGCTTGGCCTCACAAGTAAAAACACGCTTGATGTTGAATTTAGCGAGGACTCAAAGTATTTGATCATTAAGAGCAAGGCCTTTTGGCCAAGGGGTTCTTTCAACATAGATGTTTTAGATATTGAAGCCAATGCCTTTTTAAGCACATTTAATAGGGCCAATGTGAAGTTTGTAAAAATACACGATGGCCACATTTACTTTGGACAAGAGAAGAGTTGGAATAAAAGCATTTCAAAATTTGAACTAATCTCCCAAGAAAAAGTGTTCACTATTGAGCTGCCTTATTATACCTCATTTGATTCTATGGACCTTTCTTCATCTATGGTGATTGTGGATTCTGGAAACAACTTTTCTTTCTATTCCACTGAGGATGGATCTGAGGTGTTTGATAGAAATTTAAAGTATCTATATCAAATGGACTCCTCAAAAAAGGTGGGGTTATTCGCAAAAAGCTGGACGGAATTCTCAATAGTAGATCTCAAAAATGGAAATGAATTGTACTTTTCTGAAACGCCAAGAAATTTGATTATATCTTCATGCAGGATAAAGACTAACCCACTTAAGCTCGTTTGTAGGGATAGCTTTGAACAAGATAAAATAGTGATTTGGGATTTAGAGAGTGGGGAAAACTCATTAGCATGTTACTAATGAGTTTTCATTTAAATTACTTTTTGCTGCAACAGCTTTCTTTCTTTTCGCCTTTTTTAAGCTTGCAAGAGTCGCCTTTACAGTCTTTTTTTTCTTTACAGCAGCTTGCTTTGTCCCTGTGTTGACCATGGTGAGCGCAACTTGTTAAAGAAAGAGCCCCTAGTAAAAGCATTGCTGAACAAAATAATTTCATATCTTCTCCTTTGTATAAGAAATGGTTAATGCCAATTCATTATCCCGGAAAACTGAATTGAATTCCAGACTAAAATTTAATCATTAACCGACTGGATTACCCGGGCTAAGTTGTACTTGTTACATAATTAGGGTTAGTATTATTCCATGAGTGATTATGAAATATATATAAGTCAAAACGTAGCTATTCTTGTGGATGGCAATAACATAGAAAGATCCATAGATGGGGCCTTTAATATGAGTGGAGGAATGATTAATTTCGACACCCTCATACCAAGACTCATCGGTGATCGTGCCTTAAACAGGCTCATCTACTTTAGAGAGGGCAAGAACATCTCCTCCAAGTTGGCCGAAAGACTGCATCAACAATATCACGGCTCTGTAGCTCCTTGCCATAAAAGTGCGGACATTCCTCTTTCAATCAAGGCCACCCAACTAGCTGCCAAAGTGGATTGTATTATTATTCTATCTGGCGATGCTGATTATATTGAGCTTGTTAGGCATTTAAAAAGTGAAGGTGTTAGGGTTGAGATTGCCGCTGTGGTTGAAACAACAGCTAAGATTTTGCAGGAAGAAGCGGAGTACTTTCATGCGATCACGCCTGAAGATGTCTTTACCTACAACGCCCCTAGGAAAACTTCAAAGAAGACTAGAAAGAAAAAAACTAACTAGTAAATAATCTGGGTTCTAGGTTCTTTCAAAAAGTCCATTTTTGCTGCGGACAAATCGGAGTCGCTTACTCTTTTCTGAATATCTCTTAAAAGATTATAGAAGGCCTCCATATCCACACCGCTGCTAACGTGTGTGGCCTGCTTTTTAGATGGTTCTACAAACAGGTCGTGCATAGGCTTCACTTGTCTTTCAAACTGTGCCTTAACACCCTCTGGGGTTCTGCCTCTTTCGACAACATCTCTATTTAGTCTTCTGGCAAAACGAATATCTTCTGGAGTTTCAACAAAAATAGCGTCGTCAAAAATTTCCAAAAGTTTTGGTTGAGTTAAAATAAGAATTCCGTCAACGATGACAACTCTTTTCCAAGGTTGAAAGATAGTTTCTTCAAGTCGAGAGTGGGTTGCGAAGTCATATTTTGGAATGCGAATATCTTCGCCATCTTTTAAGGCCTTTAAGTGTTCGGCCATAAGGTCGAAGTCTAAAGCTTCAGGATGATCAAAGTTGACAGATCCACCATCGAAATCAAACTTATGACTTTGATCTATATAGTAGTTGTCTTGGTAAAGAACAAAAGCTTGTTCTCCAAGCTTTTTGGCGAGGGCCTGTGCGAAGAATGTTTTGCCCGAGCCTGAGCCGCCAGCAACTCCCAAAATATAGGTGTTTTTTCTCATCAACTAATCCTTGGTTTGCTTCATAATTACTTAAGATTTCAATGTTTTCAAGTCTTTTTTGTGCAAGGTGTAAAAAATATATTTCCAATTTTCAGCTATTTAGAGGAATTGGAAAATGTGTGACTTTATTGCTAGGGTATTTCGTCGGAGAGAGAGACAGTGAAATTTATTATTCTTGGTATATTAAGTCATGTCACTGGCCTACAAGCTATCGTACAAGACGCTAGAATCATTCATGAATTTAGAGATTATCATTATTCGAGTTTTCCAGAGTTCGTGCTGTCCACTAGTGAGAATAAAGCAAGTTTAGAGTTTTATTTAGTGTTAGTAGGTCTTGCAGAAAATTTAATCAGATCACTAAAATATGCAAAAACAGTTCTGTCTAACCTTGAAGCTCCTGCTGAAGTTCTCAACTACCACAAAAATGAAATGATACAGCTAGATGTAGCTTTATTTAAAGCAGAAAGCTTAAGAGTAGGGTACTCATACCCTTCAACTGTGCATTTATGAACCAAAGTAGAAATAAACTATATAGGAGACCTTTTTGAAATTTCTAATATCGCTGACCCTTTTCACTATCTCTCAATTATCTGCGAATATTGATATCGACTATCCTTCTTTGCTTAAAGACTCTGAGAAAGTTGAGGTTTTATGGAGTGGCTATCAGAGCGGAGAGTTGGAGGCACTAGGTTTCTATTCAGCAATTTCTGAAATCAATCTCAACAACCTTGAGGTAAGGGATCAATTAAGAATTGCTCAAATTAAAAACTCTTTTAAAGGAGAAAAGTCTTCTTTTTCCATCTATAAGTTGAATGAAGCTCAAGCAATGAAGATTGCGAGTGAACTAGATGAGTTCACCAAAGTTAGCATGAGGCTAGGAGAAGATGTGGCCAAATCCATAGAGAAGGCACAAGCCCAACTCAGTGACCTAGCGAAATTTCAACCTAAATCAAAACAGCAAATTGAAGACATTGTATTTAATACTCCTGATGTTGCTGACTACAAGAATGGTCAATACCACAATGGAGTTAAACTGTTTCTATTCTGTCGTCATGATAGATCTTACCCTTGTAGGTTTGTATTAAAAGATATGCATGATCGGCTTGTTAGAAACTCTTATGGAGAGCTTTGGAGTTTACCGGCCCTGGCCAAGTCCGCTGGGAATCTTCCTTTTTACAAAACCAATGGATACACCCCTGAGGGTGTGCATACTATAGATTCAGTGATGCCTGAAGCTAATAGAGTTTTATCATTTGGAAAATTTAGAAGAGTAATTCTTAACTGGGTACCCACCGATGCCGACACCAGAAAACTCCTTCCACGTTCTAATCACTCAAGCAAGTGGTGGAGGGCGGCAAGCATTGCAAGAAATAATGGTAGGAAGTGGCTAAGGATTCATGGAACCGGAAGAATTAATAAAAGACCATCCAGTAAATACTATCCCCATATGCCTACGGCCGGTTGCGTGTCAGTTAGGGAAGGGAGTTATCCTGGAGTAACATATAAAGACCAGAGAGTGATCCTTGATTCTTTGATGAAGGCCATGGGCCTAGGTCCGGTTTTTATGAATGAGCCAAAGATTAAAGGTCTATTATATGTAATTGAATTGGATCAGAAAGAAGAAAGAGTCTCCGTGGAGACCCTAAAAGAGTATGGAATTTTTTAAAATTTCTGATTACATTCCATCAACAAGTTCTTTAATAATCGTTCCAACTCCATAAGGCACTGAGAAAGGTCTTTCGGGGTTGTTTCGTCTTGAGTGATCATATCCTAATTTATGAGTCCATTCATGAACAACATTAGCGGCTACCTGCCCCAGAGAGTAGGTGTTAAAGAACTTCGAGTTCACCCAGATTCGCGTGNTGTCGGGATATGTGTAGCCAACAGTTGAGTTGTTCTTATAGTAAAGAGTGATATCTAAATCCATTTCTTCGTCAACTTCAGGGAAAAGCGTTTCAGCGCCATCCATGATTGATTTATAGATTTGTTCATTGGTCATGCCATTGTTGTCCACAAAAGTTTTCTTCCCATCAAATGTGTGGTTCAAAACTCTCTCTCTAAACTTTTTAGAGTTTAGAACAAGCTTTGCTCTCTCTAAGGCATCCCTCATTTTATCTTCTTGCTTAAAGTTGAAATCTTTTAAGACAACTGAGAATGCTAGGTTTGCACCCGGTTCCACCTCCGGAATCTTACACTCTCTTGGAGGCGCAGGCGGGTCGTTGTCTGGATCATTGTCGGTTATTAAGTCCTCATAATCTCTCATTGCCTGTTCAAAGTCTAAGGAGCATGCAGCTACTTGATCGGAAGGCACTGGGTCCTGACAACCTGCTAGAGTTATAGAGATTAGTAGAGATAGTAAGAACTTGTTTGTCATAAGGCGCCCTCCGATAGCGTTGATGCTTGTGTAGAGCTTTTCGGGGTTCTAAGCGCTTTACTAGAGGGGAGAAAGCGAATATGGAAAAATATTCCGCCAAATAGGCAGGCCCAAAAGGCCTGCCTTGTAGGATATTAGTTTAGTTGATCTACAAGCTTTCTGATAATTGTGCCTACTCCATATGGAACAGAGTATGGTCTAGCAGAGGTGTAGTAAGACGTGTGTCCGTAGCCAAGCTTGTGAGTCCACTCGTGAACTGCATTGGCAGCAACCTGGCCGTGAGTGTAGCCATTGAAAAACTTGCTGTTTACCCAAATTCTATTTGTATTCGGGTAAGTGTATCCAACAGTTGAAGTTGCTTGATAATAAAGTGTGATATCAAGGTCCATCTCGTGATCAATTTCTGGCTGAAGCTTCTCAGCACCTTTCATGATTGTCTCGTAGATCTCTTCATTGGTTTGACCATTATTGGCAACAAATGTTCTTCGACCATTGTATGTGTGGTTGATTACGCGATCCTTAAATTCTTGTGAGTTAAGAACAATTTTTGCTTTCTCTAAGGCCGCTCTCATTTTCGCCTCTTGAGTAGAGCTAAAGTCTCTTAGAACAGCTGTGTAAGTCAACTCCTCCCCAGGGTTCACTTGTGGGAGATCGCACTCCACTGGCATTTCAGCTGGATCGTTGTCAGGATCATTGTCTTGAATTAGTGCATAGTAATCATCCATTGCTTTTTGGATGTCCGCTACACAAGCTACAGGATCTTTAGGATCACTTGGGTCTGGAGCGTTTGTAACAGGTGGTTCTTTACATGCAGAAACTGTAAGCAGAATTGTTAGGATGCCGAAAACTTTTTTCATAAAATTACCTTCCTTGGTTGATGAAATTTTCATTCTTGAAAGGTGAAAGTATCCCTGGCATGGAAGATTGTGCAGTGGGCAAAAAGTGCTGAGGACAAATAGTCACTGACAGAAGGGCTTTAAAGTATTTATGTTTTTATAGTTTATGGAATGGTGGAGTGTGGAGCTGAATGTGAGGTAAGAATTTTTAGATAAATTTTTGGGATGCTAGCCCTATTTAAAAGCTAGCAGTAGATGGGACTTATGACGGGCTTTGGGAACCTCTCATCCAGCTCACCAATATATAAAGCAGGCCTTGCGCCAAAAAACCAACAAAAGAACTCGTGTATGAAATCAGGTGTTTATCAATTTCTTCATGCTTGGCCAGGATCAAAATGACACTAAAATAAAAGTGCAATTTGTCTCTTTAAGATAAAAAGACCCCACTATTCAGGCTAACATTGCCATGAATAGAGGGGGGGGGAGGTGTGTATGGGGGTTATCTTTTAAAATCACTTCCTAAGGTTAGGGACGCCAAATTTATGGCAGCTCCTACTCGTAGGGAAGTAATTGAGATAGGCAAAACAAAAGGGCAAAGGCTATAAAAAATGTGTAAAACATGACCACTCCCTAAGAAAGATAATAGTGGCAAAGTCTTTTTAAATTAGTGTCACCTAAGGAAAGCATTTCCAAAATCTCCAAAGCAAGTTCACTTGCTCGGCTTTGATCTAAACAAAACCTGTCCATGAAGTTGGATTGCATTTTAAAAAGTAAGTCTTCTTCAAAAATTCCTTCGTTGATTTCAAGCATAGGTGTGTCCTCCATGACTAAAAGTCCTGTTAATAACGTTTTGAATTTAAGATTGGTTTAATATGCCCGTATTAAGCCAACTAAAATCCCTTTAATTTGAAAATTTCCGCCTTTGACGATTATTGGTTTCATAGAGCTATTTGCAGGATGTAACTCTATGTTTTTTGACTTCTTGTAATAACGCTTTACTGTGGCCTCATTATCCATGACGGCAACAACCGTGTCCCCATTGTTAGCTGTATTTTGTTCTTTAACGACGATTAAATCACCATCTAAAATGCCGTCTTCAATCATTGATTCACCAGAGATTGTAAGTGCATAGTGATTCCCTTTCCTTATCATGTGAGAAGGAACTTCAATAAACTCATTGCCTTCCATAGCTTCTATTGGGTTGCCGGCGGCGACTTTACCGTGAAGAGGAATCTCAACAATGCTATCGTTAGAGGACTCAGTTTTAGGCTCTACAGGTCGAAGACCTCTTACGGAGTTAGGATCATTTTCTAGATAACCAGCATTTTTTAAATAGCGGATATAGTCCTGAACTGACCCGAGTGATTTGAATCCAAAGTGGTCTTTAATTTCTACTTGAGTAGGGGAGAACTCGTTCTCTTCAATGTACTCCTTAATGTAGTCAAAAACTTGCTTTTGCTTTTTTGTAAGACTCAAACTCAGCTCCTTGAGGATGGAAATATTACCGGTTGATTTCCGTATCATTTCCGTAGTAGTGTGTAATTAATTTATCCGTAATAAATCCGTAGGTCAACAAAAAAAACTCGGCTTTATTTTCTTAGGAGTGAAATGGATCTTAAAAGAAAAATAATTCACATAGATATGGACTACTTTTATGCACAAGTAGAGGAAAGAGATAATCCAAAGCTTAAAGACGTGCNAGTAGGTATTGGTGGTGGAAAGAGAGGGGTTTTATGCACCTCTAATTATGTCGCTAGAAAGTATGGGGTTAAAAGTGCTATGCCAACCTTTATGGCATTGAACAAATGTCCCGATTTAGTTTTAGTGCGTCCAAACTTTAAAAAATACAAAGAGGCCTCCCAGGAAATATTTAAAATATTCACAGAGTTTACAGAAAAGGTGGAAGGTCTTTCTCTGGATGAGGCCTACTTGGATGTAACCGAATGCAAGCTTCACAACAATAGTGCCACACTTATCGCAAAAGACATTAAAGACAGGATATACAGAAGAACTGGACTTACCGCCAGCGCTGGAGTTTCCTATAATAAGCTACTGGCAAAAATCGCTTCGGACTTAAATAAACCCAATGGACTATTTACTCTTTCACCACACGGTTGTGAGGAGGTCATAAAGGGTCTCTCGGTTAATAAAATCTGGGGCGTTGGAGCAAAGACATCTGAAAAAATGAAGAATCTAAATATTCATACATTTGGAGATCTTCAAGGATTTAGCAAACTTGAATTGGAAGAACATTTTGGTAGCTTTGGTCCCTCTCTTTATCTTTATGCTAGAGGCATAGATTTTCGAAAAGTAAAAAAAGAAAGAGAACGGAAAAGCTTAAGCGTTGAAAGCACTTTTAGAGAAAACATAGAAGAGCCCGAGCGTATCGAGGCACATCTCGATACTATTTATGAAGAAATGGTAGGCAGGCTTGAAAGGCATTCAGACAGGGCGATAAAGACTATTCATGTGAAGTTGAAGTATACAAATTTTAATCAAACAACCATAGAGGAGTCTTTTGAAGAGTTAAGCGTAGAAAAGTTTAAAACGCTATTTAGGAAGAGGTTTAGTGAAAACCCGCTTCCTTTAAGACTTGTTGGGGTCGGAGTTAAATTTCACTCCGACGCTCGATTTAGTCGGCAGCTTTTATTACCTTGCTGCGGTTGAATCTTTTATTGAATTTATATAGGTTCTTGTCTCTCTACNAATTGCTTGTTGTTTATCACCAATCAACCTTAAGAAAGCGTTGTGGCCAGTGTCGAAGTTGAATTCATCATCAATGGGAATGTAGAACTCAAATTCCTTTTCTCCAACCTGATTCATTTCATCAAACCTGACAAGGTGCTCTCTTTCATTCTCCCCGCTGCTGTATTTATAGTCTGAAATGACTAAACTAACTGCGGTGTTTGAAGGATCTTCCAGAGCGTACTGAAGAAGGAGGTTTACTTTAATTTTGGACCTATCATCATTGTCCACAAAATAGGTGATCTTTGAGACTCTATGAAAGTTTTGGGCAATTAGCTCATTAGATAGGTCTTGAGAGGGGTGCACTGCAAACTTCTGCGCCTTGCCTTCTGAATGAAAGATTGGACGATCAAGCTTCGGTGAGTTTACCAAATAGGTGTGCTTAACACCTTCAGACTTAAGCCCGCCCGCGAGTCTTACCAATAAGTTTTGTGCCAAACCTATATGCTTAACACTATCAAAAAGCTCTAGGACGTTGTTAGCGTTATCGACTCTGTCGCCTTCTTCTTGCAAAGAAGTGATTAAAGTTGTGAGCTCTATCGCACTTCTATAGTAGGACTCACATGTGAACTTCTTAAATGGGTAAAGCCCTTTGTCATGGCCTGCCAGGCCATAAAAGTTATCATACTTTTCTTGGATGGAGTCCGTTATTCCATAATGGTGAAGCATACTGGAACATTTTCTGAAAAACTTTGAATTCTTATTTACTGTTGAATGACGATACCTTCTATACTTTCTCCAAATGTCCCCATACTTAGGGGAAAAAATATTGATGGCGTCCTCCCCAAACATCATTTTAGAAATTTCTGATGTTACTTGCTCTTCGGTGGCGTTAAATATTCTTTCTATCTGGTCTTGCGAGAAGAAANTTTGACTGTATAGGGTAAAAGGCTCCCTGTTGAGATTTAGGTTGGAAATTTTGTCTATATCTTCATCCTTAACATTGCCGTTCATAGCAATTAATAGAGACTCCAAGGCCTTATCCTTGTCCTCATTGGTTGTGTAGGAGTTGGAGTATTTGCAGCCAAAGTTAAGAGTTGATCCATTTAAACCTGTTTCTCTTCTGTTAATATTGAAATTAATTGAGCACTCTTGGTTTCTTTTTTTCTTGGACATAGAGATAGGTCCAAGGCTGAAATTGAGTTTTGAATTAACATACTCACTTTGAAGTCTCTCGGCCTTTAAGTAGAAGTCGGCATGTGAGATTCGGTCTTCAACATCTTTGTAGTTTCTTTTTTCGTATTTAAAAACACCTGGAAACTTTAATTGCAGTCTTGTTTCTTCGCCATTGCCACTTCTGAATACAGGCAATTCGGCACTGATTGCATCATCCACAGGTGGGGTGATTATAACGTCTTCCAAGTCTTTAACGCTTGGTTTATACATGGCCTTAACCAGGTGTTTGAAAAAATCTATTCCTGTCTCTTGGGATATATCCACTTCGAATTTTTGAATTAAACTCTCTTGAGAAAAGTTCTTAGTGGCGAATCTTCCAAAATTAAGTTTGATAATGCCAAGCTTGGGGCGAAGTCTAAAAATCTCAGTTGAATCGCCTGAAATTTGGGTGTCCTCAACTTCCACAGAGACGAGATTGTTTGGCAGTTTTTGATAACGTACGCTTCTAAAAACTCTTCTATAAATAAAACTGTTTGGTTTTAAAAACTCAAAAATATTGAATTCTATTCCCAGAGGTCTCCAACCATAGAAGGTGACATGTTCAACTACATCTCCTTGTTGGATAGAGTTGTTGTCGCTTTTAAAGATATCAGGGTTAAGCGGAATGCCAAGAAGGCTGTGAATCTTTAATGGAGACAGTGGGTCTTTGGCGTACAGCTGGTTTCTTTCGCTGTCTGTGAAGAGATTCATGAAGGAAGATAAGTAGCCAGAAAGTTTATGAACGGCCTTCAAATAAAAAGTTGAGATTTCATCCTTGCTTCCAGAGCAGTGGGCGTTTATGTAAGAGCGACCTTCCTCAACAGTGCTGTCGATTATTTGGTGCATGAAATCGCACTTGTCATTCTTTAAAGATGGCACGTGGTTGCTCATGTGAACTAGGCGGGTACCGGTCTGTCCATAAGTAAAAACAGGACCAGCGTTAGCTTTAGCTTCAATATCAATTTGGAACTCATTGGCAACTTTATATGAAGCAAAATCATAAGGAGAAAGCTTGTCTCCAACTGGCCGTGGCAGATGTTCTCTAACCGACCGAGAGAATCTTGAGTTTAGATCGAAGAATGGACTTAATTCGAGTTCAATTTCAGGGCTGAGCTTTTCGAAAAGATCGTCTTTCCTATACAAAACTTTTACTAGCTCTCCATTAAGAGCGTCTGTAATAGATTCGTTCCATACCGTTTTTTTGTACCTTCCAATTATAAGGTCTTGGGCCATGGCCTGCCCAAAGCAAGCACTTAGAAGGATTAGAGTTGTGTAGAGGCGTTTTTGTGTCAGCATGCGGAGCACAATACACACTAAAGCACTGAGTTTCTTAAAAACTTAATAAATATGAAAAGATTACAGCTAAAATAAGGCCTTTATCTTAGATATGTCTGCTCTGAACCGGGCAGGTAGCTGATTTGGTGAGGAACTCAGACACCTTTCCATTGGGCCAAACTCCTCTTGTTCTGTGCATTTCTCCAAGGCCAGTGCAAATGAGTTCAATTCTTGATACTCAGAAGTCTGTTCTTTCCCATCAAGGTACTCATGCAGCTCGTAGATCAGATCACTGATTTCGGCCTTGATTTGCGCCTTGGAGGCCTTAATTATTCTGCCTTTTTGCCATGTATAGTAAAGAAGGCCAAAAAAACCTAAAACAACAATATCAATAAGGATCGAGTAGAAATTATCCAATGTTAAACCCCAAAGAATGTCGTTACCGACGGATTGATAAATAAAGGCATGGGTATGATTAAAGCAAGCCACATAAAAGTGAGTCTAAGTATAGGCGAACGAGATCTTAAGAAGCTTTTATCAATCGCAACTGCTGTAAATTGGATTATAAAAAAACTAGTCATAAGTCCAAAGTAGTTTTCACCCGTACTTAGATAGTAGGGGATCGCAGCTATAATTTCATGAAACAGGCCTGAAAGCAGAAATGCCCAAAACACCCGCCTTTGAACTTTCTTAGGAGACAGCTTTTTACCTAAAGTGGCCAGCCAGTCACTTACCCATATATTCCACCTTCTTCCCCAAAACTCGCTGATGTTTTTGGATAGGNAGGGATGGTTATGGATATCTGAAGGTATGTCACTGGTTAATAGGTAAAGGCATTGAGCGCTGACTCCCAAAAGATTTGTAAAAATGTAGATGTAAGGACAAAAGAGCCATGCCTTAACAAAGGGTCCAAAGCTAAATTGGGTGAAAAGATATTGATAGAACTCAATTCCTAAAACAGCACATGCGGAAAGAAAAAGAAATCGTTTCCAAACCCTTTGTATTCCAGACTTGTTCTTTTTTAAATTTCTTCTTTCTGACCTTGGAGAAAATTGAGGGGATTGATAGATAAATTTCCAATCCTTTCTTCCCTCCACTAATAAAGCAATGCCCTTCATTGAGAAGAATGTTGAGAAGAACACAATAATGGCAGTCAGTTGATAACTCATAAACACTCTTTATTGTTAATCAGGGTTATTCTAGCAGTATTTTCAAAGGTTTTAAAAGTTCAACTCTTCTTTAAAATTCGACTAAAAACAACCGATAAAGGATTAATGACGCCAACAAGCGAGGTGACAAGATGTATTACGCCAGAGGAATGAGAGATTTATTGCGAACACACCAGTTAAGTGTCGAATTTTACGATGAGATGGATGCCTTTCAAATACAATTTATTGAAATGTGTTTCAAACAAAGCATAGATGAGAAAATGGGGCTCATGTCAGAAGTTGAGCACTACAATTATCAGCTTTTTGAAGAGTTCAAAAAAAGAGAGTTTGAGCAAAAGTATGGCCTTGTGGAAGAGCTTTACAAAGCGGCCTAGTCCTCAAATGGGACTTTTAACTTTTCTTTGAAGAAATTCATTGTATGGTCCACTCCCACTAAATCGCCGGGCCCCAATGTGTTCCAGACATTTACCCCTTCAATCTTCTCGGAAGTGAAGATTAGGTGATTTATTTTCTTTCCTGAAGTCGTTGGTGACTCGCATATGCTTGAGAAGTGGGGACAGTCGTCCCTCTCTGGGCATTTTGTTTTGTGAGTGCAGTACTTTAACGGCTGTCCCCCCTGGAAGCCTAAAAACACTCGGCCATTGGTTAGAAGAAAGCTAATATAGTTCTCTTGCGGTCTAGGTTTTTCTCGGTTAATTAGAGGACCAGTGATAAAAACTATTTTTCTTAAGGCATTTTCTATATTGATCTTCAAAAGGTCTATAGGGATTTCAACGGTGTCTAGAGAGTGATTTTTCTGAATTTCTGTTAAAAGAATATAGAAAATGAGCTCGCTATCGGTATTTCCTAAAATAAATTTTCTAAGGTTTGGGGAAATCAAATCCAACAGGTCGCTTCTATGGCGCTCTAGATTGTTGATGTTTCCATTGTGAGCGAAGATCCAGTTCCCGTATTGAAAGGGGTGTGAGTTAAGTATGGTGTGCTCACCTTGGGTGGCCTTTCTTATATGTGCCATTACGGTGTGAGAAGAGACCACTCCAGACACTCGCTTAAAAAGCTGGTCATTCAAAGCAGTGTCAGAAGACTTCACCAAGTGAGGCACTCTTTCTAGATAATAAGCTATGCCCCATCCATCTGGATGCCTTTGACTTTGGTCATGCAAAGCATTTTCAGCATGCAACAAACTTGAGTGAACTTGACTATTAATGACTGATCGAAAACCAAACAATCTACACATAAGTTAATCTTATTCTTAAAGGGGGTAAAAACAAACCTTCTTATGAATTTTTGCGAATTTTTTATGGCCCCATATAATAGTTTATAAGAGAGGTGTATGAAATTACTTGTTTTTCTATTTATTGGGTTTCTGGGAGTATTAGGGGTTTGGAAGTCCATGGATCTTGATACTGGAACGAGCGACTCAAAAACACTCAACCTTTCAATAAACAATCATATCAAGTCATTTGATCCAGCAGTGGCCTTTAATGACGATTCCTTGCGAGTTATTGGTCAATCTCTGGAGACCCTTTATCAATACCACTATCTAAAAAGACCCTATGAGGTGATCCCGGCCCTTGCTGATGGGATGCCTAGAGTTTCAAAGGATGGAAAGACCTACACAATTAAATTAAAGAAACACATCAAATATAAAAGCTCTTTGAAAGAGCTAAAGAACAGGGAGGTGAAGGCACAGGATTTTATCAATCAAATAAAACGTCTTGCATTCACACCTCTTAACAGCACAGGGGCCTGGCTATTTAAAGGAAAAATCAAAGGGTTTGACGAGTTTTCAAAAATTGTTGGCACTGACTATAAGAAAATGCTTACTACGCCAATGGAAGGCCTAAAAGCTCTGGATGATCATACTTTGAAAATTGAATTAAACAGGGCCGAGCCCAATATGCTCTATTTCTTGAGCATGATATTCACCACTCCAGTTCCAGAAGAGTTGATAAAGAAATTTAACAACGACCTTTCCGGTGTTTTAGTTGGAACAGGCGCCTTTTACTTAAAAACCTCATCCGAAGAAAAGCTAGTCTTTGAAAAAAATGAAAGCTTTCGAAAAGAACACTACCCATCTGCAGGGGACAGATACGCTAATACTCAATCTCTTTTAAACTCCTCTCTAGAAAGACTTCCTTTTTTAGACAGAGTTATATTTCATGTCATTAACGACGAAGGAAAAAAGTGGGAAAGATTTCTAAATAAGGAACTGGACATCCTTAGCGTTCCAAAAAAGTTCTTGGCCACAATTACTGAGCCCCGATCGTCACTTAAAGAGGAAATGGACAGAAAGGGCATTAAAATTAAGCATTTCTCTAGCATTTCATCTCGCTGGCTTGGCTTTAACATGCAGGATCCTGTGATAGGCAAAAACCTAAATCTAAGAAAAGCGATAGCACACAGTATTGATTTCGACCGCTACTTATATGTGATGTCCAACAATACAAATTTGAAAGCAAACTCGATATACAATCCAAGCATTCCCGGCTACAACCCAAGCAATCAACTTAGCTATAAGTATGACTTGGAAAAAGCCAAGGAGTTTTTAAAGCTTGCAGGTTTTGAACCTGGGGAGCTAACTATCACATACACAACTCGTGGCAAGCAAGATATTCACTTTATAGAGGCCGAGTTCATTAAATCCCAGCTCGAAAAACTAGGAATCAATGTGAAGGTTGAGACGGTTTCGTTTTCTGAGTTTCTAAAAAGAGGGCGGGCCGGCAAACTTCAATTCTTCACTGACAATTGGATTTACGACTACCCTGACGCCGAGAATATTATCCAGCTTTTGATTGGCTCAAATTCCCCGGGTGTAAATAAAAGCGCTTACAAACATCCATTTGTGGACTCACTTTATTCGAAGCTTGCAAAAACTTCTATTAAACAGAAGCGAGTAGAGTTGATGGAACAAGTGGAAAGGCAAGTCGATAAAGACTTGCCTTGGATTATGCTTATGTTTGAAAGTTCATATATCTTGCACCACTCAAACGTTAAGAACTTCAGAAGATCCTACTTTATAAGGAATCATTTGAAATATCTTAAGAAAGAATAATTCAATCTTAAACATTCCTTTAACCTATGTGAGTCCATAAGGGTTTATTGATAGCATCTGTTTGAATTTAAAAGGAGAAACAAATGCTAAAACTTTTAATGACCGCCTTTATTTCGATCGGTTTCGCTTTCGCTGAAGAGAAGATTAAATTTGTGCCCGTTGAAGCCGCTCATATATTNGGTAAAACAAGCGAGGTCAAACTTAGCGTTGCAGGCTATCTACCTAACGGTTGCTACTCTAAACCGTACGCCAAGGTTGAAAGAAACAGCGAAGAAAATAGGATTGTAGTCAAGATCCTCTCCAATGTTCAGGTTGATGTTATGTGCACGCAAGCAATTAGACCTTACTGTATGATTGTTTCTTTAGGTGCTGTCGGATCTGAAAAATATGATGTTGTGGTACAGCCTAGAACAAGATGGGAAAAGTTTTTAACGATCAATAGAGATTATAAAGATTCGAGCAGCGAGAACATATCCTCTCTAGTCTTGGAAAGTAGAAAAGATCGCTTCTTTTGTTCGCCATCTTCAAGGTCGTCAAATATGTAGCGTGAAATGGCCTTGAGTCTCCTTATCTTTTTAAGCTCTTCCATATCGAGTTTGTCCACTCTTTCAAAATAGCTTCGATAATATCGCTTGATTTCCTGAGCGCGAATCTCTTGACTGTCAACGAGACCATTTTTGTAAAGTCTTGCCAGCCACGGAGTCTTTAGCGCTCCTCTGGCGATCATAACTGAGTGACATTTTGTATATTCAAAATACCTTTCAATGTCTTCTACAGTCCAAATATCGCCGTTTCCCACAATTGGCGTGTTCACTGTCTCAACAGCAGTTTTAACATATTCCCACTTCGCCACACCCTTATACATTTCATCCCTAGTTCTGGCATGAATTGTTATTGCATCGACACCTTCCTCCTCCAAGAGTCTAAGGATGTCTTTAAAAAGAGTGTCATCTTTATATCCGACTCTAATTTTGGCGGTGAAGGTGTGGGGAAAGGATGCTCTTATAATCTTAATTACTTTTCTTAATGCCACGAGGTCGCTCAAAAGAAAGGAGCCACCTCTATGCTTGCACACTGTTTTTGATGGACAGCCTAGGTTTAGATCCAGCCACTTAAAACCTAACCCCTTTATTTTAGAAACGGTGTCTTCAGTAAGAGCGTCTTCGGTTGTAAGCATTTGATAAATAGTTTTACTTTGCTTGTTTGGGTCTTCATATGAGGTCTTGCCGTAGTGCTTCAAAACGTGCTTTACAGGATAGGGACCGACAGATGGAGCTCGTAAAAAGTCTGTCGCAACAAAGTCCCACTCTGGGTAGTTTTCAAGGATCGTTTCACGGTAGTGCACATCTGTAATTCCCTCCATTGGAGCGAAAATTAAAGATCCCTCCTTGAATGGCAAAGGAGTCCTAGCTGTATATTGTGGCGACAATTGTTCTTGAACTTGCATGATTCCTAAACTCGCAGAGATAAACACCCTGCCAAGTTCCCAGGTTTAATCTTGAGCCCGTTATGGGAATGGAAACGTCCATACCAACCAAGGCCGTTTTTATGTGGGCCGGCATATCATCAGGCCCTTCCATAGTATGTGTGTAATATGGCTCGTTTTCTTTAACTAGGTGGTTAAAACTTGCTGAAAAGTCATCACGAACGCTTGGGTCTGCATTTTCGTTGATGGTGATTCCAGCCGAGGTGTGTTTTACAAATAAATGCAATATCCCTTTGCTAGGCAAAGGGGGAAGCTCCCTGATTATTTCATCTGTCACGAGGTGGAAACCTCTAGATTTTGGGCCTAGCCTAATAGTTTCTTGCTCAATCATAATTAACCATCACTTATGGCGCTTAAACTATATAAATTTTATGCAGATGTCATCTGATCTTTAAATTTTACATATATGCCCTAGATTGGGATAACCCAGACCAAAGAGATGGGGGAAATTATGAAAATCAAAATATTCTTTTTGTTGCTAAGTGTTACATTTCAAGCTTTTACGGCCAATCTTTCTGACTATGTGCCATATGAGTATAAGGTTCTCTTCACTAATCCAGAGTGCAAGCTCTACGAGTATGAAGCTCCGGTTTACTCAAATGATGGCACGCTATTAAGGGCAAAGCCTAAAAATGTTTACTGCAAAAAATCAGACTTTGAACTTAACTCAAATAAGGAAAAATCACCTCACTTTCAGATTAAGAAACTGATTGCTGATCCAGAGGTAAAGTCTTTATTTCTAGCTTTTCTCTCTTTCTCAAATGAAGAAGTCGCCCATGAAATATGTGGAGCAATTCAAAGAAATGTGGCCGTTACTTTTGTCATTGACTCAAAGAGTGAGAAGCGACCAAGCTCTAGAAAGTGGCTCGATTTTATATCTGAATGTAGACCCCAAAAATTGGGAGCAGGAGAGTCGTACAATAAGCCTGTAACCTTGTTTAGAGGCAATAAGGATGGCATTGGGTACGCTCACAATAAAGTTATCATTGCTAAATACGACGACCCGAATAAAGTTAAACTTGTTTACGGCTCGGGCAATATGAGCTCCGGCACTATTCTTCACCACGAGAACTGGCACTTTGTAACGACCTCAACTAAAACGTTCCTTTCTCAATCACACGCATGCTTGGAGAAGGCAATTATTGAAGCGGGAAACAGCAGAAGAAAATATAAAAAGAACTTTTCAAGCTGTAGGGAGAATATCTCAACTCCTGAAGAAGATGACATCAAAATGATGGTTGTTCCTACCGATGGAGAAGTGGCCATGCACAACCTTACTGGAAACTTTTTGGGCGCCAAGCAAGTTCGAGTTGCTGCTCACCGTTTCACCCACCCTGAACTTGTAGAGGCAATGGTTGAGGCACAAAAGAGGGGAACTCGAGTGCAGTTTGTAGCAGACGATGACATCTACTGGACAGGGGTAAGAAAGAAAAGAACAGGTTCCAATATGTATATGGAATTCATCAACACGATGAAAGTGATTAGGGCCGGAGTTGAGACTAGATATATGCAGTCAAATCAAAACCACAGACTTCTTCATCACAACAAATTTATTGTTTACACTATGGAGGATGGAGAGGGAGCTGTTCACACTGGGGCCGGAAACTTTACCAAAGCGGCCTTTATAAAGAACATGGAAAACTATTACTTCATTACAATACCTGAAGTAGTGGAGGCCTTCAAAAAACAATTTGACCACATGTTTGGAGAGCTTGCCACAACTTATGAAAAAATGCCGGCAACCTACACTATGCCTTAAACATTTCATCAATGTTGGCTTCTTTAAATTGCCTTAAGATTTTAAAGAAGCCCAATGTTGATAGAGTCCAACTGAGTTTATCCTCATAAAGCATTTTCTCAATTTCCGAAATCGAAAGGTGAAGAACTTTGGAAATGGTTTCTTCACCGTCGGGATTGGGAATCTTGTTAGGACGCAAGTTTTTAGCTATCACAAAGTGAAATTTGCTATTTAGTGTTCCACTAGATTCATGTCTGTAAAACTCTCTTAGCTCTTTTGCCTCAAGCCCAATCTCTTCCATCATTTCTCTATTCGCTGCCTTTAGAACATCTTCATCAGGGTCTAGATGCCCTGTGACAAACTTGAGCCTGCTCGGTGCGCTTTCGTGGGGACGGTTTTCTTCGACCATTACAATTTTATTTTCCGAGTCTAAAGGAAATACAACCAGGCTGTCTGGAAGAAACACTTTTTCCCAAACATATTTATCAATAGTGGACTCTTTTACTTGAACGAATCTACCTGAGTAGACGACTTTATCTTTGATTTTACGCATATTTTTCCTGACAGCATTAATTTTAATGGCAAGTATAATATTAACAGGAGAAGATTAAAATATGGACTACTTGAAAATCGCAATATTACCATTGAATGAAGCCAAAGAAATGCAAACTAGGCTAGCTGGCGATGGAGTGGATATTCGACTAGACCACAATGAGACTACTTGTCGTCGAGGTTGCTCCGTTACTGTTGAAATGTGGGCTAAACCACAGGACCTGGAACATATCAAGAAGGCCTTTCAAGATGATTTCACCCAGGCACTGGACGGACATGAGGTTGACTGGGATCGACTGAACCAGGTTTATGATCCATCAAAGGAGACTGCTGTCTGCCCCGCTTGTGGCGAAACATTCTCCACTCAAAGCGCAGAGTGCCCAAGTTGTGGATTAAATCTGGGGGCCTGATGAAGATTCCTTTCCACAGAAGAAAATTCCTCATCAACACCGATTTTCAATTCCCTTTTATAGCAAGAATGGTTGTAGTTAACTTGCTTACAATGGCGATTCTGTTTATAGGGCTTTATCTGATTTTCTACCGCTTTAACTTTTTAGGCAACGAGTTGGGCTTCGAAGCTGATCATCGTTTTTACGAGTTTGTTAGGGAACAGTTTGTTATAATAAGCGCTCTCTTTCTTGGAGCGGCGCTGTCATCTTCTTTGGTCTTAGCTGTGTATGCTGTCTTTTTGTCTCATCGAATTGCTGGGCCTTTGGAAAATTTAAAAATCAGATTCAAGCAGCTAAAAGCGAATGCTCCGAAGAACTGCAAAACTTGCTTTAGAAAAGATGACTTTTTTCATGATCTTGCGAGCGCTTACAATGACCATTTGGACAATGTCCAAAAGCTTCATGACAAGGCCCGCATTGATGAATCAAGCGACTAACTTCTTTCTTTCTCCGAGAAGAAGTTTAGAGGTTGCCTTACAGCAACACGTCCACCACCTTTAGGTCTAGGGAAGTCGATGATAGAGAGAACTTTTGTCATACAATTGATTCCTCGTTTGGAGAAGCGAGAATCTTTGGCCTTGATGTTAATTTTGCCAACCTTGCCCACACCATTGATTTCAAAATTCAGATCAACGATACCTTGAATATCTTCACTGTTGTAAGAAAGCTCTTGTTGATAGCAATGTCTAAACTGAGGCAAGTACTGCTGTAGTATTTTTCTTAGAAGTTCTGGGTCCATGCTGCCTAAAACGACTGTTTCAGTTTGAATATAAGATGTATCCATCCCTTTCTTCCCTGAAAGACCTTTCGATCCAAAGCTGCTGGCCGCGCCTCGAAGGTCGCTGCCCATATTGCCAAGCTTAGCGCTATTGGTTCCAGTCACCTTAGTGTTTAAAGATCCTGATATTGCGTTTGTTGAAGTTAGAGATGCTGCGGACCTAGTTTTTGCCACTGCTGCACTCTTGCCGCTATTCATCATGTTATTGATATTTGCGGCCATTTTAAACTCATACGCTTTGACTGGGGCCTTGGCCTTCTTTGTCTTCGTGGCCTTTTTAGGGGCCTTCTTAGGTGCTGTTTTTGCAACTTTTTTCACCTTCTTAGGCTTTTGCTTCGACTTTTTTCCAGACTTTGAGCGGGCAACCTTCTTGGGCTTTTGCTCCGTTTTCTTATGCCCGTCGTTTTTATCTGTTTTAGTGGCGTCTTGAGATGCGTGAGTTTTATTGTCCAATTGAGTTTTGGTTGGACGCTTGTAAATAATTGAGAGCTTTTTTGGCTCCTTTTCTTTATCAATTGAGAAGTCAACAAGAAGCAATAGCAGCATTGGAAGCATAACTGATGCGAATGTCTTTCCCGCCTGGCTCCAGAAGTCTTTCTCTCTGGCCAATAAAGGAAGTCTTATCAACTCTTTTGGGGCCTTTGAGAGTTCAATGAAAATTTGAAATGTTCCATTTGTGAGTATTGCAACTTCTTTTGATGTGAAGTCCAGTTCTTGTGTGCTGACAGAAAATCCTTCAAGGGAATTTATGCTAATCTTCCCATTGGTCACTGAAATGAAAGGCAGTTTTTCTTTTGAGTCCAGAACATCAATTAAAAGAAACTTCCCTCCTTGCTTGGATCCGCTAGCGAAGTATTCACCATCTTTAAGAGGGAGAAAGCTTTGCTCCAGAATAACGCCTGAAACCAAAGTTGTGACCATTATGCAGTTTTCATCGTTTTCTTTGGTTATCTCATAGGGACGCTCAAGTGGATCGCCCTCAATGTAATCTTCAAAAGCAAGGCCATGTATAGGGGACTTGAACGAAGGAATGAAATTGTCCTCTTCAAAAACGATGTCACAGTACTCATCATCAATAAGAACTTGGTTTACGTTCGTTTTTTCTGGAACATAGATTTTTTCCTCTCTTACAAGAGGTAGGGCGTTGTCTTCTATTTCGAACGGAGTTTCGTTTTGGGCCGTTTGAAGAATTACATGATAGTCACCAAATGTGACTGTGTCGTCCTCTCCAACAAACCTTTGGCCATGAATTTTTTCGCCTCCAACGAATACTCCGTTAAGGCTTCCCAGGTCCATAACCGTGACCGCCCCACAATCTGAAACAAAAATCAATGCGTGGTAAGTGGATATACTTTCCTGTTCAAGAACAATGTCGCACTTTGATGAGCTTCCCACTAGAAGCTTTTCCTTATTTAAGGCGACCAGGCTCCCGTCGGGGAGGCAAAGTTCATATGAGCAAAGTGTGGTCTTGGCCATGTTTGATCCTATTCCTTAAGTTGATCCTCTATTTGTCTCTTTAGCTCTGTTTGTTGAAACGCAAACTGAGAGCTGACATCCGGTGTCGCTTCAAGAGTCTTTAAAGCTTTTTTATGTTGTCCCATCAAGTGATAGGTAGTTGCCAAATTGATTGAAACATCTTCTCTAGTTCTGTAGGCCTCAGGCACTTTTTCCAAGTAGGAGAGTGCCTTGCCGAACTGCTTCTTCATTAAGTATAGGTGTCCTAAGCTGTAGTTGAAGTCCACATCCTTAGGTCTTTTTGAAGCGAGTTTTAGCAGTATTTCCTCAGCTCTTTTATAGTTTGTTTGCGATAGGTAGAGTTGAGCCAAATTATACTGTGGGGTCAAAGGTCTTTTATTCTCTTGAATTGAGGTCTGAAAGCTCAGTTTAGCCTCGGCCATGTTGCCCTGTTTAAGGTGAACTAGCCCTATATTATTGAATACTGCTGCTTTGATTTTTTTTGACTTGGCGGTTTTCATTGATATCTCCAAGTAAATTAAGGCCTTTGGATACTCCCCTTTGAGGTAATAGCAAGTGCCTAAGTGGTTCCAGTAAACANGGTTATTAAGATTTTTGTCGAGGTCGCTTTTGAACTGTTCGAATGCTTCATTATAACGCTCGCTGTGACACAGTGCAATGGTTTTGTTGGCTCCTTTAAGGCCTGCAAGGTCTTGATTTGTATAGCGATTTAAAGATTCGTGTCTGAGGCCGTCCAGACTAGGGGATTTAAGGCTCCTATCAATGCTTTTATGGGCACAGGAGAATAGAAGGAATAGGTTAAGAATTGCTAAGATATTCTTCATCGCTTCTCCTCCAAATCAAAGGTGTTAGCCATTATTTTTGCGGGCATTCTTAGGTTCACTGAATCCAAGGCCTCGTTTCCGCTCACGATGTCTCGCGCGTTTGGCGAAAGCAGTTCGTATTTGTACATAAACGATTCGCTGGCATCTATGTTTGCATGAGCTTGGTCTAGAAAGGTTTTTGCAACTATTTTCATTTGCTTGCTAAATTCGGTTTTTAGCTCTTTTGGAGCACTGGTTGGACTGTAGTTTGAGATTTCATTGGAGAGAGTGAAAAGAGACTCTGCAAGTTCGTCATACACAAATAATGAAAGCTGTGGGTTTCCTATTTCTAAAAGCTTGGTTTGCCCCTCTACAATCTTCACGAAGGAGGCTATTCTTGAACTTAGCTGCTCATTAAATTTTTGAGGCTCGAAAACTTCTCCAATCTCAATTGGGGATTCAAGAAGGTCATCCATTTGGTTTGACAGGGTAAGGTACTTGCTCACCCCGATGACGATATCAATAAGTTCTTTGTCTTTTAATCTTGCCATTTGTCTGGCAATTGACTTGCGATCCGCACGACTTTCGAAGCGTTTCCAAAAAATCCTTTCATAATAACCTGAAAGAAGAGTTTTATGTTTAGGAGCAAGTTTGTAACTGTTCACAAAGGAGAATAGTTCATCAACATGAGAATTCCTAAACAAGTGGGTGATGATTGCCGTTTCTATTGAGGAAGTATCACTTACACATTTTCTATAAGTCTTAAAAGTGTGCAAGGCCCTCAGAACGTAATCATTGGCCAAGTCAAAGCTTATTGATTGTTGTAGGTTTGAGATATTCTTTTTCTTTGTGTGGCAGAAGTTGTCAAGCACAAGACGTTGAATATGAGCAGCATTTAAAAAGTCTTGAAGCAGAGCGCTTCTTTTTGACATCTTTTCAAGAAATACTCTTTTTTTGTCCTGTTCTTTTTCTGTAAATAGGGGGAAGGCCTTTTTAAACCACTTCACACTTTTAGCAGATTCGCTCAGGTCAATGTAAAGAATCCCAATGTTGAAACCTGACTCGGCCTTAACGCTTTGAGGAAAGTGAATGTCGTAAAAAATCTTTTTATATCCGGCGATCGCATCTTCTGTATCACCTTTTTCATTCATCTTCTGGAACTTTCCAAAAAGCAAGGTCGCCAGAATTACTTCAGCTTTCTTGATTTCTTCCTTAGGAAAACCGAGCTTTCCTTTCTGCATCTCATTTACAAGCCTGGCCAATAGGTATGGCTTTTTTAGGGCTATCGAGAGATCCATCCACTGTTTGAATAGTTTTCGATGCATTTCTTTTTCTTTAGGGAAGCCTTTTATGTAGTTGTTAAGGCTGAGCTCAATGTTCTTGTGATCCGATCTTGAAAGGTAGATAGCAAAAAGTTTTTGATGCACTTTTGGTGACTTTGGATCTTTTGGCCATAGCTGAAGGAAATTTGAGTAAGCATAAATTAGCTCATCTTTCTCTCTTTCTTTAGGAAATTTTGCGAAGTCAATTGATGAAAAGATTCCATCAACGGCCTTTCTATTCAGATCCATTTTAGAAGGTGTTTTGAGCTGGGTCTCCAGCGCTCTTTTGTAAGACTTAAGCGCTCTCTTAAATTCATGAACAGAGTACAATGTTTCGGCCGTGAAAAACCGATACATCGCATCGTTCTTTTTGTCGAGAATCGCCAAAAAGTCGAAGTAGGACTCGAGCTTTGAAAGACGCTTCACATTGTATGAAGAGGCAACCTTGTCGAAATCCTTTTTTAAAATCATCTGCTCAACACGACTCTTGTCAGATATCTTTCTAACGGCCTCATCTCTTTGATAGTCATTTAGCTTGATTTGAGTAAGATCTTTTGCAATTTTAAATAGTGGAGTGTCTCTTTTGTATTGGTTGTAAAAATCGAATTGGAACAGCCTAAGGTCGGCTAACTGCTCATCTTTCTTCTTACTGTCAAAGTTGTCTTCGGCCAACTTAATAAGTTGTTCTGTTTCTTTGTAGAAGCCTTTTTCTGAGGTCTTGCGGGCGAATCTTGTTAAGGCCTCGTAAGGAGACTTGTCATGCTTCATAACAAACGCGATACCTCTATCGATTTGTTTGCCAATAACATAGAATGAGACCAAGGACTGCATTATTTGTTCTCTGAAGTCGATGTATTTTTTGTCTAGACTAAGTTTGTAGCCTTCTTCTAGGCGAGAGATTGCTTGTTCAAACTTGTGAGTTTTAAGCAAACACCATCCATAGTTATAAAGATTTTTTGTGTGCCATTCGTCGCTCTTGTTGTGAATTACTCTAGAGTAAATTGACACGGCCTTCTTGTACTTCTTGTTGTTGTAATAATACTCAGCTAGGGAAGTCATTGAAAGGTACCAGACTTCACTCTTTTTTCTGGATAACTTTATAGCGTTTCTTAAATAGCCAAGCTCTCTTTTGTCATATGCGTAGTCTCTGGAGTTAAGAGCAAGAGTGTGGTAGATCGCGGCTTTGTAACGTGTTCGCGGATATCTCTTCAAGATGTTAAGTCCAAACTTTCTTGCCTTTTCATACCTTTTTAGCGTTCTTTTAAAAGCCTTCTTTCTGGAAATCTTCTGACCTTTGGTGCTTAGATCCAGGAAGCGTTGATTGTCCTTTTCTTTATAGAGCTTTATCTTTTCAGTCAGCAGTTCAAATTGTCTATACAACAGGTGGTCGGTTTTCCTCTTGACCATATTTATGGTTTTTTCTTCTTCCTCGATTAGCTTTAAAAGGTATTCCCACCGAGTAACCTTTTCAGGTCCTTTAGTCTTTCCATAACCGACTGGAGCTAGGAATAAATTTAAGGCCAAAAGAACTAGAATCTTTGCCATTAATAGTTTCCTTTCACAATAAACTTGAAGTCTGTGTATCCTGCTAATGCTGAAGTGTGCATAACTCCCTGCATGGCCTTGTAGGGTAGGGTTTTATGCAAAACAAGATTTATAGACTTCGCCTTCTTTTTTCCATCCGTAGAGGCTACTTCGCGTTTGTTTTTTAAAAAATCGTAAAGAGAGTCAATTTTGGCTCCATTGGAGACCACTCCAATTTTCTTGTTGTCGACCCAAATGTTGTTGTACTTGTCCACTTGCAGGATAATTGCGTGGGCGCCTAAGTCCCTTGCTTTTGAATCTGGAATGGCAAGCGACTTCACAAGGTCGAGTTTAAGGTTTGAAGCGTTGTAGCTCTTAAGCAAGAAGACCAGAAGGATAACCAGAATATCCAGCAGAGAGGTAATGTCCAATTCCATTGGTTCAGCCTTCTCTCTTTTTCGTGTAAACGTTCTTCTCATAAGCTTCTCTTAGTTTTGGGTTTCAAAAATAATCTTGTCGAAAAGCACCTTTGAAGGGTAGCGTCTTTTCTTCTCATCCACTGCCGTAACGAAGACATCGGCTTTTAAAACTTCACGAGTGTGGTCAATAACCTTCACAATTTTGTGGTACTCATAATTGCTGTTTGGCTTCAAGATCGCCGAATTTTCTTCAGGGTGTTTATTTTTAAGTTCAATCAAGGCATCATTAAGCGCTTGAAGGTTGTCTGTTTTTACTCTTTTAAACACCTTGCCATCTAGCCCTGTCTTCACCACCACATTTTGCTTGCTTATTTCCAAGGTTAAATTAAGTGGTTCTTTATCAGGTTTTGGCTGAGACACTGTTGTTGTAATAGGCGCATCACTTCCGATCTCATAGATGTCTAAAAATTGTGCCGACATCAACAAGAAAAAGATAAAAATAAAGATGGCGTCAAGTATCGGAATCAGGTTCAACTTGGGCATCTTGTTTAATTTTTTGCGCTTAAACATTGCAGCTCCTATGCGGCTTCGTTTTGCTGGGGTTGGGCAGTCCCGTTTTTCTTGCTAGAAAGCAGATCAACAAGCTTCACAGAACCTTTTTCCATCTCCCCAATAATCTTTTCGGCTTTTGAACTTAAAATTGAATGGGCCACCATTATTGTAATCGCACTGATGAGGCCAAATGCTGTTGTATTCATTGCTTTTGAGATACCTAGAGCAAGAAGCTCTGCTTTGGAGGCCGCATCAGCTGAGGCAACAGCTGCAAATGACTGAATAAGACCGTAAATCGTACCAAGAAGGCCAATAAGTGTGGAAACGTTGGCCACCAACGCCAAGTAGTTCAAGCGCTTTTCAACGTGTGGCATTGCCTCTAGCATAGACACCTCAAGGGCATCCTGAATTTGTTCTTTTGATTGATTAGCTCTCTTTAATCCGTTTTTCATAACACTGGCCAAAAGCGCCTTTGATCCAGCACAGCTTTGTATTGCACTCTGAACCTGGTTTGTAAGCACGCTCTTTTTGATGTCGTTCATAAGACTTGTGCCATCGACATCATATTTCACAAGGGATTTGAACCTTTCGATCGCAACCGCCACGCCAAAGACCCAAATACCAAGAATTATCCACATGAAAACGCCACCATCATCCATGAATTTTGCAAATTCTTGAACAAAGTTTAAGTCTTGCGGAGTTGTTTGTTTAACTGTGTTTTGTAGCTGGTCTGCAGGTATTTCTTTGTTTTCCATGGTTCTCTCCTAATAGGCCTTGCCGTTATCTTAAAAACTTTATGTCTTGAATCATTTCTTTGTCGAAACTTCTTCTTTGAAGAAGGTTTCTTTCAAAGGTTTTCCTTCTACGCTCTTTTACTGATAAGTCCCCTGGGGCAACAATAGACCCTTTGATCTCCAAGTCTCCCAAATCGAACTTTTCATACTCTTTATATTTGTAAATAACTTTCTTCTTAGCGAAGACCGTAGGAGAAAATAGGAATAAAGCGATTAATACTATTCTCATCGTCTCCTCCTTTTCTTGTCGACATTACAGGCAGATTCTAAAGCAAAGGAATAATCGCCCAGTTCATCGGCCCAGAAGGCGTTGTTGAAATCCCACTGTTCTTGGTAGGATTTTCTCTGAACGTTTTTACTGCTTCCCCGTGCCCTTTTCGTGTCTAAAGTTTCTCTCTTGTAAACAAGGTCCCTTTGTTTTGCCAGAACCTCCAGCTTCAAGTTGAACATGTCCTTTGAAAGTTTATGCGTTTGATTTATGAACTTGTACATAGACACCTTCACGTAATGGTTGATTTGCTCTTTAATGTCTCTTTGAGAACTCAAAAGCTTTTCCATGTTCGCATCCTTGTGGTCATGGAAAATCTCGGTGTTGATCGAATAAAGTGATTTAAGATCAAGACTGTATTTTACCCTTCTATTTACTTGGGTAATCAAGTTCCTCAGAAAACGATGCTCTTTTTCAGTTTCAACAATTGGTCTAAACATTAATTTGTAGAAGTAGAGGTCTTCACCTTGAGAGGTTAATACCTTCTTCAATGCTTCACTCTTAGGCTTATACTCTTTGTAAAAACGGTCTATGATATTTAGGGCGTCTGGGTATAAGCAAAGTTGATAATAGTTTAGGGCCTTTAAAACCTCGGCTTCCGGCATGAAGTAACTTTCGAGAAGGGGAGATCTGTAAGTGATTAAAAGGCCTAGTGATCTATTGTAGTTTCCTAGGTAATAGTAAGACCAAGCTTTTTCTAGCAGGATGTAAGGCCATTGGATTGAAGTTTTAGGAACGTCCTCATAGTGACGTATGGCCTTCTCAAATTCACCTTGCTTGAAGTAAAGTCTGGCAATGTTGATTATACAGGATTCTTGAATCACGGAGAAGTAGTTTTTTAGTTTTTTATCTTCAACATCTTTTCTTTTTTCGGCCTCAGTTGCACACATGTTAAAAACTTTGACTGCCTTTTTGTATTTTTTGTCAAAGTGATAGGCAGTTGCTTTAACCAGAAGGGCCTCAGGGAAAAGTCTGTTGCTCACAGGGATTGTGTTTAACCTTTTGTGCACATACTTGAACTTCTTTAAGTACAGGTTTCTTTTGGCCATGATGAGATCGGTGGTTGGGATCTTCAACTTACGAAGCTCAAGGTCATTGTAGGTGTTAAAGTAGTATGTGCCTGTTTTAAGCACCAACATCCTTAAAAGTTTTTGGACTTTTTTAGGGGGTGTTTTATATTTGTAATGCCTTGCCAATTCATCAAGGGCCGTGAAGTAGTTTTGGTTGTTATAGTTTTTTATTGCCTTGTAAATAATAGGATTTCTTTGTGTCTTCTTCACCGTTTTTGCCTGTAGAGGCATTAATTGAATCGTGAGTAGAATTAGTAGAAAACACTTCATTAAAAAGATACCCCCATACTGAATATCAAGTCATTGCTTTGCTTCCAGTCGTCGGCATTTGGGTTCTCGGCTGAACCTGCCTGAAAGTTGGTGTTGATGAACTCCACCCCTAGGTGAAGCCTTCTGTTAATATGAAATTTTAAACCTGACTTAAGTTGGATTGGCACAAAAGATTCAGTTTCAAACTGACTGGGAGTGCTTGGATCAACAACTTTTTCAAGGTTTGTTTCCATTTTGTAAGCACCTGTTCCCAGGCCAAAATACCAGTCAAAATAAAATATTTTGTTAAATGTGTTTATTTTTCCATAAAAAGGGGACCAAATAGCAAATAGGGAAGTGGATGTTAAAGGGCGTCTAATAAATGGCTCCAGGCCGTTTACCGCTTTTACGCTTTCATAAGCGCTGTTGTTGGAACTTCCATATTGTGCATGGTTTAGTTCAATACCTAGGACTTCGTTAAAAAAGTAACCTATACGAACTTGGCCACCATTTGTGTCTTGAAATTCACTTGAGTCATTGGTCACATACCCAATGTCAAAGTAAATTGTTTTAGTCTTAGGAAAGATCTTGTTTTGAAGAACATAAACTTTTTTATCTGGGTCAAGCCATAAAAAGTCGTATAGATCTGTCTCTTCACCGTAAGCAAATGGCACTATCCCGAAGGATAGTGCCATTGCTAGTAGTAGTTTATTTATTGATTTAGTCATTCCTGCTTATTGCTCCTCAACTTGATAGTTCACTGTTATCTCAGCTCCAGCTTCTGGGAGAGTGGTGAAATGGATTGTGTTGTTCTCTTTGTTGTAGGTCCAACCTGATTCCCACTTCACACCGTTAACTAGAACTTCAATCTTTGTTTCATCATAAGGCATTTGAGATAGAGGGAACTTGTCAGCAAGTTCAGCGATCTGAGTTCCTAGACCTTTTAGAGTCTCGTGGAAGTCATCGTTGATATCCNCAATCTGGCCACCTGTCATTCTCGACATCTCTTGATATCTTTCATAGCTGCCACCGCTTCGTCCATGTCTAGTGTTTACTATGGAGTAGGCCTTAACGAGTCCAGCGTTGGATTTCCACTTAGTAAGTTGATTTAAGTGCTCCTCAAGCTCCTTGTTTGACTGGTCTGGTTCATCAGAAACATAAACAACTATGTAATATGCATCATCACGGAACTTCTGATCAGCAACACCGTTGTTAAAAATAACGTTGGTGAATCTTTCTGAAGCCTTAATCCCTTTTTCTCTAGGGTATCCGCGAGTTCCAACTCTAATTAATCTCTCGAAGTCTTTCATGAATGTAGCTTTGTCAGCAGCCATCTTTTCTGAAGTTAGCTTCTCTAGAGACTCCTCAGTTGTACGAGTGATTGTATCTCTGTGAGTGTCAGTTGTAACAATACCCATCTTGAAGTCGATTTGCTTCTCAACAAAGTCATTAATGAACACATTAAAGTTGTATGCTAAGTCATTCTGCTCATCTCTCATTGAACCTGAGTCATCAACTACCCATAAGATATCAATTTTTGTCTTTCCATCTTTTTGAGTGTGCGAATCAGAAACATTCTGAAGAACAACACCTGGTTCTTCTGGTTCTTCACCAGGATTCGTTCCGTCACCAGGGTTCGTTCCGTCACCAGGGTTCGTTCCATCGCCAGGACCTGTTCCATTGTCAGGATTTGTACCACCGCCAGGGTTAGTACCATCACCAGGATTCGTTCCGTCGCCAGGATTCGTTCCGTCACCAGGGTTCGTTCCATCGCCAGGATTTGTACCACCGCCAGGGTTAGTACCATCACCAGGATTTGAACCGTCGCCAGGGTTTGTTCCATCACCAGGATTTGAACCATCGCCAGGGTTTGTTCCATCACCAGTAGGTGGGGTGATTAGGTCTGATGGCCCTTGAGGAACAGGTGGAAGTTGGTCTTGGTACTGATCCATGTATGTGTCAAAGATTTCTTTCTCGTAGAATTCCTCTTCCTGACAAGAGGAGAGAAGAACCATGGAGGCACTAAGTAGAAAAAATGTTTTTAGTTTTCTTGTTTTCATAACCATTCCTATCGAAAGTTATAGGACCATCATTTAGCTCTTTTTTAGAAAAAGAAACCACAGGAAAAATGTGCTCAAGACGCATTAATTCAGGTGTTTCAGAGTTTTTTTGATGGAATCGATTTGGTCGACATTTGCTTTCTTCTCGAGTGACGTTCCGGTTCAACTTACGTACAGCTTGAAAACAAATGAATTTATCGGAAGTTCTTTTAGGTAGCTTAATTATGCACTAAAAAGGTCGGTGATTACAACAGGGGTTTAGCTTAAAAACTCAAAATATTTGTGAATACAGTAAATTAGCTGGCATTTTTTTCCGGTTTTTAAGGCCTTCAATATAACTAAGATTAACTAAAACCAATAAAAACCGATTCAAAAATGGATGTTAGGCTTTAAGAAAAAACTAAATTATTTTTCGTCGAAAGACCATTTCTTGCAGTGGTTTTTCTCACATCCAGATCATAGATGGATTATGGCGGATAGATACATCCAGGCCAACATCATGGACTTCTTTGATTCTTTTCCATTAAGGATGATTAATAAAATCTATGAAACTCAAGAGGCAACTCTGCATCCATCTAGTGGTATGTTCGCTTGTAGCGTGCAGAACTCAGCAAAGAGCTTGATAATGGTGTTCCCTGAGTTGAAAAAACTTTTAGGCGCTCCTTTTCCAGGGTGGGCACATGCTGTGCTAGCTCATGAGTTTGGGCACCTTTACCATGAACATGGAAAAAAATGGATAGATCCTTTACAGGCCCAAATAGAGGCAGACAGATTTGCGATTGAGTTGGGACATATGGATCAATTAGCGGCCTTCCTAGAAGAAAGGCCAGAGTCTATAGAAAAAAGAACGAGACTAAGCTACCTTACCAGTAAATATTTTCAGGATCACTAGAGACACTCTGTCTTTATATACCCGTCCGCAGATGGGTCAACCACAATTTCTTTTTCCATTTGCTGAGACTGATTTTGATAAAGAATAATTTGAGTTTCATCTTTTTGAACAATTTTCCAAACTACTGCGGAATCCGGCTTTTGAACACATTCTCCAATTTTAAGATCTCTACTATTACAGGAAGTTAACCCTATAAAAAGAATTACAAAGACCATCGCTTTCATTTATTTCCCCTTTTTGTATAATTATAACTAAAAAATAGGAGAGGTTAATGGCGTTTTGGGAAATATTTAAAAAGGAAGCCGAAGATTCCGGCCATAGTAAGCTTCGAGAAGAATTAAGAAGAGAATTGCCAGAACTATCTGACGTTAAGGCAACTGAAGTTGCTTGTATTGCAGGATTAATGGCAAGAGTTGCGTATGTGGACTTTAAATTGGAAGAGAAAGAATTAATACATATAAAGACATCTCTCAAAGAGTGGACAAATCTTNAAGATGAGGTGGTTCAAAAAATTTCCGATGTGGCAATTCACCATATTAAGGAGTTAGCAGGTCTTGAGAATCATCTTTATGTTTATCCATTGAGGGAGATCTTAAACACCAATGAGAAATTTAGTATAGTTGAAGCCTTGTTCGCTTTGGCGGCGTCTGATGAAGTCGTTGAAAACATTGAATCAGAAGAGATTAGGCTCATCACAAGAGGACTTGAGCTTTCTGATCAACATTTCCTCGCCGCTAGGGCCAAAGTTATAGGGCACTTAAAGGCCTTGCAAAAATAACTGCCTAGTCCCAACGTTAATTATAACTTTATGTATAATTAAATTGTGTTTAATAACTAATGGGGAAACAAGCAAACTATGGGACAGTCACAAAAGAAATCAAAATTAAGCTTAAAAAGCTACTCCAAGTTTGACTCCATAGATGGATCTCACCCCTTTAAGAAAGCTGTACCTGAAGGCTTTATTGATTATCCTGCCCGTATAAGAAAAGGCGGCAAGCTTGCATTTTTTAATTATGCGCTTGCTAAGGAAATGGGCCTTATACCTGTATCTCACCCAGAGAAAATGGACAAAGAGCTAGAAAAGAAGGTGCTTGAAACTTTTGGTATCGTTATTATTAATGAATTCGACCAAATGAATGGTAGAAGCTTTGATAAGAAGGACATTAAGTCTGGAACTTATATGGCAACAAGGTACCTGCAGCTTCAACATGAAGATAAAACAGGCAGAACCAGCGGAGATGGGCGCTCTATTTGGAATGGACAAGTTAAGCACAAAGGATCAACTTGGGATATTAGCAGTTGTGGAACCGGAGCAACGGCCCTTAGTCCTGCCACATCAAAGTATAATAGATTTTTTGAAACTGGTGATCCCTCAATAAGCTACGGGTGTGGATACGCAGAGCTTGATGAAGGTCTTTCTACTGCGCTTTTTAGCGATATCTTCCATAGGAACAATATAAATACAGAGCAAACTCTTTGCGTGATAGAGTATGAAAAGAACTACTCAATAAATGTAAGGGCCCACCAGTCGCTCTTTAGGCCCTCTCACTTTTTTGGATACCTTAAACAAGGGAACTATACCAATTTAAAAAATAGTATTGATTATTACATTGATAGTAGAAGAGCTGATAAAGAATTTGAAAACTGCCCCAAAGGGCCAAAAAAATATGATTATCTCTTAAACTATGTTTGTAGAACGTTTGCCAATACTACGGCCATCTTTGAAGACGAGTATATCTTTTGTTGGCTAGACTGGGATGGTGATAATATTCTAATGGACGGTGGAATTATTGACTATGGCTCTGTTCGCCAATTTGGCCTCTTTCACCATGAGTACCGGTATGATGATGTTGAACGATTTTCAACAAATATTTTAGAACAGAAAGAGAAGGCTAAGAAGATTGTTCAAACCTTCATCCAGCTTGTCGATTTTTTAAAGACCAAAGAAAAGAGGCCCTTGGGACAGTTTAAAAAACATAAAGTGCTCACTGAGTTTGAGAGTTTATTTAATGAAAGAAAGAATTATAATTTGCTTAAAAAACTTGGCTTAGGCGAGTCTGCTGTTGAAGCTCTTTTGGATAAGCACATATCAGTTGTTGAAGATTTTAGAAAAGTTTTCTCATATTTCGAACGCGCTAAAAGCTCTAAGGGCCTAGGTAGAGTGAGTGATGGTGTCTCTTGGGATGCCATCTTTTGTATGAGAGATCTTTTAAGAGAATTGCCTCAGATTTACCTTTCCAGGGAAGAGCACCTAAATGAGGCGGAGTTTATTGAGATTATACGCTCTAATTATGCCACTCAGGAAGATCTTGAAGTGAATTCCTATAGGAAAAAGAAAATCAAAGAGTTTCAAGAACTTTACTCTAGCTTGATAGAGCTTTCTTGTATGGAGGATGGAACTTCCAAAGAAAAACGACTGTTGGAAATGACTATGAGGTCCGCGGTTATAAATAAAATGGAAAGAGTCACTGGGGACGCAATTTCACTTATTGTCGATTTGGTGATGAAGCAAAGAAAGAAAATTGGCAGTGACGAAATATACAAGCTCTTCAAGAAATTTTCTTCTTTTCAAACTATGGACCCTTCAGGACAAAGCTTGCCAAATAAGAAATTTTGGAGCAGTAATCTCATGAGGCAGTTCTATGAAATCGTAAAGGAGCGCAGAGAGGGAATATGAAACTAGCCCTTTATAGTGGCGGACACGATTTCGAAAATATTAGAATGGATGAGGCCTTACTGAGTATGGTCGGAAATAAAAATCCTAAAGTCAGTTTTATTCCATCATGTTCTTACTTAAGTCATGTCGATTTTCGTGAATACGTCTCCCAATATCGCAAACATAGAATCAAGCGATTTATACATTTTCCCATCGATACTTCCTTTAGCAATGTTGTAAAAGAGGAGGTCTTTAATGGGGACATTATTCACTTGTCTGGTGGGAACACTTATTATTTTTTAAAGCACCTTAGAAAGGCCAAGATGCTTGGGGCGCTTAAAGAATTTGTTAAACGTGGTGGCGTTTTGACTGGGCTCTCGGCCGGTGCCATCATAATGACTAAGAATATAAACACGGCCGGCTTTCCTTCCTTTGACCGGGATGAAAATGAGGATAATGTGAAAAACCTCAATGGTATGGGGCTTGTTAACTTTGAATTCTTTCCACATTATAAAAACTCTGCTCGCTATGATAAGGAGCTCTTGAAGTATTCCAAAAAATCACGAAATAAAATCTATGCATGTCCAGATGGCGCTGGAATCTTGCTAAACGACGGTATGAAAACTTTCGTTGGCAAATGCTACTGTTTCTTTAATGGAGAGAAAATTGTTTTGTAAAAGCTTTGTATAGCTTGATAAACCTTCTATTTTTATCGGACCATTTTTTATAATTTTATTAGCTTGATATAACTCCAACATAAACTTACTGGAGGATATATGAAGCTCTTTTTATTATTGTTCACTTTGCCTTTACTGGCCCTCTCTGGAATACCAGAAGAAAAAGTTATTCCTATTGAACACGTATACATTCCTAGCGGATTTGACGACAATGACAATGTCGAAATTGTAATTACTGGCTTCTTGCCAAACCTATGTCACAAATCACCTTCCGCAAAGGTTCGTGTGGCCGACGGGCAAGTAGATATCAAAATGACGTCTTTATATTATCATGAGAGCAATCCGTTTTGTCCTGAAATGGTTGTGCCCTTCACGGAAACGATCCAGTTGGGGCTTATGAAAGAGGGAGTTTATAGTGTTAATGTTAACGAAAACAGTGAGTTTGCCTCTTCTTCAGTCTTAAGGATTGATCATGCCTCAAGCTCCGCTGTGGACGAACATAACTATGCATATGTTGACTATGTCGAAAAGAAGGCCGGAAGTAATATTGTTAAACTGAAAGGGTATCATGTGAGTGATTGCTTTGTTTTAGATTCAATTGATTATTTCACAAATGGCGAAGACACGTATTCAATATTGCCAAAGCTCAAGCAGGTAAAAGAGGTGTGTCCGATGAAAATGACTCAATTTGTTTATGAGTTTAAAGTCCCAAATGAGTTGAATTATCCAAAGGTGCTTCTCCATGTGAGAACGCTAAATGGAAAGTCTCACAACACTATTTTTGTCCCCTCTGAGAAATAACACCTAAACAATTCTAAAGCTAAAGGTAGCCATTTTTTATCCGATAAATTAATTAATTTAAAGGATTTAGAATGGCTATCTCAAAAGAAGACTTCGCCAAGTTAATCAAATCGGCCGTGGCCAATGGCGTTAGCGATATTCATATTAGAACAAACGAGCGACCTTGCTTTAGATTAAGAGGGGACCTTGTTCCGGTAAAAATCAACCCTTACAGCTACGATGATGTTATAGACGTGGCCAGATTGGTTATCAAGGACGAGGAAACGCGTGCCAAGGTTGAGGAGCTTAAAGAGTTAGATGGGTCCTATGCGATTCCTAAACTATGTAGATTGAGATATAACTATTTACGCTACCAGGGCAAGGCAGGTCTTATTCTAAGAATAATCGACGCGACCATACCTTCTTCCAAAGACCTAAATTTGCCTCCCGTAATAAATAAAATTGCATTGGCTCACAAAGGACTCGTTTTAGTAACTGGCGCCACCGGCTCTGGGAAATCCTCCACTCTGGCCGCCATGATTAATCATATAAATGAGAATGAAGCAGTCCATATACTCACACTAGAAGACCCTGTTGAATTTATCCATCCGGTTAAAAAAGCAAGGATAACTCAAAGAGAAATAGGAGAGGACACAGAGGACTTTGCCAGCGCTCTAAGGTCGGCCCTGAGGCAGGATCCAGATATCATATTGATTGGTGAAATGAGGGATGCTGAAACAATCTCTATTGCTATCAAAGCCGCTGAAACAGGCCATTTGGTTTTTGGAACCGTCCATACAACTGATGCCCTCAATACGGTGGGGAGGNTGATAAGTATGTTCCCCCCTGAAGAACAAGATGCTGTTCGAGCGAGAATTGCAGACAACCTTTACGCAACTGTAAGCCAGAGACTTTTAAAAACCAAAGATGGCAAAGGAAGAGTTGCTGCTCAAGAAATTATGATTACCTCGCCAGGTATTAGAGAGGCAATTCAAGATCCAAATAAAATTGAGGAAATCTACACTTATATCCGCAAGGGAAAACAAGGTGTGGGAACCCAAAGTTTCGACCAACATATCACTGAGCTTTACAAGGCCGGCAAGATAAGCATTGAGGAGGCGAGGGCCAATGCATCTTCTCCTGAGGATTTTGAGCGAAACTTGATGTTTGGAGATGATGAATAATACTGACATCTCACTTGTAAGATAAAGGTCTTTGATTCAAATGAATAACTCAAATGTTTGAATTTATAGCTGGTGCGTATTTGCACCAGCCCTTTCTTTGCCACTGGTTGTAATTTTCGGTTAAAATTTTAATTGAATTTTGAAGTTCATTTTGTTCTTATCTTAGCAGGAGAACAAAATGAAATATTTTCTTTTAACCTTGGTGCTTCTTTCTGAATTTCTATTTGCAAAATCTTTCACAATAATGTCATACAATGTTCAAAATCTTTTTGACTCGAAACATGATTATGGAAAAGACGACTACACTTATCTTCCGCTGTGGCTAAAAAATGAATCGTATGAGATTCGCAGGCAGTGCACACTTATCCAAAATGATTATTGGCGTAAGAGTTGCCTAATGACAGATTGGAATGAGGAAGTTGTTGAAGATAAAATTGAAAATCTTTGCAGGGTTATAGCGACTTCGTCACCTGACATCGTTTTACTTCAGGAAGTGGAGAATAAATCAATATTGTCCCAACTGTTCGCATCAGAAGCATGTGGCGAAGAGTTTAGATATCTTTCATTAATAGAGGGACCAGACTCAAGAGGAATTGACACGGCCGTGGCCTCCAAATTTCCAATCGTTTTTGAAAAACTTCACGAAATTGATTTAGATGGGGTGGCTAAACCCACTAGAGGCATTCTAGAAGTAAAAATAAAGTTGGAAAACAAATCTCTTACCGTTTTTTCCAACCACTGGCCTAGCCAGGCAAACCCTTCATTGGCAAGGTTCAAAGCTGCAGAGGTTCTGGTTGAGAAGGCCCATGCGTCTAGTTCAGATCTTATTGTTGCAGCAGGGGATTTTAATACAATTCCTTCAGACAGCCCTCATGGAATAAATCTTGTTGTCAGACCTCACGTTTATGACTCTGAGTTTTTAGCGCGTGGACAGGGCACTGATGTGTTTCCTGGAACTCACTGGTATCGTGGGCACTGGGGGAGTTTGGATAAAATGTTTATTTTTAAAAAATCATCAGGTGCAATTAAGGCAGATTATAAATCTTTCCAGATCTTTTCAGAAGAGTGGATGTTTAAAACAAAAAGATGGACAGATTATGGCACTGGAGAGGTTACTTATCACAGTGTTCCTTATTCCTTCTCGTGGAAGAATAAGCAGGGTTATTCAGACCATCTACCGCTAATGATGAGGTTTGATTACTGAGCTCTCTTTAGAGCAACTGGTTTGATTTTATCTCTTTTTTCTTTGAGAAGTATTTCTTCAACCTTTTGAACAAAGGTCTCCCCATTAAAAGGCTTCGCAATAAAGTAGCGAACCTCTTTTTCTAAGGCCAAGGCAATGGTGTCCTTTGTAAAGTTCCCAGAAAGGAATAGAAAAGGGGTCTTAATATTCTTATCGTCTTTAGATGCCCTCAAGTGCTTGATAAAACTAAGGCCGTCCATCTTTGGCATTTTAAAATCTGAAATTATCAAATCAAATCTCTGATTCTGCGCCTTGGTAATGGCCCTATGTCCATCCTCGGCTTCCACAATGAAGTTAAAACAATCCATAGATTCCAGGAATTCCCTAAGCATTTCTCTAATTTCAGGTTCATCATCGACAATTAAAACACTTACTCTTTCCCCTGGTCTAACAGTAATAGGCATCTTCATATTCCTTAAGTCTTGTTAGTGTTTCTTAATGATACCGAAAAATATATTTGGTGCCAGTGATTTTAATATTTTGAAATTTTGGATACAATCAGCCCAGATGAAGCTTACCCAGTCACCAATTTTCAAGACCTTATTAATGATGTCCCTTCCAATGAGTTGGGGAATTTTTTCCGTAATAGGGTTTAATTTGGCGGACACATACTTTATTGGCAACATCGGGAAAACAGAATTGGCGGCCATAAGTCTAACATTTCCTGTTGTAACTTTCTTTGCCAGTATGGCCTTAGGTGTTGCCACAGCTGGCTCTTCTATTATTTCTAGAGCACTTGGAAAAAATGACCTTAAACAAGTTAAGCGTCTTACCTCGGATACTTTAATATTTGCATTTATTCTCGTAATGGCCTTTGTTTTTGTTGGCCTTTGCACAATGGATCCCATTTTTAAGTTGCTAGGGGCTGACGAGCGGCTAATGCCAATTATTAAAGACTATATGAGCATATGGTATCCTGGAATGATTTTCGTTGCTCTTCCCATGGCCGGAAATGGGGCAATCAGAGCGCAGGGTGATACTAAGACCGCTTCAGTGATTATGATGATTGCGGCAATTACCAACGTCATTCTGGATCCTCTTCTCATATTTGGAGCAGGCCCAATTCCTGCGATGGGGATAAAAGGAGCCGCTTGGGCGACTGTAATTTCCCGTGCCTTCACTATGGCGGCCTCAATCAGTGTTCTTCACTTTAAATACAAGATGCTTGATTTCAGCTTTCCAAATATTGGTGATGCCATTGAATCATGGAAGAAGATTTTATTTATTGGGGTTCCGGCCGCAGGCGCGAATGTGATAACTCCGCTGGCCCTAAGTTTGTCCACAGCGATCGTTGCAAGAATGGGGCAGGAGAGTATCGCTGCATTTGGAGTGGTCAGCAGAATTGAGTCGTTTGCCCTTATTTTTATTCTGGCAGTTTCAAGCTCTATGGGCCCTATAGTTGGACAAAATTTCGGAGCTCAAAAGATAGATAGAATAAAGGCTGCGCTGAATTCAAGCATCATGATCGCATTGGTATGGAGTGCGTTTATGGCCTTTGCTTTAAGCAATTTTGGAAGCTACCTAATGCCATTTTTCAATGAAGATCCCGAAGTGGTATCACTTGGCGGCCTATATTTTCAAATTGTCCCGATTTCATTTGGCTTTTTAGGAATGCGCTTAATCGCGTGTTCATCATTCAATGCTATGGGCAAACCAATTTCATCAACTTTATTGGTTATATTCAATATGGTTGTGCTTTATTTGCCGCTGGTTTTTATTGGCTCCAAGTTTTACGGAATGAAGGGTGTCTTTTACGCGGGAGCTGTGTCTAACCTTGTTGCAGGAGNGGTTGGCTTCTACTTCATTAGATCGGCGATAAGATCCCATGACGTTTCTTAAGGCAATCTTACATTTGCTGTCTTGCTATAGGTGATACTGACCTCTAGGTTTATAATTGATCCATCAATTAAATAAGAACACGGAGGTTCTAATGATTTTAAAAACTCTTTTAACGGGAATGGTGGCGCTATCCGCTTTCGCTGCCGAGCCCATAATATTCCCACCATTGGATATTCATAAATTACATCAGCAAGAATTGGCCAACGAAAAACTTGGAGAGGCTCCACGCTTTGCTGTTGTAAGAAAGGTGAGCGTTAGACCGGAATATTTTGAGGAAAGAGAAGGACTTCTAGTTTGGAAGCAAAGAGTAAAAGCTCCAAATGCAGTGTCACTTAACTTTGCCTTTCAAAAGTTTAAGCTGTCTTCAAATGCTAAACTATCAATCTATTCAACTGACTTTACTGAAACAATTAGAGACTTCACAGCAGACGACAATAACATCCACGAAGAATTGTGGACGCCAGTAATCTTCTCTGATGATGTAATTATTGAGCTGACTCTGCCAGAGTCGGAACTTAACGAATTTAAGCTTGAGCTCACAAGAGTAAATCAAGGCTTTAGAACGTTTTCTCAAAAAACTTTGAAGTCAGGCGACTGTAATGTTGATGTTGTATGTGAAGAAGGAGACGAGTGGAGAAAAGAAATTAACTCCGTTGGAGTTATTTCCACTGGGGGAAGTTCATTCTGTACTGGCTTCATGGTTAACAACACTTCCAATGACCGAACTCCACTCTTTATGACTGCGGCTCACTGTAGGATTCGTGATTACAATGCAGCATCCCTCGTAGTTTACTGGAACTATCAGGCCGACCAGTGCGGTGGCGCAAGAAATGGCAAGCTTGATCAATTTAATACAGGATCTGAGTTCTTGGCAGCTAGTTCAAAATCTGACTTTGCGCTGGTGAAACTCTTGAACAATCCAGAACCTGAGTGGAATGTAACCTATGCTGGTTTCGACGCTAGGGACTTGGACAGCCCTCAGGCCACAGCTATCCACCATCCTGCAACAGATGAAAAATCAATCTCATTTGAATTCGATCCAACCACCACCACTTCTTATTTAAAAGATGAAGTTCCAGGCGACAGCACTCATATTAGAGTTGAGAATTGGGATGTGGGTACCACAGAGCCTGGTTCGTCTGGATCTCCGCTGTTTAATGCTGAAAAGAGGGTTATAGGCCAGCTTCACGGTGGATATGCCTCATGTCGATCTGCAACACCTGACTGGTATGGAAGAATTCACACTTCCTGGGAAGGAGATGGTGTGCCAGAAAAGAGACTTGTTGACTGGCTTGATCCAGGAAAAACTGGAGAGTTAGTAACAGATACTATTGAGTAGACTTTGACTGAGACCTCGATTTTTCGAGGTCTCTTTTTCCCTCAATGACAATCAGTCCTTCATCTTTTAAAATAGCGACTTATATAAACTTTTAAAAGCTGGGACAATGTTGGCCGACCTTAATCGCAATGACTTTCTTTTTGGATTATTAAAACGTGGGTTCTTTTTCTACCTGTTGCTGCTTCTTGTTATGGGAGCTGCTAGAGTCTTTTTCATTTTTTACTATGCGCCTCAAGGATTAATTGAAGCAAATCAGAATGACCTGTGGCAGGCCCTGTACATGGGACTAAGATACGACACAATGGTGGGTTCTTACTTATTAGCGCCCTATGCGCTTCTTTCAATAATCGTTTCATTGTTTAAATCCAGAAAAGTTGCCAATGCTCTCCTTGGATTAAGCTCTTTTGTGTATTTTTTGGCCTTCTTAATTGTGATTTTATTTGTGGGCTCAGACCTAGCTTTTTACAATTACTTTCAAGATCGATTGAACATACTCTTCTTTGGAATCTTGGAGGATGACACCAAGGCCCTTGCGACGACCTTATGGAAGAACTATCCTGTTCATTATTACTTAGGTGGTCTTTTAATCTTTCTTTTAGGCACATGGATAGTCTGCAAAAAAGTCTTTAGCTCATTTCATAGAAGTAGATCTTTCTTTCAGCCGGGGCCAGTTAAATACATTTTCATCTCTATCAGCTCATTGATTCTTCTTTTTGGAGGAGCAAGGGGAGGCTATGGAGATATGGTGCTCTCTCCAAAGTACGCCGACTTTTCAAAAAGTTTATTTTTTAATCAGGCCGCATTGAATGGTCTCATTACTTTTCAGCAGGCGTATAAACTAAGGCAGAAGAGAAGCTCAAGCGAGTACTCTCTTGAGAGAGAACTTGGCTATAAAAAGATTCATGAGGCCTTCTCCGACTATTTAGGCTATGACACATCTCCAACAAAAGAGCAGCATTTAGTAAGACTTCTTCAGAGAAGAACCCCCGTTAATGATTTGGTTGAGCAGAAAAGACCACACGTAGTTGTTTTTATAATGGAAAGCTTTGGGGCGAACTGGATTCAATACAACAGCGAGAGCTTTGACTTTTTAGGACCTTTAAAAAGTCACATCAAAGAAGATATTTTCTTTAACAACTTTATATCCTCCGATAATGGGACTATTGGATCCTTGATGACAATTGGCACCAACATCCCAAATAGGCCAGGCGCTAGGTTCCTTTCAGAGAGTCGTTATCTTCAAACGGAGTTAGATTCAGCATCCCATCTTCCTTATAAAGAGAACGGCTATGAAACAAGTTTCATATATGGAGGAAAGCTTGGTTGGAGAGGGATTGGTAAATTCTTTAAGCATCAAAACTATCACCATGTGGAGGGAGAGAGCCATATCAAAGACGCTCTTGAGCTTAAGGGCAGGTCTGGGACAGAGTGGGGGCTCTATGATGAACACCTGTTTAACTATGTTAAAAAGAAGCTTGTTGAGGCAAAAAGGCCTCAGTTCATGCTAGTGCTAACTACAAGCAACCATCCGCCTTTTGAGATGCCTTCGACCTACAATGCGCTTTCAACTCTTAAGATTCCATCCTCGTTAAAGAGTAAAATAACGAGGGAGGAGAATATGTTTCTCAAGAGATTCCAAGCATTCCAGTATGCCAATGTGTCCCTCTCAAACTTTTTAGACGAAGTTAAAGGATCTGATCTTTCCGACAAGACCGTTGTGTCCTTCACTGGAGATCATAACTTTTGGGGCTTTATTAATTATGGCCTGGAGGACGCATTTGCAAAGTATCAAGTGCCTTTTTATATCTATGTTCCCAAAGACATTGCCCCCAAAACCTACACACCAAACAAGTTTGGTTCACACGAAGATATATTTCCCACTCTTTACAACCTAACCTTGTCAGACACACCTTTCTTGGCCTTTGGGGAAGATTTATTGTCTCCATCTGAAAGCTTCGCGCTCGGCACTTCAGTTTACGCTGGGGAGAAGGGACTGGTTTTAGGAGGACAGATTTTTAATTGGTCTAAAGCTCCACTGGTTAAGTCAAAGGGGGATAGGCCTATCGGGCGCCTAGAAAAGATTTATCGCTCATCTTTAAGTATTTCAGACTTTTATTTGAGGCACAGATTCAATGAGAGTCTAGGTAGGTAAGAACGCAGGATTGAGCGTTCCTTGGAACATTCACAGACTCAAGCTTGCTGTTGAAATCAAACTTGGTAATGCTTGCGTGCTGCTTGTCCGAGCCAATTTTCTGATTCTCATCGTCATAGTATTCAAATTCGAAAAATGCATTGAAGTTTGTGGTCTCATCCTCCAACAGTGGCAATATATTGGCTATGGCATTCTCATCCTGCAACTCGCAAGTTGTTTCATAGTTTTTATTTTTTACTGAAAAGGCCCTTTGGGAGAGCAACATGTCGCTTAAACCTTCACGTTGTCTTTGGCGCTTGGTTCGATCTAACCTCTGATAGGCGCTTGTTGCCATCATTTGAGCGTTTTTTAACTCTCTTTGGTCCCCATAGTTTTCACAAACATCGAGGTTGATATTTTCTTTTGTTTTGGAGAGCTTGCTTATGTGCTCGGGTGTGCAGTATTTTCTTAATGCCAGCTCATAGTTCTTTTTAAATGTAGTAATATATTCTTTAGAGGAATAGGAGCTCGTGTGGTCGCAAGAGTTGGCTTCAATATCTATAGGCCCCGGATCTTCAAGGTTCTTAGCAAATGTTTGGGCCTTGTTTTTGGCCCCTTTATCTGAGCAATGGTTAGTTTTTAAACCAGCGCAGGATGCGAAAAGAAACACTAAAAAAAGGGCCTTCATGTTGAACCTCTTTAAATTTGGTATGCATTTTGTCTCATTTGGTGGTCGGCAATCGTAAGTTTGGCCATTGCCTCCACTACGGGCAACACTCTTGGAAGTATACAAGGATCGTGTCTTCCTTCTTTGGCCTTTTGTCCAACTGTCGAAGGCGCTCTGAAGAAAAGAGTCATCACAAGCTCCTCTCCATTGGAAATTCCACCTTCAATTCCCCCAAAGTTTTCTCTGGACTTTGTTGCCACGCTGCCAGGGGTGTCGGTAAAGTCTTCGCCTATTCCAAAAGTGACGCCTACACATGATCCTATGCTGGTCATTGCCTTGGCAAGGTCCGCCTTAAGTTTGTCGAAGACTGGCTCCCCAAGTCCTGCAGATAGACCTCTAATATGAAGTCTAACTTTTCCACCGGCGCTCTCTCCATTCTTTTTAAGATCGAGGAGGTATTTCTCTATCTCTTCTTCTTTTTCTGGATCGCCAAAATGCAATTTCTTAAATTGGGTGCTAAATGGATCGATGTCCCCCGACTCAAACTTTGCAATCTTTGAGATAAAGGCCTTAAATTGAACTTCTTTCAACACGAGGCCAGCAAAGTAGCCTCCAGCAACTCTCGCTAAAGTTTCCCTGCCGCTTGCGCGTCCTCCACCTCTATGATCTCTGTGTCCAAACTTTTGAGTAAAGGTTATATCGCCATGTCCTGGCCTTGCCATTTCCTTATCGTAATCTTGGCTTCTTTGATTGGTGTTTCTAACAATAACAGCGATGGGGGTGCCAAGGGTCTTTCCTTCAAAGATTCCACTTAAAACCTCGGCCTGGTCAGCCTCATTTCTAGCTGTGGTGACATTCAGTCTTCCAGGGCGTCTTCTGTCCAAAAGTTCTTGGAGGTCTTCAAGTTTAAATTCAAGTCCTGCTGGCACTCCATCCACGACGACTCCAAGCGCCACTCCGTGGGATTCACCAAATGTAGTTATTGAAAAAAGTTTGCCAAAAGTATTTCCTCTCATGAGAAGCCTTTGTTAAGTGGATTAAAAGAATTACCATCTAACTTATCGCAATTTTTGGCTAAAACCTTAGTGAAAAAGACTGCTCCAACCTTAGGAAAAGTTCATGTTGATTTACATTGCAACTAGGCCGAATTGCCTTTTGTTTAAACCGACCCTTANGGCAAAATTTAGGTGCTAATCTACCATGAGTTCATTGAAAACATCCCGCCAGCGCCCATATACATCTTTAGCCGCTAGGCGAAGTTCCCAGTTTACCCAGTTTGTTTTGTAAATACTTTGATTTTCTCTCTTAGAAAGTTCTGAAGGCTCCCAGTAATACATAGGAGCAATTAGGGTGTTACAAAATTTATTATAAGTGTTGTCGCGATCGTAATATTCGCTCATTTCATTAATCTTGCTACATCTGTGTGACTCAATATCACGATTGGCCGCGCTGAATTGCTCTTCCCAGGCCTGCTCGGATATGGGTCCTGTAGTAAATTCTCTATCCAAGACTATAGGCTCCCCGGCAACTCGAATGAGCGGGGCCGTATGGAACCACCATTTCCAGCGTCGGTATGCCCTACGATATTTTCTAGTGTAGAAAATAAAGATTTTCTCATTCTTGATGCCAAAATCTTTGTTTAATTGCCGGTTCCAAATATGTGCACGATTAAAGCATTCGGTTCTTCTTCTCGTTCTTGCATATAGGTGGTTGAACATTTCTGAGGCATGGTCCATACTCTCAACTTGGTCAGGCTCATAGGTCTCATTTAAAACATGTAAGGAATAGTCTTGAGGATTAGATGCCGTGTTTACACTTGCTTTGATTATAAGCTCGGGAGCGTCCCTGTCGATAAAAAATTCCTTTGCCAACTCGATATCCACTGAAGCTTCATAATTTTTTGCATACTTTAAAGTTTCCAAAACATCTGGCGTGTCAGGAGAAACTTCAAAAACTCTTCCGTCGTAATAGGCCAGGACCTCGTAGTTTGAATTATACTCATCTGGTGGATAGATTTTTGCAATCTTCGTTGTGATATTGGCATGTGCTGACAATCCAAAGAAAACCAAGCATGAAAGAATGCTCTTAACGACGGTGCTCATATGTTCCTCCTTGAGACTCGTTAAAGCATAACCCGAAAAAATAAATATTCATGACTTTGCTGTTTGACATGTTTTTTACAGATAAAAATTTAAAGTGTGTAGAGTTAGATCTATCTAGAGCAAGGTTTAATGTGCAAACCAACAACTTGATTTCTTAGAGGGGTCCCTAAACGTTTCATATCTGCATTGAAGAGAGGGATAGCTTCTTAAAGTGGTTGAAACTGGCCTTAAATTAATTCTTTCGCGTATGAGTGGCTGCTCGCTTGTGCTTGTTGAAAAAGGCATCATTGATTTAAACATATGCCAACCTGCGGATTCAACTTGATCGTTAATTTTGTTGGCCGCGACCCCAAGGTGGGAAAAAAATTTCGGCAGGCAGACTGATGCAGCAAAAAAATCGGCCTGTCCCTCTCGTGAAAACATCTCCGCACCTGAAAAGTCTTGGTAGGGAGAACCGCCAAGGATATGGCCTATTTCATGACAGACTAATGCGGCGTAAGCACCTTTAGTCATACCCTCTATGCGTGTGGTGCCTCCAAAGATCAAAAGATTTATCCGTTGATCCTTAATGCTGACTCCCGCGCCAAAATATGGGCTCTCCCAGCGAAGATCCAGTTGAAGGTTTTTAGACTCCAGCTGCTTTGAAAACAGTGACACTATTGTTGCTGGTATCCTGTGAAAATCCTCTGATTTGATATGCGGATTGATTGATACTTCAGAAGGCCTGCAAAAATAGGCAGCATCTTGAGGGCAATTCATGATGGCCGTGTGGCTAATTAGTGGAATGGCCAATGTTAGTAAGAAGTTCTTCACAATTAGACTCGTACCAAAATGAAAGCGAAATGGTGAGCCTGAGGTGTAAAACTTATATGAATTCTAAATTTCCTTTAGACAGAACACTCGCTCTTTATCGATATCAAACTTTATTTTTTGGTTTTTTTGTACTGGTTGATGGCCTGGCACATTCATCCAAATGCTTTGTTGCTGAGAAATTTCGACTTCACATAGAGTGGTTTCGCCAAGGAAAAGATTTTGAATAATTGTGCCCTGGAATTGTCCACTCTCACTCGGCCAGATCTGTGAGGATCTTATTACCAATAAAACCTCTGGGAACTCTGGGGGGTCAAAGTCATCGGGGCGATTTATGAGAAGGGGCCTTCCAAATATCTCAACACTCAGCTCTTTACCNTTGTCCTCCAGTAGCTTTGCGACAATCGTATTGGTGTGCCCTAAAAACTGAGCACTAAACAAGTTTTGAGGGCGGTACATAATGTTGTATGGAGTATCGACGGCCTGGACCTTGCCGAAATTTAAAATCATAACTCTATCAGAGAAGGCGAGCGCTTCATGGTTTTGATGGGTCACCCAGATAATTGAAATTCCCTGTGATTTAAACAGTGGAAAAAGCTCCATCATTAATTCAAAACGAAGCCTTTCATCTAAGTTGCCAAAGGGTTCGTCCAACAACAATAAATTAGGATTCCTAACTAAGGCCTTGCCAATAACCACTCGTTGATACTGTCCACCGCTTATATTTGAGGGGTAGTTGTCAATCTCGTTAGTGATATCTAAAAGCGATAGGGTTGATCTTACCTGGTTGGCAATTTTCTCCTCATCATTGAGCTCTGCTATTTCTTTAGCAAGGTTTTCGTAAACAGAAAGCTCTTCATCCAAGCTGTCATTTTGCGCCACATGGCCTATTACAGTTTCCTCTGACTGGGAAATTTCACCTTTGTAATCTTTTATCTCCCCAGCAATGCACTTTAAAAGAGTAGACTTGCCAGAGCCACTAGGACCTATGATTCCAAGGCATTCTTTTTTTACAAGTTCAAAGCTCGCGCCGCCTAGGCCAGCTGTGGTTCTTGGATCGTAGAGGTTAACAAGATTTTTAACACTAATTAGAGATTTACTGCTCATGTGCCCGCTTTCTTTTTAAGATATTGTTAATAACCAGACCAAAAGTAATGGCCAGTATCGTTATAAAAATGGATAAATATCCAACATCGTCAAATCTTTCAAGTTTTCCATCAAGGTTTTCCACTATTATTGCTCCACCTATTAAGGTGGCAAGAGCGGAACCGAGGGCCCTAATGGAATTTAAAAGCCCCATAAATGTGCCCCTGTCTTCTAAATCGGCGACTCCAGATACAAGTGTCATCACAGGTATGAAGCGACCCGAAACCATAGTCATGAAAAAAGCGGAAAGGGCGAGAAAAACTGCGAGCTCAAGAGGAGGAGCACTTGTATACAATTTTATAGGTATAAAAGAGATAATAGCGGTGATGAAAAATACACGGTAGGCGCCAAACCTGTCCGTCAGCTTTCCAATGAGTCTTGAGCTAATGACCGTGAAAAAGCCCCCAACTAAGTATATATACTTAAGTTGCGTTTCAAGGATTCCCACGTTCTTAACAGCATATGGAGATAGAAAAGGAATAATCATAAAGCTTGAAGTGCTAATAAGAAGAACCAGAACATAGGATCTGGCGTAGTCCCAATTTAACAATAATTTCCCGAACCTCTTTAAATCTTCAGATGCAGACTTTTTTTGAATGTGTCCATCAAGCTTTGGAAAAATAATAAAGCTTGCGATCCAAATGGGAAAAGAAGTTAAAACAATAAAGAGAAAAGAAATCTCCCACCCAAACCGGTTGGCAAGAGCTAGGCCAATAGGAACACCAATAACACTGGCCACAGAAAATGCGCTCATCACAACACCCATGGCCGCGCCTCTTCTCTGAAAAGGAATGAGGTCTGTAACCATTGCGAAGACGATTCCGTTCAAAACTCCACCGAAGCAACCTGCAACTATTCTTCCTACGAGAAGTGTTTCAAAGCTTGAAGATAAAGCGCATAAAAGCGTTCCGGCCATGAATCCAATAAAACAAAACTGAAGCAGAGTCTTTCTTGCAAAGCGGTCCGCTATCACGCCATACAAAACCCCGGCCACTGCCGCACTGAAACTGTAGGATGAAACCAGCGATGCAAACTCGATAGGAGAGATCCCAAAGACCCTCATAAGCACTGGGCCTAGGGGCATCATGACCACAAAGTCTACAATGTGCGCGAATTGGATGGCCGCCAAGAGAAAAACATACAATTTTTCCTTGGCGGGAGAGTGAGTGCTAATCTTTAAGACCTTTTAAATCCTCTAACTTGGAGCTATTGTCCAATGTTTCAAGGCTTGAAACGGTGGAAACAGTATGATCCACCATGCTTACTGCCGCTGGACGATAGTTTCCAGAGTTTTTGACGCCGCCAAATGGCAGCCTCGAGCTGGCCCCAACGGTTGAACGATTTAGATTTATCAGGCCTGATTGAATATCTCTGAGGCACAATTCGTATATTTCCTTGTCTTGAGTAAAGATAGAAGCGGCCAAACCATAGTCTGAAATATTAGCTATTCTAATTGCGTCCTCAATATCCTCATATGGAACAAAGCAACAGTTAGGTCCAAATACTTCTTCTTGAGTGAACGGATTGCTCTTTTCAGCTTTCTCAAGATAGTGAATTGTTGGAACCACATAGTGGCCTTGATGCTTAGTCTTTGGAGCTTTGAAATTCAAAATCTCTTCAGCTCCATTATCTTTGGCTAATTCAAGGTAGCTGTTATAGGCGTCCACAGCTGCTTGATCAATTATAGGTCCCATGAAAGGCGTTTCTTCAAACTCTGTTGGGTGATCAATGATAATTCTTTCTGCGGCCTTCTTAAATTTTTCAATAAGTTCGTCTTTAATGTCTTTATGAATTGCTATTAAACTAGTTGAAGTACATCTTTGACCTGCGCTCAAAAAACAACTTCTCATCAACTCAGGAATTGCATGGTCAATGTCGGTGTCTTTGTGAAGAATCGTAACGTTCTTGCCACCAAGTTCCAAGGCCACCATCTTTGTGAGGTCTGTGCCAACGGCCTCAAGAATTTTCTTGCCTACACCAAGGCTTCCTGTGAAAAAGATGCCCTTGATTGAAGGATCCCTTATTAACTCTTGAGTTGTTTTTACAGTTCCATTTACAAGGTTGATTACTCCCTCAGGAAAACCTGCTTCATGAAAACACTCAATAAGAAGCTGCGCAGAGTACATTGTTTTTTCACTAGGCTTAAAAATGATACTGTTCCCAGTCAATAGGGCCGCAAGTATCTGACCATTGGCCAAGTGGCATGGGAAGTTAAATGGGCCAATCACTACGCTGGGTCCAATTGGCTTCTTTATAATGTGTCCGTCAATATTTGGAAGGACTTGATCTATTTTCTTATTTTTAACTCTCTCTAGGGAGTCGGCCAGTGTAACGTTTACTTTTGCGGTCACTGCGCCTGCCTCGGTGAGAGACTNCCAAAGGGGCTTACCTGTTTCAAGGGCAATTGCTCTTGCGATTTCATCTTTCTTAGAGGCCGCAACTTCCTGAAACTTTTTCATGAAGTTTGCTCTCTCTTCAACAGACTTTTTACGCCAAACCTCGAAGCCTTTTTGCGCTGAAGCAATGACTCTGCATGTGTTTTCATAGTTGATATATGCATCCCAAAGCTTGTGCTCAAGGTTGGCAGGGGAGAATTTAGTTATTTTTTCGCACGTGTTTTCAATATCTTTTGAACTCACGCCATCAGGGCGGTCGAATGAACCGTTGAAATAGTCGCCTTTAAGTGTAAATTCCATAACTTATCCTTTTGTGTTTCTTTGATCGCGGGCATTGTACATCTTTGAGACTGTTTTTGCCATTGATCCAATATAAAAAACGGCGCGCCAAGACAGGAAATAGTCCTTAGGTTATTATGCTCTCAAAAAAACGGAGCATATATGTCTGAAGTTAAAACAATTGACGGTCTTTTGGAGAAAATGTGGGCTGACTACATAGAGCTTAACCCCCAGGCTCAACAAATCGTAAACTTGTTTAAAGAAAGAGGGGAGACGGTGGTTAACGACCATATCGCTCTTAGAACTTTTAACCATCCAAAATTATGCATTGATGTGGTGTCTAGGCCATTTTTAGAGGCCGGATATGAGGCCAAGGGAGAGTATACCTTTGAAGAAAAAAAGCTTTATGCCAAACACTTCGAACACCCTAAAGAGGATATGCCTAAAATATTCATCTCTGAGCTCAAACTTGAAGATTTTAGCGATGAACTTAATAAAAAGGTGGAAGAGCTTGTTAAACAAGTCGATGAACAAACTATCTCACGTTTTGACTTTACAAGCCTTGGAAGACCTTGGAGCGTCTCAAGTGAGGAGTACGAGGCCCTTCGCAAGGAAAGCGACTACGCCGCATGGGTTGCGGCCATAGGGTATAGACCTAACCACTTTACAGTTTTTGTAAATAAACTAGATAGTTTTGAAACTCTAGAAGAGCTGAACCAGTTCCTTAAAGAAAAGGGCTTTAAACTCAACTCCTCTGGAGGTGAGATCAAGGGAAGCAAAGAGGTTTTGTTAGAGCAATCTTCTACACTTGCCGACAGTGTTGAGATTGAGTTTAGCGACAAAAAGGTGACTATACCTTCATGTTATTTTGAGTTTGCTAAAAGGTACGAGGATGAATCTGGAAAGCTATATCAAGGATTTGTTGCCAAAAGCGCTGATAAAATTTTTGAATCAACCAGCAAAACTCAATAAGAGCTAAGAAGTGACAAAATTAGCAAGACTTGAAAAAACTCTTGTCTTTGAAATATTAAAACACATGAGGGGAGGTTACTCCCAGAAAGAGCTTTCCCTAAAAATGGGACTGAAGGAACAAACATACCATAAATGGGAAGCAGGCTATAAAGAACTCTTCCTTTCTGACTTTGAGAAAATATGCTCCTTTAACTCAATTGACTTGGCCGAACTGGTTAGAAAAATCTTTTTCATCACAAAAAAAATTCATTTTGACTCCAGAATACTCAGAGATGTTCTTGAAGTTAGTTCAATAAAGACTGAAATCATTGAATCCATTCTAGATGAGATTGAGATGTCTAAAAGCACCTATTGGCGACTAATGAATGAGGTTAGAGAAATTAAGTTTATTGATTTTTTGAACTTCATCCATTTAGGCCGTGGACATCTGGCAGGGCTGTTAAGAGGCATAGGTTTTGATTATGACCTTTCTAAAGGTAAAAAGGAGACTTTTGCAAGAAAAGACCTTTTTTTGAAATACCTAAACAGCGAAGAGATATTTCTAGACTTTACCTCCGCAATTTATTTATCAAGAGTGCAAAAAGCCCAAGGCCTCGAAGCAAAAATCAAGATTTTGTCAGAGATCTTGGGGTGCAGCACTGAAAATTTGAAGCTTTTGATTGATAATCTTGTTAAAGATAAAATTGTCTTCATCAAGGGGGATGGAAACTTAGACTTCAATGCGTTTGAAAACCACGTCAATAGCGATAAAGAACTTCATCAAACTTTATTTCGAAGGGTTTCAGATCGCATCAGTGACAAGTACGTTTCCTCAAGTGACTTGGATACCCAATTATCTTTTCGCACCGCACCCTTGTCTGAGAATGGGTTTGAACAGGTTCAAAAGCTTAAGAATCAGTTTACAAGGGATCTTTACCAAATAGTTTTAAACGATCCAGCCGACAAAAGGGAATGCCGCCTCTCAATGGTATTAGGCCTAAATCTTACAAAGTATTGAAATTTGATTTTTTTTCTCCAAAAACCGATAAGACCTTTATCTAACTCTCAAGTTGTTGCTACCATTTCTGTTGGAGAAAAATTTTATGTACGATTATGTTAAGGCCTTTGAAAGAAATCTTGGATGGGTAACCCCTGAAGAACAGCAAAAAATAAAAAATACGAAAATAGCTATCATAGGAATGGGGGGCGTTGGAGGCCACCATGCTCACTGTTTGGCAAGAATGGGGTTTTCAAACTTTAAAATCTCAGACTTTGACACCTTTGAAATTCAAAACTTTAATCGTCAGTTTGGAGCATTGAGCTCGACGATCGGCAAAAAGAAAACAGACGTTATAAAAGACACCATCCTAGATATAAATCCAGAAGCAAAAGTAGAGTGTTTTGAAGAGGGGATCAATCAAGAAAACATGGAAGACTTTCTCAAGGATGTTGATATAATTTGCGATGGGCTCGATCTCTATGCTTCCCATTTGAGATCTCCTTTATACGAGCTTGCCCATAAAATGGGAGTCTATACTGTTAGTGCAGGGCCTTTTGGTATGGGAACCTCAGTAATTGCCTTTGATCCCAAAGGAATGAGCTTTGATGAATACTTTGATTTGAAACACGAGAATCTTACGGTTGAGGCGAAGATAATTAGATTCTTAGTCGGGATGGCCCCAACATTTATGCATCGAAAATACGTTGCTTATCCGGAAAAAGTACAGCTTTTTGGGGGCACTTTACCCTCAATTCAACCTGGTTGCTATGCAGCTTCTTCCGCACTAGGGACGGTTGTACTAAAGATTGTCCTTAACAGGGGAAAGGTTAGTTTTGCTCCAAGCACCTTTCATGTTGATTTCTATTTGAATAAAACTAAGAAAACTTGGATGCCTTTCGGAAACAAGAACCCCCTCCAAAAAATTAAAATAAAGCTTATTCATAGAATGTTTAAGGTTAAAGTTTTTAATTAATAATGGTTCGTTGTTCTTTTGGAGACTGCCAAAATTTTGTTGCTTTCTTATCATAGGCATAATGCTGGATGGATCAACTTAATTAGATTCTAACCACTTAAGTAGTCAGCATTAAATATATGGTAGGATTATCCAATACGATCTTTTAAGGGAGTATACCTATGAAGTTAAAAACAGTGCTTATTTTTTTTATATCTTTAGTCCTTTTGGGATGTGGAAAAGCTGGAGTTGATTCTCTTAGAGGTGCCTCCAATGATAAAACAAAATTAAAAGATCCTGATTACATTCTTATTGAAAATCATGAACAGATAGTAACGTTGGAGTATGACGAAGCGTTTACCGCAACATCATGCTCACTATCAAATTTAATTGGTCTTGATGTGACGACCTCATGCTCCTGTGCTGCTGGTATTTGCACTGTAGGCCTGACACCGACTGGAACTGGAGGAGGAAGTTATACTTTTTCTGTCTCCGACGGCTCAAGCTCATCAGAGAATGAGGTTGTGATAACACAGACAAAAGAAGTAATTCCCTTTGTTTCCACTTGGCGTGTGGGGGATGCCGGCTATGGCGATGGTGACTTAACAGTTACCCTTCCTTTGAGGAGTGGTTTTAACTACAACTTTACGGTTGATTGGGGAGATGGAAAGACTGATGAAGTCACGGCACACAATGATTCAGATATAGACCACCTTTATGACTCAGGGGGCGACTACACCATAACAATCTCAGGTTTAGTGGAAGCATGGTATTTTAATAATGCGGGAGATAAGGACAAGATAATCTCTATTCAAGAATTAGGACGAGTAGGTTGGAAGAGCTTTGAAAATGCTTTTTCACACTGTTACAACTTAGGCCAAGTTGTGGGCGGTGACACCTCTGAGGTGATAAGCATGGAAGGTATGTTCAAAAGCTTATATCTTCTTGGGACATATTTCAATACCACACTTTAGGTTGATACATCTGGCTGGAATACCTCCAAAGTTACTACCATGAGCGCTATGTTTGGAGCAAGCTACATCGCAAATCCTGATACTTCAAACTGGGATACCTCAAACGTCGAGGATATGAGTTACATGTTCCAAGATGCACTATCAGCAACCCCAGATACCTCTGGTTGGGACACATCAAATGTAACTAATATGAGTAATATGTTTGAGGGTACTGGAGAAGCTAATCCTGATACATCAAATTGGGATATGAGTAGTGTTGTTAGTGCCCCTTACATGTTTGCAGATGCAGTTAAAGCAAACCCCGATACAAGCAATTGGAAAACCACTTCACTAAATTATGCTGTTCACATGTTTGCAGGTGCTGTTGTAGCAAACCCTGATATTTCAAATTGGGATTCCTCAAGTTTGACTACAGTTCGTTGGATGTTCATGGGAGCAGCTGCTGCAAACCCTGACTTCTCAAATTGGGACTTTACAACTATTGGTGAGTTAAGGGACCTTGTAACAGGTGTAACTCTGACCACCGAAAACTATGATGGGCTTTTAGTGGCACTGGATAATAGTTATGTTGGAACTCCTGTTACTAACTTTAATGTTGGAAGTTCTAACTATACATCTGGAGGTGCTGGTGGAACAGCTAGGGCGAGTTTAGGTGTAAAAGGCTGGAGTTTTGATGATGGTGGTGGAATTTAGTAAAACATTTAGGCTTATGACGGAGGCTTTGGTTCTTAAAACTATATCCTTTACACCTTTTTCTGTTTAGTCTGCTTAGCTGTGGCTAATCTCGTATTGACGGACTTGTTGTGAACAACACTGCTTCAGTTATAAGGTCAGGAGTTTGCATCGTTGGATTAACTCCAACAGGTACTGGCAATAGTTCATACACCTTTACACCATAACGATCTCAGGTTTAGTGGAAGCAATGACTCATTCTTGATTCAGTTAGATGCGACCGCGCTAATGAGTGGTTGGACATTTTAAGCTGCTAGATCTAACTTAATTGGCAAAGGCATTAGGTTTAATGATAGTGGGGGGAACTTAGTTTTTCTTATCATATTAGACAACATCTTTTACTGATGTCAGAAAAAATGCCTTGCCGCTTTCTATCATTTCTAGAACGCTGCTTTTATCCAGGATGATCGCCTTTGATCCTGGAGCAACTTCAACAGTTTCTCTGAGTGCAATGTTGTTTAACAACTCATTTGCACAGATGAGACTGTTGGTGGGAATTTCCCTGGAGTTCTTTGGACTTGAACTAATTGTCATTAGTCCTTCAAGTAAAACATATCCGGCAATAGGAACTTGCCCTTTATAAACTAATGTTTCGGAGACGTTGAACTTCCTTGCTGGAGACTGCTCTAGAAGAGTTTTTATTTCTTCAGCGCTTAATGGTAATGCTTCTACTGTTCGACTCATATCTGTATATTATTCAGAAATCCGAAAGCAGTCCCTAATATAAATCAGGAAATTTACAAAATTTAGTAATCAATATTGGCGAATTCGACCAAACCTTGCTCGTCTGTGATGAAAATCTTTTTACCCTGTTGCTGAATAAGACCTTCTTGCTTTAACTCTGACATAAATCTAATTAACGTCTCACTTGCGGTTCCAATTATGGATGCCATCTCTTCTCTTGTAAGTTTTATATCAAGGAAGATGCCTTCTTCCATTTCAACGCCATGGCTCTCTTTAAGGAGTAGGAGGAATTCTGCAAGTCTTTCTCTTACGTTTTTTTGGTAGAAAGAAGAGATTCTTTGTTCAGCTGCTCCGAGGTCTTTTCCAATTTTTCCAAGTAGGTTGGAAGCAACGCTTGGCTTTTCTTGTACAAGTTTAAGAATGTATTTTTTATCGATGAAGCAAACTTGAGATTCATCTAAAGCGGTGGCGGTTGCATTGTAGTATTGCTCAGTGAATAAAGAGCGATGACCTAGCACGTCTCCGGCGGTGGCTATTCTGACAATTGATTCTTTGCCGTCGGCGCCAACATGAGTGATTTTAATATTTCCCTTACTCACGCAATACATGCCAAAGGGAGGGTTGCCTTGAACAAAAAGCGTCTGACCTTTTTTATAGGAGTTCACTACTTTTCTATCACTTAGTTCTCCAAGCTCTCCAGTTTCTAAGCTACAAAAGATGCCTTTTTTTAATGAAGGGCAGGACTCACATTGTCTTGGTAGTTGGTTTGCTTTTGCCATGGTTTTTCTCCTACAGAGACTATATCGACGAAACTCTCATTATAATATGATATTTATCACGTTTTTGAAACGATTTCAGATGTAAATTGTGAAAATACGGAGACATAACATGACCAAAATATACCAAAAATACGATATCAAGGCCCCAAGATACACAAGCTACCCTGCAATGCCTTACTGGAATAACAAGCTGGAGTCTAAAGGGTGGTTTAAATATTTGAAAAAAGGTTTTGAATCAAACAACGAAGTCGACCTTTACATTCACATTCCATACTGCCAAAAGCTTTGTTGGTACTGTGGGTGCAATCGCGTTATTTCTAAAAATAAGGATAAGGGTGCCGAGTATGTTGATCTAATTATTAAGGAATTTCAAATCTACATTAATAATCTCCCAGATTTAGTGGTTAGATCTCTGCACTTTGGGGGAGGCACTCCAAACTTTTTAGAACCACAAACTTTAGACTTATTGCTGTCAAAGATTAGTCCTTGGTTTCATAAAGAGCATTTTGAAGGTGCTATAGAGATCGACCCTAGGACTGTGAAAGTTGATCACTTAGCGGTGTTGGCCAAGTATGGGTTTAAAAAGTTATCACTTGGGATTCAGGACTTTAACCTTGAGGTGCAAGAAGCAATTAACAGGGTGCAGCCTTTTGATTTGGTAAAGAATGTTGTTCAAACTTCAAGAGCATTGGGCTTTGAGCAAATAAATTTTGATCTTATTTGGGGATTGCCTAAACAAACAAATGAAACTGTCAAAGAGACGATTAGGCTTACTTCTGAATTAGGTCCGGATCAAATTTCCTACTATAGTTACGCCCACCTGCCTCAAAAATTTAAACATCAAAAGCTGATAAAAGAGTCTGACATACTAAAAGGCAAGAGCAAGCGAGACTTATATGAAACAGGAAAGGTTGACTTGGAGGCCAGTGGCTATGTTGAAATTGGGATGGATCATTACGCCAAACTAAATAGTCCCCTTCATTTGGCGCTTAAAGAAAGAAAATTGAAAAGAAACTTCATGGGTTACACTCCTAAGAAATCCCCAACATTAATAGGTTTAGGAGCAAGTTCAATTTCCTCAAACCAATATGGTTTCATGCAAAATCATAAAGAGCTAACCACCTATAGGGAGGCGGTTGAAAACGGGTTGTTGCCTATGGAGAAAGGTCATTCAAACAGCACTCAAGACACAATGAGAAATAATCTTATTCAAAATCTTATGTGCAACCTCATTCTATCTGAGTCCGATATTGAAAAGTTGGGGGAACATGGTGAAATTAAGAACAAGCTTAGAGAATTTGAAAGAGACGGACTTTTGACTAGAGGCCCTGGAAAATGGGTTGCAACTGAGTCCGGTCGGAAGTTTTTAAGATGCATTGCCTTGGCCTTTGATGAGTATTTTCCATCTGTGAAGCAGGGAAATATGTTTAGCCAATCTGTGTAGGTAGCAAATGATCAGGGATACATGCGACCACTGCGCGAATGAAATTCTACCTGGAACTCTTGTTGAGGCGAAGTCGGGAGTCTATTGTTGTATAGGTTGTCGAATCGTTAGAGAGAACCTTCTAGACAATGGAATGGGTGAGTTCTACGAGTTTCGAAATACACCACTTGAGAGGGTGGGAAACTCTCTTGGGCAAGAGTCAAAGTTCTCATATCTGGATGATGAACAGTTTCAAAGCGAAAAACTTTTGGGCAGTGATGGCCGTCTCAGTGTGCGATTCTTTATTGAGGGCGCCAGGTGTCAGGCCTGCTTGTGGATCTTGGAACAGATTCCTGAAAGACTTGATTATGTAGATTACTCTCGATTCTCATTGGATAAGTCGGTTCTAGAGATTGGCATGCCTTTTAAGTCAAAGCTTTCTGAAGTAGCATCTCTTATTCAATCCTATGGCTACAAGGCTCACTTGGTGCTTGAGGACTCAAAGGCCCTTGAGCTTAAAAGAAAAGCAAAAAGAGCAGAGTTAATTCGCTTGGGTGTTTCATTTGCATGCGCGGGAAACATAATGCTTTTAAGCTTTAGCGCCTATGCTGGCCTTGAGGGCGAGCTAAGGAGGTGGTTTGACTACGCATCTCTTATTTTGTGTCTGCCTGTTATATCTTACGGCGCTCTTCCATTTTATAGGTCCACAATTGGCTTTATTAATAGTCGACAATTCTCCATCGATGTTTCAGTCGCATTTGGAATTGTTTTGGGATTTGTCGCCAGTGCAATTCATGTCATTCAAGGCAAGGGCGATGTTTATTTTGATACGATCTCAATGCTTGTCTTTCTACTTCTTGGTTCAAGGTTCTTGCTTGATTCTGCAAGAGATAAGGGAATGAATTCCAGTGAGGCGAGAAGCTTTTTTTCACATACGAGCGCTAAGAAGCTTCTGAAAAATGGGGATGTTAAAGAGGTGCATTCGAGTCTTCTTGTCCCGGGTGACGTGATGGTTATCGAGCGAGGGGACACCATCCTTGCAGATGGAGAAATCATTGATGGAGTGTCATACATTAACGAATCAGCTTTGACGGGAGAGTCTTTTCCCGTGCGAAAAAACATCGGAGATATGGTTTTCGCTGGCTCAGAAAATCAAAGTGAGAGCATCCAGGTTAAGGTTATTGCTAGCTCTTCAGAATCCAAGATGGGAAGAATTTTGGAAAAGCTGCAAAGCAATTGGGGAAGAAAAACCAAACTTTCAAGGATATCTGATAGCTTCTCAAAGAAGATTGTCATTGTGGTAACTCTTCTTGCATTGGGAGTCTACATATATTTTCACTTCCTAGGAAGGCCAGAGATTGGATTTCAGAGGGCCTTGGCCATGATTATAATAACCTGTCCGTGTGCTTTGGGTTTCAACATACCACTGGCGGTTATGATAGGGATGAGGAAGCTTGCAAGATTTGGAATCATCCTTAAAGATGACAGCGTTGTTGAAAATGTAAAAGAAAGCAAGCACGTATTTTTGGATAAAACAGGAACAATTACATCCGGCTCCAGAGATATAAAGCTAGAGTGGACAGAAGAACCTGAGGCAAATGTGCTTTACTCCTTGGAATTGCGCTCTGTTCATCCTCTAGGCAAGGAAGTTGTGGCCGCCATTAAGGCCGGTTATGATGTTCAAGAAGTGGAATTAGAAGATTTTCATGAAGTTCCTGGAAGTGGGCCAAGGGCAAAATATAATGGAGACGAGTTTAGTATACGACCTCTAAGAAGTGAAAACACAAGCTTTGGTCTTTTTAAAAATGAGAAGCTTATTCTAAAGGCCAATGTCGTGGATGAATTGGATGTTAATTTCTCCAACGTGGTGGATTATTTGACTGCTAAAGGCAAGAAGGTCTTTCTCTTGTCTGGAGACTCCAAACAAAGGGTGCTGAAGGCCTCAAAATCAGCATTGGGCAAAATAGAAAGATCATTTTATGAAGTATCACCTGAAGATAAAGAAAAGATTGTGAATGACTATTCTAAATCTGTGATGCTCGGGGATGGGGTAAATGATGCCTTGGCCTTAAAAAATGCAAGTGTTGGAATTGCCGCTAATGGAGGAGTGGACTTGGCGCTGTCTTCTTCGGATATTTATTTTTGCTCAGGAGGACTGGAGTCCTTAAGACGGTTATATCAAGGTTGTGATCAGATAGTCTCTATTCTTAAAACAAACGTCTTTATTGCCCTTCTTTACAACATTATCTTCATTTTCTTAGCGATGATTGGGTTCATATCACCATTTTCCGCAGCGGTTCTTATGCCTTTAAGTTCACTGACCCTTCTAGGGGTGTCTTTTTTCATGCTCTCAAGACTTGATCGAGTTTTGAGGAAATAGAACTTTTAACCTGATATTCATCATGTTTTTAAACACCACTTTAGTTTAGCTTAAGGATAGAGGTGCTTATGGAAGTCTTATTTATTTTATTGCCAGCAACATTGCTAATTGCCTCCATGTTTGTGGGGCTTTTTGTGTTTTCTGTAAGCAAAGGTCAATTTGAAGAAGTAGAAAGCTCTGGTTCTAGAGCAATATTTGAAGATAAAAAACAAAACAGTGAAGGAAAAGAACATGGAACAAAGTAAGAGTTACGACACCGTTGTCTACAACGACAGTGTTGTTAAGAAGTTTCTTGTTGCCACCGTTATTTGGGGGGCAGTGGGAATGTTGGTTGGTCTTCTCTTGGCCGCGCAATTGGCCGACTGGGGATTTAACTTTGGCTTGGAGTGGCTGACCTTTGGAAGGCTTAGACCTCTACACACAAACGCAATTATTTTTGCATTTGTCGGCAATGGTATTTTTGCAGGAGTTTACCATTCAACTCAAAGACTATGTAAAACGCGTGTGTTTAGTGATGTGTTGTCGAACCTTCACTTCTGGGGATGGCAATTAATCATTGTAGCCGCTGCTGTGACTTTGCCTTTAGGTATGAGTCAGTCAAAGGAGTATGCGGAGCTTTCATGGCCAATTGATATCGCTGTTGTGGCCGTTTGGGTCATATTTGCCGTGAACTTCTTTATGACACTGGCAAATAGAAGAGAAAAACACCTGTATGTTGCCATCTGGTTTTATATTTCCACAATTCTTACCGTGGCGATGCTCTACATCGTTAATAACTTGGCAATTCCTGTAAGCTTGATGGAGTCTTATCCGATCTTTGCGGGTGTTCAAGATGCTCTTGTTCAATGGTGGTATGGACATAATGCAGTTGCGTTCTTTTTGACGACACCAATATTGGGTATGATGTATTACTACCTTCCAAAAATAGCCAACAGACCAGTCTACTCTTACAGACTGTCTATAATTCACTTTTGGTCTTTAATCTTTATCTATATATGGGCCGGACCACACCATTTGCTAAACACCACTCTTCCTGATTGGGCACAGACTCTTGGTGTTGTTTTCTCTGTAATGCTATGGGCACCATCGTGGGGAGGGATGATCAACGGCCTTCTTACTCTTAGGGGTGCTTGGGGAAAAGTCAGAAAAGATCCTATATTAAAACTATTTGTTACAGCTCTAACTTTTTACGGCATGAGCACATTTGAAGGTCCACTTCTTTCTATTAAATGGTTTAACAGTTTAGCGCACTACACCGACTGGATCATCGGTCACGTGCATGGTGGCGGTATTGGTTGGAACTATATGCTTTTAGCTGCGGTTGCGCTTTGGCTAACTCCAAGACTATGGCAAACAAAACTTTATTCAGAAAAACTTGCGAACACTCAGTTTTGGACAGCAACCATTGGTCTTCTACTTTACTACATCTCTATGACTGTGGCCGGTATTACTCAAGGTCTAATGTGGAGAGAGATCAATGATAAAGGTCAGCTAGCATATCCAAACTTTATGGAAACAGTTGCTCAGATTGTTCCTATGTATTGGGTCAGACTTGTTGGTGGCGCTCTCGTTTTCGGATCGATGTTGATCATGATGTACAACCTATACAAAACAGTTCGTCTGGCGCCTAAAAATGCGGAAGAGCCTGTTTACAAAGTTCCAAAAGCTTTTTGGAGAGAAAAAAGCGAAGAGAGCGAGGAAGGACACAGAAAGCTTGAAGGTCTTGGATTTATTTTCTCCATCTTAGCGCTCGTGGCCGTACTGGTTGGTTCGGCAATAGAGATTATTCCTGCGGTTCTTTCCAACTCTTATATTAAGAAAGAAGTAGTTGTTGCACCCTACACTCCGCTTGAGGTCGTGGGTAGAGATATCTATGTAAGAGAAGGCTGTTACAACTGTCACTCTCAAATGATTCGTCAGCTCCCTGAGGACCAGCTTCGCTATGGTGAAGTGTCAGAAGCTTCAGAGTTTATCTATGATCGTCCATTTCAATGGGGATCAAAGAGAACTGGCCCAGACCTTCAAAAGGTTGGGGGAAAATATCCGGACTCTTGGCACTATAGACACATGTACGATCCAAGAGAAGTTGTGCCTGGATCTATTATGCCTGAATACAAGTGGCTCTTTAAAAAGAAGATGAAGCTGGACGCTCTTCCTAAAAAGATGAGTGTTCTTAAGGCCCTTGGCGCTCCATATGACGAAGAGGTTATTAAAAATGCCAAGGCAATGGCGCAGGCCCAGGCAGAACAAATTACGAGAAACATGGCCTCTGCCGGTGTCAAGATCGATATGAAAGACAAGCAAATTGTTGCGCTTGTGGCCTATCTTCAGAGATTGGGGAAGAAAATTGAAGATGCCCCAAAAGTAAAAATTCTTGGCGATGAAAAATCTGATGAACTAGAAAAAGACAAAGAAAAGGAGGCCGATCGTGATGCGGCAAATGTTGAGTAGTATTCAGGAGAGTCCAATCATAGGAATGGCGGTTCTTGTGATTTTCGCTCTTATGTTTGGATATATATTTTTTGAAGCTTTTAGACGGAAAAACAAGTCCACATTTGACAACGCTTCAAAGATGCCATTGGAAGATTCGGAGAAGTTATGAGCAATATAGATAACGACAAAAAAGAAGTTGAAGTATTGGAAGACGAAAAAGAGTTGGTTCTTGATCATAATTATGATGGCATCAAGGAGCTGGATCATCCGCTGCCGGCCTGGTGGGTGTTTATCTTTATCGCCACCATAGTTTTTGCGATCCCTTACTACTTTTATTACACCCATGCTAGCGGGCCTAGCATTAGAGATGAGATGAAGGAAGAGCTCGCTAAGATTCACAAAATTCAGGATGAATACGAAGCAAAACAAGGTGGATTTAATATCGACAAGTACAACCAGTTTATTCTTACCGAGCAGGCCAAAAAGCTTGGCAAGAAAGTTTTCAATGCCTCCTGTGCCGCATGCCACGGCCAAAAAGGGCAAGGTGGTATTGGGCCAAACTTAACTGATAAGTATTGGCTTCATGGAGAAGGTAAACTTGCCGGGGTTTATGAAGTCATTAAAAATGGGGTGGGATCAAAGGGTATGCCAGCTTGGAAACAATCTTTAAGCGAAGATGAAATGATGGCCGTGACTGACTATGTCTTAAAGTTCAAAAATAAGTTCGTAAAAGGCAAAGAACCCCAAGGTGAATTGGTAGAGTAATAGTATGTCCAGTAATAGAGAGCTACATTCAACCAGACTTGGCACTACTGATGAAAAGGGCAGAAGAATTATGCCTCAACCGGATGATGTGAATGGCAAATGGAAGAATAGACGCTCTCTATTTTATACTTTCCTAATCGCTGTCTATCTCATACTTCCTTGGATTTATGTTGACGGAAAGCAATGGGTTCTTTTGAATATCCCAAAAAGGGAGTTTACCCTTTTTGGTCATATCTTTCACGCCTATGACAGCATCTACCTAATATTTGTTCTTCTTGGCTTTATGCTTTTAATTGCATTTATTACGAGCGTTTGGGGGAGAGCATGGTGTGGTTGGGCCTGCCCTCAGACTGTGTTTATAGATCAAATTTATCGAAAGATTGAAAGATTTGTTGAAGGCAATGCGAGAAAGCGTAAAGCGCTTAATCGTTCTCCAATATCCTTTGAGAAAATATTTAAAAAATTCTCAAAGTGGTTTTTATACTTGGTTGTCTCTTTGCACATTGTACATTCCTTTCTAGGTTACTTCGTTGGAACTAGAAATCTTGTGAACATTAGTTTCCAGGCCCCATCGGAAAACTGGTTCTTATTTGTAACTATGTTGATTCTTACCGGGATTACACTTTTCGATTTTGGCTGGTTTAGGGAGCAGTTTTGTATAATAGCTTGTCCTTATGGCAGATTTCAGAGTGTGTTGATGGATGAGAACTCTCTTGTTGTTGCATACGATGAAAAGAGAGGGGAGCCCAGACGTAATGTGGCGAAAGCGCCAGGGGAAGAAGGCGACTGCATTGATTGTTTCAAATGCGTAAAGGTTTGCCCCACAGGAATAGACATCAGAAGAGGCACCCAAATGGAGTGCATCGCTTGCACTATGTGCATAGATGCTTGTGATGAAATTATGCGCAAAATGAAAAGGCCTGAAGGACTTATTAAATACACTAGTGAGAAGGAGTTGACTGGACAAAAACGTAAAGTCGGGATTCGCAGCTTTGTTTATCTCTCACTCCTTGTGGTTGTCATGGCAGGCGCAGTCGTCGGCCTATCAAAGAGATCTTCAATTAAAGCACAATTTTTAAGAATGCCTGGGCCTCCTTTTACAAAGATTGTGGAGGATGAGAAGGAACTGTATATCAATCGTTTTGAGACCAAAGTTCAAGTTATTGGTAGAAAAGGTAGAACTCTTTCAGTTGAATCTATGGATAGTAATGTTGAGATAGTTAGTGGACAATTACCCCTTTTGATTAGCAAAGACCGGGAGAGCTTTGTAATTTTTGTAAAGTTCAAGAAGCAGCTGTTAAAAAATGGTGTGCTCTCTTTACCTCTTAAGTTAATTGTTAGAGATGGAGATTCTGTAGAGGAAACAATGACGGAGGTGGGAATTGTCGGACCTCTATGAATCATTTTCTCAGGTCTCAAAGAGCTTGCTCCCATTATTTGCCTTTTTAATTGGCGCTGTGGGATCCATTCATTGCGTTGGTATGTGCGGTGGACTTTCCTTAGCGATCAATAGAACTCAAAATGAATTTTGGCTATATAATGTAGGCCGGCTGTGTGGCTACTTGGTTCTTGGCCTGCTCTTTGCTGTGTTTGGAAGTTTTTTCACAGACCCTTTGATTAAAGAAGTAGTGAGTTTTGCTGGAGGCATCTTCATAGCAGCGTTTTTAATAGTTAATGGTTTAGTGAGCATAAAGGGGAGAGAGCTAAGCTTGTCAGTTCCTATCTTTAGAAAACTCTATGATTCTTTATTTAAAAATTTCTATCATGCAAAGTTTGGAAGAAGTTTCGGCATAGGTGCTGGTTCAATCCTTTTGCCGTGTGCAATTTCCAATGGTTTTATACTTGCAGCGCTTTCTCTTACTCAGAGCTATGAGGCGTTAATCTTAATTGTATTCTTTTGTGCGGGTACACTGCCTGCTATGATTTTTGGAGTCTCCTTTATTAGAAAGCAAACAACTAAGTTTGGTGTGAATGGCCAAAAGGTAATGGCCGTATTGTACCTTGTGCTGGGTCTAGGGACTCTTATTTACAAAGTCATGATGGCGATTGAAAGTGAACTAATATGCTAGACGCCAAGCTTTAGAGGCAAATTACTTCGATTTTAAAGCTTTATTCCCAAAGACCTGATATTCAACTCTATTTATATAATCTCCTAACTACCCGTCATTATGTAAAAACTTAACATTTGTTTATTGCGCTAAGTTCTTAGTACTAAAATAGATTCATGAACTTAAACATAAAAAACATAATTCTTATTATGGGTGGATTGATTCTATCTGGTTGTGGAGCTGCAAAGAGTGATATTGACTCACTAAAGGCCACCACCAAGCTTGCTCCTAATAATAGAGGAAACCTAATTCCAGGTAAGGAACAGACTATTAACCTTTCATATAACCTTGATGGAAATCTGGGGGAGGCCTGCGAGGTTACTGCTACTGAAAACATAACGTCTACTGGTGCTTGTATTTGTGATGTTTCGGGTGAGTGTTCAGTTGCCATTACTCCAGACTCTACAGGTGATGCAAGCTTGGCCTATATAGTGACAGGGGGAGGACTCACGGCCGATGTAGCTGTGGTTGAGGCTCCAGTGAAAAAAGTAGTACCATTTGTTTTTAAAATGAATGTGGCATCTGGAACTGAATATACATTAGGTTTAACAGACGGATTTAAATATGATTTCACTATTGATTGGGGGGATGGGAGCGATATTGTGTCTGTAACATCTTTTGATGACGATGACAGAAGCTACACCTACGGTTCAAGTGGAGTTATGACGGTGACCATCTCAGGCCTAGTGGAAAAGCTTAATGTACCTTCAAACATAACGGAAGTGGTAGATCTCGGACGTGTGGGGTGGACTAGCCTTAATTCTATGTTTTCTGGGTGTATGAAACTTACGAGTGTTGCGGGGGGAGATACTTCTAGTGTGAAGGATATGAGCAACGTCTTTGCCCTTACATCGTTTTCCACTCCAATGGTCGTTGATGCTGGAACATGGGATACCTCTAGGGTTGAAACGATGGAAGGTCTTTTTAATGCCTCTCAGAAGGCTACTTTACTAAATTCAGCACATTTCAACACTTCAAATGTAACAAATATGTCCAGTATGTTTAAAATGGCCTACAACGTGGAGCCAGAAACAGGAGCATGGGATACATCAAAGGTGACTGACATGAGTGAGATGTTTAAAGGAGCGAGGAGTGCCGACCCAGATACAAGTAATTGGAATACATCTAAGGTGAAGAACTTTGCCGGGATGTTTATGTATACTTTCGGAAGTTTTTTTTCAGGGGATCCGGATGTGTCTAAGTGGGATACTAGCAGTGCCAACAATATGAAAGAAATGTTTTTTGGTGCAACAAATGCAAACCCAGATGTTTCAAACTGGAACACATCCAATGTAACCGATATGAGCTATATGTTTACTAATGCAAGTAATGCTGACCCTGATATTAGCAATTGGGATGTATCAAAGGTTACCACCTTTAGCCATATGTTTAGTTATTCAAACTTGAGTAATAGGGATTTTACACAATGGCACACGTCCTCTGCTGAAGATATGAGCTTTATGTTTTCCTATTCTCCTGCAACCGACCTAAACCTTAGTTCATTTGATGTGAGTAATGTCTCTACAATGGTCCATATGTTTTCCAACACTTCATTGGATCTCGATCTTTCGAGTTGGAACTTTTCTTCAGTTACCGATATGCGAGATTTCTTTACGGCTGGAGATTTATCAAAAGCAAATTATGACAAACTTTTAGTACGTCTTGAAGAGACAGTTACAACGAGTGATGTTGAGCTGGGGGTGGGGACAACTCAATATACATCTGGGGGAGATGCCGCCGCAGCAGTATCTGTGTTAGAGACTCTAAACTGGGCAATCACCGACGGAGGGCCTATTTAAACTTAAAATGTTGATATTTTTCAAAATATGATAAAATATCCATATGAGAATTGGATACGTAGGTAATGACCAGAGATTTATTGATCATTTAAAATCGGTATTTAAAGAAAAAGTAGGCGATGATGTCGAGTATATTCAACTTGATATTCATGAGGATTTTGTTCCAGCAGTAGCCTTTAAAAGCCTTTACGATCAGAAGCCTGACATCATCTATATTGATTTGTTTTTCGAACCGGCAAAGGGACTTAGTCTTTGTAAACTCCTTTGCAGAAACAACGAAACTCGCCTAATAAGCACCGTTTTAATTCATGATCAAAATGAAGGAATGGACAGCTTGATCAAAGGTGTTTTAAGCGGTGCCAGACTTAACTTCTATAAAAGTGCAGAGCCTGAAGAGGTGGTGGCACATCCCTTAATGTTAATTGACGCGAGCTTAGACTCTGGAGATGAGTACGCAGCAGGCACAAACCTAAAAGGTTTATTCTTTAAACAAATTCTTAGAATTGGTTATGTTGCTGAAGATCACTACCGTATAGAAACAAACTGCAAGCTAAAAGAGGAAAGTATTGTTCAATTGGACACTCACCCGTTGTCTTTTATGATGCCTTCAAAAAGATTTTTAGTTGAGAAGTTTAGCGATAGTGACCTCTATTACAATCAGCGTTTCAGCTATAATCTTCGATTTACCTACATTGATGATGAGTTCTTTAGAGCAAGTGAACAATCATGGGTAAACTATAAGAAAACCAACCTTAGAAAGAAGTTGAACCTTCAAGAGAGAAAAGATCTGCCATATGTTCTTGAAGACGTGGAGGAGAGAGTTCGTCTGTATCAACCAGTAAAGGACGAAGTCAATGATTGGCTTCAAGAAAATGCTCCAACTGTTGTTCCTAAACAGCTCAAGGTCCTAGTTGTAGATGAGAGTTTGGAGATCTTTGAAGAATACGCCAAAGACCCTAAAAATTTTCCGTTTTCTATTAATTTTCAAACGAAGCTTTCAAAAGACTTCTATCAGATTAAGAGATTTAGGCCGCACCTGATACTGATTCACATGGAAGAGGGAAGTGGCGGACTTGAGACTCTTAAGCAAGTTGTCACTGAAATCCAAAATCTTGAAGAATATACACCAAGCCTTTTGGCCTTAAACTGCAAAGAGACGAGCGAAGAGTTGAGAAAAATCGTGGATTACGATCAAATTATGACCTCAAGCGAGAGTGTTCATATCGAACTCGTTAACAAGATGGCCATGGCCTTAAGCAATAAGCTGAATATCGCAAATACCAAGGGGAAAGTGTTTCTTAAAACCACCAATCCAAAATCAGTTGCAACTATTCTACATGAAGGTGAGATTCTAAAATTTAGCCAAAGTGAAATGCTGTTTGCATCAAGACTTGAAATTCCTATGTGGACCACACTCATATTAGAGGCTCCGTTAAAGGCCCTTATCACAGTTATTCCTTTAAAAGAGAATATTAGCTCAAGTATCCCTGTTTATAGAGCGTTGATAAATGGTATTGGAGAACTTCAAGAAAATGAGCTTAGAAGGCTCGTAAACAAGTCTTTAGAAGAGCCTAAGGAAGTTTCTGATGAGGAAGAGGATGGGGAAGGCGAAGACCCTACTTCTTCGCCTTAAGAGATACGTATCTTAATTTGTCGCCGAAGCGAAGCTTCAAGGCCGTGGCAGTGACTGCACTCACTTGCGCTTTGCCATTGTCCAGAACCTTTAGTTTTCCAAGACATGCCTTGAAATCTATTTTTCCAGAGTTTGAAATAATAAAGACGTCAGAATCAAAGTCAGCGTCAACAATTTCTCCAACTTCTAAAACTTTAGACTCCTTTAGGGCCCTTACTTCATCAAGAGGCGCTTCAAGCACAGGGCCAGGCTCAAATATGCCAACCAGTCCATTGAACTGGAATCCCTCTTGCTCAAGAATTCTTTTTGCTGGTTCAGTGTTTGGATGAACTTGCGCCACAACATCTTGGGCCTCTTTAGGAAGAAGATCGACAAGAATTGGGTATTTTGGAAGAAGTTCATCAATAAACTTTCTACTCTTCATTTGGAGATAGTCTGCCTGAACGAAGTCTATGTTCATAAACTTCTGCCCTACAGCGTCCCAGAAAGGAGAATGGCCTTCGTCATTCACACGGCCTCTCATCTCTGCAATTACATTGTCTTCAAAGTGCTTTCTGTTTTCCGCCATGTATAGGAATCTGGAAAGAGATAAGAATCTTCCGTTTTGAGAACTTCTAAACTCAGGGGATAGGAAAAGAGAACATATTTCCGCAGGCCCAGAGTGAGTCTTTTCAAAATGAAGGCTTTTTACTTCTTTCTCCACACTTAAACTTCTAGATTGCATCATCTCAGTCTTTAAGTGGTAAAAGTAGTATGCTTCGAAGCCGCCAATCTTTGAGATAATGCCGCTCACACCTACGATCTTTCCAGTAAAGAGCTCTTCCATTACGAAAAGGTAGGCCTCTCCGCCAGGACGATCTCCGCGATGTGCAACGCTTCGTTCTGAGATTAAAATTTTGTGCTTAATAATCTCTTCGTCTTTAGGAAGAGAAGTTAGCCCATGGCCTGAGACTTTTAAAAGCTCCATCAGGCCATCAAGGTCTTTATTTTTAATTGGTCTAATTACAAACATCTATTACTTACACTCGTTTAAAGTTGTTTCTATAATCTCACAAACTTTGTCGATGTCTTCTAACTCGACAGCGCCTGCTGGAACCAAAAATCTAACTCTAGTGGGTGATGCTCCTGCAATAAATGAAAGCACTCCATTTTTAAAGAGTCTTAAAGTGAAGTCTTTGGACTTTGCAGTGTCGCCTTTAAAGATGGTCATTCCCACCATCGCGCCAATACCCCAAGGGCCTTCAATTAGTTCTGGGTATTTTTTATTCAACTTAATTAGGTTTGCTTTGAACCTTGCGTGAATTTTCTCAATCTTTCCATCATCACCAAGATACCCACCATTGGCCACTTCATTAATCATGTAATAAGCGGCATTAATAGCTGATCCCGATGAGGTGAAAGTCTGGCTGATAAGACCAGGCTGAGGTTTGTGATCGTTTCTATAAATAGTTGCGCAAACTTGAGAGTTCTTTCCAATGTTCACGAAATCAACATGCTTATCAAGGTTGAAGTATTGAAATGCAAACATCTCTTTGGTTCTCATGAAGGTTTGAACTTCATCAACAATGATTGAAACATCATGCTTTTTACATGTGTCGCAAATTGCCTTGAAGAACTCCTCATTTCCTACAAAGTAGCCGCCTTCGCCTTGAATTAGCTCCATACACATGGCCGCATAATCGCCAGGGTGTCTATTAAAGTATTTTTCAAGCATTGAGACAGCTCTCTCAATTGAGCCTTCATGGTCATTCTCATCATAGAAAGGAATGTAATCAACCGCCAATGTTGGTGGTAGACCTTTTCTGTAGGCCGCCTTGTCTGTGATTTGAGACACGGCCATAGTTCTGCCCATGAAGCATTTCTCAAAGGCCAAAACTCTATGAGCGGGTGCTCTTTTTTGAAAGGCCATCTTAAGAGCGTTTTCTGCCGTCATAACCCCGGAGGAAGTCATGAACATGTGGTCAAAGCCTGCATCATATTTATTTGCTTGGTCTAAAATTAGCTTGAATAGCTTTGGGGAGTCGCTGTTTTGCTGAAGGTTCCCACTCATTGTTGTGTTTGTGGCACTCCCTTTGATTTCAGCGGCCACAACGCCTGGGTGAGAGTGACCAAAGTAGTGAACACCGATACCAGTAATAAAATCGTACTTAACTGAACCGTCACACAGCTCAACTAAAGCGCCTTTTCCAATTCCGGATCCCACATAGTCGTAAAAAAGCTTTCCGCCTCTATATTCGCTAAATTCTTTAAGAGTCTTTTCGTATTCTTCCACAAGCTCAGGATCACTGCCTTTTACACCTGTGATCTTACTTGAGTGCTCTGCAAGTGCTTCTTGAATAAGCTTTTGAGCTTGTTCAATTCTTGAGTCCTCTAGATATTGTTCACCTATAGTTTTCTTAGACATGGCATTCTCCATTTTATGAATATTCAATTTACGCGCAAATTAACAAGATATAAGCACTTTATCGACACTTTTTCTGAAAAAATTGATAATTAGTGGTTCTAAGATGAGGTGGTTGTATGTTTAGAGCTCTCAAGTATTTTATAATAGGCACTGCGATTGGTTTTGCAATTTTTTTTGCGGGGTTCGTCATTTTCTTCCCTATAAATGAGGCCATCGTTATGGGAGGTGTCGCAGGCGTTGCATACGGCCTTTTTTGTTTAGGGTTTATGTCTAGGTTTTTAAAAACATCCACACTAGTAGTTAATTCTGAGAACCGTGACCCTCAAAAATCTATGCAATGGTACGCAGATACGATCAGGTCTCAGATATTGGAGATGAGATTTAAAAGGGTGGGGCACTCATCTGATTTGGAAGTCTATCACCCGACTGGGTTGTACAAGATACTTGAACGTAGAATAGAACTGCGACCAGACGCTTATTCGGTTGAAGTTAAAGCAAGCAAGTTTATGATTAGGGTTTTGTCGGATCTTGTTGAAATAAAGGCCGGGAGTTCTCTGCCTTGAGGTGTCCCGGCCAATAGCTAAAAATTCGCTTTCTTCTTTGCCTTTAGAAAATCTTGGCAAATTTTTTGGGACTTTTCGTCGCTCCACTCTTCCTTGGTGTGCTGCAAAAACTCCTCTTCTTCTTCGCGGTGATGGTGTTTTACATCCTCACATAAAACCTGGAGCTTTGCTTTCCAGTCAGGATGCTCCACCGCGACATCATCAATTTCACTCATTATAAGTTTCATTTGATGATGCTCTTGCTTGCTTTCTCTAATTTGATCTTTTGATATGTCATTAACGCCTGGAATCTCTTGATAGTAAGTGTATTCTTCAGCGTTCATGTGGTGAAGAATCTCTTTTTTCACATCATTGAACAGGTCTCTTCTTTCGTTTACTGACAAGCCCTCGCCAGAGATGGCCTTAACAAGCTTGTCTTCAATCTGATGGTGCTCCCACATAATTAAGTCTTCAACCCTCTCGTAGTCTTGGTCTTCATAGGGAAAGTCCTCTTGCTCGAATGGCTGTTCAATGTTTTCCATGATTCCTCCTTGCCTGATAAGGTTGCAAGGTGAATGCCGGCCAGTATGAATAAAAATAGTAAAAGATTTAATTGTTTTGCTTCGGCGCACATTACAGAGATGTAATTAACCTTAGTTAAGTGATTGATTATTTGTATTAATTAAAGGTTGATATTCAAGTTTCCGAGTAATATATCTTAATAGATTTTTGAAATAACGATTATTTATGGTATTAAGTGGACCTATAAGTTCATAATATCATTAGCATTAGGGGAAGCGCATGAAAGTGGCTAAAACTCATAGTCTTAAGAAAACAGATAAGAAGACGTTGGAAAAGTGGTTGAAACTGTTAACGCTGGGAAGAATGTTGGATGAAAGAGCTCCCAATTATTTAAAGCAGGCCTTGGGATGGTCTTACCACGCACCTTACGCAGGCCATGACGGTATTCAATTAGCTATAGGACAGGTATTTGATAAAGAAACAGATCACCTGTTCCCTTATTATAGAGATATGCTGACAGCACTCAGTGCTGGACTTACAGCTGAAGAGATTATTTTAAACGGCCTTTCTAAAAAGGACGACCTAGCTAGTGGTGGACGTCACATGTCCAATCACTTTGCAAAACCAGATTGGAATATCCACAACGTATCTTCATGTACAGGTAACCACACTCTTCACGCAGTGGGTGTTGGTAGAGGTATGAAGACTTACAAGCACAAAGGTGTTTCTATCTCTTCTCAGGGTGAGTCCTCTGTGTCTGAAGGGTACTGTTATGAAGCGATCAATGGTGCTTCAAATGAAAAACTTCCAGTTATTTTTGTATTCCAAGACAATGGTTATGGAATTTCTGTTCCAAAGCGTGATCAAACAGCTAACGAGTTTGTTGCAGACAACTTTTCAGGATTTAAAAACCTCCAGATTATTCACTGTGACGGTAAAGATCCATTTGATTCAATGAACGCAATGCTCGCTGCTAAAAAACACGCAATGGAGAAAAGTGAGCCGGTAATTGTTCACGCTCAGTGTGTGAGAATCGGCAATCACTCAAACTCCGACAAGCACGAACTCTATAGAGATGAAAAAGAGAGAGAGGAGGCAAAGGCGCAAGATCCTATTCCTGCTTTCAAAAAATCTCTAATTAAAGAGGGGATCTTTACTGAGAAAGATATCGAAAAGATTGAAAAAGAATGTAAAGAAACTCTTATGGAAGCTCACAAAGCTGGTGTTAAAGCTCCAAATCCGGATCCAGAATCAATCTATGACTTCGTTGTTCCGGAAGCTTATCCTGGAGACAAGTTTGGCGACGGAACTCACAATGAAGAGGGCGAGCCAATTAAGTTTATCACTGCTTTAAATACAACTTTAAAAGAAGAATTCAGACATAACCCAGACACTTATATTTGGGGACAAGATATGGCCAATGGGGACAAAGGCGGTATCTTCAATGTTTCTAAAGGTATGCAACAAGAGTTTGGCAAAGAAAGAGTATTCAACGCTCCAATCGCTGAAGATTTTATTGTTGGTACCGCAAACGGTATGAGCCGTTTTGATGAAAAAATAAGAATCGTTGTTGAAGGTGCTGAATTCGCTGACTACTTCTGGCCAGCAATGGAACAATTAGTAGAGTGTTCTCATGACTACTGGAGATCCAATGGGGCCTTCGCTCCAAACGTTGTCATAAGACTTGCTTCAGGTGGTTACATCGGTGGTGGGCTTTACCACTCTCAAACAATTGAGGCCGTACTTACAACATTCCCAGGACTAAGAGTGGTTTATCCAGCATTTGCTGACGACGCTGCCGGTATGCTTAGAACTGCAATGAGAAGTAGAGGGCCAATCCTATATCTAGAGCCAAAGACTTGTTACAACGCTAAGTACGCTATGAGTGTTGTTCCTGAAGGATTTGAAGTTCCATTTGGAAAAGCTAGACTTAGAAGAGAAGGAAAGGACCTTTCCATCATTACTTTTGGAAATACTGTTCACCACTCTTTAGAAGCGGCTGAAAAGCTTGCTGAGGATGGCTACGATGTTGAAGTTTTAGACCTTAGAAGTTTGAACCCTCTTGATACTGACGCAATTTATGAGACTGTTAAAAAGACTCATAGAGTGTTGGTAGCTCACGAGGACAAAGTGTTCTCCGGTTTTGGTGGAGAAATTGTTGCAACAATCAATGAGATTGCTTTTGAAGAATTGGATGCTCCTGTTAGAAGAATTGGATCTCCATTCACTCCTGTTGGATTTAATAGAATCCTTGAGAAGGCAATTCTACCAAATGCTCAGAAGATTGAAGACGCCGCAAGGGACCTTCTTAATTACTAAACAATTCATTATTCAACTGCCCTCTTTTGAGGGCATATTTCCCTAAAAATCAAAGCAACTTTCCAGACTAATCAGCGTTTTTTTTGAAGAAACTATTGATAATTATCATTTTTGCACCATTTGGACTACTTAAGTGCTTGAATTTGCTCATTTGTGAAGATTTTGTTTGCTTTGTGTGAAGGTTAAATAAATCTTAACAAGTAGCATTTAGAATATATTATTAATACCGATCAAATAGTTCTACCAAATCGGAGGGGTTTTAATGTTCAAGTTCAAAGCACTAGGGTTACAAAAAAAACTAATTCATCAAACCGTAATGACATGTATTTTGTTCTCAGGTGTTCTTTTATACGCTGTTCTGAGTCTAGAAGGTGTCGCATCGAAGTATAGAGAAGTCTCGACTGAGCAATTTCCAAAAGTAGAAATTGCCTCAAGAATGGTTGCAAAATTTAGGCTAATAAGAATCAAAGTTAGAAGTTTGGCCGTGATCGGAAACAGTGAAGAAATTCAAGATAAATATATCATTGAGACTAAAACCGCAATACAGTCTTTTCTTGAAGAGAAGAGTAAGTTTAATAAACTGGAGTTTTCTGAGGAAGAAAAGCTTCTCGTTAAAGATCTGGATAGGGAATGGGAGAACTTTTTTACGTTTGGTAAAGACCTTTTATCACAGTATCTAAATCCTTCTGAGGAAAGTCTTGTTAAGGGGGCGCATATGATACGCTCTATTTGTCCTGTTAAGGCAAAAGCTTGGATGAGTGTTGCTGAAAAATTTGTAGCACTTCAGAGTAAGAAGACTTCAAATGCCGTGATAGAGGCCCAGAGAGAGGGCGAGCTTGTAAGATATATTGTGATAGGAGTTGTCGCTCTAACAATCTTAGTATCATTGCTTCAAGGCCTATTCTTTTCAAGTCGATTGGCCAAAACTATTCAAAGCCTCTCACAGAAGCTTTCAGGTACAGCCGATGAAGTTGCCGATACCAGCCAGTCTCTGTTGGAGAGTAGCTCGAAACTGAGTGTTGCAGCCTCTGATTCAGCCGCCTCACTTCAAGAGACAGTTTCATCTATTGATGAGATTAGCTCTATGATCCAGAGAAACTCAGAGTCCGCTGAAAGATCAACACAGGTTTCAGCGAACTCCACTGAAGTTGCAATGAGAGGAAAGAGTGCAGTTCAGGCCATGATCGATTCCATCACAGAAATCTCTAAAGGGAATGACGATGTGGTTGTGGCAATGGAAAAGAACAATAAAGACTTCTCAAAAATTGTAGAAGTAATCAATGAGATTGGGGAGAAGACTAAAGTCATTAATGATATAGTTTTCCAGACTAAACTATTGTCCTTTAACGCTTCTGTTGAAGCTGCTAGAGCTGGTGAGAATGGAAAAGGGTTTGCTGTGGTGGCCGAAGAAGTTGGAAATCTTGCTGCAATGTCTGGAAAGGCCGCTTTGGAAATTACAGAAATGCTTGAATCTTCAATTAAAGATGTAAATGAAGTAGTCGAAAATGCTAAGAAGCAGGTAGGGAACTTAATTAAGGAAAGTAAGGTAAAAGTTGAAAATGGAACAAAGACAGCGAATGAATGTAATGAAGTTCTGGAAGAAATCCTTTTAAATGTTAACTCTGTTAATGAAATGGTCACTGAAATTGCTTCTGCTTCTCATGAACAATCCCAAGGTGTGCAAGAGGTTACAAAGGCCATGCAGCAGCTTGATTCGACCACTCATCAAAATTCTGACATAGCTAGATCTTCCTCTCAAAATGCTGAAAAATTAAATGCTCAGGCCGAGGAATTAAATAGTGCCATAGAAGAGTTGTTGAGCGTTATAACTGGAAACTCCCATGTAAGCACTGATGAAGCTTCAGAACAAAAAGAAGCTAAGATTTTGAATCTACCAAGAGATCCCGAGCATCTTAATGAGGATAGATTTGTAGACCTGTAACAAGTCCACAGCTCTGGCATGCTTGATTATGCCAGAGCAAGTTTGAAATTCTACTTACATGTTTTTGTAACAGGGACAGTGAACCTAATGTTTACATCATTCCATGTCTTTCCTGCGTGAAGGGCCTTGCAGGCCTCTGTAATGCCCTTTAGATGCGTCATCATATTAAAGTCAAACACATCGATTGTTCCGCTCATAGAGTAAGTTCCATTCTGATCAATTCCGCCAGTTAAAGGGATTTCCTTTTGGACTCCATTCATCTTTAGTGAAATCAACATTGACGAGTCGTCAGCCTCTAAAACTTTACCTTCAAGCTTCTCAACGTTTTGGAAGAAGAACTTGTGAATTTTTTTGTCTCTTGGAGCGTTATTTGTGTTTACCGATGATGTTTCAATCCCAAACTCAACCCCTTCAAAAAGATCTTGTAGGTTTGAAGAGCTGGTCTTTGCTTTTTGAATTCCCAGGCTTTTGAAGTTTCCGCCAACACCAATCTTCGCAGGTGTTTTAAAAGCTGTCCAACTAACATTGAACTTTGAGGAGTCAGTTGTAAAAGAGCAATCTTCAGCATAAACATTTGCCATTGTCAGAAGTAAAGCAATCAAAATTTGCATAAGTGTTCTCCTATATTGTTAAGTGCTCAAAAGTTACATTCTTATGTTTGCTTTTAAGCTCTTTGAGCACATTAATATTTGCAGTGTTTTTGCTTTTATTTAGTATGTAAACCTGAGAGCCCTCACGCATGAAAGGCTTTGCCACATTCAACGGCTCGAACACAAGTTTAAAGTCATCTTTTGTTTTAATAACTGTGTGGGTGACAAAGAAGGGTTTGCCAAAGCTATCGCCTAGAAAGAAGTTTGTGCTGAACTTGTCCTCGTGATCATTTTCTGCCAAAGATCGTGTAAGGGATCCATTTAAAAGATAATTTACTTCGTAAGCTCCGGGAGATTGATAATCAAGGAGATCGTCCGTCAACCATACTATTCCGCATGTGTTGGGAGTAATCAGCTGTGATAAATATTCAATTCCGGAGTCGCTCACTTTATAAAATCTCGCTTTTCGCGAACTTGTCGATCACTCCATTTACAAAAGATGCTGACTCTTTGGCCCCATATTTTTTGGCAAGTTCGACAAATTCATTAATAACCACTTTAGGAGGTGTGTCCTTATGATACATCAATTCTGAAAATGCCAAAAGAAGCACTGTGTGATCAACTTTGGAGAGTCTGTTCACTTTCCAATTGGTCAGGTATTGCTCAATCTTCGCTTCAAGTTCGGAATAGTTTTTTAGAGTGTTTTCAACCTGATTGATTACATACTGATACAAATTCTTCTCTAAAAGAGTGTCGGTGCTTTCTTTAAACTGACTGATGGAAGACACGATTGCCTCATTGCTTTTAGCACTTTCTTCCCTAAGCTCTTTAAAGATTGGAAGTTGCATATGGAAAAAATATTGAAAGCAAAACTCTCTTGCAGCACTTTTCTTGTTCACTGTTATACCTCTTGTTATTTATCTATATTGTAATTGGTTTCGTCGCCCTTAAGCTCATTAACAAACTCGTCAACATCTTGAAACTTTCTATAAACCGAGGCAAACCTCACATATGCCACAGGGTCAAGATTTCTAAGATATTTCATTACCAAGTTTCCAATTTCTTTGGTTGTGACTTCTTTATCGGATATTTCCAGGATATTCTTTTCAAGATTCTCCACAACCCGCTCTATTTGATCAGTGGAAATTGGTCTTTTTTGACAAGCTTTATCAAGGCTTGAACGCATTTTGTCTCTTCGGTATGATTCGCGTCTGCCATCCATTTTTGCCACTGCTGGCATCTGGATTTCAATAGTCTCGTAGGTCGTGAATCTTCTTGCGCAGCCTTCGCACTTCCTTCTTCTACGAACAGAAAAACCTTCTTTTAAAAGTCTGGAATCAACGACTTTTGTTTCATTTTTTTCACAGAAGGGACACTTCATCTAAACCTCTTAATTAATGGTTGGCAAAATAGCTTCTCCCTTTGAATATGGCAAGAAACATTGAGTATTCGAAGCCTTTGCTTTGCGTTACCCTGTAAGGATTTTCTACTGATTGTTGGCTTGACTGGAATATTTTACAAGTGCTAGTTTGAACCCACACATACACAAAAAAACGAGAGGCTTTATGTACATCATCAAGCATTTTATTCTAGTGGTTGCCATGTTGTTAATCGCTGGACAGGCGTTTACACTCACTTTTTAACATGAAGGCTCTAGTTTTAGGATTTATCCTTGTCCAATTTGCCTCTGGGGTCCAGATTAGGACTCTCTTTTACAATGAGGGAAGCTTTAGGCTTAAATGCCAAGTAAGTGATAAGTCGAATCGATGCTCAAGAGAGCTATTGGAAAAGTCGGCAAAAGATCTCTGTAAGAGTAAGGGCCTAAAGCTCAAAGACCTAGGCCCAATTGTCTGTATTGATGATTTAGACACCTCAAAAGAGTTTTGCAAGTTTGCCAATGGCGAATGCGGGAAGAAGTCTAATTCTGCTGAAAAGAAAACATCTAGTTCCCCTGACAAGACCCCTGAGAAAATTCAGTAACCCCATCACAGCCAGCTTGGCATGGGTTAGGGTAGGTAATTCCATTAGATCCACAAACTGGATTAAACTCTTTTGTACAGATGCACCTGTCGTTCTCTTCAACAATAGAATTTGTTGGAGCTTTCTGAACCTCTGAAGTTTTGGTCTCATTTTCATTGCATGAGACCATTAATAGAAACGCAAATATAACTAGTATCTTCATATATTCCTTATTTATAAACTGGATACTCTTTGCAAAGAGCTATTATTTCTTCTTTAACTTGAGCGTGAAGACTCTCATCTTCTGGATTTTTCAAAGTTTTTACCATCCAAGTTGCAAGAAGCTTCATATGCTCTTCTTTGAATCCTCTTGTTGTAAGAGCAGGAGTTCCGAGTCTAATCCCTGAGGTAACAAACGGAGATCTCTTGTCACCAGGAATCATGTTTTTGTTAGTTGTAATGTGAACTTTCTCAAGAAGAGCTTCAGCGTCTTTGCCGCTCATATTCACACTATCTGTTTTAAGCATCACTAGGTGGTTGTCAGTTCCGCCAGAAACAATCTCAATCCCTTGAATCTCAAGTTCAGCTGCAAGAGCTTGGGCATTTTTAACAACCTGAGTTTGATAATCTTTAAAGTCTGGGTGAAGAGCTTCGTGAAAAGCAACAGCTTTTGCCGCAATTACATGCTCAAGAGGGCCACCTTGAATTCCCGGAAAAATGTTTGAGTTAATCTTTTTTCCCCACTCTTCAATGGCCAATATTATACCACCACGAGGCCCTCTAAGAGTTTTGTGAGTAGTGGATGTTACAAAGTCAGCAAGCCCCACTGGACTTGGGTGAAGGCCTGCAGCAACGAGTCCCGCAATATGTGCCATATCCACCATGAAAAGAGCGCCAACACTGTCGGCAATCTCTTTCATTCTTTTAAAATCAATTGTTCTAGAATATGCACTTGCTCCACCAACGATTAGCTTTGGTTTGTGCTCTTTTGCAAGCTCTTCCATTTTGTCATAGTCAATGAGTTCAGTCTCATGATTTAGCCCATAGCTTACAAAGTTGAATAACTTTCCAGAGAAGTTAACAGGGGAGCCGTGAGTAAGGTGTCCACCTTCACTTAAATCCATTCCAAGAACAGTGTCACCTGGCTTTAGAACCGCAAAATACACGGCCATGTTTGCTTGTGAACCTGAGTGAGGCTGAACATTAGCGTACTCAGCTCCAAATAGCTTTTTTAGCCTTTCAATTGCAAGAGCTTCAGATTGATCCACGAACTCGCATCCGCCGTAATATCTCTTTCCAGGATATCCTTCAGCGTACTTGTTAGTCAGACAAGAACCTTGAGCTTCCATTACAGCTTGAGAGCAGTAGTTCTCCGAAGCAATAAGTTCAAGGCCTTCTTCTTGGCGTTGTTGTTCTTTATTAATAATTTATTGGATCTGTGGATCAATATCTTTAAGCATATGCACCTCTTACTAGCTTTTTTAGTATGCTAATGAATTTTGCATGCTTTTCATAGAGCAAGATCTGAATATTGGTTGCGAATTCTCCAACTCTTTAGAAATATACAACTTACCGAAATCACTTAAAGCGTTTGCTTATAACCTGTTTTTATCAAAGCTTAAAAACAGGTTATTTGTATAAGCTGATTTTAAAGCGTGCTTTGATCACAACATCCATTCTCACAATATCGACTTGGAGTGTCACAGCAAGGGTCCTTTAGGCACATTAATTTTACCTCCACTGTGGCACTAACACTAATTCTATAATAGTCACAACGAACAGTTTCATCTAAGCTGACTAAGTACCTCACAGGTGACCAATTTGAAATGCTTGAAACAGCGCTTGAAGTGGCAAAAAGTGGAGTGGGGGTAATTCAATCTCCAAAATTGACTGTTGAACTCCAGAACCAAAACCTTTTAAGCAAGTACCAACTTGTAGAGTTGCTAAGTCCTTACTGTAAGCAACCTTCAAATGATGTTTATCTAGCTACAAGGAAGTCTTAACCTGAAAACAATTTTGTTAAGAAGCTTGCAAAAGCCTTAAGAGTAAACTTGAGAGAGTGTTTAATGAGCAAGAATATTTTAATAACACTAATTATCACTGTTTCTTTCCTAGTATTCTTTTTTTATCCCAAGGAAAGTATGAAAGGTGGGGTATGTCCATCCTGCTACATTACTGAATGCGATTGTATAGGCTACGAGGCTAAAAAAGAATCAATTGGTTCTGGTAAGAGCATATGCTATGGCGTGGTTCACTCTTGTATGAAAAGAAAATCTATGGATTAAACCTTGTGCGGAATTTTTGTAGTCGTGTGTGACAAGTGAAAGAGTGAAAGGTCTATAGATTAAATTATGGTGACTTTAGCTTTTTTATAATCTTTTCCACTTGAGCTTCGTTTAGTCGTTCCCAAGTGTAGTCTGAAGTTTGATAGAGGGTCTTGCGTGTCGGGTAAATATTTTCGAAATACTCCTTAAGAGCTTCATTGCTTAGTCCTAACCCCTTGCTTTGATTTTTTTCATGGTTGTATAGAGCAATGATTTTATTCCTAAGGTCACTTGTGTAACCCTCTTTTACACTTAGTCTTTTTAGAGCTTCGTTAATGCTCTCTGAGACCTGATATCTACTTCCATAAAGACTTCTTATGGTCGAAGGGTCTTTTTCATATACTGTCTCAGCTTTTCTTAAATTCTGCCCCTTCCACAAGTTTTCTATTTTTGTCTCAGTAGTTTTTAACTTCTCCGAAATCTCTATCCAGCTTTTGTGAAAAGGTTTGAGAATCGGGTCTTTGTCTAGTTCGCGAGATTGACACCTGGAATAGGTATCGTATTTGGATTGTTTCTCATCCTGGTAAGAATTATCTGAGCTTATTTTTGTATATTCATCATATAGCTGATTGCATAAATCATTAATCTTATTTTCGATTTTATATCTCTTATCTTCTATTAATTTCGCCTTCTCTTCTAGCTCATCTTGAGTGTTGTAGAGGTCCAGAACAAAAAATAGTTCCTCTTTGCTAATTTTCATTCTACCCTTAAAGGTATTATAGACTTCAATATTGCTTCTTTTTTCTTTAAGGAATAAATCCTCTACATCAACTGCAATCGCGTCAGAGACAATTCTTTCATATTTATTCCAAACTGCTTTCTTCAAAAGGTTATTCATGTGCGGATTTTTAGATGACGTTTCCTCCAACTCTCTTAAAAGAACCTTTTTCTCCCTCTCTGAGAAATCCTCAAGAGTTGCTCCTTCATCATATTTATTTTTAATATCCTCAAGTCGAGCAGAATTCTTTACGAGAGTGTGGTAATGTTCTGAGTCGTAATAGTACGTACCGTCTTCTCTTCCTTTGCAAATAATACTTTTCCATTGCTTGTTTTGCTTGGCAGTTTCCTCTTTGATCTTTTGGGAAATATAAGGGTTAAACATGAGTGAGTTGAGAATATAGTCCATAACTTGTTGACCATAGCCTGGGTTTTTATAGTAATTAACACCCATTCTCCAGGAAGGTACACCTTCAGCGGCACCCATTAAGTTTGTGTATCCATTGAATCTTTGAATCTTCCATTCAGGTTCACTTCTTCCTCTGAAGCTTGAACTGAGTCGCTTATTAATAAACTCATAGGTCAAACCATCTGAAATCCTATCTGTTATTGGCCAAGAATTATCGCTTTTACTTTGGAAATTTAATTTTAAACAGCAGCTGTTGCTTTGAAGGCTATCATATAGTTGGGGTTTTTTTTCTCCTAAGGTGTCGTAACAGTAAAAGCTTTCACCTGTTTGAATATCTTGTGAAGAGTGCAGACTTATAAAGGAGTTTAAGCTGTCAGATAGTTCGTCATTTTCAATTACTGAAGAATTTACCACATAGCTAGTTCAGTATGAATTTAAAGCACCTGCCTTATTATTTTTAACTTGTCGAGCTGAGCATCCCACTGCATCCATTACACCAATAGGGTCAAGGTAGAGACCTCCCATTCTGGGTCCTTCTTCCATTAAAGTTAACCCAATGGTGAGGTAGGGATCGGTGCCCATTGAAATAGATTCTTCTATCACTTTGTCCATGTTGCTTTTTTGTATCGGTGAGCACCTTTTGCCATTTACACTGTAACAACCTGTCACATACATGTAGTTGTTGTGGTAGGGATAAGAAATTAGTAAGTCTTCGTTATTAACGAAGTCTTCTGGATTTAATTTCTCTGAGACCATTTGACATGCTTGTAGAGATGCAAAGGATGACTTTATGCTTTGTAGGGAGTTTAAAAGACCTACATCTTCTACTCTTCCATTTATATCCTTTTTGATCTTGTTCAACTCTTGTAGGAATAGCTCTTTTGCCACTTCGTAAGAGCTCGATGAAAAGCTCATGATAAGCTTTAAGTTATTGAGACATTCCTCTTTTCCCTTACACCATTGATTTGCAAGGTCTATTTGGTCTGCCTTACTCATTCGAATAATCTTTTCAAATAAGTCCTCAGTATTTAGGCGCTCGGCTGTTTTTAGTTGCTCGTCTTGGCATGTATAAAAGATAGGATAGGCCCGAGTGTGTCCTATCAAAGCGATTTGGGTTAAAATGAAAAAATAAAACTTCACGGACCAACCCTTTTAAACTTAGAAGACTTGAATTTATATTTGTACCTTTCGACATTTCCCGCTTTTCTTAAGGAAATAGAGCGTTCCTTAAAAGAATTGGGAATCAAAAAGCCAACTTCGTTAAAAGTGACCTTCGTACATCCCGGAAAAACTTCTGAAAAAATGAAATATTCACAACCGGATACCCCACAGGAATCTTTGGAATGTACGAGTGTGTGACGCTTAGATTTTTGCTCTTCGTATTCTTCAACCTCAATATCTTTCATGTAAGATTGAATATCTGCTTTGATGCAGGCATGGATAGTTGTGCTCATTAATATTAAAATGAATGTAAGTGAAACTAAATTCATAAATTAATATTCGGAAGATTTAGGGAAATACTTTAAAGACAAAGGTTTTAAGGAGGGGTTCTAAGTATTTGATTTTGTAGCTTGAAAAAGTCCCCCCGACAAACGTTCAGGGGGATACGATAAGAATTATTGCTCGTATTTTTTGAATAGGGTGGTGGAGTTGGTTCCGCCAAAGCCAAATGAGTTGTTAAGAGCGAATTGGATGTCTCTCTTCCTTGCTTCATTTACCCCATTTAGACTTCCTCAATGGAAGGCACCTTTTAGAGGTAGAACAACCTTAAGAGGCCTTCTTCAAACTTTCAAGACCCTCGATTATGAAGCTTCTCATAAGTACTTGGTAAGGAATGCCTTTTTTAGCTGCAACTTCCTTGAGCTCCTCAACCACTTCTGGTGGAAGAGATACACTGGTCGGCATTTTACGACCTACGCGTCTAGAGTTTTTTACCGCCTTTTTATCAAACTCAACCTCTTCATATTCAGGTAAAGACTTTGCATGTTTACTCGTCATAAATGCTCCTTTCTTTCTTATTGGCCAGTCTGGCACTTATGGGTCTAATTTTACCTTCTCTTATAGTAAAGCAAACAAATAGGACTTCACTTGTAAAAGTCTTAGCAAGAATTCCATATCTGTCCTCTTCACACTTGGGTTGGTATTGCTCTCCTAATGCCAAAATATTAATATCCTCAAAAGCGCTTTCGACGATCGTCGTCGAGACGCCATGCTTTTTCTCACTTTTTTCAATATTCCCCTCATCCCATTCAAATAAGAAACCAGAGCTAGAGAGGAGGAACTCTAATAACCACTCAATATATTTAAATTTAGCCAAATTCGATCTCCCGTTTAGTAGTGTATCACACTACCAAATGAATTTAAAGAAGTCATCTAAGTGTTTGATTTAATTGAGTCCGTGGCCTTTCTCGGGACTATAAACTGAAAGGTTGATTTAGGTCTGTGGAATTTTAGAAGGATATTAATAAATGCCCTTCAAGTGTGAAGGGCATTGTTATTAAGCTTCGTATTTTTTGAATAGAGTGGTGGAGTTGGTTCCGCCAAAGCCAAATGAGTTGTTAAGAGCGTATTGGATATCTCTCTTTTTTGCTTCATTTGGAACGTAGTTTAGATCGCAGTTTTCGTCTTGATTATCAAGGTTAATCGTTGGAGCAAGAACTCCATCAACTAAACTCTTAACACAGACTACAGACTCTAATCCACCTGCAGCTCCAAGAAGGTGTCCAGTCATAGACTTTGTTGAACTAACATCAATGTTTTTAGCGTGATCACCAAACACAGACTTGATTGCTTTTGTCTCGGCAACATCTCCAACTGGAGTACTTGTCCCGTGAGCGTTGATATAGTCTATTTCTTCTTTTTTAACTCCGGCCATATCAAGAGCTTGCTGCATGCAAGGAATAGTTCCTTCGCCCTCTGGGTGAGGTGCAGTGATATGGTAGGCATCTGCAGTAGCTCCAAATCCCACAACTTCAGCTAGAATCTTGGCACCCCTTGCTTTTGCTTTTTCAAGGTTTTCAAGAATTAAAATCCCAGCACCTTCTCCCATAACAAATCCATCTCTGTCTTTGTCAAAAGGTCTTGATGCTTTTGTTGGATCATCGTTTCTCTTGCTTAGAGCTTTCATGTTGTTAAACCCAGCAAATGGAAGCCCTGTAATGACGGCCTCAGATCCACCTACAACCATAGCGTCGTGACGACCTAGCATGATCTCTGTGGCCCCTGCGCCAATGGCGTGGGCTGCGGAAGCGCATGCACTTGATACAGTGTAGTTAACACCTTTAAAGTCATACTTCATGCTGATCTTGCCAGTTGCCATGTTTGGAATGAACGAAGGAATGAAGAAAGGAGATACCCTTCTTGGACCTCTGTTCCAGTATGTTTGTGTGCTTGACTGAATAAAAGGAAAGCCTCCAAGGCCGGTTCCTAAGATTGCTCCAACTTTTAATGGATCGAATTTTTCCTCAAGAAGTCCAGACTGTTTAAGCGCTTCATCAGTACAGTGAAGGCCAAAGTGTATAAACAGATCGTATCTTGATTGTTCTTTTGCAGCCAAAAGATCTTCTGAGATCTCAAAGTCTTTAACTTGGCCTGCTATGCGAATAGGCCACATTTTTTCATCAACATCTTCAAGTGTTGAGATACCGCTTTTACCAGCGATTAAATTGGACCAAACCTCTTCTAGGTTGTTCCCCGCGCCACACATGGCGCTTATTCCTGTTACAGCTACACGATTCATAATTGCTCCTTGCCGTAAGACGAAGATTTTTAATGAAGCCGCTTATAAAAAAAAGGCCTCCGAAAAGGAGGCCGTCGGATTTTTAGTTTGCGTTGCTTTTCAAGAAGTTTGTTACGTCGTTGATTGTCTTCAACTCTTCCGTTTTGTCTTCCGGAATCTCTACGCCAAATTCTTCTTCCATCTTCATCATCATTTCAACCATATCTAGAGAGTCTAGGTTTAGGTCGTCAACGAAGTTAGTTTCACCTTTAATATTGCCAGCTTCTACTTTTGTTGCGTCACTTACAATTTTGATAACTTTTTCTTGCATTTCCATTATATCCTCCAAAAATTTAACGTTATTCTAATTAAATATATAGACCACCGTCAACCTTAATAACCTCTCCTGTAATATATCTTGAGGCCTGGCTCAAAAGGAAAAGAGTAAGGTTGGCCACATCCTCTGAAGAGCCGAAATCGCCCATTGGGATTGACTTTTGGTATTCTTCGCGAGCTTTGTCTGAAAGCTCGTCAGTCATCTGAGTAGAAATAAATCCAGGACACACTGCGTTGCAGCGAATCTTTCTTGAAGCCAGTTCTTTTGCAAATGACTTCGTATACCCAATAAGTCCTGCTTTTGAAGCCGCATAAACTGACTGAGATACATTGCCCATAAGGCCAACAATACTGCTCATGTTAACCACAGAAACATCTTTTGCTCTTAGAAAGTTTCTACTCAAATGATTTGTAAGCATCATGGTCGCTTTAAGATTTACGTCTAAAATAGAATCAATATCCTCAGACTTTACTCTCATTACAAGCTGATCTTTCGAAATACCAGCATTGTTAACAAGGCCTGAGATGTTTCCATTCTCTTTAATGAAGGCATCAATTGACTCCTTCATCTTGTCATAGTCAGTGATATCAAAGTTAAGAGCGCTTACTTTACTTGCACCACATGCCTCTAGCTCTTCTTTAAGAGCGGCTGCCTTAGTCTCATCACCTCTGTAGTTGAAAACCACATGAGCTTTTTGAGATGCCAACGCTTTAGCGATCGTGTTTCCAATGCCTCTTGAAGCGCCAGTAACCAATACAATTTTGTTTTCTAGGTCTGAATAAGTAGGTGTCATGCTAGAAACTCCTTCAATCCTTCAAACCCAGCTTCAGAATCAAGCGTGTAAGTTTTGAAGTTTTTATTTATCTTTTTATTAAGTCCTGTAAGAACTTTGCCAGGGCCAACCTCAATAAAGACAGTGTCCTCTGGAAGCTTTTCAATACTTTGCGCCCATAGAACTGACCCGCAAACTTGATCGACCAAATTCTTCTTAATAATTTGTCCGTCAGTGCCTTTGCTATATTCTTTACCATCAATATTGGCCACATAAGGAACTTCACTTGATTTAAATTCAATTGAGTCTAAGTGGGCTGAAAGCTTTTCTTCCGCAGGCTTCATAAGTGAGCTGTGAAATGGAGCGGACACTTTTAAAGGAATTGCCATCTGCTTTCCTTCGTAGTTTTCCTTAAGCCAAGCTACAGCTTTGTCGCAAGCTTCAGAGTGCCCTGAAATAACAGTTTGTCCCGGCTCATTGAAGTTTGCAGGCATCACTTTCTCTGCATCTGTGGATACCGCTTCGCAGGCTTTTTGCACTTCTTCTTTTGGCACTCTAAGAATTGCATACATTTTGCCATCGCCTGGCGCGACAGCTTCCTGCATATACTTGCCTCTAAGTTGAACAGCTTTCACCGCGTCTTTAAAGTCAATTGCTCCAGCTGCTGCAAGTGCTGAGTATTCACCAACAGAGTGTCCTAATACTCTTTCAATCTCAATTCCTTCTTTATCTAAGAAAGTTTTAAGACCTTTAAATAGGGCATAAGAGTGAGTAACAATACTTGGTTGTGTAAACTCTGTGAGCTTTAACTTGTCCTCTGGCCCTTCAAACATTAGGTCAGTCAATGAAAAATCAAATGCGGAATCAGCTTGCTCAAAGACTTCCTTGCACTCAGGAAGCTCTGTGAGGTTTTTACCCATTCCCACATACTGTGAACCTTGTCCTGGAAAAATAAGAGTTACTTTCATGCGTTTCTCCTAGAACTGTAAAATCGCCGCGCCACTAGTGAGACCTGCGCCAAATGCCGCAAGCATTACCTTTTGACCTCTTTTGATTCTTCCATCCATTACAGCTTCATGCATGGCCGTTGGAATTGTTGCGGAAGAAGTGTTGGCATATTTTTGTACGTTTGTGATTACTCTTTCAGCTGGGAAATCCAAAAGCTTTCCAACTGTTTCTATAATTCTTAAATTTGCTTGGTGAGGAATGAACCAATCAATGTCGTCATTAGTAAGACCATTTCTCCTTAAAAGTGTAGAGCAGTGGCTTGCCATGGTCTTAACAGCATTTTTGAATACTACCTGGCCATCCATTGTGATGTATTGTTCTTTATTATCTAAAATCTCATGAGTGATAGGGGACATTGCAGCGCCATTAGGCATGGCAAGGGCCATTCTCTTGGAAGAGTCACTTCCAAGGATACTATCAAGAATAAATGATTCACTATCGCCTTCTTGAGCTTCAAGGGCAGTAACACCTGAGCCATCTCCAAAAAGAACACAAGTGCTTCTATCTTCCCAGTTGTTGAATCCAGATGCCATTTCAGTTCCTACAAGAAGAACTTTTTTATAAACACCTGTTTGAATTAAAGAGTTTGCCATTTGAAGGCCATACAGCCATCCAGTACAAGCGGCGTTTACATCTAAACAGGCACAATTGTTAGTGATGCCAAGAGCAGCTTGAAGCATACTTGCTGTATTTGGCAGCATCATATCCGGAATGGTTGTTGCGAAAAGAATGCAATCAACATCATTTGGTTCCCAGCCTGCATTTTTCATGGCCTCTTTGGCAGCTCTTGCGGCCATACCACTAGGGTGCTCGTCTTTAGAGAGGTCTGAGATTCTTCTTTCTTTAATTCCGGTTCTTTGAGTGATCCACTCGTCAGAAGTGTCTACTGTTTTAGAGAGTTCTTCGTTGGTAAGTACTTTTTCGGGATGGTATTTTCCAGTTCCCTGGATCTTTGTCTTGTAAAGCTTCATTGTGAAATCCTTGGCGTTGTTTCCAAAAAAAATGCCATCAACTAATTAGATTAATTGATGGCCTAAAATTTATTTTTGAATTTAACCAAAGGACGTTTTTAACGTCAAACGAAAATCTAATTACTCAGCAGTTTCTTCTTCGTCTGCTTTTACTTTGATTTCGAATACTTGCTTGCCTTTGTACGTACCACAACTTGGGCATGCGTGATTAGGCATAGTTAGGTCACCACAGTTAGGACAAGACATTGGATGCTTTCTGTACTCTTTATGATGTTGACCGGCTCTTCTAAGGCCTTTTCTTGATACTGATGTTTTCTTCTTAGGAACTGCCACGATATCCTCCAAATATTTATTGAATCTTTTTAATCAAAAATTTAAGACTAACTATGTAATATAAATACTGCCTAATGCCAATAGTTTTCTTAAATTTATTGTTTAGTATTATTGCTGTCATCCGCGTATTCCAACGGGGTATCATGGCATGCTACCGGATACTCGTTGATATTTAAGAAAATAGTCTCATGAACCATCTCTTTAATATTCGCGCGGTTAAGTTCATAAAAGTGCAGATCATATAGCTCATTCTCTACAAATAGCTCCACAGTGTCGGCGTATTCGTCATCTTCAGCGAAAATATTCTCTATAAATACAGATTTGAATTCCGCCTCAACCTGATCTTTCATTTCTTGCAAAGTTCTCACGCACTCAGTCATGAATTCCGCCTCAACTTTTCCAGTCGCAAGAAGAATAGGGCCAAAAGTAGCGTTGTTCTTCTTTTTTAGTTCGATTGTCACTGTTAAGTTGGTTTCTCCAAGGTAATCCTCAGGATTTCTTGAAGTCGCTTTTTCGTTAAGTTCCATCAATAGCTCACGAACCCACTCTTCAGACTGGTTTAAGTTGAAAGTGTAGCTCCTATCGGGTGCTAGTTGAGTTAAATTAACTTTTGCGTCTAAACTATTTTCTGTATGCTGATGCATAATTACCTCTTAAAAATCTGATAGCGACTTATAACGCAATGTGATTAAAGTGAAAAGGTTTGAAATGAATTATTTTCTATGTGGATTCTCTGGAGCAGGTAAAAGCCAGTATTTAAAAGAGCTTAGCAATTCTGAACAGTATAAGAATTACCAGTTTTATGACTTGGACGACTATATATTCTCGAGTCTAACCGGATATTCAGGACTTGGAGAGGCAATAGAAGATAAAGGTTGGGAGTGGTTTCGCTCAACTGAGCAGAGCAAACTAATGGAACTATTAAATAGAGAGAATGTTTGGGTGGCCTTGGGTGGGGGGACTTTAACCCAAGACTTAGTCAAAAAACTCAAGAGCTATGAGAACATTAAAGGTTTTTGGCTGAACACTGACTTCGAGACCTGTTGGAGCAGAATAGAAGGGGACACTAACAGACCTCTTGTTAAAAAGGGAAAACAGGCACTTAGAGAACTTTACTTAGAGCGAGAGCCCCTTTATAAGAATTTTGAGAAGGTTCTTCCCTGATACCGACAGCCCTTGTCAGATTGTATGGCACAGTGACATAATATCTAAAATGGAACGCCTCGGCATCTAAGGAGTGGATATGCAGGCAGATTATACATCTACAAATTTCAATAAATTCGAAGTGGCCTTGCTTATAGAAGATATCCAAGAGGCCAAGGAAGTTTCTGACGCTCTAAGAAATATGGGCATCTATGCTCATTACTACAATAATCTAGATGAATTTTGGGTGGCGGCGAATGCTGAAACTCCAGACTTTCTACTGGTGGATGTTAAAAGAATGTCTCAGGGCAATCTTCTGTTTAAAAACCATCCAAAAGTTAAAAGCGGCGCCCTAAAGTTTGGCTTTTTCTATACTAAGTCATCCAAGATCTTAGTAAATTCCACATTTGGGATGGGACACTATGGGTTGGTGACCTCCGAGCTAGACCTGACTGGGCAGCTTAACTCTGTGCTGGAAAAGATTGATAGAGAAATCAAAAGTGATTTAGAAAAAAAGAAACTCCAGGAAAGAGTACAAAGACTTCAAACTCGCGCCAATAAAGTAATGGAGGACGCGGGGAAGAGTTTCAAATTTCAAAGTCACTTTTCTAAAATGATGGAAGTGTCTTCACGTCTAGGAGAGCCTAAAACTCAAGAAGAGTTTGTAAATAACCTAATGTCCCTTATGAGCGAGTGGGACGCGTGTAAACGCTATGGAATTTACACTTTAAATTCAAGCGATCAAAAACTTGTGTCTCCTAAATTTATTAAACCAAACTATGAAAAGCTTCCTGAGCTTTGGCTGACACGACCAGGCAACAAAGGCATTGAAGAGTATGCCATCGATATGGCGTGTGAAGTGGCGTTTGATCTTTTCGATCATGACGCCAGAGCAATATTTGTTAAAGGGATAAGAAATAATCCTGAAATCATACTAGTTGCCAAATTTGATGAAAAAGAAATGGAAGGATTCGCGTGGGAGCTGTTTGAGGAAAGACTATCTCTTAGACTTTCAAAGCTTATGCATGTTTCAAATAGCGTCTCCGACACAACAAGCAGGCAACTTAGTGTTTGGGAAGCATTCAATTACTTGGATGATATGCATTTTCATCAGGCAAGCACAGGCCATAAGCTTGTGGACGTGGATCTTTCAAATCTCTTAAACAAGATAAAAGAGAAAAACAGCAATCGTTTTTTCTGGAATTCTTTCTTTGCCGACTTTATCAATGAGATTGAATCCACTCTGTCTGGTGATTTTAAACTTTCAATGTACGGAACGGAAAGACTTATGGTCTTTTTGGACAAAAGATACATCGAAGAAGACTACCAAAGACTTAAAGCGATCACTGGAGACTTCCAGTACTGGAGATACTTTCAAGACACCTCAAGTGTTATGACTACTTCCATGAGGCCGGAAGTGAAGATGATAGCTCCTTCTTCGGTTAATTATCTTAGAAACACTAAAACTCAAACTCTCTCTCAACCTGAAGATATTTCACTCAACAGAGCTGTAAGAGGAAGAAGAGAAAGAACTCTGGATGCATGAGATATCGCTCTGAACTTGAAGTTGATTTTAGAGTATTAAAAGAAAACTTCGACCTATTAAGAGAATTGACTCCATCAAATAAAGTTGTGTTCATGGTCAAGGCAAACGCTTACGGCCATGGACTTTTAGAATGCTCAAAGTTTGCCTCTGAAGAGCTCGATGTGGACTCACTCGGGGTTGCAAGTCTTGGGGAAGCGGTTCACTTAAGAAAGTCACTTCCTTCAATGAATACAGATATTTTGGTCTTAAGCGACACAGGCATGATGTTTAATCATGTCAGAGAGCTGTATCTTGATTACAATATCTCACCAGTGCTCTCATCAATTGAGGACTTAAAAGACTTTCTAGAGGATAAAAGGTTTCAGCATGCCCCACTCTTATTAAAAGTGGACACTGGGATGAATCGGCTTGGAATTTTGCCCACGGAAGTCGACAAGGCGTGTTCGTTAATGAAGGCCCATGGACGCCGTTCAATTGAACATCTTATGACTCACTTTGCCTGTTCTTATAAGAAGTTTAGAGAAGGGGACAAGACAGATAAACAAAATAAGCTCTTCCAAAAGATAAAAAAACAAATCCGGGATGAGAGTATTTCGATAAATAAGACAAGCTGCGCAAACTCAGGCGCAATTGAACAGGGAATTGGACTAGGTGAGTCCCACATCCGACCTGGGCTTATGCTCTATGGCCCAGGAATTAGTATGGATAAGAATGGTTGGACTGGAAAAAATGTGTCCTCATTAAAAACCTATGTAATCAAATGCGTTTCCATAAAAAAAGGAACTCCAATAGGCTATGGCGGCCATGTGTGCCACGCCGATGGATTCATTGTTTATCTTCCAATTGGCTACGGTGATGGACTTCTTAGCTACTATTCAAAGTCAGAAATTGAGATTGAAGGGGAAGTTGGAAAAGTCATGGGTCGCGTAAATATGGACATGGCCGCAATTTGGTTTCCAAAAGACGCTAAAACAAGTTTTAAAAGAGGGCAAATAGTCAGAATATGGGATCATGATCGTTTTAGTGTGACTCGTCTTGCCATGGCCGCCAAAACAGTGCCGTACCAAGTGTTCACCGCCATTAATCCAAGGGTCCCAAGAAGCTATATAGTTTAAATAAGTCGTTTTCATTGCTTTTCATTTTGTTTACACTTTAATCGATACACTTTTATTAAGTGATCAAATTAAGGATGATGATGATCAAGCTACTAAAATCTTCCATTGAATGGTTGGGAAGGTGGGTAATGTCTATTACCCCGGCCTTGGGAAGATTTACGTTATATGCAATTTCTAATTTCCAGTGGTTTTTTAGACCTCCTGTAAGAAAGCGTCTGTTCTTTGAGCAGATGGTGTTTATGGGCAACAAAAGCTTGTTTATTGTCTTTCTCACCTCGTCGTTTAGTGGTGCAGTTTTCGCTTATCAAATCTACTTGGGCTTTACCGCATTTAGTGTTGATTCATTTGTGGGTCCCATAGTTGCGATTGCTGTTGTTAAAGAACTTGCTCCCGTGTTTACAGGCCTTGTTGTGGCCGGACGTTGTGGAGCCGCCATGGCCGCGCAAATTGGATCGATGAAAGTAACTGAACAAATCGACGCTCTGGAAGTTATGGGCGTTAACTCCATTCAATATTTGGGAGTTCCAAGAGTTTTTGCCACTGTTGTCACCATGCCGATGCTAACTGGCGTTTTCATGCTGGTTGCAAATGCTGGATCATGGTTAGTTGGGGTTAAGCTCTTGGGAATTGACGAGGCAATCTACTTTGCAAAATTAGGTGACTTCATGAATCTCAACATGCTTGTTGAGGGGTTAATTAAAGCCGCGGTATTTGGATACTTAATATCTATCATTGGCACATATCAAGGGTTCGCGGTTAAAGGCGGAGCTGAGGGTGTTGGTAAAGGCACCAACATGGCCGTTGTTTGGGGCATGATTATTGTTTTGATCATGGACTTTTTCTTAACTGCAATACTTGCCAAGGTTTTAGGATAAATATGAGTTACGCAATCGAATTCAATCATTTAACAAAAAGATTCGGAAATCATACCGTCTTGGATGATCTAAATTTTAATATCCATGAAGGAAAGATCACAACAATCCTAGGATTCTCAGGAGCGGGGAAGTCGACTGTTTTAAAACATATATTGGGCATCTATCATCCAACTGAGGGCCAGGTGAAGGTTCTCGGGCAGGATATGGAAAAGATGAATGAAGGACAGATCAGGGAGTTTAGAACAAACTTCGGCATGGTTTTTCAATACGCAGCTTTATTTGATTCCATGACAAACTTTGAAAACGTGGCCTTTCCTATGAAAGAGTTCACCAATTATACAAAAGAAGAAATTGAAGAGAAGGCCATAGGGCTCATGAAGCAGGTTGGACTGGATGAATTTGCTTTCCACAAGCTTCCCTCTGAGATTTCGGGCGGGATGAGAAAGAGAGTTGGTCTTGCGCGCGCTTTGGCCTTGCAGCCAAAAGTCATGCTTTATGATGAGCCAACCACTGGTTTGGATCCTATCACCACCCACATGGTTGATGATCTTATAACCTCGACTCATAATCACAACGCTCATTTGCCAATGACGTCAGTGATTATCTCCCATGATATTGCCGCGACGCTTCGCATTTCTGATTATGTTGCCTTTTTAGAGAAAGGAAAAACTGTGGTGCACGCTCCTGTGGAGGAGTTTAGAAAGTCAGATCACCCGGTGATTAAGAAGTTTATAGAGTTGTCCACTTAGAACTGGACAAAAAGAGTGGGGAAAACCTTTCCTATCTCTAGTGTATAAGATTTTTGCCGGTTGAACGGTTAAAATAGAGTAAAATTATTAGTTTGGAGTTGGCTTGAACGAGTTAAAAGTAGGTTTGCTTACATTATTGGCCATTGCGAGTTTGGTTATAGTTTCTTTGAAAATTACATCCAATCAAGCTGGTTTCGGAGAGTATGTCACATATAGAGCGATCCTAAATGACGCTACTGGCATTTATGAAAAGAGTACAATCAAGGTCGCGGGTATTGTTGCTGGTCGAATTAAGGCCATTGAACTTGCAGGCTCTCAGGCCGTGGTTACCTTTGAAGTATTGAAATCCATTAAAATTACACAATTTTCTATTCTTAGAATTAAAACCATTGGTTTCCTTGGAGACAAGTATTTGGATATTTACTTAGGTGATCCAAATGCTCCTCGTTTAGAGGAGGGACAGTACGTTAAAGTTGAAGGTGGAGCAGGATTTGAACAGCTTGGTAAAAATGCAGCTGATGTACTTGCAGATGTAAAAGAGATTTCTCAAGCAATAAAAGAAGCTCTTTACGATAAAGATAGAAAAAACATGATTAAGGGAATTATGGATGACGCGAGGGCGTTTGCTGAAAATGCAAAGGATGTTTCAGTTTCTCTTAAAAATATAATTTCCGGAAACGAGGGTAGACTCAACGATACGATTCAAAACCTTCAAAAAGTTGCTGAACAGCTTGCGTATGAGACTGACAGATATGCTGATGGATCATTAATGAACGACATGGAAGGTGTTAAGCCAATTCTTGCAAATGTTAGAGAGGCCACAGATGATCTAAGATCCATTATGTCTGATGTTAAAAGCGGAAAGGGAACTGTTGGAAAGCTTTTGCGCGACGAAGAAGTTGTTGACCAAGTTAACGAAACCCTTGCAGGCGTAAATAGACTTGTTAATAGAATTAATAACTTTAAAACCGACCTATCAATTTACACTGGATATAACACTGAGTTTGGCGGAAGAACTGACTTGAACATAGATATTGTTCCATCACCTGAAAGGTTCTTTAAGCTCGGAGTTGTGTTGTCTGATTACGGCCCTATAAATGAAGAGGAGACTACAACTTTCACTTCAACCAACGGAGGATCGGAGACCACTGTAAACGAGAGAGAAATAGACGAGTCTCAGTTCAAGTTTAACGTGCAAATTGGTAGAAAAATTGGAAATTGGGGACTGAGAGCAGGCCTTATCGAAACCACTGGTGGTGTTGGGTTTGACTACCACCTTCCAGAATACGGAAACACAAACTTTCTTGAGATATTTGACTACCAAGAAGACGCCGGACCAAATATCAGATTTGGTACTGAATTTAGAATTTGGAATGTTTTTCACACCAAACTTATGGCAGAGGACATTGCATCTAAATCTGGTGATCAAAGTTATGTCATAAGCGCTGGCCTTAAGTTCACAGATGATGACTTGGCGGCCTTGATTGGAGTATTGGCTAACTAATGGAAAAGAACTGGCTCATTCGCACTAAAAACAACCACATACTTGGACCTGTGTCCAAGAGTAAGGTTAAAGAGTTGGTGGAGAATGGATCCATTAAAGCTGATGATGAGATCTGCAGCGGAAACGGCTTTTGGTTTTATGTTCGTGAAAAAGAACTTTTAAATAAATACCTTCTTGGAGCTGAGCCACAACCATTCAACCCCGTTTCAGAGGCGGAGAGCGTGCTGGGTGACAAAACTCAAGAGGATTTAAGCATTGATGACGACATCGATGATGAGGTTGATGATATCACCCAGGTGGGTCTAAGCCTCGATGATCTTAGAAAAAGCAATGAGGCCGAAAAGCAAGGCCCTCCAGAACTAAAGTCTCAGACAGAAAAAAAAAAGTAAAAACTTCTCGAAAGACTAGAAACGACAGGTTCTTGATCGTTTCCGCTCTTATACTTTTGTCCCTAGCGCTTTCAATCTTTGTATTTAGAAAGAAAATAGTTAAGGAACTTATCGAAGTGTCCGTGAGCGCGATTATGCCAAGTGCCCATGCTCAGACCACTGGGAGAAGCGCAGACAATCCTCTTCAACTACAACCTATAGAATCTGATTTTGCGACCATTACACCTATACCAGGACTTTTAGGCCTAGAGCTTCAAAGCAAACTAGGCGAGCTTCCTGAGTTATGCTCCGACATTGTAACTCCGATGTATTTGAGTGCTTTTATTTTGGCCGACATCAATGATGAAAACTTTTATCTTAAAATGAATCAGTGCCTGAGAAAGGACATGACCCAGAAGGAATGGGTTTTGAACTATGGCGCCATTCAAATTCCGCTAAGCAAAGAAGACAAATTGCTTATTGATCAGGTTTGGACAAAGCTTAAAGAGACGCCATTAAATTTGGGGACTGAAAAGCTAAATCTATCCAAGACTACTGAGCTATTAAATGCCTTGGATGGCCGTGAAGATCTTTACACTTTAATTGCAAAGAGCTTTCTTTATTCTTCCTTGGGAAACCTTGGGCAAGCTGATAAGTTGATGAAGTCCTATCTATCCAGAAGCTCTATACACAAATTCTTCTTTTTAGAGTACCCATATGCAGACGCTAAAAAGATAAGAAAACACTTAATTGAAATGCTACTTGCACTTGAAGAAAGGTTTAAAGAGAGTAAGTTGTTTAAGTCATTTTTGCTTAAGCTTTACAGTGAGGCATCTGAAAAATTTAAAGAAGAGCTCGAAGACGAATTGGATGTTCCAAACGGATCAAGTGAGCTGGCTTCAATTTACAATTCTCCGAACTTCGGTCCTAAATACCCTTTAGCATGGATGGAACAGGCCTTCTCTAACTTGGATTCGAAAGCTTTCAATAAGGCCGTTAATTCAATTGAAATAGACAAGAACCTAGACACGCTATCTTCTCTTCAAATTCACTTGCCTGAATCAAAAGAGAGAAGGTCCAATTTCTATAAGAAGTTCATTGAGTTGGAAAATAGCAGCGAACCTTGGCACAAGGCCTTGTATTTTGAGATTCTTGGGAATAAAGACTTGTTGAGGTATTTTTCTTCTAAAAAGAAGGACGGCTTCACACCTTTTTTCAAAGAAAAAAGAGAGTTTTATAAAACAAATACCGCAAACAACATAGGGATACTATTTTCAATTTATAACTTATACCAAATGGGAGACTTGCAGCGGGAGTATTTTTTGAAACTCCTGGCCATTAGAAGTCATGGACTACCTTCAACCCAAATTTTACCGCTTTAGTGAAGACTCTCTTTGGCTTGCGAAGGTTGCCGCCAATAGAAAAACTGACGCTGGTTCCATTCTTGATATTGGATGCGGAAGTGGAGTCGTGGGAATTGAAACGGTAAACAGACTTAAGAGTCCTGAAAGCCTCTCTCTTATAGAACCTCAGGCAGAATTTTTAGAATTTATTGAAAACAACCTTGAGCTAATCGAAAAAGACATCAAGGTTCAAGTTTATAATAGTAAATTGGAAAACTTTAAAAGCGATCAAAGATTCGACCTCATACTAAGCAATCCTCCTTACTTTAACCCAAATGATTCACGCCCTTCAAAAAATATTAATAGGCTTAGGTGCAGAACTTTTCAAGACAACGGGTTGTTGGACTTCGCTTTAATGGCCAGAGGTTTTCTGAGTCCTGGCGGAGAGTTGTACATACTGGGAAGAAAGGAAAACACTGATGTGGACAAGCTCATAAAGAACTATGGTTTTAAAGTCCTTGATCAGTTTAAAGATGTTCTTTTATTAAATTTTATCCATGAATAAAGAAGTTAAAAGCTCTTTAACCTCTTCATCTTCTATGTCGCTAAAAGTCTCCTGCGCTCTTTTCATCTTGAGCTTGTAGTGAGGAGAGTGGGGGTGAAGCTTTGGTTTTGCAGGGCGCTTTGAAGCCTTTTGAAACTGGCTGTTCTTAAACTCATCCCAAGAAAAGTTGGCGTGGCTAAACTTTATCTTTTGAATTTTTCCTTTCAGTTCGGGAATGTTTTCTTCGATTTTCTGAATTATCTGAGGCCCCATGAAACTGAGCTCTTGAGCAAATATACTGTGTTTAGTCATCACAATGAGGGTGGATCTCATTATTTTGTGGGGAATGGTGTTTTTGGCCATTAACTCCCCAACAATTTTGTCCCAACTTCTTATTAAATAAATAAAGTCGAAACACCCCTTGGTTCTGGAAAAACGACCTCTTCCGGCCCTTTTAAGGCGTCTCTTTTGGTCTGTGGTGTAAACTTCTTCTTCGTCTCCGGCATGCGCCAGGACTTCTCCCAAGGACTTGGTATGCTTCATGGCGAAGTTTTACCACTAAGCATCGAGGCGATCAAGAGAATCCCTTGTCTATGCGTAAGAACCTCTGGTATTTTAAATCATGCAAAAATTTTTAATGCTCTGCTCTGTATTTGGTCTTTGTTCTTGTGCTGGCTATCGCTTCCAAGAAAAAGAAAATCCCTTTGCCCAATATGGGGTTAAATCTATAACGATTCCAATGTTTTATAATAAAAGCAATCTCAGCAATGTATCTGCTCCAATGACACGAGAGATGTATCAAATGCTGTCCACTTTCAGTGGTCTTGAGCTAAAGTCTGGGAAAAACAACGCAGATGCGGTTCTTATTGGTATTGTGGATTCCCCCTCCCAAGTAAAAGAAAGTAGGGAAGCATCTAATTTGAGATCCGCTAAAAACGCCGCAGAAGACGCCCTTGGTGAGAATAGGGAAGACTTTTATATTCCTGCCACCACAAATGTTAGGGCCAACCTAAGACTTATTCTTCTAAAGAATCCTAGTGAAAAAGAAATAGAGCTTTTGAAGTCGAGTCTTGGCAAGTTTGCTGTGGGCCCAAAGATCATTGTGAACGAAACAATAGCGCTCAATGCAAGCTTTACTCGTGAGCTCTATTCAGGTTCGGCCATTGATGTGATTGATACCCAAAACCGAAGCGCTTTAAGAAGCACTATTGATGATATGGCCAAAAACGCCGCTCAAAATTTTAAGGATATGATTCTATATGCGTTCTAAATGGAAACTCTGGGACTTTTTTAAAGCGAATCCAAGAAGTATTGATCCAGACAAGAAGGGTCTCTACGCTGTTCACTGCTTTGATCCTATTGTTATGAAACTTTTCAAAGACCAAATACCTTCAAGCGACCTTGAAGGGGGAAAGTTGAATATCCTAACCGCAAAAGATCTGACTTCAGATTGGATGGAACAAAACCTTCAGACGTTAGGGTTGTTTGGCAACAGCGAATCATACCTTGTTCACTTTGCGCAGGATCTTTCAAAAGATGCTCAAGAAAAGCTGTTAAGTGAGGATCTTCTTTTGGATGATCGCTACGTCATTCTCTCCTTTGAGCGCGAAACAGACTTCTACAAAGAGCTTGTAAAAAAGGACGAGGTCTTTGGAATTGATATTCAGGCAGCAATGTTTTGGGAAAATAGAGAGCTTCTAGAGTTTTTCTCAGCTCGCACAGGAGGTTATTTGGATTACTCCGCCGCACAAAAGCTTCAGGAATCAGTTGAGGCAACATGTTCAAATTATCTAAATATTCTTGAGCAGTTAAAAATCAACTTTGAAAATGAGTCAATTACGGTAGATAAACTGGATGAAGTCTTATCCAAAGAAAAACTGGATCAATTTATGTTGGCCGAACTTTTTGCCACCAAGAAGTTCACAGTTTTTTACAAGCAACTTTTAAGTGTCTCCACTGCCAATGAATCCCTTCAGAGGTTCTTTGCTTTCATGCAAAAACACATGGGAAAAATTTGTGACTCAAGCTACCTAGATTCAAAGAAGAAGTTATCGAAATATGATCGACAGATCTTGAGCTGCTCTAAAATTTGGAAAAAAGACGACGCTATGAGATCAATCGATTACTTCAAGGAACTTGAAGTGGAGGCAAAGCTTAAGAAGCCGCTTCTCACTCAAAGGCTAAGAAGAGATTACTTTAGGACTTTTTGAGGCAAACTCTTTCGCCATAGATATCATCTCTCTTATTGAAATTCCGTCAACATAGTTTCCAAACAAAACAATGCCTTTAGGTCTTCCGTGAAAAAGGCTTCTGATTTTCTTTATTGATTCAGAGCGCTGCTGGTCATAGAGTGGGATACCTCTTTGCCAGTTTGTGACAAACTTCTCCTCCAGGCTTTTTTGCCAGTCTGTGGAGGGCTCAATTTTCTTAAGATCCTGAAAGGCGTCTTGCTCTGAGTATGATTCTCCAAGGTGGATGAAAGTGTAGCTTCTTTTATTTGGATCCACCGTTCTTTCTGGAAAAATCGCGCTGTTGTTTAAAATGCCAGCACACTTAACAGGCGAAACTGGTGAGAAGAGGGCCCCAAAGGCTCCTTCGAGTTTTGAAACAGGTGTTTTTAGGATCATAGTGGTGCTAATCACTGGAGAGTAGCTGATTTTTAACAACTCCTCGCTAATTTTAGGTAGAAGCTCACCCACCACTTTTGAAGCATCATGCGCATCAGTGCATATTATCGTGTTAACGTTAGATTGGATCGAGGCGTTTGTGTCGCAGACTATATTGTCCTTTAGCTTTTCTCTGAGTGCTTGAATTAAATCACTCATTCCTCCTGAGAAACTAACGGATTCAGGTTTGTGCCGTCTTGCCTTTCTCTGTTTAATTAACTCCCTTATGAAGCCAAAGTATGTGACTGAATTAAATTTCTGCTTGAAAACACTTCTAAAACTAAGCGTCTTTGCATCAGTTGCATAAATTCCACCAAAAACTGAACTTAGCACTTCATAGGAAGCTCTCTTCCCAAGAAGGGGTTTAAAGAACTCGTAGATAGAAATCTTATCCATATCTTTGGGAAGCCTTTTGAATAAGCTCAAGATGATGAAAGGAATTTCCCAAACAAGAAATGGGAAACTTTTCAGCGTGCTGGTTCTTTGAAGAAGTCTTTTTAATTTTACGGTGGACTTTACTGGAGATATTTTTAATTCCTGAAATAAATCTATTGCGTCTTCGTTTGTGAACACAGCATTTGCGGCAGTCTCTGCAAAGCCAAGATCTCCCTTGATTGTACGAATTTTTCCACCAATATGAGATTGTTTTTCAAAAATTTTTACGGAGTGGCCATTCTTTTTGAGATAGTAGCCCATAAGAAGGCCGGAGATTCCGGCCCCGATAATATGGGTTTCATCAAAGAGCCCAAGCTGGCCTATAGGACCGGACTCTTCTTTCATTAAGAATTAACCAAGTCTTTAAGGTCACCAGACTCGTACATTTCTGTAATGATATCGTTTCCACCAACAAGCTTACCTTTGAAGTAAAGCTGAGGGTAGGTTGGCCAATTTGAGTATTCTTTAAGGCCTTGGCGAATGTCCATGTCTTGAAGAATATCGAAAGTAGAAAACTTTGCGCCGATGTGCTTAAGAATTGCAACTGTGTTCGCGCTAAAGCCACACTGTGGAAAGTGTTCGTTTCCTTTCATGAAAAGAACTAGCTCGTCGCTTTTAATAACAGCTTCGATTCTTTCTTTAAGTTCACCAGTTACGTCAGCTGCCTTAATTTCTTTTGAGGCACCGTCTTCGTTCAATATTTTAAAAGGATTGTTTTGATCCATGTTTTCTCCTTATAGGTTGTCGTATTTTTCTTTGGTCATTGTTTTAATTTTGACCGCGTGAATTTTATCTTTAAGATCTTCTTTAAGAATATCCATAATGATTTGGTGTTGGTCGATTAGCATTTTACCTTTAAAGATGTCGCTTGCGACAAAAATATTTAGGTGGTCCATCGTCCCAGTTAAATCGCTTACCTCAACGTGAGCGTCTTCGATATTTTTTTTGATAAGTTGTTCAACTTCTTGCATCGGTGTCATATTCGTCCCCTTGGGAGGCTATAGTACTAAAAAGCTTGTTATAAGGGTAGCTATCCTTGTAGTCAACGCGCAAAGACCTAAGACTTTATGCTTGCCTCTTTTGCTTTCGTCGCCAGAGTCCAACTTTTTTCCACTGGAATAGATAAAAATGTACAGAAGCACTGTGGCAACCGCTAGTGATACGTGAATGTTGAGAATTGCAGTGTTTTCCATCGCTTTGCTTGCTTTAGCGATAGCTCCACGGGTCAGTTCAATTTGGAGGATAAGGAGAATATCCCAGATCATGGCGAGTTTCATCGTTCTTATATGCTGAAATCTGTTTTTACGCTTGCCTAAAACCTTTGAAACACCGTATAGCATTAACGCCACGATTAGTACCGATTGGGTTTGGAATATCACTGCAGACACGTTTATATCCTTTATTTAATAATAGACATATTCTGCGCTTAAGGATTGGAATAGGCAAGATGAACAAGTTAAAGAAATGGGCCGTAATAGACATTGAAACTACTGGAATCGATCCAGCCTACGATCAAATTATCGATCTGGGATTCTTGCAATTTGAAGGCACTAAGCTTGTAAGAAGCTACAGCTCCCTTGTTAGGACTGAACAGCCTGTCTCGAAATTTATACAAAAGTTGACTGGGATCAATGAATCTCAATTGAAAAATGCTCCTCCATGGAAGACTGTGGAGCTTGAGCTGCAGACTTTAAAAGAGCACGCTCTCATTGCCCACAACGCTTTATTTGAGGAAAAATTTCTAAAAAAATACCTGGATGCCGTTGATAGTGATGAAGAAGAAAAGTTTCATGACTCAATGCTTTTTCTTGCCCTTATGTTTCCAGAGAAAAACTCTTTAAACCTTGAGGGCTTTTTAATTGAGCTTGGAATAAAAGATAAAGAAGACCATCGTGGGTTAGAAGACTCAAAAGACCTTCTTAAGGCCATGCTTACTGCTTGTTGGCTTGTGCATCAAGATCAAGAGTTTTACCAGTTTTTAAGGGGAATATTTAGTGAGTTTGGCAAGCAAGACTTCTGGTTCAAAGACTTTTTAGAGCTCGAGATTGAAGAGCTAATTGAAATAGCTGATCAGATCGAGTTTGAGCTTGAAGTAACCGCAATGGCCTACTCTGAAAAAAAATATGCTGAACAAGAACAAGTCTTTGAGGAAAGCTCAAATAAAAGAGATTTAAACTTCTCTGGTCAAAACATTCAAACAATTCTTAGAGATGAAGAAGGCCTCTCAGAACACTTTCCAGGTTACAAATATCGTCAGGCCCAGGAAGAGATGTCTTTAAAAGTCGGACAGGCATTCAATAATAATATTCACGCTCTCATCCAGGCACCGACTGGTACCGGTAAAACCATGGGCTACCTTCTACCAAGTACTCTCTTGACCAAAGGCAAAGGAGAGCAGGTTCTCATAAGCACTGGCACAAAGACTCTTCAAAACCAGGCGGTTCAAAAAGATATTCCCCAAATTTATAAAGTACTTGGGTTGAACAAGTCTGAACTTAGCGTGATAAGACTTTTTGGCTCGAAAAACCATTTATGCGAGCTTAAATTTAGAAACCAAGAGCACGACGATCTCTTAGGGCAAATGAACGGCTTTGAAGAGAAATTTGCCAACGCCTATATAGAAACTATTCTATTCTACAACCAGAGAAGTCCTGACTACAACCATGTATTGACTAGAGAGAGCATTCCATTTGTTTTAAAGAGGCTTAACAAGTCACTATCTGAACAGCAAGAGAACCTTGCAGTAGACTTTAGAGCATGCACTGGCAATAAGTGTCCTTTCTCAGCTTCATGTACCTATCTACAGGGATTAAGAAGAGCGAAAGAGGCAAACCTTATTATAGGCAACCACTCCCTTCTTTTGAATTGGCCAAGAGGCTTTGACCGTCCTAAGTACGTGGTGGTTGATGAGGCCCATAAAATGGAGGGGGAAGTTACCAGCGCGTTTACAATAGAGCTTGCCCAAAAGGACCTTGAAAAGCTTGCTAAAAACCTTCCTCAGATGATGGGGCCATTGTTTTACCTCCTTGGTAACGTGGAACAAGGTAAGGAGAACCTCATTAAAGAAATCAGGGCGCAATCTGTGGAATTCGCCCAGATGATGAGCGACCATGTGACTCCTTTGCAAGAAAGTATTGAAAGAATGGCAAGACAGTTGCCTAGATTCACCGATATATACTGGAACGAAGCCCCAATGGTAAAAGAAGAGGCCTTAAACAATAATCTTCAGAGTGCCATTTATAATCACGTGGCAAGCCTCGCATTTATATTTAAATCTGTTTACGACCTTTTATTTCCTTATTCTGATCGATGGGACATCAACTCATTTGGTGAGGATGAAAACAAGCTTACTGCTTTGTCCGCTTTTGAAAGCGCCTTCTCACAGGTAGAAGAGTCCAGTGCGGTGCTAAATGCCATGATTAGTCCAAATAGCAAGATGGTTAATTCCATCAAATATCATGAAGAGTATGGCTATGTTTTTACATGCGCTCCAATTGATACAGGGGAACTTTTGCATGAGAGCGTTCTTAAAGACTCCAGCTCTGTGGTTTTTACTTCTGCAACTCTCGCAAACCAGGAAGGATCCAAAGGCATGGCCAGTGTTGAATGGATGACTGGGTATAAGTATCTTGAGCCGGAGAGAAGGTTTAAGACTGGGCTATTTTTAAACAACAAGTTCGACTACAAAAATAACGCCAAAGTTTTTGTTTCAAGTGATTCTCCTCAAATTTATGACCAAACCTATGTTGATGAGGTTCTTGAAAAGATTGTTCCTGTCATAAAGAGCATCGGTGGCAAAACGCTTCTATTGTTCTCTGCCAAGACACGGTTTGAAAGAGCTATAGAGATTCTTTTGAGCAAACTTGAAAATGAAATGCCTCTTTTCATTCAGGGGATGGGCAACCAAGTTGTTGAAGACTTTAAAAACACCTCTGGAGGGGTTCTTGTGGGGATGGAATCATTTGGAGAGGGGATTGATGTCCCTGGAGACGCTCTAAAATTAATCTATATTGATAAAATTCCTGACCTCAGAAGAGATATGGTGATTGACTCTCGCAGGGATTTTTATGCAAGAAGCTTCGGAAACGAGTTTGTGGACTACTTCTTAGCCCATAGATGTCGATCGCTGCACCAAAAACTTGGAAGGCTTATTAGAAGGGAAAATGACTCTGGTGCTATAATCCTAACTGATCCAAGGATTAAAAGGTGGAAGGGGCAAACTCTCAAAACATTTAGAGAGATGATGAATCCTTATGAGCTTGAGTTCTTAGACCTTGAGGATGCTTGTGACAAAGCGCAGGAATTTATTGAGTCAAAGCTCTAAAAAAGGTCTTTGTACTCGGCCTCAAAGTTTTTAAGGTTTTGAACTTCAATTTGAATATCATCCGCAAAGCTTGCTTTGTACGGAATTTGGTAATGCTTGCTTAGATAGACGGAATAACCAGTAATGTTTGGATTTTTTGCCTTGTCATCCTCAAATATCTTGCAGTGGGTGGCATTAAGCTCTGTGTCTCCCACGTGAACAGGAACAGGCTCTAGGCTGCTGAGTTCTATGAAGATTTCCGACTCCTTGAAGGGTCCCTCGTACTCCCAGACGTTATTGGAAGAAATGATATTGTATGAAGTTCTGTGAACTGGGTCTAGCTTCTTAGCCGCAGTTGCAAGCATTGAAGTGGAGAAGGCCGGAGCTGCTATATGAAATTTTCCTGTGATGATTTTCTCAGTCTCGTGGATACCGTCTGTTCCTCTGAAAGTGTAGCGAACATTCTTATCTTTCAGGTCCACAACATAGCGCTCAACGCTTTTATTACCACCAAGAAGCCTTTTTACTTTAAGATTAAGAGGCTCAAACTTTTTTGAAAGCTTGTAGTCGACAATGACCTTTAGAAACTCACCAGTTTCCACTCTTGAGGTGAGCTCTGCATTGAATATCAAACGGCCTTGGGATCCATCCTCTTTATAGACAGAAAAATTCTCTTCGCAATAAACTTGATCGCCTTGGTAGTAGTTGTATTTGCCCTCAATGATCTTTTCCTGAAAACTCATAAAATTGTTTGACCCCGGTCAATGTTGTGGAACTTTCTTTTGCAGACTTTGTTTTGCCTCATTGTCATTATAGCTTGAATTATGATATTTAGTGAATGTTTATCAAGACAATTAATTTTACTTAAAAGGTGCGCGAGAGATGATTAAAATAAAAAAGGGCCTTAATTTGCCTATTGAGGGCACTCCTGAACAAAAAGTTCACCAGGGGCCAAAAGTATCTAAAGTCGCTCTGATAGGGGATGACGTAGTTGGTATGAAGCCAACAATGCAAGTCCAAATCGGAGATAAAGTTAAAGTCGGCCAGCTTCTTTACACTGACAAAAAAACCGAAGGTGTGAGATACACGTCTCCTGCCAGCGGTGAGGTTGTAGAGATAAACAGAGGCGCTATGCGAGCTTTTCAATCTGTAGTTATCAAGGTTGAGGGCGATGACCATCAGGATTTCGAATCTTACAAGGGTTCTGAGCTTTCTGGCTATAAAGACGCTGATGTGAGAGCCCTTCTATTAGAGTCGGGAATGTGGCCAAGTCTTAGAAGGCGTCCTTTTTCCAAGGCTGCTAGACCGGACGAAACTCCAAGCAGTATTTTTGTTACTGCAATAGACACTCATCCTCTTGCCGCAGATCCTGCAATTATAATTAAAGAGCAAGAAACAGCATTTAAGCATGGACTAAAAGTTCTAGGCAAAATGGCAAAGGTTCACCTTTGTACTGGAGAAGGCTCAAGTGTCGTTGGGGCTGATGTTGAAAATGTTTCTGAAACGAAATTTAGCGGACCGCACCCTGCTGGTCTTGCTGGAACTCATATTCACCACCTAGATCCAGTTGGTGAGAAAAACTTTGTTTGGTACATCAGCTATCAAGAAGTAATCGCTATCGGTAAACTTTTTGAGACAGGCAAGCTTTTCACTGACAGAATCGTTGCACTTGCAGGTCCTGTTGCTAGAAACCCTAGACTTGTTAAGACTAGAGTTGGAGCATCAATTGATGAGCTTATCAAAGGCGAAACTTTTGAAGCTGACGAAATTAGACCTGTTTCTGGTTCTGTTTTGGCCGGTAGAGAAGCTCGCGGTCCTTTCGCGTACCTTGGAAGATTCCATAATCAAATTTCTCTTCTTAAAGAAGGAAGAGAGAGAGAATTCCTTGGCTGGCACAGCCCTGGTTTTAACAAATTCTCTGCGAAGTCGATCTATCTTTCAGCTTTCAGCAATAAAAAGTTTGCAATGAATACCAATAAGAACGGAAGCCTTAGAGCTATCGTACCAATTGGCTCATACGAGAAAGTTATGCCACTTGATATCCTTCCAACTTATTTCATCAGAACGATCATGGCGAGAAACACTGACATGGCCGTTAAGCTTGGTGCTTTGGAATTGGATGAAGAAGATGTGGCACTTTGTACTTTTGTTGATCCAGGCAAAAACGATTTTGGCCCGGTTCTTAGAGAAAACCTAGAGACCATTGAGAAGGAAGGATAATGAAGTTTTTAAGAGATTTTCTAGATAGCAAAGAGCATCTCTTTCATAAAGGCGGGAAACTTGAAAAAATGTATCCTCTTTATGAAGCGATTGACACTTTTGCTTATACCCCGGCCGACGTAACAGCCGGTCAAACACACGTTAGAGACGGCATCGATCTTAAGAGAACGATGATTACTGTTGCTATGGCATTGTTTCCAGTTATTATCTGGACACTTTATAATACAGGTTACCAGGCAAATGCGGTTTTAGCTTCGACTGGAGCTGAGGCTGAAGGCTGGAGAGCATCTGTTATGGCCATGCTAAACCTAGCTCATGATCCAGCAAACATCGCTTCGAACATGGTTTATGGATTTCTTTGGTTCTTCCCAGTATTTTTGGTAACCCAAATTGCTGGCGGTACTGTTGAATTAATTTTCTCTGTAATTAGAAAGCACGAAATCAACGAAGGCTTTTTGGTAACAGGTATCCTTTATCCGTTGATTCTTCCTCCGACAATTCCTTTATGGCAAGTTGCCCTAGGTATCATCTTTGGTGTTCTAGTAGGAAAGGAAATCTACGGTGGAACTGGTAAAAACATCTTCAACCCTGCTCTTACTGCTAGAGCTTTCTTGTTCTTCGCATACCCAGCACAAATCAGTGGTGACGCTGTTTGGACTGCGGTTGACGGCTACACTGGCGCAACTGCTCTTGGGCAGGCAGCAGCTGGTGGACTGGACGCAGTAACTTATTCTTGGAGCGAGCTTTTCTTTGGACTTGTTCCAGGTTCAATGGGTGAGACTTCAACTCTTGCTTGTCTACTTGGAGCTGTTTACTTGATTGCCACAGGGATTGGTTCTTGGACAATTATGCTTTCAGTTGTAATCGGAATGATCGTGACCTCCATGGGTCTAAATCTAATTGGAAGTGAAACGAACTTTATGTTCAATATTCCTTGGTACTATCACTTTGTTATGGGTGGATTCGCATTCGCGTTTGTATTTATGGCAACTGATCCTGTATCTGCAAGTATGACAACAAAAGGTAAGTGGTTTTATGGATTTGGGATTGGTGTAATGGGGATCGTCGTAAGATGTATCAACCCTGCATTCCCTGAAGGCTGGATGTTGGCGATTCTATTTATGAATGCCATGGGTCCACTAATTGACTACTTTGTAATTAACAGCAATATCAAAAGAAGGATGGCCAGAAATGGGTAGTAATGTAGGAAAAACGTTATTTGTCGCTTTTGCTCTATGCTTGGTTTGTTCTGTTCTGGTTTCCAGCACTGCTGTTAGCCTAAAAGATAAGCAAGCTCAAAACGCGGTACTTGATATGAAGAAAAACGTCCTAAGCGCGGCCGGTCTTTTGAACGCCGACACGGATGTAAACGAGGTATTTTCAAAGTTCACAACTGTTCTTGTAAATCTTGAAACAGGCGAAATCGTGGATGATATGGATGCTCAAACTTATAACCAAAGAGAAGCTCAAAAGAAGCCAAATCTTAGTGTTGCCATTCCAGCTGACGCTGATTTGGCCGGCCTAAGCAGAAGAGCTAAGTTTGGAAAAGTCTTTGTTTACAAGGACGAGGCTGGTCAGCCACAAATTTATATCTTTCACATAACTTCTAAAGGTCTTTGGTCCACAATGTATGGCTTCATGGCCTTAGGAGCTGACCTGAACACTGTTAAGGGCTTTGGCTACTACGCTCAAGGCGAGACTCCAGGTCTTGGTGGTGAAGTTGACAACCCTAAGTGGAAAGGTCAATGGGTTGGCAAAAGTGTTTTCAACGAAGATGAAGTTGTTGCCCTTAAGCTTGCAAAAGGAACGGCGCCTACTGAAGGCAAGGTTGCTGAGTACAGAGTTGACGGTCTAAGTGGTGCCACCATCACTGCAAACGGAGTTAGCTCTTCTATTAAATACTGGTTTAGCGATCATGGATATGGGAAATTCATCGACATGGTTGAAAGCGGCGAGGTGACAATATGAAAATAAAAGAATTGGTATTTGACCCTATTTTAAAGAACAACCCAATTGCTTTGCAAATCTTGGGTGTTTGTTCTGCACTTGCTGTAACGGTTCAGCTGAAAAACGTAGTTGTAATGTGTGTGGCGGTTACTCTCGTTATTGCACTTGCAAACATGAGTGTTTCTATCATTAGAAATCATATCCCTGGAAGTATTAGAATTATCGTTCAGATGACCATTATTGCTTCTTTGGTTATTATTGCTGAGCAGTTTCTTAAAGCATTCCTTTTTGACCAGTGGAAAACAATGGCGGTTTATGTTGGTTTGATCATCACAAACTGTATTGTTATGGGACGTACAGAGGCCTTCGCTCTTAAGAACGGACCGGTAGCATCATTCTTTGATGGTATTGGAAACGGTCTAGGTTACTCTTTCATCTTGCTATTTGTTGGCTTTTTCCGTGAGCTTTTTGGCTCAGGAAAGGTTTTCGGATACACAGTATTTGAACTGTCTAAAGATGGCGGATGGTATGAGGCAAACGGTTTAGCGTTGTTGCCACCCAGTGCGTTTTTTCTTATTGGATTAATCATCTGGATTCTTAGAACCAAAGATCCTAGCCAGGTAGAGCCACAGGCCTAGGAGGAGTAGAAAATGTTAGAACATTACACGAATTTAATAATTAAAGCTGTTTTTATTGAAAACCTTGCATTGGCCTACTTCTTGGGTATGTGTACTTACTTGGCCGTTTCCAAGAAAGTTGCCACTTCTCTTGGTTTGGGTGTTGCGGTTATCGTTGTACAGACGATTACAATCCCTGTGAACAACCTTCTTTATAACTACTTTCTTAAAGAGGGCGCACTTGCATGGGCAGGATATCCTGGAACTGACCTTTCTTTTCTTGGTTTGATCTCCTATATCGGTGTTATCGCCGCCATGGTTCAGATCCTAGAGATGACTTTGGACAAGTTCTTTCCAGCTCTTTACAACACTCTTGGTATCTTCTTGCCACTTATTACTGTTAACTGCGCAATCTTGGGTGGTTCACTATTTATGGTTGAGAGAGACTACACATTTGGCGAATCTGTCGCTTATGGACTTGGTTCTGGTATTGGTTGGGCCTTCGCAATCGCACTGCTTGCTGGTATCAGAGAAAAAATGGATTACTCAGACGTGCCTGCAGGGCTTAGAGGTTTAGGTATAACTTTTGTTACTTCCGGACTTTTGGCGATTTGCTTCATGTCTTTTGGCGGAATTCAACTTTAATAATAGGTAACAGATAAAGGTAAAATATTATGAATGAAATAGTATTAGGCGTTGCGATGTTTACCGGAGTGATCTTGGTCCTAACCGGCCTGATCCTTGTTGCTAGATCTAAACTAGTTGCAACTGGTAATCTTACGATAAACGTAAATGGCGAAAAAGACATTACAGTCGCACCTGGTGACAAACTTTTGAATGCTTTAGCCGCTGAAAAAATCTTCTTATCCTCTGCTTGTGGTGGAGGTGGTACTTGTGGACAGTGTGTCGCAAAGGTTTTTGAAGGTGGAGGAGAGATTCTTCCAACGGAAAAAACTCACATCACAAAAGGTGAAGCAAGAGAAGGTTGGAGACTTACGTGTCAGGTTAACTGTAAGCAAGACATGAAAATTGAAGTTCCTGAAGAAGTTTTTGGGGTTAGAAAGTGGACTTGTAAAGTTAAGTCTAACCACAACGTTGCAACCTTCATTAAAGAGCTTGTTCTAGAGCTACCTGAAGGTGAGGAAGTTCCTTTTAGAGCTGGTGGATTTATTCAAATTGAAAGACCTGCTGGACTTGATATCGACTTCAAGAACTTTGATGTTGAAGAAGAGTACAGAGAAGACTGGGATAAATTCAACCTATGGCAATACCGTTCAAAAGTTGATGATGAAACGATCAGAGCATACTCAATGGCAAACTACCCTGAAGAGAAGGGGATCATTATGCTAAATGTTAGGATTGCAACACCTCCACCGAATAATCCAAGTGTTCCTCCAGGGAAGATGTCTTCTTACATCTTTGACCTGAAGCCAGGAGATGAGTGTATTATTTCTGGACCATTTGGTGAATTCTTCGCAAGAGACACTAAGAAGGAAATGGTATTTGTTGGTGGTGGAGCAGGAATGGCACCAATGAGATCTCACATCTTTGACCAGTTCAGAAGAATCAAGACAGATAGAAAAGTTACTTTCTGGTATGGAGCAAGATCTAAAAGAGAAATGTTCTACGAAGAAGACTTTGACATGATCCAAAGAGAAAATGATAACTTCACTTGGCATGTTGCTCTTTCTGATGCTCTGCCAGAAGATAAGTGGGAAGGCTACACTGGTTTTATTCACCAAGTTCTTCACGATGAATATCTTAGCAAGCACCCAGCTCCAGAAGATTGTGAGTACTACCTATGTGGACCTCCAATCATGAACAAGTGTGTAATTGACATGCTTATTGAACTTGGAGTTGAACGCGAAGACATCATGCTTGATGATTTCGGCGGCTAAAAATAAAATTCAAATTTATTTTTTATGAGAGGGAAGGCGAAGGCCTTCCCTTTTTTTATGAAATTTCAGTCACTTAGTGCTGTTTAAATTTTATACGGCCTGTGAAATCTTCACCTATCATCTCTAATATAGCACCTATCTCCATTACAATTTAAGGACTTACGCACACAGCTGTGAAATAACTCCATGCTTCAAAGTTTCTATGTTTATTTGAAGCACTATGTTTCACTTAGTGTTGTGCCTGGCGTCGTTGTTTTGTATAAACCTCTCAACGAAACGAACAACGACTTAGAAAGTCAAAATGAATAGGAGAATATTATGATTAAGAAATTTAAAAATTTAGCTCTTGTAGGTTTAGCTGTATCGACAATTAACTTAGGCCAACTTGCGAACGCATCTTGTACAGAAGCAATCGCGGACAGCGACTTTGAAATTGACCAATACGGTATGCAGCATTTAAATGGACAAGCTGCAGTCTTAGGAATTGCGGGTACCTTTACCTTGGCAGGTGAAGGTTTGGCAGCAGCAGCATTCCCATTAGGTGCAGCCGCTATTACAAGTTCTACTGTGGCAGCATCAGTAATGGATGATTTAGACCAAAGTGAAGCTTACGCTTATAAAGTATTAGATTACTCAAGCATAGATGAAAGCTATATGTCTCCGACTATGGCAAGCTTTATAAAAGGTGTCCAAAGACAAATAGGGCAGAACTCTAGTGCTGTAATCCCTACAGAGTTTGAAGTTGTGGAAGAGCTGAAGCAGATTGACAATGACCTTACTGCGTGTACCGATGAAAACGGAGAATTTTTTAGACCTACTCAAGAAAGTCTTAACTCACTTGTCGTAGAGAACCTAACTTACTAATTTAAAAAAATAATGGAGAATATTATGTTTAAGAATTCAAGCAAACTGTGTCTAGTAGCTATTACTGTATTAAGTGTAAATCTAGTTAATACGGCCCAAGCAAGTTGTGTTTCAGAGATTTACAACAGTGATTACAAGATATCTAGTTACGACAAAGATGGACTTTTTAGCTCTGCCGCCATAACTGGAATTGCATCGGCTATTTCAACTACTGGGGTTGGGGCATTAGCAAGTGGGCCAATTTCCTTAGGAGCCGGTGCTCTTTCTTCAACAGGAGTCTTAGTCTACAGCAACATGGATGATTTGAGCCAAAGTGAAGCTTACGCCTATGAGGTACTAGATCAATCAAGCGTAGATGAAAGTCATATGTCAGCTACCATGGCAAGCTTTATAAAGGGTGTCCAAAGAGAAATTGGACAAGACTCTAGTGCTGTAATCCCTACGGAGTATGAAGTTATCCAAGAAGTAAAACAGGCTAATAATGACCTTTCTGCATGTACCAATGAAAACGGAGAATTTTTTAGGACAACAAAAGAAAGTCTTAATTCTCTTGTTGTAGAGAAGCTTAGTTACTAAATTTTTAAAAAATTGATGGAGAATATTATGTTTACAAAATCTAAGAATATACTTTTTACGACAATGTCTGTTTTAACTCTTGGTTTAGGCACGGCCCATGCAGATTGCTACCAAGAAGTGATAGATAGTGACTTTGATGTGATGAATAAGCACGATATGACGGTTGCTGGTGGAATAAGTGTGATGAGTGGTGCGTTTGTTGCTGCAGGCTCAGGACTGGCCGCTGGATCTTTAAACCTAGGCCTTGGCGCAATGACAACCTCAGTTCATGCCTATGATTACTTTACTGACTTAAATGAAAGTGAAGAGTATGCGGCCAAGGTTATTTATGGTGCTATTTATGAAATAGAACCGGGTCAATCACCAATTCTTGCAAGCTTTATCAAGAATGTAAAAAGAGAAATTGGGCAGGATCCAAATGCTGTAATCCCCACAGATTATGAAGTGATCCAAGAGGTGAAGCAGGTTAATCATGACGTGTCTGCTTGTACAGATGATGGAGATTTTTTTAGACCAACTAAGGAGAGTCTTAAGTCCCTTGTCGTAGAGAACCTAACTTACTAAGTTAGCAGATTAACTATGATCGACTTGCTTGTACTAATAAGAATGGTGACTTCGTTAGACCTACCAAGGAAAGTCTAACTTCCCAATAAGTTAAAAACCTAAATTACTAAGCCCCTCTAATGGGCAAGAAGTATAAACAAATTCTTGCCCATATTCTCAGGCCCTTATTTGCAAACTTAATTCAGTAAATGCAATAAAACTTGTCACTTTTCTTTATAACAATTATGTCTCACCATTTTGCACAAAAATTTTGGCAGCTACAGGATTTCTGTGCTGAACAGGTTGGCATGTCCATGTGCTTTTACCTACAGTTTTAATTCTATTGAAGCCTTCATCACTTTTAAAACTGCTCAAACTTTATACGGCCTATGAAAATTTCGCTGTTGCCAGTCTAACAGCTATCAAATTCCTCTATAATTTAAATACTTAGGTGCTCACGCATGAAATAATTCCATGCTTCAAAAAGATGGTTTTATCTGAAGCGTTATGTTTCGTTTAGATTTGTGCTGAGTGTCGTGTTTGTGTATAAACCTGTTAACAAGACCAAAAAACTATTAGGCCATGAGTTAACGGGAGAAATCATTCATGTTTATGAACTTTCAAATACTGCTACCAAGATCACTTTGGAAGGCCTTAAACACAAGGGATTTTAAAATGAAAAATTTGTTGAACTTATATTCTCTGGCCCTGGTTATAATGCTTAGTGCTTCCACTGTAGTGGAAGCTTCAGGGCTTGATACACCAACCGAAATCGTAATGGATGAATTGTTTGCTAGCCAGGAAGACATTATTGGAGTGGATATTCATGTTGCTGGTTCATATGAAGGTGGTCCTATCTTCAGTCGTTGGGGACATGCCTTCATGGTTTTCATAAATAAAAACGAAAAACACTATTATAACAATGTGGCACTTAGCTTGGTTGCGGACGTTCCGCTTGATGCTGAAGAGTCTATTCTTTCCCTTTACGCAAAAGGTCTCTATGGCAGCTTCCCATTAAAGTTTGACACAGACTATTTTTATTACTTTTGGGACAAATACATTATTAATGAATCAAGACCTCTTGAAAGAATAACCATTCCATTAAATGAAGAACTTAAAAACTCTTTATTTGATAAATTAAAAAACGCATACGCTGATACTTCCGTTCTAGGAACGTATAAGTTCATAAACAACAACTGTATCGTTGCCGTTTCAAAGTTATTGAAGTCGGCGGGGATTCCGCTAAATAATGTGCCCTTCGTTCCAATAAACAGCAAGAAATATTATAAGAAGGCTGGAGTTTCGGTCACGGCATCTGAGAAGGTAACCTCTTCAACTAAAAATACTCCAAAAATTTTGGAGGAGCTAAAAGAAAAAAACATCCTAACATATGAACAAATTAACGAAGAATTATTAACAAAATTCGCCTACAAGTATGGAATTGGTTCTGTGGTTAAGTTTCTTTCATTTGATCGCTATCTTCATTTTAAATACACAAAAGTCATGATTGAGAAGTTTAAGTCAGAGTATGAGTCGGAGGCAATGTCCGCAAGCTTTGAGGCCAATCCCGCTCAATATAATCTTTGTGAAGATGAGGTGTGTGCCCAAAAACTGATTGACTACGAAAGAAGCAACTTACCAAAGGAAATATTTAGCGCAAATGCTTTCAGTCGCCATCTGAAAAGCCAAAAACAAAAGGAAGAAAATCCTTACACTCTTCATAATAAAATTGTCGCGGAAACAGCGAGGCCATTGGCCCAAAAAATGAGATTGAATGGGATCAAAAAGAAACGAGGTGATGTGATTAAGTTCACACTTGGACAATATGATTTAGATGAGCAATTAATGGCAATTAATATTGTAAAAGTGAATAGACGAGGATCGGGTGGGGCCCAAAGCTATAAAGTTAAAATCCCAATGACTAAAAGTGGAGAAGTTTTAAAGCTTCTAGATAGAGAATGCGTGAATCTAAAAACTAAGGAATTTTTAAATGGCTGTGGAGTAATTGAAGAAGACGGTCAATTCGCTTTGTATGCTTACTAAATAGTTGGTTATGGAACAAGTAGAAAAATACTACATTAAAGTGCTTGAGAATGAGCTTCTTCTTAGAAAGAAGAAAAATCCAAGTTACTCTATGAGGGCCTTTTCAAAAGCTCTGGGGGTCAACTCTGGAGTGCTTTCACTTGTCCTAAATGCAAAAAGAACGCCTTCGTTAAAGTTTGGTGAAAAAATAATTGATAAACTCTCAGTTGATATGGAGCAAAGACAAAGATTTATTGACTCGATTGTTCTTGCTCAAAAGAAAAGAAGCCTGCAGCGTGTGCCTCCAGCAATCAAAAAGTACAAAGTCGACAGTAACACCCTGGGGAAATTAAAATTTAGAGAGCTTCAAAACGACTACTATCACAGTGTCAGCGAGTGGTACTGTTTTACTATATTTGAGATGACTAAGCTTAAGGACTTTAAGTCCTGCACTAAGTGGATATCAGAGCAGCTTGGTGTAGACGAACTAAAAGTGAAGGTTGCCATTAAAAGACTTCTTAACCTGGGCTTTCTTGAAGAAGTTAATGGAAATTACAAGGCAAGTCAGGACCAGTTAAGACTTACTGAAATGTACACCGCAACATCTGTTGCGAGAAGAAATAAGCAAATTCAAATTAGAGAAAAGGCCATCGAGGCCATCGAAGAGTTTCCGATTGAAAAAAGAAGCATGACAAGCATGACCATGTGTATAGACGAGGAACTAATGCCAGAGGCACGTAAGCTAATCTCTGAGTTTAACGAGGCCATGTCAAAGCTTTTGGAGTCAGGTAATAAAGATAAAGTATATGCATTGGAAGTAGGATTATTTCCACTGCAAAAATAGGAGTTAAGTATGAAAAGAATGAAATCAATTGTAATCGCAGCTCTTTTGGGTGCAAAAGTGTTCGCTGGAGTCGGTGAGGGTGGTGGGCATCCACTTGAGACCGCGGTTAAAGAAAGAATTAAGGATGTTGTTACTGAGATCGAATACATGTCAGAAGACGCCAAAGAACTTTTAAACTTCAACTATCTATCTTTAGCGATGGTCGTTGAACTTGATATGAATGTTTTATGCGCTTCCGATGAGCAAATGAAAACTCTGAAGTATCACAATAAACTGGCATGGGTCTTTAAAGAGAACTCTAGAGAAATAAGAGTAGACTGTTCTGTCGAAAAGAAGAACGAATGGAACGAAAAACTTAATTCAATAAGCTATGTGGATGATATCTTCTTTCTTCATGAAGCGTTAAGATCCCAGAACATTCTGGATGATGACAACTATGTATATTCATCAACCTACGCGGCAGCATACAAAAAGAATATGGCAGACGAGAGTAGAGCTCTCTTCAGACTAATGAGAACAAGAAACAATGGCTGCAAGGTAAAGATTTATACCGATGATAAAGGAGGCCTTGCAGAGCTAAGTGTAAGAGGCGTAAAGGTCAATGCTTATAGGTTTGATGGATCAACAGACCTAGTTTCAGTGGAGAATAACTTCTTAAACGCAGCCACTGATGAGGCAAAATTAACAAGAAAAAAGATTGTGCTTAGGGCCCAAGAAAACTACTGCTTGAACTAAATGACTTACAGGGAGCACCGTTTGGTGCTTCCTTTTCTTACCTCCCAAAATCTCCATCGGAAAAACAAATCCTTTAATAAATTATTTGTACATGATTAAGAATAGAAAAATCTAGTTTAGTCTTTCAAAAATGAGATCTGGCATTTCGGAGCCTACTAAATTAAGTCAGACTTTGTCTTTGGGGTATGTGCTAATTCAATATCAAATGTTTTAGAGGGCATATCAAACCTCCAGTTTGCTTTAACAATTAGATTAAAGCCAATAATCATCTCTGTTTCGTCAGGAAAATATTCTTTCAGTGGTTTAAAGTCCATTTCAAGCGCTTTTATATTTTCAAAAACTTTCCCCGTGATTTCTATACACTCCATATCCCAAAGAGTGAAACTTACCTTTGCTCCTGTACTGTCAGTGCCACTGCTTATCCCCCGAGGATTGCTAAATGAATTTTTGCATTTTCTTCTAAGCTCTTTACTTATCACCGTAAGCTCTGCTCCAGTGTCCCAGAGACCTAAAAAACTTTGATCTCTTACCTTACATTCCACACCTATATGGCCTTTTGTTGTTAATGTGAAAGTGTTAACCAATGGGATACTCTTGAGGTTGCATGTTAGTTCTTTTTTATCAGGGGAGAGGGAGAAATGTGCTTTCTGAAAAACATCAATGCCAAGAGTTGTGGCATGCTCAAAATCGTCAGGGAAAATACTTATCTTTTTACTTTCTTGCTCTATGCCTCCCAATGAGAATCTTTCACAAATAACCTGTTTTGCCTTTAATTTTAGACCTGAAGCACTTTGAAATGAGTGATCGCCAATAACCTTTGGATTTCTCAGAAGAGTAATATCTTTCAAACCAGTAAACGTGGCTCCTGTGTCAAGAAAGAAGTCCAACTTTTTACTATTTAGGTCAACGGGAACAAATATCTTTCCAGATTCAAGTTCACCTAATTCAAATTTAAGTTTAAGTCTGTCCTCTCTCATCTCTTCATTATACATTAAATAATGAGTTCGTTAAACGGAGCACTCTTAACTGGTTGAGAGACTTGGGGAAGATTTTTAAATGAAGTTTTCGGCCAACGCTTTGAACCTCTGGAAGTCAGATCAAAGCACAAAACTCTACCCACTGCCTTTTAGGGGAGAGCCTGAGAGCTGGATAACTCTTAGTATAACGACTAGAGACGATTCGCCTCTGGTAGCTCCTCAAAAAGGGGAAGCACTTGCTCCTTAATCTCTTCTAGGTTTTTTAGATTTTGAAAGTAAACCGAGCGAGTTGTGTAAACAAATTCTCCTGCTTTCTCCAATACCAATTGATAAGTGCATTGTTCGAAAGAATTTTTACCTTTTGCTGTGTCGTGCAAACATTGTGCTTTGGTGTGAATCTTTATGCGTATGGCCTCTGGGGACTGCTTTAGCGTATATCCTTTTGCATCTAAAATCTTTGAACTGTCCTCATGAATTAAGTAACGAAAACTATCACTAGTCTTTCCGTAATTGGCCGAGTCATTCCAGTAGACAAACTTGCTGTCGTCTAGGTAGGTATTAACGGCAAAAACACTCAAAGATGTAGTCAATAGTAGGAGAAAAGTCTTCATTTAGCCCTTTTTTTAGAACTATTATTTCATATAATAACGGCGAGTTAAGGCCTTAGGAAATGATTACAAAAGGGTGTTTAAAATTTAGACATTTAGAAAGTAAAATTATGCTCTGGACCTATCCATGGTCCATGCAATTCGACCTTATAAACTTTTATTAGAAAAGTATTTGGGTGGCGTTCTCTTTCTTGTAGATGCTTGAAACAGCTAGAATCTTGTTCAGAAGCTTTTGATTGCTAAAGTGATCTAGTAGAATAGATGACGATACATTTACTAGAAATTCCGCCCCATAAGCATCTAGGATTCCAAGGTTTCTGCCATACTCCTCTAGAATCTGGGAATCTGAAAAGTAGACTAAGTCTACCACAGTAATTACATCTGATTCATTCTTTAACGTAATCACGCCTGAAGTATTGAGAGTTCCTTGCTTTAAAAGGCTTTCTTCGTATCTCACACTTGCGACAAATGGAATTTTGATTACACTTTCAGTAATGGAGACCCTGCTTTGGTCCACATAAACGTCACGAATTTGAAGCGTTTTTAAGCTTTCCAAGTTTATGGCGTCTTGGATTTCATTCGTGTAACTCTGGAATTCTTCTTCAACTTTATTGTTTTTAACTAACTCTATCCTGCTATCAAGCACAGGCATCCAGACGTGCATGTTCTTTTCTCTCGCGTTCTGAGTTTCAACAGCATAGTCACTATCAAGAGGTGCGTGTTTTAAAGTTTGTGCCGCAGCGATATTCATTAAAAAGGGAAGTATCATTAATAAAGGTTTCATAATTATTTTATCTCTTCTAATTTTTCTTTTACTGTTTTACATTCTTCATTCAAAAGTTTTGAAATTTCGCATCTTGCTCTATTTGCAATCATATTTAATTTAACTATGTTGTTATGATTTTTATAACCTTTAGGGTGAAGGTCTTTATGGCCTGTAACATTGTAATTAAAGTCCGCCCCTGGAACTGGCTTTCCTCTAAGTAGAAGGGGAGGAAGACTCCAAAAGTCGTCTCTTTGGTAATAGTTAACAAACATCTTTGTGTTTGGGTGTCTCTCCCCAATTTCACTTTTTAAAGTATGCAGGGGAAAAAAGACGGTTTGAACTATTGGGTCGACGGTAAAAACCAAGTCAACATCCTTGTTCATCCCTGCGAGTTCTTCTTGAAGGTCAATAGAGTGGGCACCGCCATTGCTATAACCCATTAAGACCCATTTAACTTCAGGTTCTTCTCCTGTGATGTATTCTATCGCATTTAGGTGATTTACACTCTGTTGCATGCAGGCAAGTGCTGATGTGTAGTTTTCTTTTTGATGAAAACCTGAACTAGAGTAGTATGCGAGCTGAATATCAGACGTTCTACGCCCGAAAACTTTATAGTAAAAGCCTAGACTCATTGTATGCCCTGTTAGGTCATTGCCTTCGTATCCTCTTATGTTGACAGGGGCTATGGCATTTTTAGCCTTTTCTGCATTAAAGTCTCCGGCCCCAGCAAAAGCAAATACTAATAGTTTTGGAAGTGTAATCCTCCGGAGTTGCATTGGAGATATAGAGTCTTTTGAGTTTTCTCCGTTACAAATTTCTTGAAATGTTTCACTCATCCAACCAATATCATGTGGGCATCCCCTATAGTTTCTTGAGACGTATTTACTAAAGTCTTCCCCAGGTCCTAAAACTTTTTGGCGATACCTGCCGTTTGATTTTGATGCCGCAATTGATTTCAGCCTTTGGGCATTGGCCTGTTCACAGAAACCATCCAGATCAAACGCTAGGGCATTTGAGGAAAATAATAGAACTAATAAAGCTTTGTATGTTTTTTTCATAATTTACTTATTGATTGCATTCCGCTTCACAAGCGTTTTTAAGACCACGAGTGCTGGTATCCGCAGAGGCTCTAAGAAGACCTCCTAATGTAGTTACCTTGCCTAGAGGCCAGCCTCTATTGTCACCATAAAGCACCACTCCATCTCTTTGAATTGATAGTCCTGTTGCCTTAGCGCTGGATTTCTCTTTAAGGTCTCCAACCCAAAATAGAAACTGTGTGCGACCAAAGGCCTTTACTTCAACTGAGCCCGTGTCACCTTTGATCTTGATTTTAGCCACTTTTTTAGCGGCAATTTCGCCATTGTCGTCCAAGGAAACCTGGGTTATCTCTATGTTCCTATTGTTCACTGTGCCTGATGCTTTATAGCTAAGCTCTTGTCCTGAAACTTCAACGACTTTATCTGAAAGGAACATATCTATATAGCCATCAACGGGAATTAAAGAAAACAACTGCCTATCGTTAAGATCTTCCTGGCCCTCGTTGACTCTAACCTCAAAACTTACTGTACCTGTGCTTTGGTAGTCGAAAATATCTATAAAGATGCGAGAGTCCTTGCCTTGCATGCCTCCAATTAATTGAGCGTTAACACAAACACTCGATAGAATTGCGATAGCAATAAACAATTTTTTCATGGGATTCTCCATTGTGTAGTTATCAACTTTATCTTTATATTGTTGCAAACATACCGATCTAACCGAATGGAGATTGTTAAAATTACCGTTACTGTTAAAAAGCTGACAGGGTAAAAGTAAGCGCCCCAAATGTTGTGCAGATTCTATTATTTAAGATTGAGCTATCAATTGGCCGAGATATGGCAAATTTTCGTGTCGATTATGGCGATC
>PASN01000008.1 GCA_002711995.1 Halobacteriovoraceae bacterium | reverse complement strand
CTTGCGGCGAAGGTAGTGCTCGGGGGACTGAGTGTGAGAATAGCAAGATGCACCCATTATTTATATAAAAAGCCTACTTTCGAGTAGGCTTTTTTTTTGTCCAAAACCTTGTCATTGGCGAATAGGCTTCCATTTTTCTTTGCCTTTCGCTATTCCAAATCCTAAAATGTTATTAATGATACAAAAATTACTTAAATCAAATTTGTGGCTTTTATGCGTGTTGGCTTTTTTTAACATTGTATACTATGCCTTTTATAAAAACTTTCCTGATAATACACTTACTATTTCAAGTAGTGATAATGACTTAAGCTATTTTAGTTATTACGTTTCTTCTTTATTTACCTTGAGCTCATATTATGTAGGTGTTTGGATTGTTGCACCATTTGTAACCTACTTTTTTATATATAACACTGTGTTGAATAAGCGACATAAAGAGTTTGATCTATTTATTCCTTTTTTATTATGTGGATTTTTCTTTTCTCTAAGCTTTATTTTTTTTCCAGAATTTATTGGAAAAGGGTTGCTTCATAAAAGCGATAAGGTTCTAGATTCATATATTGTGTTTTTTATGGTTCTCCTTTTTGGCTTTTTTGTAGCATTGGTCACCATGAGAAGTGCTTTTTGGGATAGTCTTAGCATAATGCAAACTCAATTGGGACAGTTGGGTGGAACCATTGGGCGATACTTAAATATTGCCTTTAAACATATGGAAAAGACCATTGGAACTTTACGTTCCAAAAGCTCTTCTGTTGAACTAAAGACAAAGGCCATCGGGTTTTTAAAAACAGGGATTAAAAGGCCAAATACTGAAAAGCTGTTGCCTAGGAACACTAAGAAGTTAACAAAAGCAACTGCTGAAAGAAAAGACCGAGAGATAAGTACCCCTGTTAAGAACGATCCTGCTTCAAAAATAGTTGAGGAGAACAACTTAGCTCCTAACCCTCAAATGCCGGCGGTTGAAGAGAAGAAAGAGGAAGTTGTAGCAGAAAATAATATCCAAGATAGCGGTGATTCAAAAAAACAAATTAAATCTTCAGTAGGCTCAATGGAAAACGAAAGCTTTTTCCAAAGTGAAGAACTAATTGATTGCATAAGCGATAATACAAACCATGAAAGAATTCAAGGACCTGATAAGCACTACTTTGACTCAATCTGTTCAACAATTGAGGGTAAGTTAAATGAATTCAACGTTCGTGGACAAATTATCAATATTCTTAAGGGACCAGTTGTCGACACATTCGAATTGGATCTTGGAGAGGGAATTAAAGCTTCTAAAGTAAAGGGTCTGGAGGACGATATTGGCCTTGCCTTAAATGGTGCACCTATAAGAGTTGTTTATCCGCTTAAAGGAAGGTCTACTATTGGTATTGAGGTTCCTCGTAATCCTAGAGAGTTTATTTACCTGGATGAAGTTCTCCAAACTCCTGTTTTCAACGAATCAAACAATCGTTTGCCTATTGCAATGGGGAAAGATGCCTTTGGTGAGGTCGCTGTAGTTGATTTAGCAGGTATGCCACACATGCTTGTGGCCGGTGCTACAGGAGCAGGTAAGTCAGTTTTCATTAATACTCTTCTTGTTTCTCTGATCATAAAGAAAAGTCCAAAAGAGCTAAAGTTAGTTCTTATAGATCCTAAGCAACTGGAATTGGCATTATTTTCGACCCTTCCACATTTGATGCTTCCTGTTATTACAGAGGCCAAATCAGCTGCCATTTCCCTTCTTTGGGCCGTTGAGGAAATGGAAAGAAGGTACACCATACTTAAGGAGATGGGCGTTAAGAACATCGAAGGTTTTAATAAAAAATTAAAGGCAGCTGGCCCTTCTATCCTATGGAAAATAAGTCAATACTATGAAAATGGTGACGAGGAAGGATATGAGCTACCTTACATTGTGATTGTTATAGATGAATTTGCAGATTTAATCCTTACAAAATCCGGGAAAGATATTGAAACCAATGTGAACCGTTTAGCAGCTAAAGCCAGAGCAGCTGGAATCCATTTGGTGTTGGCGACTCAACGACCGAGTACTGATGTTATCACTGGTGTAATTAAAGCAAACTTCCCTACCCGTGTGGCCTTCCGAGTAACAACCGGCCATGATTCAAAAACCATCCTTGACCAGTACGGAGCGCAAAAGCTTCTAGGTAAAGGTGATATGCTCTATAAGCATGGTGTTGAGCTTTTAAGACTACATTCTTCATTTGTAGACGAAGGTGAAATTGAGGTTTTAGTTGAAAAACTTTCAGAGATTCCAAGTGAGTTTAATGAAGAGGCAATTAAATTTCTTGAAACTGGAGGGGAAGAGGACCCTGAATCAAATGGGGAAGTTACAAGTGGTGGAACTTATGTTTCTGGGACATCGGATGACCCCGTGTATCAAGAAGCACTTCAAGTTGTCATGGAATCTGGACAAGCTTCTGCATCCATGTTGCAACGCCGCTTGAGAGTCGGTTATAACAGGGCCGCAAACATTATCGATGAACTTGAAAGAAATGGTATTGTAGGTCCAGCACAGGGCTCTAAACCCAGGAAAGTTTTGGCAAGACCGGATTAATTCCCTCTTGCCTTTCACCCGGTATTCTGGTATTTTTCCTTAACTTTTTAACAATATAATCGCTTGATTTGGATGGTCCACTCTGTGGCTACAAGCGATGCGATTAAACCAACCAGGAGACATTCATGGCAAAGAGTTTAGAACTCAAAAACCTTCTAGAGGCTGGAGCTCACTTCGGTCACCAAACTCACAAGTGGAACCCTAAGATGAAACCATATGTATATGGCGAAAGAAACGGGATCTACATCATCGATCTACAAAAAACTGTTCCAATGGCACAAAAGGCCTATGATTTTATTAAAAAGACTGCACAGTCTGGGAAGTCTGTACTTTTTGTAGGAACTAAAAGACAAGCATCTGAAACTGTTAGAAAAGCCGCAGAAGACTGTGGAGCCTTTCACGTAACTAACAGATGGCTTGGCGGGATGCTAACAAACTATAAGACAATCGCCCAGTCTATCGACAAACTTAGAAAAGTTGAGAAGATGAAAGAAACTGGCGACTACAAGCTTCTAACTAAAAAAGAGCAATCTAAAATAGAAAAAGAAGTTACTAAGCTTGAAAGAAACCTTGGCGGTATCAAAAACATGAGAAAGCTTCCAGGGGCTGTTTTCATCGTTGATCCAAATAACGAAAGAATTGCTGTTAAAGAAGCAAACAACCTAGGAATCCCTGTTGTGGCAATCACTGACACAAACTGTGATCCAGAAGGTGTGGATTTCATCGTTCCAGGAAACGACGACGCGATTAAGTCTATTACACTATTCCTTGACTACTTTTCAGGTGCTGTTTCTGAAGGTGGAAGAGGTGTTAAGAGAGAATCAACTGGTGAAGCTGGAAAAGACGTGGATCTAGAAAAAGAAATTCTTGAAAAGTACGAAAAAGACGTCGAGCTTAAAATGGCCGAGCAAGAGGGTGAAGAGTAATTAACTTTTAAAATAATAAGGATTTAACTATGTCAGCTTTTTCAGCTAAAGAAGTAAAAGAATTAAGAGAAAAAACTGGTGCCGGAATGATGGATTGTAAAAAAGCACTATCCGAATCAAACGGCGATATGGAAGCAGCGGTAGACTTCCTAAGAAAGAAAGGGCTTGCAGCTGCAGCTAAAAAAGCAAGTAGAGTAGCTGCTGAAGGACTTGTTGGTGCAGCGGTTGAGGGGAACGTTGGTGTTCTTGTTGAAATCAACTGTGAAACTGACTTTGTTGCTAAAAACGCAGACTTCCAAGCTTTTGTTAAAGAAGTTTCAAACCATCTTCTTTCAAGCTCTGCTACAGATGCAGAGGCATTAAAAACTGAAAAGATGGGAAGCAGAACTGTTCAAGAAGCAGTTCAAGAGCTAACGCTTAAGATTGGCGAGAAAATCGACGTTAGAAGATTTGCTAAAACCACTCTTGAAGGTGAAGGTAAAATTGGTCACTACGTTCACGGTGGAAAAATTGGTGTTCTTGTTCCTGTTTCCACAGAAAGTGCTGATGCCGCTAAAAAACCAGAATTTGAAGAACTAGTTTCAGACCTTTGCCTGCATGTTGCGGCTGCAGATCCAAAGTTCATGACTGCTGATCAAATTGATGAAGATTTTAAGGCAAGAGAAGCTGCTGTATATGAAGCTCAACTTAAAGAGCAAGGCAAGCCAGAAAACATGATACCAAATATCATTAAAGGCAAGCTTAACAAGCTAGCATCTGAAGTATGTTTGATGGATCAAAAGTTTGTTAAAAATCCGGACTTGTCTATTAGCAAACTTATTAAAGAGTATGAGGGTAAAGTCGGCTCATCTATCAGCTTGAAGGGATTTGAAAAAATCAATCTTGGAGCTGGTATTGAGAAGAAGCAAGACAATCTCGCTGACGAAGTTGCTAAACTGACTCAAGGTTAAGAAAGATAAGGGGCTTTCAAGGCCCCTTTTTTTTTTGAAAGGAAAGTTTTATGAAATATAGTCGAGTTCTTCTTAAACTATCTGGTGAAGCATTGGCCGGAGACAGAGGATTCGGAATAGACGGCGCGGTTCTGGACAAAATAGCTACCGAAATAGCTGACTTGCATAAGCTTGGAGTTGAAATCGCTGTTGTTGTGGGTGGAGGAAATATTCACCGAGGTGTGGCCGGTGCTACGACTGGGATGGATAGATCCACTTCTGACTATATGGGGATGATGGCAACAGTAATTAACTGTCTTGCTCTTCAAGACAACCTTGAGAGAAGAGGGCTTTATACTAGGGTGCTATCCGCGATAGAAATGAAAGAAGTTTCTGAGCCATATATCCGAAGGAGATCGGTAAGACATCTTGAGAAGAAAAGGATTGTCATATTTGCTGCGGGAACTGGGAACCCATACTTCACAACTGATACAACCGCTGCTCTTAGAGCGAATGAAATTTGTGCAGATGTGATAATGAAGGCCACAAAGGTCGATGGAATCTACGATATGGATCCTATGAAGCACGAAGAGGCCGTAAAATTTGATAAGCTTTCCTATATTGAAGTCTTAAACCGTGGACTCAAGGTCATGGATTCAACTTCAATAAGTCTTTGCATGGATAATGACATGGATATTATAGTTTTTGACATGTTCCAACCTGGCAATATTCAAAAAATCGCTGCTGGTGAAAAAGTGGGAACTTTAGTTACAAAAAAAGATTAGCTCAAGGAGTCTAGATATGATGGATCAAATTAAATCAACTTTGGATGAACAAATGACTAAAGCAATAAAGTCATTACAGCGCGAATTTACAAGGGTTAGAACTGGACGTGCTAACGCTAACATTCTTGATGGCGTTACTGTGGACTATTACGGAAGTCCAACTCCCGTTAATCAGGTTGGCCAAGTTTCAACTCCAGAGGCAAGGCTTCTTCAAATCCAACCATTTGATAAAACAATTCTTGGGGATATCGAGAAAGCTATTATTAACGCCAATCTGGGTGTAACTCCATCTAATGATGGAAACTTTATAAGGATCCAATTTCCAGCTCTTACTGAAGAGAAAAGAAAAGACCTTGTAAGAGAGGTTAGGAAAATGGGCGAGGACGCAAAGATTGCTATCAGAAATGCTCGTCGTGATCAAAATGAAGTGGTTAAGAAGGCTGAGAAAAATAAAGAGATCACAGAAGATGATCTTAAAAAGTTTCAGGACGAGATTCAGAAAATCACTGATAAGTATGTAGGTGATGTTGACTCTACTGTAGAAGCAAAAGAAAAAGAGCTTTTAACAGTTTAAAATGTCAGATCTCAAGCATGTTGCTATTATTATGGATGGAAACGGACGATGGGCCAAGGAGCGCCGTCGTCCTCGATTCTGGGGCCATATAAAAGGCTCTCAGGTCGTAAGTAAAATTGTTAGCACTGCTGTTGAAAGAAAACTCGAAGCCCTTACATTGTACGCATTCTCCACCGAAAACTGGAGCAGGCCCCAAGAAGAGATAAATGTTCTTTTTAAGCTTCTAGAAAAATTCCTTAAAAGAGAGCGTGAAAAGATAGTTTCTAATAATGTTCAATTCGAGATTATTGGTAATATCGATGGTCTAAATCAAAGAACAAAACAACTTATTAAAGATATTCAAAAAGAAACTAAAGACTGCACTGGTTTAAAATTGAGTTTAGCTTTTAGTTATGGTGGCAGAAAGGAAATTGTCGACTCTGTTAATGCTTTTATAGAGAAGAATCCAAATGTTGCCATTACTGAGGAAGATATTGAAAAAAATCTTTATAGACCTGATTCTGGCGATGTAGACCTTCTTATTAGAACTGCTGGAGACCAGAGGATTTCAAACTTTTTGCTATGGCAATGCAGCTATGCTGAATTGTATTTTAGTCAGACAAAGTGGCCGGACTTTGGCCCACAAGAATTTGTACAAATTTTAGATAAAGTCAGTTGTAGAGAGAGAAGATTTGGCACCGTCTCAAATGGTGTTAGCATTGAAGAAGCAAGACAATTGGCAAAAAAACAGCGGGAGGCCATTTCACATGGAAGCTAAAGCTATATCTAACACCAAGTTGAGGGTCTATTCTGCGCTTGGTATGCTTCTCATTCTGGTTGCTGCTGTGGCACTGGGGCAAGGAGCCTCCTTAGCACTTATAGGCATTGTTGGTCTGCTCGTTTTAGATGAGTTTATAGTTAATTTTCTAGAATTCTCGCGTAGGCACCTTAGTTACATTTTGTCCCAAGTTTCATTTATTTTAGGATACGTGTATTTTAATTGGGTCGAAATTGGGGGGCTATTTTTTAAATCATTCAATAACGCTGGCATTGTACTTAATGCCTTGATGCTCCTGTTCTTATTTGTTTCAAAGCATGACTCCAAATTACTTAAAAAAAACCTTAAAGGCCTAAGCTTTTTGATGGGAGCCCTTTTTCTAATTCCTTTTATGAACCTGTCGGCTTTGGCACATTTTTCAGAGTGGAAGGCACTTTTTGCAGGAGTTGTGGTTCTCAACTTTAGTGTGGACACAGGCGCGTGGTTTTTTGGGAAAAACTATGGAAAAAAGAAACTTTGGCCATCTGTAAGTCCTAAAAAAACGGTTGAAGGCTTTATCGGTGGAGTTTTAACCTCGGTTGTTCTTTCCGGTCTATTTTGGACGGTTACATTTAATCTTGTTTCATTTCAACTGCTTATATCATTTTTAATTATTGCCTGCTGTGCTCAGTTGGGAGATTTGATACAATCAAAAATGAAAAGGCAGTTTAGCATCAAAGATAGCTCCAACCTCATTCCCGGACACGGCGGGGTTTATGACAGAGTTGATAGTCTTTTGTTTGTTGCTCCTCTTTTTCTCTTCGTAATTAGAAATTTAAGGTAGTTAAAACATGCTAGAAAAAGTGTTGATTTTTATAGTCTTTCTAGGACCATTGGTCTTTTTTCACGAGCTGGGACATTTCTTTTTCGCCAGACTATTTGGAGTAAAAGTAGAAGTATTTTCAATAGGCTTTGGGCCGAAGCTTCTTAAATGGAAAAAAGGAGCTACTCAATACGCAGTATCCCTAATCCCTTTAGGGGGTTACGTAAAAATGTTTGGTGACGACCCCCTCTCGGCCGATGAGCTGAGCGAAGAAGAAAAAAAGGTGGCCTTTACTCATAAGACTAAGTGGGCGAGGTTCTGGATTGTATTTGGCGGTCCTTTGGCCAACTTTATCTTGGCCTTTTTCATCTATCTATCTCTGGTAACTTTTGGTGAAAATGTTCCTCAAGCTAGGTTCGGTCCACTGAATAATCAAAATACATTTTATGAGCTTGGTTTTAGAAGTGGAGATGCTTTAAAAAAAATAAACAACACTAAAATCATGAGTTTTGATGATTTAAACCTAGTCGATTCAGAAGTAAAGTCCGTCACGGTTGAAAGAGCTGGAGTGGATAGGACATTTGATGTCGACATGAATGGTATGGAGTTTGTGCAAAAATTTGCTCAAGCACAGGGACAACTAAAGGCGCCCCTGCTAGCAGATTCATATGGAAACATGTTTGTTGTTGCTGAACCTGGTTCATCTCCCAATTTTGATCGCTCTCTAGATATTCTTTTTGCTTCTCAGCCCCAGGCATTGAATCTATATAAAGTCACAGGGACTCCTGAAAGGGCCAGCTCTTTGGACGAATTAAAATATGAGGCCGAAAAGACAGCCGAAGTGTCGGGTAGTGATATTGAAAACAAGCTAAGAGGTGAAGGCTTTTTTCCTACAGATCTTATGGTCAGCTCTATAGTGATGAGCTCCCCTGCAGATAAGGCCGACATTAAAAAAGGCGATATTATTGTAGGAATCAATGGAGAATCCATTTCAAGCTTTAATGAGCTTAGAACAAAGCTGCAAAAAGTTGAAAGTGAGCAGGCCTCCAAGCTAGAAATTATGCGAAAGGGCAAGAGGTTAGAGCTGAGCTTGACTCCTGAGTATAGAGAGGTCAATGGACAAAAGGTAATGACCATTGGAGTCTATAGTGGAATGGTATTTATGCCACTGAAAATGGTGGAGAGTAAAGCTGATGGCATAGTTGATGGGCTTTCTAGTGCTTGGGTTAGAACTAAAGAAGGTCTTATAAAAACTGTTTTAGGATTCAAAAAGTTAATTACCGCTGAGGTTTCTCTGGATACTATTGGTGGTCCTCTGGCGATCGGTCAGGTCGCTTCAGATTCTTTTAACATTAGTCTTTCTATGTTCTTTAGATTGATGGCCTTAATTAGTATTAATTTAGGTGTTATAAATCTATTCCCAATTCCAGTGCTGGATGGTGGACACATTGTCTTCATTTTTCTAGAAATTGTTAATGGCGGTCCTTTATCAAGGAAGAAAATTCAAGTTGCTCAGCAGTTTGGAATGTCTCTTTTGTTTGTGTTGATCTTTGTGGCCCTGTTCAACGATATAACTCGAATTTTTTAATGAGCTCACTCTTTCTTGATACATCCAATCAAATCTGTATAGGTCTTTTAAATAAGGACCTGGAATGGGTGGAATTCAAAATCATAAAAGAAGCAAAGGCCTCTAAGGCACTTCATGGCCTTATTCAAGAGATTCTTAATGCACACAATCTTGATTTGAAATCTATTGAAAATGTCTTCTATATGTCTGGCCCTGGATCCTACACTGGTGTGAGAGTTGCTCATGGACTCTGTGAAGTCTTAAAGTGGCAATCAATGAAAGTTTTTTCATGTAGGCACTTTGATATCCCAACAATCTTAAATATTCCTCGCGGGCTTTTTGTATCCAAGGCATTCAAGAAAGAAATTTTTATCTATGAGTGGGAGAATGATACCACTGAACAAAGACTGATTCCTGAAGATGAGCTGGTGGAGTGTGGAAATGCTTTCACATGTGATCCTGAATCTTTTCCAGGCCTTCAATCTACCTATGATTTAATAAAAGAAAGACCAAAAGAAATCTTTAGTCGCATGCTTGGTAGGTCAATGAATTCAGAGGTTTTTTACTATAGGACTTTAGATCAAGAATTCAAAAAATCAAAGAGTTAGAAAGTGAAACGTCTTTTTGTAAGCAAAATTTCTTATTTTAAGATTGGGCTTTCCACACTGCTTATTTTTATCACGCTTCCATTTTTTTTAGCATTGTTTTGGGTTTTGGCGTTGGCGACTTTCCTCTACATAAGAAGAAGCATATGGCCGAATTACAAAGATGGATTGGCAATTAACCCTGAGCTGATCTTTTCTCCAATTAATGGAAAGGTTAAATGGGTAGATAATGAGACCCGTGAGGTATGCCTCTCTGTGTCATTGTGTTCCGGGTTAGGGGTCTACTTCCCATGCAAAGCTTCAGTGGAAGAACTAAAAATTAAGAACTCGAATCAATCTAAATGGCGCGGTTTTACAAACCGCCGAAACCGCTATAATCTCACGCTTCGTGATACTAAAAGCGATAGGATTTTCTTCGAAATAGAACCGCTCCTATTAAGCTTCAGGAGCTTTGTTGAAGTCGGAGATCGAGCGAAAATGTCTGCTTGCATGGGCTATTTACCTTTTGGTGGAAAGGTGAAGCTAAGGTTTCCATTGGACGCAAAGCTTTTAGTTTCAAAGGGAGAAACGCTTAAGGCCGGTGAAACGGTTTTGGCTGGAGCATAAGGATTTTTATGGCCGACAAAAGACTGGATAAGTTTGCATTCTTTTTACCTAATACTTTTACAGCAATGAACATTGGTTGTGGCTTTGTCGCCATAATGTTTTCCATTCAAGGGGAGTTTTACAAAGCATGCATGTTCATTTTTCTGGGTGCCATTTTTGACAGCGTCGATGGGAGAGTTGCGAGACTGACTGGCACTTCTTCATCTTTTGGAGAGCAGTTTGATAGCTTAAGTGACCTGATCTCATTTGGCATGGCCCCTGCCATAATCTTTTACAACAGATTCCTTATTGAGTCGGGAAGAGTGGGAATGGTCATTGCTTTTCTTTTTCTTCTATGTGGAGCCTTGAGACTGGCCCGCTTTAACGCAAACATAACAAGAGTTAAAAGTGATTATTTTCAGGGACTTCCAATTCCAGGGGCAGCTTTGGCCGTTCTAAGTTACATATTGGTGTCTTTGGATTTTGAAATCTTCAACAATCTCTATATTGCTATACCCTACATTATATTCTACGCACTTCTGATGATTTCCAATTTACCTTTTCCATCATTTAAAAACAGTGATTGGGTTAGAAAAAACAAAAGAAAAGTGTTGTTTTTGGTGTTTCTAATTATATCGTCCCTGTTTATCTACGAACAAGTAATGATACCTGTAATTATAAGTCTTTACGTTGTTTTAAGCCTAGGCTACACGGCCTTGCATAGAGATAAGTTGCAAGGCGTTTTTGACTGGGAAGACTCTGAGGGCGAGGCGCCTGAAGCTAGATGATCTATTATAAAATTTTTCTGACCTTTAAGGGCAGTAGGTTTTTAGGTTGGCAGAAGCAGAAAGACTTCCATCCCGCCGCCCAGGGGGAACTTGAAGGTGCTCTAAGAACAATATTCAAAAGTAATTCAATTCATACAATTGGTTCTGGGCGAACAGACACTGGCGTACATTCTTTGTCCCACGTGGTAAAATTGAGAGCTCCTTTTGAGATTCCTCCAAAAAGTTTAGTTAGGGCCCTAAATAGCAACTTAGCAGACGATATTAGAGTTCTGGATGCTGCTTTCTGTGAAGAAAGCTTTAGACCTACAAATGACGCGATTAAAAAAGAATATAAATATCTTTTCACAACCAATCTTACTTCATCGCCATTTCAAAAAGACCTCATGGCAAACTATCCATATGAATTAGATTTTGAACAGATGCGACAGGCCTGCAAGCTCTTCATTGGCCAGCATGATTTTAAAAATTTCAGCTGTGTTGGCTCCGAGCCTAGCTCGACTATTAGAGAGATTTTTGAATGTGAGGTAACTAGTGATATTGCCCCAAACCTGCAGGGAATCTTGCCTAATTACCATATGGTTAGAATTGTGGGCAATGGCTTTTTGAAGCAAATGGTTAGGCTTGTGGTTGGAACATTGTGGCATGTTGGACGTGGCAAGCTTGATAAAGAAGTAGTAAAAACCGCTCTTTCAGGCAGGGAAATTGATCGTATTGGCGAGGTTGCTCCGCCACAAGGTTTATACAAAGTAAAAACTTGGTATTAGAGCTAATACTTTGACTTTCCACGCGTTTCTGGCTATTTTCCCACTAATTTTTCATAATAATTAACGCATAAAATCAAGAGGACGAACTATGGCCTATACTGTTGAAGAAGTTAATGGATGCACCAAAAAATTTAAATTCAATTTTGAAGATGTTGATCTTGGATCTCAAATCCAAGCAGCTCTAAAAGAAAAACAAAAATCTGCAAACCTAAAGGGTTTTAGAAAGGGCAAGGCTCCTTTGGCCATGATTCAGCAGGTTTATGGGCCACAAGTAGAGAACGATGCCCTATATAGATTTGTTTCTGAAGAGTTCTATAAAGCTGTTCAAGAAGAAAAAATTAGACCAGTAGGCTACCCTAACTTTGGCAACACTAACTTTGAAGGTGGAAAGAAAGTAAGCTTTGAAGCTACAGTTGAAACTTTTCCAGAGGTTGAAGTTAAAGACTACAGCAAGTACAGCTTCAAAAAAGAAGACGACTCAATCAATGAAGACGATGTTAAAGAATTGAAAGACCGCTATCTAGCTCCAAAGTCTGAAATGGTTGAGGTGCAAGACGAAAAGGCAAAGCTTGAAAAAGGTCAGTTCGCAGTATTCAACTTTGAAGGTGAGAAGCCAGACGGCACTCGTCCAGATAACATGAAAGCTGAAGAATTTGTTCTTGAAATTGGTTCTGGCCAATTCATCCCAGGATTTGAAGATGCAATGATTGGAATGAAGAAAGGCGAAAAGAAAACAATCGAACTTACTTTCCCTAAAGATTATCACGAAGCTGACCTTAAAGGCGCTGACGTGAAATTCGATGTGGAACTTCTTGAAATTAAAGAAAAGAAAGTTCCTGAGATGACTGATGAGCTTGCGAAAGAGTTTGGTTTTGAATCTGTTGAAGACTTTGACAAGAAGAACAGAGAAAGACTTCAAAACCAAAAAAAGAGAGAGGTCCAAGCAAAACTTCAAGAGCAAATCCTTGAGAAGCTAATTGAAGAAAATGACTTTGACGTTCCAAACGCATTGATAGAACAACAGAAACAAGCTGTAAGAGAAGACCTTGGCAATAACCTTAAGCAACAAGGCTTCAACGATGAGATGGTTAAAACTTACTTTGAAAAGTGGGATGAAGACGTTACTCAAAAAGCTACCTTCCAGGTTAAAAGTGGTTTGATCTTGGACAAGATCTCTAAGAAGTATGAAGTGGAAGCAACTGATGCTGACCTTGATGCTAAGATTCAAGAGATGGCAGATCAGTCCGGCATGGAAAAGGCTCAACTGGAGCAGTACTACAAGTCTAACGAGCAAATCAAGCAAAACCTTCTTTATGCTATCAGAGAAGAGAAGACTTTCGAAAAGCTTATCCAGGACATGAAAGTTAAGTAATTATCTAAATACTAGGCCCTCCAAACTTGGAGGGCCTTTTTCTACATTTAAAATTCCCACTCTTTCTAAATCTACACGTTCTATCTATATAATTAATTTTAAATCTTCCGGTTTTCAATATCTCATGATGACTTGGCAATGGGTAGTGCTTGCTGGAGGAATATCTCTTAAGCATGATTGGGTGGTTAAGACTTGTAACAAAAATTAGACCGAAGACTACTAGAAGGTATCTCTTTTTAAGTGCTAGAGCTATGAAAAGAGCGACGGCCATTATTCCCGGAACGTTTAAGAAACTAAGGCTTTCTAAGAGCAGAATGAAGCTTTCACCTAAGTCAGCTATAAGGGTCCCGAGACCTTTTAGTAGGGGAATGGGATAGCAAATAAGCATTAGCGGAAAGATTAATGTGAAGCTTGCAGAAACCAAAGGGTTGAGAACCACGGCCAAAAGATTGATCTCCTGATTAAAAAGAATTGCAACGATCGCTTGATAAAGAAATAGTTGCTTAGCTAACATCCATTTGGATCCTTCACTGAAAACGATTGAGCCCCAAAATATGAAAGTGAAACAAAAGCTTAATGGGGACTCTGAGTAGTTTCCAATTGCGATTGCAAAAAAGAAGGTGCCTAAGAACGAGAGTTTAATGTTTTTAAAAAAGTAGTTAAGAAAATAGAAAATTAACATTCTTTTTAGCGCCATGAAACCTGTAATAAAGAATGAAGACATCAGTAATGAGAGGACGATCATTATACGAAGTCTGGGAAAGTAATGGAAAAGAAGTAAGAATGAGCTGAGGTGAAGCCCTGATGGTGTTAATAGGTGCATAAGACCAAAGTCCTGCATCACTCCAATTAATCTTTTTGAAACTTTGGATTTATCGCCGGTTACCATGGCATGGTAAAGTCCGGAGCCACTTTCACTTGAAAGTCTTTTTTTATAGTTATATGTGACCTTTGTGAGCTTTTGCTGGTGCAGCGTAAGGCCCATCAATAGGACAAATAATAATGGAAGAACTTTTGAAAGCATGGCGAATACGTTCAAAGTATGGATAAAGTCGTTCGATTATAAGTCTTTGAATTTGTATGACATTTGTGTGATGCTTAACGAAATCGAGAGGTTTGCCTTTTCAAATTTTACGTTATACAGAGTGAAAATGAACCATTTAAATAAAGTCTTTTTACAGGATGCGATAGCCAACTATTATAAGGAAGATGATCTTCATACAAACTTTGCGTATGTAAACGCTCTTCCGCAGAACTTGGTTAAATGTAGTCTTAAGTTTAAACAGGATATTGTTGTGGCCGGGATGCCTTATTTTGTTGAGGCCTTCAACTATCTACATCCATCAAAACTAGACTCTCTTTTAGAACTTGAAGGGAAAAGCGTTAAAAAGGGGGAAGAGTTAAACTTTGATCTTCCTTTCAATATTGCCCTAACGGGTGAGAGAATCGCTTTGAATCTTTTACAGAGAGCAAGTGCTGTCGCAACCTATACTAAACAATATGTTGATAAAGCGAAAAATTATAACATTAAAATTTTAGACACTAGAAAAACAACCCCAGGCCATAGGGCATTGGAAAAGTACGCAGTATTTGTTGGTGGTGGCTTTAATCACCGCTTTGGACAGATGGATTGCTTAATGATTAAAGACAACCATAAGAGCTTCTTTGGTGGTCTTGAAAATGCCTTGAAATTTTTTGAAGACATTCACTCCTTTTATAGACCTGTAATTGTGGAGATCCATGATCTGGAAGAGCTTAAACAAGCACAAGCACTCGAGGTAAAACATCTGATGTTAGATAACTTTTCTCCGTCACTGATCAAAGAGGCAATCAGGTTAAAACAAAGTGGACAAACCTTTGAAGTCTCTGGTTGTATTCGACTTGAGACAATTCAAGACTATTTAATTGATGGAGTGGATGCAATAAGTGTTGGAGCCTTAACTTATGATGCTCCACATGTGGATATCTCCTTAAAATATAAAAGAATATGATTAAAGAATTTGACGTACTCATTGTTGGTTCCGGAATCGCAGGGTTAACCAGCGCTATAAAGCTCGCTGAACAGGGAGCACGTGTCGGAATTTGCACTAGAGAGGAGGAGCCCAAGCATACAAATACCTATTGGGCACAAGGTGGAGTGATTTATTCACAAAAAATTTGGGATGATGAGGACACTCTAGTAGAGGACATCAACAGAGCAAGCTCACATACGGCCAATCTAGAAGCTGCAAAAATACTGGCCAATCGCTCTCCAGAAATTTTAGAAGAGATTTTTCTAGAAAAAGCGAATACTCAATTTGATAGGGATGAGGCCGGAGAGCTTTTATTTACTAAGGAAGCGGCCCACTCAAAGGCCCGAATCATTTACAAGGGCGACTACACTGGAAAAGCTATTCAAGTATCACTCCTAAATTACCTAAACGACAAAGAAAGATTTCCCACAGTTGAATTTCTAACCGCACATACCGCAATCGATCTCATCACTCCTAATCACCACGGAGTTGCAATCCAACAAAGATATGAAGAAAACAAAGTTGTTGGAGCTTATGTGTTTGACCAAAAGAACGAAAAAGTAAAAAAGGTTCTGGCAAAAAAAACGATACTAGCAACTGGCGGTATTGGCGCCCTCTATCTTCATAACTCAAATGCATCAAGCTCAAGAGGGGATGGACATGCAATGGCCGCTAGAGCGGGAGCACAGATGCTAAACATGGAGTTTATTCAATTCCATCCAACAACCTTTTACTCTGGAACAGGTCACAGACGCTTCTTAGTCTCAGAAGCGGTAAGAGGTGAAGGCGGAAAGCTTCTAAATTCCAAAGGCGAAGCTTTCATGGATAAGTACCACCCTGATAAAGAGCTAGCTCCACGTGATGTTGTTGCCCGAGCAATCTTAAGTGAGATGATCGCGCTAAAAGACGACTATGTATTTTTAGATATTACTCATAAAGACCCTGAGTGGATCAAAAATAGGTTCCCTACAATCTACGAATATTGCCTTGAACACAAAGTTGATATCACCAAAGACCCTATTCCTGTTGTACCAGCTGCGCATTACACATGTGGGGGAGTCAAAACGGATCTTAAATGCAGAACTAATTTAAAAAATCTGTATGCTGTTGGCGAGGTTTCTTGTACTGGGCTCCATGGGGCAAACCGATTGGCGTCAACATCTCTTTTAGAAGGTGTCACTTTTGGTTATATTGCTGCTGAAGAAATAAGCGAAAGCCTTAAAGATGAGAAGATCTATGACGCTGAAAAAATTAGAGATTGGCGTATTGGAGAGGATGCTCTAGACCTTGGACTTATAGCTCAAGATATCCAGACCATAAAGCAAACCATGTGGAACTACTTAGGACTTACTCGATCCAAAAATAGGCTTGCCAGAGCTCGTGCAATGTTTAGAGAAATGTCTGATGAAATTCACAAGTTCTATAGACACGCAGCTCTTCATGATGAACTCATTGGTCTCAGAAACGGTGTGGAAGTTGCCAATATGGTCCTTAATGCAAGTGTGAGAAACAAAAAGTCAGTAGGGTGTTTCTATAGAGAAAAGTCCTAAAAGAAGTAAGACCCTGAAAAACTTAGTCCTACTTCAGAGTAGCCCAGATCAACATTTTCATCCTTTTGAGTTTCTGAGTTCCATGTCTTGTTTCCCCCAGCATCTTCAGCATTTACATAGAATAGAGCAAAGGTGCCGGTGTAATTTTTATGTCGCTGAGTTATGCCACATGTAAAGTTAGTTGCATTTACGTCCTCATCGCTTTTGGAAATTGTGGGGAAATAAGAAACTCCAGCTCCAAGTGTTGTGAAGCTGCTAAATCGGTATTGAACCCCAATTGAAGGCGAGATAGACGATTTAGAATAATCATCGCTTCCACTATTTATGTTTTGAGAATCTTCAGAAAAGGTGTTTGTTGAGGAATTAAAGAACCCCACATTCATATCGTCCCTAAGTTTAAAATTTATAGATTGATATGCAGGCATTATGCTTATATTGAATTCTGTCTGCCATCTATTATTTTGCCACGCAGCTCCCAAACTCAATTTAGCCTCTCCAAATTTAGAGTCCTTTTCGGTCAGCTTTGACTCATAATTAAAGTGGGAAATTGTCACGTTACTTGAATCAATTCCACTCACATTAATTGAAGACATATTTATTTTAGAATCATTTTTAAAAATATAAAGAGGACTCGCTACTCTCGCACCAAAGGTGAATGACTCATACCTATATTTAAAACCGAAGCTTATTCCATATAGTAGAAGATTAAGAGAGGTTGAGGAATTTAAGCTTGAATAATCTCGCTGGTCAGGGGCACTGTTCGAAAAGTTCTGATTGTAACTAGATGATTGAAGAGTCGAACTAATGCTCGCAAGGTTGAAAGCAAGCCCCCACCATGACTCGCGTGGGGAAATTGCAATGATATATTGGTTGGATTGAAGTTTTTCCGTCTCACTTTCAGTTGAGCCTGTAGGGAGTCCTTCTGAGTTTCTGGAGCTTGAAGTTTTAATCTTGTTATTAAATTTAGAGTCTTCGGTTACAATCATAAAACCTAAGTTAAATTTCTGCATGTTTTTGATATAGGAAACATGGTTGGAAGAGCTGTTGAACTCTACGCTACTTTCTAACTTTGTTTTCTTAGCGCTAAAACTTGATGCTCCTGAGGAAATTGAGGATTTAGTGATTTCGCCTAGTCCTGCTGGATTTAAAAAAGGAGAGGTTGCATCAGCCGTTCTAGCGACACCAGCATTTGCTTGAGTGGAGTAGATTCCACCCAGAACCTTTGTCTGACTATACGCAACTGAGCTTGTAATTAACAAGATATATAATTTCAACATGATGGAGAGTTACCAGCTAATCAAGGCTTAGCGAATAAGTTTTGTATATAGCTGTAAATATTACTTTCCACGCTCCATCTATGGACTTATGCGTCTAAAAACCTTATAAAAGCGAAAATTAAGGATTATCAATATTATGCAAACTACTGAAAAAACATTTCAAGAAAAGTCTCTATACTTTAGCTCTCTAGGTTGTTCCAAAAACCTAGTTGATTCTCAAGTTATGTTAGGTCATTTAGGCCTTGACGGATTCACAATCACAACAGAGCCATCGGAAGCGGAAGTGATTATTGTTAACACCTGCTCTTTTGTTGAAGCGGCAAAAGTCGAGTCTATTGAAACTGTCTTAGAATACTCTGATTATAAAAATCCTGAACACGGGAACTGCAAAGCTCTTGTTATGAGTGGCTGCATGGCACAGAGATATCACGGTGAGCTTGAAGAAGAGATGCCAGAAGTTGATATGTTTATTGGCACTGGAGAGTACAATAAAATCGTTCCACTTCTTAAAGCTTTTGAAGAAGGGAAGTTAGAAAAGAAATCTTTTGTTGAAATCCCAAAGTATATTCACACCGAATTCGATCCAAGGCTTAACACTTCTCCAGAGTATATGGCATGGCTAAAGATCTCAGAGGGTTGTAATAGAAACTGCACATTTTGCATTATTCCAACACTTAGAGGAAAGCTTCGTTCACGTTCAGTTGAGTCACTTGTTAAAGAAGCAAAGAAACTTACAGAGTCAGGGGTTAAAGAGTTAAACCTAATATCTCAGGACTTCTCCGATTATGGGTCTGACTTTAAAGGCTTTGAAAAAACTGATGGAAAGAATCCTCAGATTCATGGAATGCTAAAAGCACTTCAAGATCAGTCTGGAGCCGAGTGGGTAAGAGTATTCTATTTCTACCCAGATGATCTAACTGAAGATGTTATGGATCTCATGGCAAGCTCGGACAAGATTTGTAAATACCTGGACATGCCAGTTCAGCACTTCTCTGACAAAGTTCTAAAGAGAATGAATAGAAGAGTCACTGGTGATGTAATTCACCAAAAGATCAAAACTCTCAGAGAAAAAATTCCAGGAATAGTTCTAAGAACTTCAATAATTGTTGGTTTCCCTGGGGAAACTGAAGAAGACTTCCAAAAGCTAATTGAAGGAATTCAAACTGTAAGGTTTAATCACCTAGGAGTTTTTAAATACTCTGATGAAGATGGAACTCCAGCTCTTAGACTCAAAGATAAGGTTCCTCAAGAAGTAATCGATGAAAGATTTGAAAGACTTTATGAAGCTCAAAAAGAAATCGCCAGAGAGCTTAACCAAGAATACCTTGGCAAGACTCTAGATGTTCTTGTTGAAGGTGCTCACGAGGAAACAAATCTTTTGCTTCAAGGTCGTCACCAGGGACAAGCTCCGGACATTGATGGGAAAGTAATTATCAATGATGGTGTGGGCAAGGCCGGTGAAATCGTTAAAGTTGAAATCACCGACGTTCTTGACTATGACTTGGTCGGAAGAATTGTAGAATAGTTATTCTTTAAGAAGTCTATCTATTGTGGAGTCAAACTCCATCATAAAATCCTCGTAATATTTTCCAGTCGCAGGCCCTGAAAAGCCTGCATGGATTTTTCTAACCCTGTTATTCTTATCTAATATTAGTGTGGTCGGGAAGGATATAAAATTTTTGAGTTGAGGCAGTACTTCCTCAACTTTTGTTCCACTGGTTAATCCTCCAATATAAATTGGGTAGTCAATAGCCAGCATCTTTTTGGTTTTCTTTAATTGCTTTATCGCTTCCTTTTTATTGGGACTTCTTTCAAAAGCTATTATGGAAAAGCTCACATCTTTATCCTTGTTTCTCTCTCTCCACTTTTTAATGAATCTAGTCTCATCGATACAGTTAGGACACCAGGAACCAAAGACTTGAAATACTTTTACCTTGTCCTTGTTTGATTCGTTGATAAGACTTTCAGTTTTTCCGTTCAGTTTTTTTAGGTAAACATCGCTTAAGTTTCCAGCAAGTGTAGTGGTCTTTGTAGGGTCGGGCAACTCGAAGTCAGGATTCACCTTGGCCTTAAATGACTTTTGGCTACTTATCCCCGAGTACATAGTTCCTTCATAGATTTCACCTGAAAGCTTCCCGTCAAAGAAAAATGAGAAGACACCATCGAAGCCATATAGAACTAAAGAGTCACCACTTTTTTTTGGTGTTAAAAATCTGTAATCACCCGTCCTTGTGAGAACACTTGCAAAAGTGTAGTCGTCTCGCTGAGTGAAAAGAAGAATTCCCTCTTTCGTTTTATCTTTATCAGATAGTTCAATCTTCCACTTCTCGGGGATACCAAGCTTAGGCACTTTAATCTTTGCGGGTACTTTTGTGCCTGTAACAGGAACCCTAAACTCAGGTTCTCTATTGGGCTTTATCCAGTTTCCAGTTATGGTTGATCCATCCTGCTTAAGCTCTAGGAGAGCATCAAAGTTCAAAATAGGAATTAGGACAATGTCATTTAGCAGATCATAGCCTAGATTGATTACTTCTGCGCCGTTATGCAGGTCTACTTTTTGATTTTCCTGAAAGTGAAGCTGGAATGGAATTTCTTTATTCTGAATACGAAGTTTTAAGCTCCAAACCCCATCAAGAGGTTCATCTTTTTCAAAGCAGGAAGTTAGTACTAATGATAAGGTAAGTAGAAGAATTTTTGCCATTTTTATCCCTTTGATAGGCCTATGGTTGCAGGCCAATAAAGGGATTGTCAATGTGAGGACATTAGATTCTATTCACTCTTTGAAAAGTCTGTTTGAAGCTCCGATATTTTGTATTGAATATGGCCATAGGTTTGGCGATCTTTGAGCTCTTTGTTGTTTAGCCTCTTTTCTAGTGAATCAATTTTATCAACTAGGGCGGTAAGGGCATGCTTAATATCGCTTAATTGTTGGGTATGGCTGCTATTGACAGTGTCCAGCTCTTTAGCTGTTTCTTGAGCAATCTCTTTGGCCAAATCTTTAACCATTTTTTTATTTCTAAAAGCAAAATTAAACATGATTCCTCCTACACTTATCTTACTATTTTTAGAAATTCGTTTGTAGCTGGAAACTTTGTCCCTTAAAATGGTGTTGCAAGTTAATTATATCAAGGAGTTGCCGTGGCCAAGTATTTAGGCTTTGTAATCATATTACTATCTTTTTCCGCTCACTCTCTGGATTTGGAAAAATACAAAGAACAAATTAGAGGGCATGTCAAAAGCATGTTTGGCGAGGAGATTTCAAATAAACTCCTTGGAGAAAAGAAAGTTTCATTAGAGTTACCTAATATTCCTAAGGTTGAAGTTGACGCCACTTCCACAAAAGTTTACTCCGATAAAAATAGGGCCATTGAAAAACAAGGAAGCTCTTTTAAGTCTCTTTCTAACAAAGAAAAGAGAAAATATCAGGTTGCCTTTATCCAAGAACTATACGAGGTGACTAGAAACTCTGAACCAAAGCAAGATGATGTAATTAAATATTTAAATGTCTTGGAGCAAGGTGGCTCTAGAGAAGGGGTTTACAGAGCAATAACACTTGATGATGTATATTCTAGCTTAGAGTCGTATGATGAAACTCCAGAAAAGGCATTAAGCGATTTTACTGTGAAATACGGAGAAAAATATCTTGGAAGAGTATTTGATGGAAGTTCTATTCGAAAGCTCAACCTTTGGTCAATAAAACGAATCATCACAGAGAAGACTTTAGAGGTTATGGATGTCCTTGCAAATAATCCCAAAGATCTCTATACCTGGTACGCGGTGTTCTCAGCCGAACTTGCAACAAAGTATCCTAAAGTTTGGCAAACTAAGATAAGAAGCACTCAAGACCCAAGAGTTCATTTAAACTGGGCATCGCAAGCTCCCTTTCAGCATATAAAATCAGAAACAATCATTAAGCTTCACAAGCTAATGAATTTCTTAAATCAATCCAATCTGTAAACTTTATAGAGCTTGAATCAATTTGATCTGTAAATATTTCACCTGGGCAGTCTTGCCCAGACTTTGCTCTCTGCTTGCCCAAATAAGTCTGGTTTCTGGTCTGGTTGAACTATATATTGATCGGCATGAAACACAGATTACAAACATACACAAACTACAAAGCGTTCCTACTCTCGTATAGCGAGGACGCTAAGAAAAGAAACAAGAAATGGACTATGGGTGTTTGGGCCAGACAACTAGGCCTACAAGACACATCTTCCATTACTAAGATCTTAAATGGACAAAGACATCCTGGAAGCAAACTCACTCGCAAACTAAGTGACTTTTTTGAGTTTGAACATGATGAGTGTCAATACTTTGAAGATCTAGTGCGACTGCAAAAACATGGTAACGACCCAAAGCTTTGCATTGCTATTTTGGAGCGCATGGAAAAACTGCACCCTAATGCCCACATGCGCATTATCGATCTAAGCACGTTTAACCTAATTTCTCATTGGTATTGTTTAGTCATTAGGGAGATGGTTCGACTAGAGAGTTTTAAAGAAGACTATGAATGGATTAGCTCAAAGCTTAATTTTAAAGTCACTCCCAAAGAAGTTAAAAAAACAATAAATCTACTCTTGGAGCTTGATCTACTTCAAAGAGATGATGCTGGCAAACTTGATGTGAACCAACATGGCAGGGTTCATGCTGGAAATGACATCGCAAGTGAGGCGATTAAGCGCTACCACGAGCAAACTCTTGAAAACGCAAAGCTTGCTATAAGAAAGTTCACACCTGAGGAACGTGAGTTTCAGGCCTCATGTTTTAACATGTCTCGTGAGAACATGCCTAAGGCGAAAGAACTTATAAGAGAATTTAAATCAAAATTTGTAAAGCTACTGGAAGAAGATAAGGCGGATGACGTCTATCAAGTGCAAATACAGTTTTATCCATTAACAAAAATAATGAATTCATAAGAACAGGAGAAAAAAATGTTAAAGAAAACCTTATGTGTAATGATGTTGGCAGGTCTTGTGCAGGCCAGAGAAGGAAGTGTAGGAAATGGCGGTGGAGCCTGGGTTTGTCAAAACAATGACCAATTACAGAGTATTCGCTGGGCAAGACTTGTAGATCTATACGAGGCTGAAAAGGAGTTCGGACTCCCTATGAAAGTCTTTGAAGCTTTTGATTATCGCCAAATTGTGGATCTTCAGAAGGCTAAATTATTCTCTGTAAATAAAAAACTCTATGAGGCATTGTTCCCATACTTTGATGACATTGAAAGGAATCTACGCGAGGTGGATGGAGATCTGGAAGTGATTGACGATGCTCTTTATAGGATGAAGCCAAGTGCTAGAGATTGTAGCGGTGGAAAAGTAAAATACACACAACTTGCAAACTACACCCACTATGGAAGCATTTTGGTAAACGAACACCTCTTCAACAGTTCAAAGCTAGCCGAAGTGGATAAAGCAGCACTGATGTTTCATGAAGCGATGTACGCCTACCTTCGAGACCGCTATGGAGACTCAGATTCTGTGCGGGCAAGAGAAATCGTAGGGTATGTCTTCTCCAATCTAAAAAACATAGAGATTTCTGAAAAAATAGATGAAGTCCTTGGCTACATGTCTGGTAGTACTGTAGGAATGGAATTCGTTACAATTCCTGCTGGAAGCTTTACTATGGGATCTCCTAAATATGAATTTGGTAGAAACCGCGATGAAAAACAGCGATATGTAACAATCACTCGGGATTTCGAGATGATGACAACAGAGGTTACTCAGTCAATGTATTTTGAAGTGATGGGAGTTAATCCTTCACACTTTAAAGACCCAGAGCATTGTCCTAGTAGCTTTGAGACTAGAGTAAGCCACACTACTGGAGCTACTGAAACTTTATGTCCTAACAACCCTGTTGAGAGGGTAAGCTACAACGATGTTCAGAGCTTTATTAGTCTTTTAAAAGTTAGGACAGGTATAAAGTATCGTCTTCCTACCGAGGCAGAGTGGGAATACGCCGCTAGGGCTGGCTCAGAAACTGCTTACTCTTTTGGAGAGGATGCAGCCTATATTTCCGCACATGCTATTAATTATATAAATTCAGGAGATAGAACTCACGAGGTGGCACCTATTCGATCTTATGTAAACCTGGCAAACGCTTTTGGTCTCTATGATATGCATGGCAATGTCAGGGAGTGGACGCAGGATTGGTACACTAAGTCGCCACGTGATACTGTCGACCCTGTCGGTCCAAGTGCCGGTGTCAGTCGTGTTGTTCGTGGCGGCAGCTGGACCCACAAAGCCATGTTTTTGCGCTCTGCTGCTCGTATCGACTACAGGCCATCCTTCATGGACAACCATGTGGGCTTCCGCCTTGTGAGGACATTACACTAAGCTCTTTTACCCTTTTATATGCCGCCCCCAGGATTAGTGCAACGGAAACCTAGGGGGCGGTTTTTTTGTGACAAGTTGGCAACGAACTCTCGGAGGGACATGCAAGAGATTAAGCATGAGCTCAAAAGGGACACTGAAGAGCTTCATCAAGAGCTCAAACGAGATATGGGAGAGCTTCGTCAACAAATACTTCAAGGTTTTAAAAGTATTAATGAGCGCTTTGAACTTTATGCGACCAAAGAAGACTTAGCCGCACTTAAGGATAGACTTACCATTCGCATGGGGGTCATGTTTGCCGCGACGATCGCTATTCTTGGTTCACTTAAATTTATATAAACCTAGTTGTAAAATGGATTGGCCACTCCAGTTAAGTTGGCCAAAAGCATCTCCACACCCAGTGCCACACCGGCCGAGGGAGGCAGACCTTTTTCAAGTGCTGAATAGAGAACCTCAGGCTTTGGAAGTTCATAGCCGTAAAGCCTTTTTTTATCCACTTCCTGTTGTTTAAATCTTTTCTTTTGCATTTCTAAATCTGTTAGCTCATTAAAACAATTACAGAGCTCAACTCCATTCATATAAATCTCGAACCTTTCGCAAACTCGTGGCTCATCTTGTTTTAAAGTTGAAAGAGCTGCTAATGGTGCTGGAAATTCATAAAGCAGTAAGTAGGGAATGCTTTCAAATTTTGGCTCGACCTTATTTAAAAAAAGAAGAAAGAAATAATCGTCCCAGGCACAATCACTTGAAGGAAGGGGAACGTCTTTGAAGTCTTTTTCTATTTTTCTTTTAAGCTCTGAAGTGTCTAGAAAATTTAGTATATCAAATTTGCATTCATCTTTAATGAGCTCTTGTACAGTTGCTTTTACGGGAGAGAAGTTTTGAAGAGACTTCTTAATAGGAGAACCGGAATTCTCTAATTCTTGAAGACAATGGCGGACTAAATTCTCGCAATCTTCCATTATTTTCTCATACCGCTCATTTTTTCTATACCACTCAAGCATTAGAAACTGAGATCTATGAATGGGTGAGCTTGGCTCGTCTCTAAAGCAGTAAGAAATATTAAAGATCTTATCAAAGCCTTCCTCTTCGAGTGAGAGGAGCTCTTTCATATGGAACTCTGGAGAAGTGTGCAAGTACTGCCCTGAGCTTTTGTTATTCTTTTTAGTAAACACCTCGAAAGGATGGATATGGGTTTCCATTCCTGGATTTTGAACCATCGGTGGAGTTAGAACATCAATGAATCCATTTTGTGTGAAATAATTTCTAATGGCCTGAACAAGGGCGAATTGATATTTTAAACGCATAAATGAAGTCACTTTTTAATTTAAATCTTCCAAAAGATCTTATTCCTAGCGCAAAATTGGACGAGCGGCCAGACAAGGATTGGGCCGGAGCAGTCGTGTTCCTATTTGTGGGTGAATACCTTCTTTTAATAAAAAGAAGCGAAAGCATGCCTAGCCATAGCGGGCAGATAGCTTTTATTGGTGGTCACAAACTTGAGGGAGAGAGCCCAAGACAAACTGCCGTGCGAGAATTCGAAGAAGAGACTGGTCTTGAAGCTAGGAATCTAAAAGTTATAGGTATTCTGGATACTGTCAAAACTGCATCGAGCTCTTTAATTTATCCGTGCTTATGCCATATCGATATGGAGCCTGCTGAATTTATTAAAATAATTAAATCCAATGGGGAGTGGGATGAGGCAATGCTTGTTCCATTTCGCGATCTCTTGAAGTACGAAAATTGGACTTTTGCAAAAAGTGTGAGGCCCGATCAGCAAAATCCAATATTTTTCTATCCTATAATGCGCAATACCTATATCTCCCACACTGGCGAAGAAGGCAAAGATCATCTACTCTGGGGAGCGACCGCCAAAATGATTTGGAACTTCTTCAAATTTTATGAACTAAGTGTTACATCTGTTTCAAAATAAAGGGTGAACTATGATTGATTATATTGGACTAACTGGCCTGATCCTTACTGTAGGTGGATCTTTTTACTTCTTATTCTTTTCAAAAGCGAGTTCTAAACCACAAATTGAATTCAAGGAAAAGCCAAGGCTTGAAGAAAAGAAAGAAGCACCAGTAGTTGAAAAGAAGGTTGAGAAGCCCCAAAAAACGTGGACTCAGCGCCTTAGCGAAGGTCTATCAAAAACTCGAAGCGAGGTGTGGGGGAAAGTCACAGGGCTTCTTGGCAAAAGCAATCTTACAGAAGAAGAATTTGAGCAAATAGAAGAGATTCTCTATTCAAGTGACCTTGCTCCAGCAATGATCTCAGAACTTTTAGAAAGACTTGAAAAAGAATATAAAAAAGAAGAAGAGGATAAAGACTATCTTGCTCTTATTAAAGACTTCCTTGCTGAAAAAATGGAAGCGGCACAGCATAAGACTCCGCAAGATCTTTATGAGTTTAAAGGAGATCATACTGGCACGAAGGTTATCATGATTGTCGGCGTGAACGGTGCAGGAAAGACAACAACTATTGGAAAGCTTGCAACTAAACTTAAGTCACAGGGCGCAAAAGTTGTGGTGGGTGCATGCGACACATTTAGAGCTGCAGCAGTTGAGCAGTTGGAAGTTTGGTGTCAAAGAGCTGGAGTTGACATCGTTAAGGCCGCAGAGGGTGCAAATCCAAGTGGTGTTGCCTACGAAACCGTAGAAAAAGCAGTTAATGATAAGGCCGACTATTGCATTATAGATACTGCAGGCCGTTTGCATACAGCTGCGAACCTGATGGAAGAGCTAGCTAAAACTAAAAGAGTCATGAGTAAGGTTTTACCTGAAGCTCCTCATGAAGTGCTCCTAGTAGTTGATGCCATTACTGGACAGAATGCTTTGCGTCAGGCACAAGAGTTTCATAAGACTCTTGATCTAACTGGACTAATTTTCACAAAATGTGATGGATCGTCGAAAGCTGGAAGTGCTGTAAGTATTGTTAACGCACTGAGTGTTCCAGTCACTTACATAGGCGTTGGAGAAAATGTTGAGGATTTGAACCAGTTTGAGTTAAACGCTTATTTAGACGCACTGCTAGGGCTAAATGCCGCGGCACATGGCTAAATCTGACCTTTGTCAAAGAAATTGACTTGTTTTGCCTCTTTCATTAATCTGATTCTATGACCGCTAAAAACGAAGGTTTAGAATTTAATATATTGGGATGTCAAATCCGCATCAAGCAAGATGAGGCTCATGACGAGCAGGCCAAAAGAGCTGTAGATATAGTAAATCAAGAAATTGAATCACTAAAAAAACAGAATCCTAATCTAAAGGATCTGGATTGTGGCGTATTGGCCGCTCTAAAAATCGCTTCGGCAAAGCTTGATGTTGAAAAAGAGTTTAAAGAAACAACGCAATCTCTAAAAGCGGGGATTAATGATGCGTTGGATTTTATAGAAGAAGTTTCACCAGGAACTATGCAGGCCAGAAGTTAAGTCACGTGGAAAAACACGAACTTCGAACTATTGGAAAGCAAAAGGTCCTTGAACTTGATAAAGAGCAAAGGCTTGATATCTCAAGGAAACTTTCTAAAAACTTAAAGGCATACCTCGAGTCCTTAAATTCCAAAACTGATTTATTAGCGAACAGAATGCTTGGAGGCTTTGCGCCTCTTAAAGACGAACTTGACTGGTATTTAGAGCTTCAAGAATCCGGCTTATGGCCTTGTGTGCCCTGCCTGGTTGATGACATAAATATGGAGTTCTACAAAGTAAGTTGGAAGCTTTTGACTAAAGACTTTTTAAGCGTGAATTGGGCCGGAAGGTTTCCAAAAGTTCACCCAAAAGTCTTAATTGTGCCCGGATTAATCTTTGACCCTAAGGGTGGAAGGCTTGGCAGAGGCAAAGGCTGTTACGACAAATACTTGTCAAACAATGAAGTCTTAAAGATTGGTGTTTGTTCTGAAGAGCAAATAGTTAAAGAACTAACTTTGGAGGATCACGACGTATTAATGGATGTCGTGATTACCGACCAAAATATATATAGAAGGGGTTAAATAAAGATGAATACTGAAACAATTCTTGCTAGTGCCCTTTCCTTAATTGTGGGTGGTGTTGTCGCTTATATAGTGGCAATGGGAAAAGTAAAAAACCTACAAGCGGAAAGTGAAAAAGAGGCCGGAGATATAATTAAAAAGGCCAAAGATCGTGCTCATGACATTAAAAGAGACGCTAAAAAAGAGGCCAAAGAGATTATTAACGAAGAAAGAGCTGCTCTTGATAAAGAATATCAAAAGAGAACTCAGTCTCTTCAGGATCAAGAGAGAGGACTTGCCAAGAAGGAAGTGACTTTGGATCAAAAGATTGAGGCCAAAGATCGCGAGATGGACAAGCTTAGAGATAAAGAGCGTGATCTTGAAAAGGAAAAGCACGCAGCAATTGCCGAGCGTGAGAGATTGAAAGTTAAGCAAGAAGAAATCTCCACAAAACTTGAGACTGTTGCCCAAATGACCAAAGAAGAAGCTAAGGAGCAGCTTATTTCCGTAATGGAAGAAGAGGCCAAAGTTGACGCTGCCAAAAGAATTAGAGTTGTGGAAGACGAGGCGAATGAAGAGTCAGAAAAAAGAGCTAAAAGAATCCTTGGAATCGCTCTTCAAAGATTTGCTGGTGAATACGTTGCAGAGCAAACAATTACTTCAGTCGAGCTTCCAGGTGACGAGATCAAAGGTCGCTTGATTGGTAGAGAAGGTAGAAACATCCGAGCTTTTGAGCAAATTTGTGGTGTTGACCTAATCATTGACGATACTCCAGGCATGGTTGTTATCTCTTCTTTCAATGTAGTTAGAAAGCAAGTTGCTAAAATGACAATTGAAAAGCTTATCGCTGACGGAAGAATCCATCCTGCGAAAATTGAAGAGTTTCATGACAAGTCCAAGCATGAAATGGAGATGCGTCTTAGAGAGCTTGGTGAAAAAGCTCAAATGGAAATCGGAATCCATGGACTTCATCCAGAAGTTCTTAAAATGCTAGGCGCTCTAAACTACAGAACATCTTATATGCAAAACCAATATCAACACTCTCTTGAAGTGGGCTTCTTGTGTGGAGCTATGGCCGCAGAGCTTGGAATGAATGTTAAGCAGGCCAGAAGAGCAGGGCTTCTTCACGATATTGGAAAGGCCATTGACGCTTCCGCTGAAGGCTCTCACGCAGTTGTTGGCGCTGACTTCATTAAAAAATATGGTGAAGATCCAGATATCGTCCACGCTGTAAGAGCTCACCACGAAGACGTGAAGCCTGAGACTGTTCTTGCTCACCTTGTAATGGCGGCAGACGCATTGTCTGGAGCAAGACCTGGTGTTAGAAAGTTCTTGAAAGAGTCTTATGTTTCAAGAGTTACTGATATTGAAAATATCGCAAACAGCTTTGAAGGCGTTAACAGAAGTTACGCAATTTCAGCAGGTAGAGAAATTAGAGTTATTGTTGAAAACGACAAAGTTGATGATGATGCAACAATCATGCTTTCAAGAGACATCGCCAAGAAAATTGAGGAGGAGATGTCATATCCTGGAACAATTAAAGTTTCAGTGATCAGAGAAACAAGAGCAGTTGGCATAGCTAAATAAGGCAAAAGTATTGGAACCAAAAGTCGCAATAGTCACTGGTTCTTCATCCGGATTGGGAGAGGCCATTACAAGGTCTCTCTTAAATCAGGACTATCTAGTTTTCGGCGGAAGCAGATCTGAGTCCGCCATAATTCACAACAACTTTATTGACCTTGAACTTGACGTGAGAAGCGAGTCTTCTGTTAAGTCTTTCTATGCGGAGGTGCTTAAAGAGACGGAGGTTGTGGATCTATATGTTAACAACGCTGGAATCTGTGAGATGTCCTCTCTTGCTGAAACAAACTCGAAAGAGTTTGCAAACCACTTTGCAACCAACGTCCTGGGCTCTTTTCACATGCTTAAAGGACTAGAGCCATTTTTAATTGAAGATGAAACCTTCATTTTAAATATTCTCTCCACTGCATCTTTAGAGGCCTATCCTGGAACAAGTTCATACACATCCAATGAAAGTGCTAAAAAGGCCTTAGTTGAGGTTATTGAAAAAGAGTGGTCAAAATACCATTTAAGATTTACCAACATTATTCTTGGTGCTGTAAACACTCCTATCTGGAATGACTACGAGGACATTGAAGTCGAACAGATGCTATCTATTTCTCAGGTCATGGAGACAGTGAACTTCCTAATCAAGGCCTCTTCGGAAAGTAAGTTCGCCGAAATCGTCCTTCAACCAAGAAGAAGCTTTTTGAAGTAAACTGCCAACTCTTTCAGGCTTAGCTAAAACTAATTTCCACCTTTTTTTCCGTGAAATCAAGTACTTATTGGCGAAGACCTTAAAAGACTCAAAGAAAATTAATCCAAACTATAAACTAAAAAGAGATAAACACGATAAGTCTTTAGAAGGAGATTTATTTAGTGCTAAAAGTTATTCTTACTCTCATTCTATTTCACCACTCAGTATTTGCTGCAAACAAGCTATTAAAAAGTGGCCTTCAAAGTTTTGAGTTCACGCAACTGCCTACAGTGCCCGAAGAAGTTCAAAATGCTAATAAGAATCAGTTGAAGCCAGGCCAAATAAGTCCTGTTCAATACAATAAGAAGCCAGGGTTAATAGATAACTCTACTGCTTATTCGAGTGATGTGAACTCCACTATTAGTGTTAATTTTGATAATTTACAAGGAGAGATTTTTGTAAAAGAAAAGGTTAAAAATTTTATAGAGAGTAACAGCGAAAAGCCTGAACAGTTGGAAAAGTTTAAAAGTGATTTTTGTCGTGAATTAAAAGTTCAAACTTCTAATAATGCACCTTACTTCTTATTAAATGATGAATTCTCTAGCGACTTTGAAGAAGAGAGATTTCAAAACCTTTCTTCTTCTATTGTGAAAGAATACACAGATAAGGCCTGTCCTAAAAAAGACGGTGGTCAGCCAAAACTCGAGGGCTGCTTTAACGATCTACTTGCCGACTCAGTTAAATCCGATAAGTTTGATAAAGCCTGTAATGACCAAATGGATAGTTACCTATTAAATAAGGCACATGATTTGGACTTGTCAAAAGCAGTGAAATTGGTGCTAAACAAAAAGGCGAAAGCTCTTGGCAAAAAAGAGGTTGCACCAGAAATGCCTGTTAAAAGCTCCTGCTCAGCAGGCTGTGCGCTTACTAATCCTGATGGTTATTTTACGAGCTGTAATGCTCTAGAGTGCAATGAGGTCGGTCTTAATGAATCAGCTTTAGATATTGGAAATGTTTTAAAGTTATACAGTATGGAAGCCAGTAACTTTAGACCTAGAGGTACTAGTTATTTTTGCTCCGATTGTTTTCTAGAAGCAGCCAAAGCAAGAAAACAAGAATTTCCTATAGAAGAGGTGGAGCAGAAATTTAAGAATAAAGTCGCAGGCAGAGTTGCTGCTAGAGAGCTTCTCGGTTTTGCGAAGATGATGGAAACTACTACCGACTATAACTCTTTAAGTTATCTTAAAAAACAAGTTTCATGTGAGAAAGAACTAAGCGAAATGCTTAACTTGAAATGTGGAAACCAGAAGAAAGACAAAAATTTCGATGCAAGAATCAAGGAAGTCGAAGGTTATTTAGGCCTAGACATGAAGCAGCCTAAAAAGCTTTTCCAAAAGCTTTCTGAAGACATTAAGCAACCTGGTCCAGAACAAACTTGCACGAGAAGTGATTATGCTCTTAAGAAAGTTAATATTTTCAACTCACGAAAAAATGATGGCCTGAGGTATGGGTTCAAGGCCCTTATTTCTCAGCTGAGCAGCCAGCCTTTAGAGGAGGAATTTAATAAGAGATGTGAAGATGGCGAAGAAAGCATGATGAATGACAGTATATCGGAGTTTCTATCAACTCATTTGTCTAATAGACTGATCTCCATGGTATCGAATTTAGGAAATAAACAGAGTGATGATATACAGGCTGATTGGCATGAATTAGCTTGCGACAACAATGATGAATTTGTAAAAACTCTTGGCTGCAATGACCCCGTACTTGCGGAAAAAAATCCTGCGAACAAATTTTTTCAAGAATTTCATTCAGATCATAATAAAATTATTTCAGCAATAAAGAGTAAGTATGCTGATGTGGGGGAAGACGGAAAAATTGATCAAGAAAGTTTAAAGGCTTTGTTGACTGAGATGAAAAATCTACTAAAAACACAATTGCAATCTACTTTGGATATGGCATCAAGTTTTGATCCTATTGTAGGTGTTAATTTGGGAAGCTGGAAAAATTTATGTGAGCTCGCCAAGAGGCCTGATGGAAAGATTGAAGATCTTGTAATGAACAACACATATCATAAAGGGCTAAAAAACTTTGAAGCAGAGTCTTGCGGCAAGACGATAGCCAAAGTTAAGCATGCCCTTTGTTCTGACATTGAAAATAAAAAATTATCCGAAAATGACGTTAACAAAATTAGTGACGAGCTATTGGGAGAAAATGGTTCCTCTTCTTTTGCCATCAAAAGTCTTACATGCAACTTAAGAAGCAAAACTCTAAATGCTTCTGACAAACTGGGATTCGGAGATGCCGGGTTTGGTATATCTGATTACGAGAAAACCCTTGGGAAGATTTCAAAGGGGTCATCAGGTACTCCAATGGATTTTGATTCTTTTAAAAAAAATGAAACTTGTGATGAAGGCAGTCGTAGATTGGAAGAGAATAAACTAACTGCATTAACTGGTCGCTTTATTCGTCGTAATGTGGTTGACTCTGGTGAGGATAAAGATACAGCCGATAAGTTAGAGGGGACCACCCAGGATATCGAAGCGGCAATGAGTCGTCAGCTAGATTCTGTCAGAAGGGAACTCACAGGCTCTACTAGAGGTGGCTACAGTGATTCATTGATCAGTGGTGTTGAAGGAAGAGTGAAAGCTATTAGAGGTGGAAACCCTTATCCAAGTGCTGGAAGTGGTCAAAGAAAGTTCACCGTAGATCAGAAAGAAAGGGAAGTGGTTGAACAAGTAAGTCAAAATACAAGAGAAAGACTTTTAGTTGATAGAGAAGGCTTGGATCAACAAAGAAATACAAAATCCGATGTAAAGAAACAAGAGGTAGAAGACTTGTTCTCTTATATGAAAAAGCCTTCTACTGATTTTGATACAACTAGCAATGCTTCCAATAGTAGATCTCCTGCAAATTATAGTAATGCACCTGTGTGCGACGATGCTTGCCTGAAAGAGGTTGTAGCCAAACAAAGAATGAGTGGGACTTCGAATGAAGAGCAAAAAAAAACAATTGGCCTCGAAGTTAGGCTTAAAGAATCCATCGGAAACGCCTGAGGATATGAAGAAGATGCTCGAGGATGTTCTTGAAGGCAAGCTGAATGAAAAAGAGCTTGATCAGCTAAAAGCTGAGAATGAAAAACTTCGTGAAGAGATGGCAAAAATTAAAGCCGATATGAAGACAAAACCAGTTAAGGTTATAGACCAAAACGGTGTGGATAGGTCAAAAGAGATCAAGAGACCTGAAAGCAATCCCGCGTTGGTTTTAAATCCAAGAAACAATCGTGCCACCGAATATAGAAGCAGAAGCTCAATGCAGGAGAAGGCCGAGCAGTTTTCACCTGACTATACGACATCAACCCCAGAGAGAGTGTCTATTGCTGACTATAAATCAAAGAGAAGAGAGGCAGCCAAAGTTCCTGTGGACCAAGTAAAGACCTATAATGCTGAAATGGATCAAGTCTTTTTAAAGTCGAACTCCAATTCACCTGTCGATGATGGTTTTGTTAAAAGATATGTAAGCCACATTAGTAAAGAGGCCGGAAGTATTGAGCACCTAATTGTTTTTGAAAACGGCGTTCCTGCTAAAATTAGAGTGCCTGATCCAAAGCGTCCAGGCTCGTATGTGGAACACCCTTTAGAGGGAGAAATTGCTGAGGAAATTTTAGGTCAGGTTGAGAAACAAGAGGTTCAATCATTTGCGCTATATAACATGGTAAGCTTTGGTGACTCTTTAAATGATTTTATGAAAAAACTGGATACAGAAGCTTCAAACATCACTTCTTTAAGAAGCCTAAACACCAGGCTGAAGAAGTTAGAAGAATTGGACTAGGTGAGCTGTTGAAAATTGTCCCTATTTCGATTGTCATACCCATAAGAAACTCCAATGAAATTTGGATGCAAAAAAGGCAGACAGAAGACTTCCTTGAAGGAAAGCTGGAGTTTCCAGGAGGAAAAATTGAGCCTTATGAAAAACCAGCAGAGGCTGCTGTGAGAGAGTTAAGAGAAGAAACCAATGTATCTGTCTCTCCAAGTGAAATAGACCTGTTTGATGTTGTAACTCATCACTACGAGGAAAAAACTGTGAAGCTTTACGTGTTCTTGCTTACAAGCAAAGTGGAGCTGTTTCAAAAAGGTGGTTGGTACGGCCTGAATGGGAACTGGCAAGATGAGCTAGGCCAACATATCCCACCTGCCAATTATGGTATCTTGAACAAATTACTTGCGGAAGTTGCAAGTGGTTGAATTTACGTGTTATTTTAAATAAGTTTAGATGCATATTGGTTGTTTAATGCTATAATATGTACTAGAAATGCGTTTTTAATAATAATTGAATCAAGGAGAATTCGCATAGAGCCCCCATCGAGTAGTTTTAGTCTTTTTAAAAAACATCCTCTTAATTCCAACTTTATTTTTCTATTCACAAGGAGTCTGTCTTGAGTGCTGAGGTGCAAGATATTGTTATCTTTGTGGTAGGTGTTTTCTTGTCCGCTTTCTTCTCAGGATCTGAAGCGGCGCTCATAAGTATTCCCGCAAAAAGAGTAAAGCAGCTAATGGAAGATGGAGGTCCTAGAGCAAAGGCCTTGAACTTTCTCGCGGAAAAGCCAAGCGAGATTCTTACAACGATTCTTATTGGAAATAACTTTGTGAACATTTTTGTAGCCTCATTGGCCACAACGATAGCCCAAAGATATTTTGCAAGTGATGCAATCTCTTATGCTGTCGGTATCACAACACTTTTAATTTTGATTTTTGGTGAAATTATCCCTAAAACTTTTGCAAGAAATCATGCTGAACGTCTGGCCCTGCCTATCATTAGAATTCTTCAGGTTTTCTATTTTGCGATGTATCCGGCAGTTAGATTCTTTATGATCATAATTGAAGCTGTTCTTGGAAAGAACGCGCAGCTTAGTGAAAAACTAGTCACTAAAGATGATATTGAGTTCATGGTGAACGAAGCTGAGAAAGAAAGATCAATCGACTCCAAGCAAATTGATCTTTTAAACTCCATTCTAGAGTTTCCTACAATTAAAGTAAAAGACATCATGGTTCCTAGAAATCAGGTGCATGCAATTAAAAAAGAAGCGACTTACGAGGAGGTACTGTCCCTAGTAAGAGAGGTTGCTCATAGTAGATATCCTGTTTTTGATGAGGATCTAGATTCAACAATTGGCTTTCTTCACGTTAAGGACTTGTCTTTTGTGGATATGAATCAAAGAGAGAGCTTTAATGTTGCCAAATTGGTTAATGAGCCCTTCTTTGTTTATGAGCATATGAAGATTCAGGCCGTCTTTGACCACATGAACAGAAAGAAAGTTCACTTGGCATTAGTTAAAGATGAAAATGGTCTTGTGGTGGGTATAGTTACACTAGAAGACATCATGGAGGAAATCTTTGGAGAAATTCAGGATGAGCATGATGAAGATGATGACGGTATTCCAAAAATTGCTCAAAATCACTTGGATGAAGGACTGAAAGTCCCTGGTGGCATATCGCTTCGTGACCTTTACAACGAGTACGATATTAAAATTCCTCTAAATGATAATTACTCCACATTGAGAGGCTTTCTTTTAGATATGCTTGGCAATAACTTTCCAAAAGAAGGAAATATACTGTTTTGGGAAGGACTTTCCTTTAAGCTTCTTCGCGTTGAAGAAAATGAGATCGAGGAAGTGGAGATCGAAAGCACTGATGGTGAGAAGCATATAATCAAGAAAGATGAAGAGGATGAAGAGCTATAGCATCAAGTGGCAGAAGATATTGAGCCATCTGCTTACTCGGCAAAGTAAAATTACTTTAAAGGTTTTACTGAAACGTCTCCAAACACTCGCGCTCTACAGGCAAGTCTTACAACTCTGTTTTCCAAAGAGCCCTTGCCATTTTTGGATTCATAGTGCTCTTTGATTGATTCAACCGTATTTTGTTCCACAGCTGAAGGGGCCTTCAAGTTCTGAGCTCCTTCAGTGACTTCAATTCTGCAAGCGCCACATGAGCCTGCAAGGCATCCATGAGGGAGCTTTTCTCCTTGATTGTCTAGTGCGTCAAAAAGAATTTCCCCTTCTTCAACATAAAATTGCAAATTTTTATGGATTAATGACACTGTGGGCATATAACTTTTATCCTCGTAGTTTTATAAAGGGGCCAAATATTTTATTAAAAAAATTGTACCTCGATTAGAGATATATTCAAGGAGATACGCAATGTTCAGTTTTCAGAAACTTTACTCCATGGGGCACGAAGAAGTAGTTTTCTTTAGCGAGCCATCATGTAACCTAAAGGCCATTGTGGCCATTCACGACACTACTCTTGGCCCGGCACTTGGTGGGACTAGAATGTGGCAATATGCTACTGAAGAAGAGGCCCTAGAGGACGTTCTACGTCTTTCAAGAGGTATGACATATAAAGCTGCCGTTTCTGGTTTAAACCTTGGTGGCGGAAAGGCCGTAATCATAGGTGACCCTAAAAAAGACAAATCAGAAGCGTTATTTAGAGCTTACGGAAGATATCTTGAGTCTCTAAATGGGAGATACATCTCTGCAGAGGACGTAAATATCAGCGTTCACGATATTGATCATATCTACACTGAAACAAACTATGTTTGTGGTGTGGACAAAGCGCATGGTGGATCAGGAAACCCTGCCCCTTACACAGCATTAGGTGTATTTAGAGGTATTCAGGCGAGTGCTTTTAAGACTTGGGGAACAAGATCTTTAAAAGATAAAGTAATTGCTCTTCAAGGTGTTGGTTCTGTTGGAACTGAGCTTGCCAGACTTATTACTGAAGACGGTGGGAACATCATCTTTACAGATATTAGCGAAGAGAACGTACAAAGGTTTAAGAATGAGTTTCCAAACGCTGAGTATGTTGCTCCTGAGGGAATTTATGATGTAAACATGGACATCTACGCTCCATGTGCATTAGGCGCAACTATCAATGACGACACAATTAACAGAATCAAGTGTAAGGTTGTTGCAGGAGCTGCAAACAATCAGCTTGCGGAAGATCGTCACGGACAGGAACTTAAGGATAAGGGTATTCTTTACGCTCCAGACTACCTAATTAATGCTGGTGGACTCATGAACGTTTCCATTGAGTTTGAAGGTTGGAACGACGTTAAGTCTAGAAGAATGGTAGACACCATCTTTGACACCACACTGGATATTTTCAAAATTGCTGAAGATGAGAACATTCCTGTGAGCAAGGCAACAGATCTTCTTGCGGAGAGAAGACTCGAGGCCATGAAGAAGATCCAAACCACTTACTTAGGCAAAGGTTCAGGTCACAGATTTCCAGGTTCAAAAGTTAGACATCACAAAATATAAGATGCTATAAAGCCTCCGAAAGGAGGCTTTTTTATGAAAGCTGATCGCTACAAAACAATCATTAAAATTTTAGATTCCTTGTACATGGAGGAGAGTAACCTAATGGCCAACCTCTCCAACACTGCGGCCGTGATAAAAGAATACTTGGGCTTTTTCTGGGTTGGATTTTATCTAGTGGACAAAGACTCCAATCAGTTAATAGTTGGGCCGTACCAAGGACCACTTGCCTGTGGAAGAATTGACTACGGCAAAGGTGTTTGTGGAAGCTCCTGGAAGGAAGCAAAAACTTTGGTTGTTAAGGATGTTCATGATTTTCCTGGACATATCTCTTGCTCTCCGCTTTCACAGTCAGAGATTGTTGTTCCTATCATTAAGGATGGAAAGGTTATGGCCGTCCTTGATATTGATGATGATAAAAAAGGCACCTTTGATAATGAGGACAAAAAGTATCTAGAACGAATTTGTGAAGAGATGGCAAAGCTGTTCTAAAGGGAAATTTTAAAAAGTTCTCCTGTATTGTTTATCAGCTCTAAGGTTTCCTCGCTTTTATTGTATTGAATATCTTTTGGGAAACCGTACTCAGTGATGTCCTTCGACCTTAGAGAGTCAGCTTCGCCTTCATGATTTTTTTCCACTACAATAATTTCACGATCAGTTAGGATGTAGAGTTCTGTGTCGATGATCTCCAAGTCAAGTGGAGAGACTCCTGTAATCAATCTTAAGAGCTTGTTGGAGTTCTCAGCCCTCTTGCCATTTGGATCAGCGTTTTGATTGAACACCTTTATCCAGGATTGATTTTTATTAAAAACATATAGCTCTTTGTTCTTCGTGTCGGCCTTTAGGCCGGAAGCTCCTTCGAGTTCATTTGTAACAAGTCTTCTTCTTGGCGCCAGGTTTCCGCCAAAGCTCACCGGAAATGATAGAACTTCAAGTTCTGTTTCTTTTTCATTGAGAACAAAAATCAGATCATCCGAGGGAGCGGCGTCAATCGCCTTGACGTTCTCAAGTAAAGTTTTATTTCCGGAAATTAGTTTGAGGAGTCCTTCAGACTCAATGTAGAGTAAGTTTTTATGTCCAGCGATGGTGTGCTTGGCAGTCTTCTGCATACTTGCATTCAATCCCTTTATTATTTCGTAACACTCTTTAGGAACCTTTTGAGACATTGTCGCATGGCCGTGGTATTGGGCCAGAACGGCGCACTCTTCTAAACTCGTTTGAGCGAAGCTAGTAAAAGTAAGCGCAAGAGTAATTATAAAATATTTCATCGTGTCCCCTCAAGGTTCAAGGTGTATCCTGGATTAACTGTAAAGCCTGGATCGTCGGCCGTTGCGTCACCTGTTTTTAAACCAGGTGCCCCGATATCGTTATAATCGATTGTAACAGCGCAAGTGTCATTGATTGCTATAAGGTTTCCTGTACAGTTATCGGTCGCAATTACAAATACAGCTCCATCATTATTATTCACATTTATTTGAAAGCTTGCCTTGGTCGGTGCCGTTCCAATGTTTCTAACCGTAAAGGTTTCTGAAGTGTTCGCATTTGGGTCTCCGTAATCATAGGTACCTACTAATGCGGGAGTGGAGTCATACCATTCAAACTGAGGTTCGCCGTCATTAACATTAATAAGTGATGTGTTCGGAGCGGCGAAGGCATTACTTGATAATGCATTACCTGCAAGGTCTGTAATTGAACCACCGTTATATTCCAAAGGACTGTTAAGAACCACTCCATCTTCATCGTAGTCCGATGCACCAATTGTGTAGCGATAAACTATATTCGATGTGGAACTGCCGGAATTGTAATTGGCATATAAAGTGCTGGACCCGACGGTTAAACTTAAACGGGTTCCTGTCACCGTTACGCTCTCTGAGAAAGTTGCGGTGAAGTCCATGTTGGATGCCAAAGCATAGTTTCCATTTGCGGGAGCGGCAACTGAGTCTAATGTTGGGGCAACTGTGTCTTTAGTAACCGTATTTGCCGTTGAGCTAGAGCTATTTCCAACAGTGTCGGTGATGTCTACTGTAAAAGATTTCGCACCCTCGGAAAGTCCTGTGGAGTTAAAAGTGCCTGAAAGATTTGTTCCATCGCACGATACTCCTGCTTGCCCTGCGGCGCTAACTCCATCAATTTTTATGTCAACAGTTGCCGTGGCATCATCGCATGTTCCCGCGATTGCGAAGGTTGTTGAGTCGGTAGAGGCGTTTATGTAAGAGCCATTCGCCGGCGTGGTTAATGTTGCTGTAGGATCTATAGCGTCCACTAAAACACTTGGAAAGTTGGTCGTGGAAAGAGTGAGATTTGCATTATTGCCATTAATATCTTGGATTGTTCCTCCTGAAAGAGTTATGGCACTCAAGTCTATTCCATTGGGATCGCCGTCTCCATCTACTACTGTGTATGAAAAAGTTACGGTGCTGCTGCCCGAGCCTGCCTGATAAACAAGCTCTGGGCTTGCGGCCATAGTTTCAAAAGTTGCTGGAATTCTTGGAGAGCCAGTTATATTAACAGTGTCGTCATAGGTGACGGTCGCAGTGATGACCTGTGTTTCTGTGTAGGTGCTTGCAGTTATTGCAATACCCGTCACAGTTGGCCTTATGCCGTCCACCAAGACTGAGCTAAGATTGGGCTTTACAGAAGAAATATCCAGGTCAGCTGCATTGCCACCCAAGTCAATTAGTGAGCCGCCGTTTAGGTCTACCGAATTTGATGTAATACTTATGCCGTCAGTATCTAGGTCAGAGTTTTGAACCGTGTACCTGAATGTTAAATTCGATGACCCACTTCCAGACTGGTAGGTCGCATACCTTGTTGCGCCTCCTATATCCAGGGCCACTCGGGGCGTTCCAGTTACATTGATTGTTTCGTTGAAATTAAAAGCAAAGTTTAAAGCATCTCCAATTGCATAAGTTGCGTTCGCGGGAGGAGTAATGGACTCAACGGTCGGAGTTAGGGCATCCACTAACAAAGTGCTAGTGTCAATTGCTGCGATAGCTGTTGAGATATCCAGGTTTGCGTTCGTACCGTTGGCGTTTTGAATTGTTCCACCGTTTAGGTTTAACATCGAGTTTAGTGTAAGTCCGTCATGATCCTCATCGCCGGTTTGAACCACATACCTCATAACCAAGCTTGAACTTCCTGAGCCTGAGTTGTAGTCGACATAGGTTAAGGTCGGAGAAAGTGTGGTTAGTTCCATCACAAGCTGAGGAAGGCCTGTAGTGTCTACTTCATCATTGAAGTTCAGGGTAAAGAAGATCTCTTCGCCAAGATTAAAGTACCCATCGGCGGGAGCAGAAGGGATAACAATTGAAGTTACAGTTGGAAGGGGAGCGTGCACAATTGCTCCCGGTGTTTTTGCAAGGTAGAAAATGATATTTGCGTTCTTTCCTTCGGCATCTTGGATAGTTCCACCATTTAAATCTATGATGTCGGCAACGTCAACGCCATCATCATCTTCATTCCCTGAAACAAGCGAATGAGAAAATACGAGTGTGTCGCTACCACTACCTGAAAGGAAGTCCGCGTATCGAACGTTGCCACCAATATCAATTCCTACTCTGGGAGTTCCTGTCACATTTACTACTTCTGTGAAAGTGTATGAAACCTCAATAGTGTCTCCAGGGACATAAGTCTTATCAACCGGATCTATTGCAGAGACAATGTAGGGCATGTCTCCGTCTAAATAAACGTTTGGCAAGTTTTGCAAAGCAAAGGTCAAAGTGGCGTCATTGCCAGCCTCATCTTTAATCGTACCTGAGTTTAAAAGAAGCGGGGGAGTGATGGTGATGCCATCCATATCCAAGTCTGTCGACAAGACGGTGTGCCTAAAGGTCAGTCTGGTGGTTCCACTGCCGCCTGTGTAAGCAACGTTGACCAAGCTTCCATTTATATTTACCTGCATCTGAGGCGTCCCTGTAACGTAAACTTCTTCGTCAAAAGTTGCAAAGAAGGTCAAGCTTGCGTCAACCATGTAGGTGTTGTCCAGCGGCGGTGTTATAGATGAAATAACAGGCCCTGTATTATCCACTATAATTGCGGAAGTGTCCCCTGGACTAAAGCTAAGGCTAGCGTTCTGAGCCGCAGTGCCATCATTAAACGTTATTGTGCCGCCATTTAAATCTATAGAGTTGGAGCCGAATGAAATTCCATCAGCATCGTTATCAGTTCCTTGAACGGTGTATACAAATTGCAATCTCTTGGTTCCACTACCCGCTGAGTAATCTGCGTATCTGGTGGTTCCACCAATATTTAAAGAAAGTCTCGGAGTGCCTGTAACTGTAAGCACAAATGGGTGCTCAACATAAAAAACCAACTCTTCAGTGTCCACGTAAGTCGCATCGGATGGAAGAGAGATCGTTAGTGAATCCTCAGCTGATTTATGTTCTGCAAAGAGACCACCTGGATCTTCAATTGTTTCTTCAAAACAGCCAGATAGAAGGATTGCAAGAATGGTAAGTAGTAGTGATTTCATAAGCTTCCAATGCTTTATTTTAACTTCTAATCGGCTTAAGAAAGCGTAATGTTTAAGTATTTAAGCTATTTTTCCCAGTATTTAAGGCATTAATGGCATTTTTCAACTGCTTTTCTAGGGATCAAAAGTTCTCGAACTTCAATCAAATGGCAGGAATTATTGGCAGAAAAGCTTAGGCCATAATTTCCCCTAGCTATAAGTTGTTTAAATTATTGATAATATGATTGGGATGAATTTAATAATCCCACTTATACTATTGTTAATGAGCTCATGTGCCCAAAGGATTAAGGCCCCAATTAACCGAATGATTTCGCCTGAGGCGATAGGGTATGGGTTGAATATGGAGTACAAGCAAACTGGTGTAAGTGAGGGGCTTTTAGATTTTGTGGGGAGCAGAACAGACAATCCCTTAAAGATGGGCAAGATCATGAACCGTGAACTTGTCCTAGGGTTGGGAGTCGCAAGGACCGCAGACATATTTATAAGGATTCCCGAGCAGTCCACGAGCCTTTTAGGAATCAAAGTTCAGGTAGTGGGGGATCCTTCCAAGGCTCAGGCATCCGGACATAAGGTGGCTTTCACGTTGGCCATGGGAGCTGAAAGAGACAGCTTTGAAGGCACCTATGATGTAAAGCTTAAGTCTGACGCTCAGGATTTCTCAATAATTCATGGCTATAGACCAAATTCTTGGCTGCTTCTATATGACAGTGTTTCACTTACAAGCTACCGAATTCAGGGAACTGTTGAAAATGCCACTCCAAGTTTTAATTCCGATGAATTTGACTACGCGGCCGATAATATTTTGGGACTCCAGGGTGGTATGGAGCTTGGAGGGGCCAATTTCAAATTAAAACTAGAGCTTGCCTTTCAAAGGATCACTTGGTCAAACACTGAAACTAAGAATTACACCTCGTTTGGATATGCTCTGAGTGCTGGTTTTTAAAGGAAACTTCTGCCCTTGCAAAGAGTTGTAGCTCTATGCATGTTAAAATTTAGTCAGGGAATAGAAGGTTTTTCACGAATGAAACTAATTTTATTAACATTGATTTTTTCACAATTGAGCTGGGCAATTCTCGAGTTTGAGGATGCTGCCTATCCAGAACTGATGACATCTTCCAGGGCATTGGCCATGGGGAATGCTTATATGAACAAGGTTGATGATTCGTGGTCAGCATTTTACAACCCAGCAGGTCTTGGAACTGTGAGAGGAGTTCAATTCCACCTTACAAATATTCACTTGGAAACTAACAACGGTTACCTCGATGTGACCGGTGGACAGGGGAGCTTTTTTGATTCCATGACCAATTACACAAAGGCCTTTAAGGCGGATGGCCTTAGAGAGTTAATGGCCGAGGATCCTGGCAACACGTCCCACGCAAGAGTGGCCTTATTTCCCAATATAACATTTAGAGGCCTAACACTTGGCTGGGTTTATTCAAAACAAAACAGGGGGCGACTGGAAAGCTCCACCAGTGATTTTGAATTGGCAGAGAGAACTGACTGGGGCCCGGTTGTGGCATTGAACTTGTCCCTCTTTGGCGGTGTTGTTAAATTTGGTATTTCTGGAACCTATCTTACAAGAAAACAAATTCAAAAGGATTTTGCTCCTACAGACCCAACCACAATCGATGAAGAGGTTGATTATAGAAAGGGTTCTATGACTTATCTTGTGGCCGGCACTCGAATAACTCTGCCTATATTTATGCTGCCGACCTTTTCAGTCGTTTACAGAAACTCATCTGGCTCTGACTGGTATGATGCTGAGTTGGGTGGGGCTCCGGATAAGATTCCTCAAACGACAGATGTCGGTTTCTCTCTAACTCCTTATACAGCAAGGAATGCGCGACTTCATATTGAGGCCAACTATAAAGATGTGGGCAACTATTATGAAAATGTGGGGATGAAGAGAAAACTTCTATTTGGTATGGAGTTTGATTGGGCGAGAACCTTTTTTGTGAGGCTTGGCGCTGGAGATGGCTGGGGCTCTGGGGGAGTTGGGGTTAGAAATAAAAGATTCATTTTTGATTTAACCACCTATGCTATTGAAAGCTCGAGAGAGTCTGACGCTTACCGGGAAAAAGAAGATAGAAGATACGTGATTTCTATCGCTTCTGGCTTCTAAGCTTTTGTAATTATTTCCACTCATTACACTCAAATTTATTAATTGATGGCCAAAAATGACAAGAGTTGTTAAAACTCTTCGAAAAAAGAGGGTTAGACTCCCTCCCATTAACCTCAATGGTAAACAAACACTAAAGGTATTTTCAAAATGAAAAGAAAAAATCCCTACGCGTCCTTTTTAGACGATCTACAAAAACCAGCACGATATATTGGAGGAGAACACTTCATTCTTCAAAAAGATTGGGACTCAATGATTGGGCGTGCTGCCTTATGTTTTCCAGATGTTTACGAAATAGGTATGAGCCACCTTGGCTTTAAAATTTTATATGAAGAAGTAAACAAGCATGAAGGCCTATGCGCCGAGAGATGTTTTGCTCCATGGGTCGACATGGAAGAAAAGCTTAGAGAGCGTGAGCTTCCACTTGTTTCTCTTGAAAACTTTAAGCCTTTGAAAGACTTTGATGTTGTTGGTTTTTCTCTTCAATATGAGATGAGCTACACCAATATCTTGAACATGCTTGACCTTGGTGGAATAAGCGTGTGGCAAAAAGATAGAAAAGAAGAAGAGCCATTTGTAATTGCCGGTGGCCCATGTGCAACTCACCCTGAGCCTATCGCTCCATTCTTGGATTTCGTTCTGATTGGAGATGGCGAGAAAATTTTCTCTCGAATCGTTCATTTCATAGGTGAAGCAAGAAGAGCTGGACTTAAAAGAGATCACATCCTCTTTGAGCTTGCAAAGTGGGAAGGCATCTATGTTCCAAGCTTCTATGAGACTGAAATCGATGAAGACAGCAAATTAGAAGTCGTAACAGGTCCTAAGCCTGAGTTTGATGGAGAAATTGCAACTAGAGTAAAAAGATATTTTGTGGATAGTCTCAAGGACTACCCATTTCCAACCAAATCCCCAATACCTCACATGACTGCAATCTTTGATAGGTTTTCAGTTGAGTTGAGCAGAGGGTGCACTGAAGGTTGTAGATTTTGCCAGGCCGGCATGATCTATCGTCCAGTTAGAGAGAGGAAGCCTGTTGATGTTATGAATCTCGTTTTGGATGGCATAAAAAATGGTGGATTCGACGAGGCCAGTTTGACTTGTCTTTCCACTGCGGACTATTCCGCTGTAACACCTCTTGTAGTGGACCTTTTGGACAAACTTTCTAAAGACAGGTCAACTCTGGGAATCAGCTCTCTAAGAGCGTACGGACTTGATAATAGGGTTTTAGACAAACTTGCTGAAGTGAGAAACACCTCCCTTACTTTTGCTCCCGAAGCGGGTAGTGAAAGGATGAGAAAGGTTATAAATAAAAACGTTTCTGAACAAGATATGATGAACACTGCTAGAGAAGTCTTTAGCAGAGGTTGGAAGAAAATGAAGCTTTATTTCATGATTGGCCTTCCAACTGAAGAGGATGAAGATGTCATAGCCATCATGGAAACAGGGATGAAGGCCAGACAAGTTGCTCAAAGAGAGTGTGGAGTCAAAAATCCAAACATCACTATTTCCGCATCTTCATTTGTGCCTAAACCACACACTCCATTTCAGTGGTCAAGCATGATCACTCTTGAAGAAATTATTAGAAAGCAAAACCTTCTGAAGGATTACGCTGTAAAGTACGGACTCTCTTTTAGAAAGCACTTCTCTAAAATCTCTCACCTTGAAGGCATTGTTTCCAGAGGGGATAGAAGAGTTGGAAACATGATTTACAGCGCATGGACAAAAGGCTGTCGTTTTGATGGTTGGGACGAAACTTTCGAGCATGAAAAGTGGATGGAAGCTCTAGAAGAGTCTGGGATTGACCCTCAATACATGCTTGGAACTATTCCTGTTAAATCAAGGCTTCCTTGGGATCATATTGATGTCGGTCTTGAAGACAAGTTCTTGGAAAGAGAGTGGAAGAAGGCAACTAAAAATAGACTTTCTCCTCCTTGTGGCAAAGTTGCTGGGATGATTGTTCACCACACTAACCTTGAGGCGCTTGAGAAGACCTTTGATGTGGATAAGAAAAGAATCGTTTGTTACCACTGTGGCGTTGAGTGTGACCTTAAAGAAATGGTTGAAGAAAGAAGAGATTACTTGGGCTCAATGAATGCTGTTGAAGACCTTCCATACGAGCCACCTAAAGAGCGAAAGAAGATTGTTGAGCTTCGCGAAAAAAGAGGACAAAACGTTGGCCACAAGTATAGAATTGAGTTTTCTAAAATTGGTCCTCTAAGCTTTATCAGTCACTTGGACACTCAAAAGATTGTTGCAAGAATCTTTAAGAGGGCGGACATTGAGATCCTTCACTCTGAAGGGTACAAATCTAGACCTCTTATTTCTTTTGGCCCGGCTCTGACTTTAGGCATTAGCTCTCTGAGAGAGTTTTTTGACGTCAGAGTTCCTGAGCAGTGGGAAAACCCTGAAGAGATTCTAAATAGACTTCAGGCGCATTCGGAAAAAGGCATTTTGTTCAACTCTATCGAAGAGGTTGTGGGCAAGGTTCCTTCTATTCAGGATTCGGTTAAAGAGTTCACTTACTTTATAAAGGTGGATAACCCAGAAGTTCTTTCTCAAACTGTTGAAGACATCAAGAAACAAGATCAAATTCTTGTTAAGTCTTACAATAAAAAGAAGAAGTCTTTTATTCAAAAAGACATCAAGCCAAAAGTGGAGGATATCTTCTTAGGCGAACTTTCACTTCCTGAAGAAAAGATGAACATTATAGATGAGGTTTCTCCTTGTAAAGGCCAGGGGCTTTTCATTAAAACCAAGGTTGACCAAGGCTCATCAATAAGGCCAAGTGAAATAATTGAGGTTCTTAAATCAAAAGGGCTACAAACTCATAGGCCAATTAAGTCAGAAATACTTCTAGCGTAAATAACCAAGGCGGCCCATCTAATGGGCCGTCCTTTCATAGTAATCTTTGCCCACTCCACCCGAACATTTTACTAACCTTGTTTTCAACTTTGTGCGCCTCTTGTCTTTTTCCGGTTTGCTTCAATAAACGAACATAGCCATTCCAAACGGCCTTTTCATTGGGGTGGTTGTTTAATCCAGCTTCATATACACGAAGAAGATCCTTCTTAGGTGTTGTCGAGTCGATTCTATGAACCCTGTGGTAGGATATTTCTGGGTGTAGAGCAAGCTCCATTAGACGCCTATACAGTTTAATCGCTTTTTTAGGCGTATTCTTTTCCATTGCGTGGGCCTGGGAAACGATATCCTTTGGTATGTTCTCGTCCCTCAGCTGTTGAGGGGGAAGGAAGCTTTTGGCCCAGTAACCGCCCCCTTCCCATTTAGACATGAAGTTTTTAAAACCAAAGCGTCTAGGGGCGCGATTTTTATCAAGGGCAAAAAGCACCTCGTCTCTTAGTTCTTTTCCATAAATTTCAAAAAATTCCCCTCCGTCATAAAAGACCACGGTCACCCCCTCATCAAGGGAGCGAAGAATTTGCTGGAGGTTTCTGACTGGCGTCCTTACAAAACCAAGCTTGTTCATAGTTCTTGAAAATTCAGTTGTTGAACATTTGTTTTTGCAAACTTTTTGTTTTCGAAAGGTTTGAAAGTCTGACCCTATAATTTTCTGATTGATTGGCGCTTTTAAAGTAGTTCGTCTCTCTTCGGGCATTTTTGGCCTAGAGTGGGAGCAGGCCAATAGAAAAAGTGAAAGCAGCAATAAGAGTGCATGATACATCTAGACCTCCAAAAAAAGGAGTCTTGATCATTCAACTCTATTTGCTCTCAGTAAAAACGATTTTTTGAATGTGAAGGATAGTTGCAACGAATGCTAGTCGCGGTACTTCTTGTCGACCATTAAGACAACTAAGGCCAATCTTAACTTTTCAGACGCTTTTGATTTAAGTTCTTTCCATAAACTCATAAATTCTTCCGTAAATTATTGATTATTCGTATAGTTTAACCGGTGGAGTATTAAAAACTCAAAGGATTTCTTAATTAGAAATAAATTTAATTGTTTTGAGGCAGCTAAGTACTTGTATTTATAATGAACGAAAGTCTGTATTAATGCTTAGACTACTGGTCATTTCCCTACATTTTTAATAGGTTGTAGGGGATTAAAACTAGAAAAGGGGTACTGAATATGCCAAGCGCGCAAACAGCAACCAAGTCCAAAGGGACCACTAAAAAGACTGGCTCAAAAGATAAAAGAGTTGAGCTTGTAAAAAAGCATAAGCTTAGTAAAAAAGATTTACTGGATATGTACAACAACATTGTCACTTCCAGAAGACTTGACGACGCTGAAATCTCAATGAAAAAACAGTCAAAAGCATACTTTCAAATCTCTGGCGCAGGCCATGAGGGTATTCTGACTGCAGCCGCCAAAGTGCTTAAGCCCAAGCATGATTACTTTATTCCTTACTATAGAGACAGAGCTCTATGTCTAGGCCTTGGAGTCACTCCATATGAAATGTTATGCCAAGCAAACGGAAACGTAGGCGACAAGGCAAGCCATGGTAGACAAATGCCTGCGCACTGGGGCCATGTTGATTTAAATATAATCTCTAAATCCTCTTGTACTGGAACTCAGTTTCTTCAGGCCGTGGGGACTGCTGAGGCCGGTAAATACCTATCTAAAATGGCAAAGGATGGAGTTGACCACAGCCTGCCTTATCATGATGACGAAATTGTTTATGTTTCCACTGGTGATGGCACTACTTCTCAAGGGGAGTTTTGGGAGGGCCTTACCACGGCGGTTGTTAACAAACTGCCAGTTCTTTTCATGGTAGAGGATAACGGCTTCGCTATCTCCGTTCCTACTTTTGTACAGACTCCTGAGGGGTCAATATCAAAAGCTTTGGCCAATTTTCCAGGACTAAAGATTTTCACGTGCGATGGAACTTGTCCTATTGAAAGTTACGACACAATGAAAGAGGCCGAAACATATCTTAGAAGTGGCAAAGGTCCTGCCCTTGTTCACGCAACAGTGACAAGACCATATTCACACTCCCTTTCGGACGATCATTCTTTCTATAGAACGAAAGAAGAGTTGGATGAAGAAGCGAAGAGAGATGTTGTTAACACATTTCCGAAGTTTCTAGTTGACTCAAAGCTTGCATCAAAAGAAGAGGTCGAGAAGGTTGAGGAAGACGCAAAACTGGCGGTTAGAGAAGCTATGAAGAAGGCCATTGAAACAGAATGGCCGGATCAATCAACTTATATGGATCACTTGTATTCTGAGGAAGTTGATCCAACAGGCGATGACTTTGATACTGAACCACAATTTTCTGGTAAAGAAGACATTCCAATGGCCGGAGCAATTAACGGCACATTAAAATCTGAAATTCAAAAGAACCCACTCATGAGAATGTTTGGTGAGGATGTTGCTGACTTCTCTGAGCTTGAGAAGCTTGATAATGAAGATCTTAAAGGCAAAGGCGGGGTGTTCAAGGTAACTTCCGGGTGTCAGAGAGCTTCTAAGGAAGGCCAGGTATTCAACAGTCCTCTTGCTGAAGCAAACATTATCGGTAGAGCTATTGGCCAAGCTATGAGAGGTATCAAACCTGTTGTTGAAATCCAATTTTTTGATTACATCTGGACTGCTTATATGCAGCTTAAAAACGAGATGGCGACAACTCGCTATAGATCAGGTGGAGATTTTAAGTGTCCAATGGTTGTAAGGGTTCCAATCGGTGGCTACCTCAAAGGTGGATCGATTTATCACTCTCAATCAGGCGAGTCTCTATACACGCATATTCCAGGTATTAGGGTAGTGTTTCCAAGCAACGCTCAAGATGCTGCAGGACTTTTGAGAACTGCCATCCGTTGTGATGACCCTGTAATGTTCTTAGAGCATAAGCACCTTTACTACCAAGGCTATAATAGATGTGCCGATCCTGGAGAGGATTATATGATTCCATTTGGCAAAGCTAGAGTTGCCAAAAAAGGAAGTGACGCAACTGTAGTGGCCTGGGGCGCATTGGTTCAGAAGTCTATTGACGCTGCCAAAAAATTTGAAGAGGAGACTGGGAAATCAATTGAGGTTATTGATTTAAGGACGCTCGCTCCATTTGATATGGATGCGATTAAAGAGTCATTGTCAAAAACCAACAGAATTTTGATTGCCCATGAGGAACAAAAAACTTCTGGCTTTGCAGGTGAGATCGCGGCAAAGATCAATGAGGAATGTTTCGAGCACTTGGACGCTCCTATACTAAGAGTTGCTTCCAAAGACACTCATGTTGCTTACAATCCTGGTCTTGAAGAAGTAATCCTTCCTCAAACAAATGATGTGTACAACGAACTTAAAAAACTTCTTGAGTATTAGATGAAAGATCCACAAGGAGTTGGACAAAAATTTAATCTTGAAACTTATCTAGCGGCCAGAAAGGTCGCTAGACGAGTGGCCTTCCTTTTTGCGAGTCATGTTGAAGAAGGTATGACTGAGGATGAAGGACTTGAAACCCTTGATCAACTTCTTAAAAAGAATGGCGTTGAGAAAAAATGGCATCCCAGCAAGTTTAGAATTGGTAAAAACACCGTCAAGTCTTTTAAAGAGAAGTCCGATCCTGATGTCAAACTTCAAGAGCAAGACATATTCTTCTTAGATATCGGTCCCATCATAGATGGGCATGAAGCAGACTACGGACAAACTTTTACTGTTGGACAAAATCACGAATACGCCCACGCTCAGAAAACTTCAAAACAAATTTTTGACCAGCTCGCTGGAGAGTGGAAAACAAACAAGCTCTCTGGAAAAGCTCTTTATGAAAGGGCGTCAGAGCTTGCCCAAAAACATTGTTATATTTTAAATGAAAATATGGCAGGCCATAGGCTTGGTGATTTGCCCCACGCACTACACTATAGAGGCAAACTTTCTGATTTCGAGTCGGTGCCTCTTGAGAACCTCTGGGTGTTGGAAGTTCATATCCGCCACCCAGATAAAGAGTTCGGTGCTTTCTTTGAAGATATATTGATGTAGGCCCTATGGCCTCATCTCTTTTTGCCGCCTTGGCATTTGATCTATTATGGAATAAATCTTCTCAGGGTTTGCAACGCCATGTGCCCTGTACTTTACTCCCCCATCTTTTCCAATTAGAACTAAATCAAAGTCGCTGTTCATGTCATACTTTTCGAGAACCTCATCATCAAGTCCTGTGAGAATAACAAGTTCACGATCTTGGTAGTCCTTTGGTGATCTATCAAAAAGCTCTCTTTGGTTGTTGAGATCCACCTCATCTTTTGATTGAAGTAGAAGAACTCGCTTATCACCTTGAAGCTCGTTTATTTCTTTAAGATTCATAAGGCCTCCTTTGAAATTATTTTCCATCAAATGAGACGTTTTATAAAAGTTTAGGCCTAGAAATAAGGTTAACGGATTCTTAAGTCTTCCAGTCTTGGTTTTCTTCTCTCCCTATAGGGTGAGGTTTCTTCAGAGACACCATAGCAGCTTTTGACCTTTACTAGTGTTTCCCCGTCAACATTAACAACTTGATCGATTGGGATCCAATTTGAATAGGTTCTGCTTTCTTTCAAATTGAAAAGAGCGATTTCAACTAGGTACTTACCTTTAAGACCTTGACCAGCGGAGTATATTAAAGGGGAAAAACTTAACTGGTCGACTTTTCCATTCACATAATCTTTGGGTCTAATGTAGATGTCGTCACGTCTTTTGTTATTAACTCTTTCCTCAATATCAAAGTCTGTGACTCTAAGCCTGTGATTGAAGGCCGGACAACGGAACTTTCTAAACTCATGGGACACACTTGCCGCGTGATAGTACAAGTGGACTGTTAAATTTTGGGTGACGCCTTTCTTAGTATCAAAGGCCACATAGCCTAAATGTCTTTTCGGTCCATTTGAAACTTTGGAGATCCTAAAAATCCATGAGTCAATGCCATGACTTTTTTTAAGGATCTTGGATGCTGAATCTTCTAGGGACGGTACTTCCAGCTTGAACTGAATGCCTTTTGAGACAAGCTCTTCTCGGTTTTTACCTACTTTCCAGTCGACTTCTTTTAAGTCCTTAAGCTCGACCTCAACATCTTTTAGAAAGTAAATTCCACTTTTGCTTTTGAGCTCTACTTGATCTGAACAAGAGCAAAGAATGAATAAGGTTAAAAAAGCTGCCAATCTCATAGGTAAAATTATACCTTGAGACGGCAGCTGTGCAAATATAGGGTGTTTATTTCTGGATTTGGGCCTTCATTAGTCTTTGCTTTTCAACTATCGAGTCCGTTTTAAACCAATCGTTGCCAGCACCTCTTCCCATGGGCTTCCAAAGTTTGGTTATGATTCTTCCTTGGTCGTAGATTTTCTCATCTACATGAACCTTTACGACTTCACCTGTAATTAGGGATCCACAACCTGGCTGATCACCATAGCTTAAGATATCTTTAAGTTTGCACTCAAAGTGAATTGGGCTTTCTTTTACTCTTTTGGCCTTAATCATCTCGGAGTCCAAGGGAGTAAGACCTGCAAAGTCAAACTCGTCTTGCCCGTATTCGAGCTCGGTGCTTGCAAGGTTTACTTTGTCTGCGTTCTCCTCTGTTACAAAGTTAATTACAAACTCTTTTTCCCTTTCGATATTGATAACAGTGTCTTTTTTCTCTCCATTAGAGGATCTAATTAAAGGAGCAAAGGCCACAATCATTGGTTTGGCGCTAACTCCTGTAAAAAATGAGAAAGGTGCTACATTGTTTGTGCCATCTTTATTCACCGTGGAAACCACGGCAATAGGTCTTGGCAGTATTGACCCGATTAAAAGTTTATAGTTATTCGCAAATTCACCGTCTGTATTTAAGCTGATCATTATTTCTCCATCCAAGATTTCCAGTAGTCCTTAAACTCGTCTCTTTCAAAAGCTTCACTTCTCTTTAGCGGGTAGCGAGTATCTATCATTACCGCATACTCATCGGTCCACTCTTTGTCGTCTGCTTTTGCAAAGGCCTTTGGGTGCGGTCCATGGTGGATACCCTGCGGGTGGAAAGTGATAGCACCTGAATCAATATTGTCCCGACTAAAGAAGTTTCCTTCGTGATAGAAGAGAACTTCATCATAATCAATATTTGAGTGATAGAATGGCACCTTTAAAACACCCTCAGAAGAGTGCTCCATTGGTCTAGCAACAAAGGAGCACACAACAAAGTTTTTACATACAAACATTGTGTGTCCACTTGGTGGAATATGATACTTATGAGAGTTGATAGGGCAGTAGTCGTAAATGGATATCTTCCAAGGATAAAGACTTCCTTTCCAGCCCTTGGCGTCCAAAGGGTTGAATGGGTAGGCGACTTTTGTAATTTGGCCTTCTCTCTTTATCTCAATTACATACTCATCTTTATCTTGCTCACTCCCTTTAGCTGCCTCTGGTGTGACAATTGCTGTTTGATCATAGAGAGCATTTGGTCCCAATATTCCACGGCTTGGTTCGTTGAATTCAGATGCGGATTCAACTTTTAAGAACTTGGTCGGAGTATTGACATAGACTTTGTAAGTTGTGCCCCTTGGAATTAAAATGTAGTCGCCTTTTTTATAATCCAGGTGCCCATAGATTGTTTCAATTCGTCCTTCGCCTGCGTGGGCGAAATACATTTCATCAAAGTCTGCATTTCTGTAGAAGTTTTCAAAGCTCTTTTCATACATGCCCATGCTAATCACAAGGTCATTATTATATAGATAAGGCACGAAGTTATTTTTCAATTCAGTTTTACCAAATAGAGGGGGAAGGTTTCTAGGTCTTAGATCACCTTCAATCGATGTCCAACTCGTAAGAGGATTTTCATGATAGATCTGGCTTACTTTTCCAAAAAAGCCTTCTCTTCCATGCTCTTCTTCATAAGTGCCTTCTGGAATTTTTACGTGTGCTTGTTTAGTGTGCACTCCACTTGATTTAAAATTATCGTAACTCATGCTTTCTCCTGGTTGGGAGTTCCCACAATGTTTTTTAATTTTCCAATTCTCTCAATCTCTAGCTCCAAGACATCACCTGGCTGTATCCATTTATCCAGCTCAAGTCCGCAACCTGTTCCAACTGTTCCTGAACCCATGAAGTCTGTTGCAAGAAGCCACTCTTCGCGGCTAGCGTGTTCAATCATCTGTGCCCATGTGTAATGAGAATCACTTGTGAATCCCTCTGACCAAAGCTCTCCATTCACAGTAGCTGTCATTTTAAGATTTGGTTCTTCACCCATGAATTCATCTGCTGTGATAATTACTGGGCCCATAATTGAACAGAAGTCTTTTCCTTTTGCAGGACCAAGTCTTACGGCCATCTCTTTTTTCTGGATGTCTCTTGCTGAGATATCATTAAATACTGTGTAGCCAAAAACATGCTCAAGGGCATTTTCAGCTTTTATATTTTTACCGTCACGTCCAATGACAACCCCAAACTCTAATTCGTAATCTAGTTTGTTCGTATATGACGGCCATGGAATGATTTCCTCAGGGCCTATGAACCCGGCCGTGGAGCCTTTGTAGTACGCAGGTATTTCATACCATGCTTCAGGAATTGGCTCGCCCCGTTTTTCAAAGCCTTTTGCCACATGTTTTTCGTGAGCATAAAAGTCACGATACACATGAATGCGATCAAGCGGGCATTCGAGTCTTGCGTCTTTAGCGTCTTTTAAATCAAAAGCAAGGTCTGCTTCGTTATCTGTTTTAAGAATTCCATCGGCTGCGAATTCTTTAAATGTCTCAAGAGTCTCTTGAAGCATTTCGATGGAGCTTTCTTGATATGTCTTTAGAAATTCACTTAGTTTTGTAGGCGCTGTGGAATTAGCTTTTTCTTCGGCATGGTAATAGCCTTCAAGCTCGTAGTACTTTCTCCACACAAGATTAACATCAATGATGCTGGTTTCGTTAAAGAATATCCCAAGCCTTTTGATACGGCCTAAAGGGGTCTGGCGAGAATATGTGCAAACCTTCATAGAAATACCTCATTTTTTCGCCAAGACTACCCATAATTGGTCAAATTCACAAGTTTGCATGGTTGTAATACCTCAGTTTGTATTGCACTGCGTGGTAAGGTTCACTCTAGGTTGTTAAAATTGAATCGGTCTCGCTTTGAAACTGGGACCTCAGTGTCATTGTTATTCCTTACCAAATACTTTGGATGATTTTCTTGCTTTATTTCTACTATAAGCTGATGAACCTTGTAGTTTTGAGAACTGGTTTTAAACCTTCTTATCTAAGAACTTAGAATCAACAAAATAGCATTTCGCCAACTTCTTTAGTCACTAAAGATTTTTTAAGCAAATTTTTGGATGGAAAAGGACGATAAACTAGTTGTTAGAGAGCTTTCTGGTAGGTGTTTAGAAATAAATCTGCTGCATGTTAGAATTAAATTATGTTGAAAAGTTTTTCGAATAGTTTTGGTCAACTCGTTTTACTTCTCCTTCTGGTGAATTTTGTGAGCTGTGGTTCAAAAGGTGCAAGTGAATAGCTTAAAGAAATACTTTCCCCTTCAAGTGTTGTCTTGGGATCAAATCCAAACAGTTTGTCTGTTACTCCATCTATCTCTTGGAGCTCTCTGGTTAATAATAAAGTTCAAGTCGCTGTGTATAGGGTAGATGATGATGCCTTAATAAAAGATTGGACAGAGATATCCAATGGAGGCCAAGTTTCATCTCTCAGTCTTCAGAATTATGAACAATACTATGTGAAACTTAGGGGATTTGATAACGGAACATCCAGTGGAGAGGTTCAAACTGAGTCTTGGACAGCGAATCTTCCAATCTCTTCCCAAACACATACCAAATCCGAGGTCGGATATATCAAAGATATTGAATTTGCCAGAAATAAGTATTGGGTAATCCCTGGAGGGGGAAGTCTTAATACAACAATTAATGTTAAGACTGCCTCCGATTTAACCCAAAGCTTAACCAACGAGGTTGCCTTAGAGTATCCGCAAGCAATGTTGTCTCATGGTGATGAGATTTATATTTTTCACCAGTCCCGAATCTGGCGAGGGGATTCTGCAACCGTTACTCTTCCTAATGAAGCTGGCTATGCTTCCTTTAAACCAAGCATATCAGATGGCAACATTTATACTGGTACTTCCACTGGATCTGGAATGGGGAACAGATATTTTATCGCAGACCTCGCGTCTTTTTCTTTAATCAAGGACATAAGAGATTTTGAGTCTGGGAATGGGAAAGGAAACAGTATTAGGCCTTTCAAGGGTGAACTCTTTTTCTCAGGTCTTACCCATAATAACTCTGGCAATACTTTGCATGTTCATAAGGGCAACACAAATGATGAAACTACAGTCTCTTCACTATCAATCGTAAATATTGGATTTGTTGCTGATGATAATGAATATGAAGATACGATGATGGAGGAGGTTGAAGAAAAGGCTTTATTTGCAGGTGTATATGGACATGACAAGTACTCTTATACCTTGGATGGAGTCACCTGGACACCACAAAACCTTCCTACCAACGAAACGCTTAGGGATGTTTTATCTGACGAGTATGGATTCTTTGTTCTGGTAAGAAATTCATCTGATGGATCAGAGCACATTTTTAGATTTTTAGTGGATGATATGAATAACCCGTCAATAGTTCACTCGCTTAGTGACTTTTCTACACTCAGTAGAATGAAGGTCATAAACGAGAAACTCTATGTTGTTGGAAATAACTCTTCAGGAGAAGGTCTGGTAGAGGTTGTTAGTAATCTTTATAACAGGCCAGCTGGCATTTAATTTATTACTAAAGAATTTTATCAAAGACTTTATAGCACGCCAGGGCATGAACTGGAAAACCAAATAAATGCCTGTCCGTGCTGTTTTTTCGTGGGTGAATTATATTTTCTAGCTGAGAGTGGAAGATGGTCCGCTATTGGCGGACCTAATTGTTATGATAAAAAGCGTTTATTGGTTTAAGCAAACACTTATTTGATTGTATCTTGTTGGCCTACCGTGCTGTGAATAACCTGCTGCCATCTCAATGATCTCTATTTGTGAACCGTCTGGGCTATAGTGAAGAATGAGGTTTCTCGAGTAATTGTTAACCTTTCTCGCATACTTTTCCATGCGTCCACCTGTCACGCAGGAGACCAAATCCTCTTTATCTTTACCAAGAACTTGATTCATGTTGCTGATTATCAAGGATTTTGACTTCATGTTTTGTTTGTAAGAAATCGCTGGTTCGCCACTAATGTAGCCAAAGTCAAAATCGCAGCCATTTGGCAGGCGATCCCTTTGATTTAATATGCTTAGATCTTCGTGAACCATGCTCATGTCAGTTTTGTAATGAACCCTCCAGTCTTCTTGATACTTGCAAAGAGGTTCAAAACTGGCACTGAAAGCACTGGTGATAGACGCTATAAAGAAAGCAACCAGAAGATGAAATTTCATAGGGCATACTCCATTTTAGTACTTTTGGAATGATACTGATTTATAGCCTGGAATCGAAATAATGCCTCGTTCAATTGCAAAAAATGTAAATTTTACCGGGAGGAAAGAGAGGAGAAAACCTCAAATTATTGAGGTCTTCCAAACTTTTTGTCGTATTCAGGGAGTATCTCTTCCATAGCTTCAAAGAAGTGTTTCATTTCTTCTTTTAACCCAATTGAAATTCTAACCCAATCAGGCATCTTATTGGCCTTAAGTGGACGAATAATTACGCCGTGATCCAATAGCTTATCAAACATGTAGTCACTCGCTTCAGCTGAACCTGTTCTAAAACAGATGAAGTTTGTGATAGAGCGGACCGGATTGAAGCCTTTTTTGTCTAAGAACTTCAAAGTCTCATAATATCTTTTAGTGTTGTTTCTAATTGTTCTTTCTAGGTGAGGATAATCTGTTAGAGCACCGATTGCACCCTTCTGAGCAATTAAACTTGGCTCAAACGGAAGCTTGATTTTGTGAAGTGCTTGGATAAACTCTTCATTGGCAAAACCATATCCAACCCTTACACCAGCAAGGACATAGGCCTTTGAAAATGTTCTAAGTGTTATAACATTGTCGTATCTGTGCTTCATTGAGTCTGGGTAGTCCCAAGTTGATTGAGCAAACTCAAAGTAAGCTTCATCCAAAATTACAATTGTGTGTTTTGGGACATATTGCATAAGGTAATCAAATTCATGCTCGGTAATGTACGTTCCTGTAGGGTTGTCCGGATTTGCTATATAAAGAATCTTTGTGTTCTCATTAACCTTTTCAGCAAGAGCTTTTACATCGTATCTCATGTCCGGAGTTCTTGGAGTGGTCACAATCTTTCCACCAGCTCCCGTAGCTAGAATATGAAATCCGATAAATGTGTTCTCTGCGGTTAAAACTTCATCGCCTGGTTGAATGAAAGATTTAGCGATGTAACCCATGATTCCTTCAGAGCCATTTCCAAGGATGATGTTCTCTCTCTTAACTTTGTATAGTTCAGCAAGTTTGTTCTTCAAATCTAGGGCATGCATATCCGGGTAGCGGTGGGAGTCCCAAAGCGCGTTGGTCATTTCTCTGGTCGCAAACGGAGATGGGCCTAATGGGTTTTCGTTGCTGGCAAGTTTTGAAATCTTTGTCAGACCTCTTTCTCGGGCAACCTCTTCAATGGGCTTTCCAGCTTGATAAACCTGTAAATTATCCAAATATTCCGGGATAAGTCTTCTTTTAGTCATGAGCTTCCTCAACTTGAAATTCAAAGTATCCATATACCTATATGTTAAGGAGGGGGAAATCAACAATTTCCTTGGTTTAGCGCAGCGTAATACAGCATTTTCACGGTTCGAATTTGTAAGTTTTTCAATTTTTATGCTTTAATTGCAAAAACGAAAAAAGGAATATCTATGAAACTGCTTGAAGGAAAAAAAGCTCTTATTTTTGGTGTTGCAAATGATCGATCTATCGCTTGGGGTATAGCTCAGGAATTCAAAAGACACGGTGCTCAAATAGCCCTTTCGTATGCAAATGACGCTCTTAAAAAGAGAGTGGAGCCGCTAGCTGAAGAAGTTGGAGCGGATTTCACATTTGAAATGGATGTAACAAATGATGAGCATTACGAGGGCCTAGAGTCCAAAATAAAAGAACATTGGGAAGATTTTGATATTCTGGTTCACTCCATTGCATTTGCTGACAGACAAGATCTTAAAGGTCAATTTGTAGATACATCCAGGAAAGGGTTTCAGTTGGCGTGCGATGTGTCGGCCTTCTCTCTGGTTGGATTGTCTCAAAGACTTCAGGGTATGATGAATGACGAAGGTTCTGTTCTTGCGATGACATATTATGGATCACAAAAGGTTGTGCAAAACTACAATGTGATGGGTGTGGCCAAAGCTGCCCTTGAGTCAAGCACGCGTTATCTTGCGGAGGACCTTGGTCAAAAGGGTATCAGAGTCAACTGTATTAGTGCTGGCCCTATAAAAACTCTTGCCGCTTCAGGAATCTCTGTATTTAGAACTCTTCTTTCTCAAGTTGAAGAAAAAGCGCCGCTTAAAAGAAATGTGACTCAAGAGGATGTGGGTGGAAACGCTGTCTACCTTGCGAGTGATCTAAGTAAAGGTGTTACAGGGCAGGTTCTATACGTGGACAGCGGCCTGTCTGTTCTTGGAGGATTTTAAGTTGATTAAAAATGCTCTTGTATCAATTCAGCCTTCAATGAGGAACATTACTAAGGACAAGGTCAATTTCATTATGGCCTTGATCCCGGTTTTGATTGGTATCGCTCTTTACTATTATTTGGGGTCATGGATTTATGAGAATGCAACCACCTATGGGCGAGAGTTGATAGAGAGCTATATCTCCCAGGAAAGCTTCGGGGCAGTTGTGTATTGGCTTGTGGCCGCGATACTGACGGTCATGCTGTTTTTTTTTGGTGAACTGGACGTTTGTGCTGGTGGTTACACTGATTGCTTGTCCATTCAATGACATCTTAAGCTCAAGGATAGAGAAGCAGATGAGAGGCGAGAGCACTCTTGATCTTGGACAAACTTTTTCAAGGTTGATAGCAAAGCTTTTTTTCACTCTTTTTAATGAGCTAAAGAAAATTCTTTTCATAGGTTTTCTCTCTTTGCTTTCATTTGTTTTTGGATATATCCCCCTTATTGCTCCCATTGGCATCTTTTTAGCAATGGTTTTACTTGCCGTTGAGTTTTTAGACTACTCTTGGTCCAGACATGATTTAAAGTTTGGAGAGTGTGTATCTGATTTGAAAAAAAATATCGCAGGATACAGTTTTGGGGGAGCGTTTTTCTTTATAATGGTTTCTGTCCCGCTAATAAACTTGTTTGTGCCTCCGATGGCAACAAGCTACTTCACAACCTTGTGGGTAAAGAATCATGAATCTCGCAATTAGACTTCCTGATGATTTAAATGAGCGTCTTCTGTGCTTTCCCGCACTCCAACTTCTTGTAAAGCTGCTAAAGGCTGAAGTTGAGCAAAAAAACGAAGAATTGCCCGAAGAAGAACAAAGAGATTTAAAAGTCCACCTGTTGACCCATAAAGAAAATATTGAAGTTTTAAACCTGGTTCCTATAAAAGCTTTTTATCATGAACTAGACGATGAGGACTTAAAAAGTGTTTTTACAGTCCACAGGGCCGTAAAAAACATGAAAATTGATCAAGTCGAGGCTTTTATTAGCTTTACTAAAAGCTTTGTCGACGCCTCAATTGGTAAAAGTATGAAGGCCAAAACTAGACTGGGCTTCTCCATTTCAAAAAACAGCCTTTTCTTCAACAAGAAAGTCAGCCTTCTAAACGGAAGGCACCACAGTGAGCAGTACTTTGAATTGCTCAAAGGCATCTTGGAAAACTCACCGACAGAGTTGCCAAGAGGATATTCAAGAGAGCTTGTTCCACTCAAAGAGAATTGGAGAGAGAACCCATATAATATAATAAATCTCCGCGCCTCAAAGGATGGAGAGATAGAAGAGTCCTGGAGTGAATTTTTTTCACTAGTTGAGAATGAAAAATTCTATCTTGTTTGCGACGATCTGCCGCTTGAAAGGCAAAAAGAGGCGTTGGTAAGGTTTATAAAGAAACAATCCAATAAGAATACCTATGAGGCCATTGAATTAAGTAGTCTTATTGAGTTTGGTAAATTGGCCGCTTTTGCACAAACTTTTGTATCATTTGACTCTGGCCTGGTTCATATGGCAGCTTACTGTGGCGGGCATATTCATTATTTGCATAAAGAAAGACCTGATTCCACAGGACCAATTCACTTTTTAGGTGATATAAGGTATTTCAATTTGAACGAACCATTTTATAGAGAGAACAACGAAATTGCTCTTCATAAGATCTTCGATGAATTAATTCAATACCTAGATAAAAAAGCAAAGGATAGAGAAGAGTGATTTTAGAAAACCTTGTATTGGTCATAGGCCTAATCCTTACAGGCACGGCCATGAGAAAGTCGGGGTGGTTTCCCCAAAATACATCAGACGTTTTAAATACTTTCGTTTTAAACGTCTCCCTACCTGCTATAATTATGATCTCTATTCCGAGCCTTCCTTTGGACGAGAGAGCTTTATATCCAGTTGCTATACATTGGATTGCCTTTCCGCTGCACATCGCTGCGGTGATTCTTATGCAAAAAATATTTAAGTTTAGAAAGTCGGTCTTTGCCTCCATGCTAATAGTGACGACTCTAGGGAATACCGCTTTTCTGGGTATTCCAATGGTGAAGACTTTCTACGGGGCGGAGGCAATTCCATTTGCAGTGTTGTATGATCAACTTGGTTCTGGACTTGGATTCATTATCTTTGGAGCGTTCGTGCTTCCCATGTTTAGTGATAAAACAAAACAAACTCTTTCAGATGTTGCAAAGCACCTTTTAACATTCCCTGCGTTTATTGGACTAATTTTGGGTTTTGTTTTTAAATTCTTTCCGCTTCCTGATGTCTTTAACAACTTTCTTTCTCAACTTGCGGCCACACTTATTCCTTGTGCGATGGTGGCAGTTGGTTTTCAGATGAAATATAAACTTGAGATACATGAACTTAAACCCCTTGCCTTAGGTCTTGGACTTAAGCTTTTAGTTCTTCCCTTTGCTGTTTTAGGAATGGTGAAGCTTCTTTCAATTGAAACCCTTTCCGCTAATGTGTCAATCCTTCAAGCGGGAATGCCGCCCATGGTGACTGCAGGAGCTATGGCGATAGAGGCCGGACTCGAAAAAGATCTTTCAGCGGCATACGTTGGCTACGGACTTATCTTCGCCTTTGCGACCCTTCCTCTTATACACTCATTAATCTAATCTTCGTTTAATTTACGATTCTAGCTATAAGTTCTAAAAGCTCCTTTATCTAAAAAAATAAAGGGGTACATTAATGAAAAAGCTACTAATTTCTTTATCTATGATAATGGCGCTGGCCATGACCACTGGCTGTGGAAGGTTCGTAAGGCTACTTGTTAGCGATCTGGCCTTCACAACTTCTCAAGATAACGAGCAACAAATTCTGGAGACAACTTTTACCTTATCACTAGGCGAGGTCTCACTGCCTGGCACATCTTATAGTCTGCCAAATAATTTGGGATCCTTCAGTCTTATGGCCGGAGACGCGATGGGAGATAAAGTGAAGCTGTCTCTTAACCTAACTGAGATTTTTAAGCTTCCTTCAGAGGATGCAAAACTTCCCAATGGCAATGACCTGCCTATCAACACTACTGGTGCAAACGTTGTTGAAATTCCAATTTCAGGAATCGTTGGGAGCGTCTATCTTGCATCAAGTAATGGTCAAACTCTTGTTGGCTTTGCATTTTCTATCAGTCAACTTGATACCTTGGGGCAGACCATTGGCAATATAGGGCTATTTCCTAATTTTGATGTGAGAGGTGTAAATGTAACAGCTGGGATCTTCTCCTCTGGAGAGGAAGGAAAAACTGGACTCGCGGCATTTGCAAACCTTGGCGATCTTGAAGGGGATACCCCTGACGATGAGGCAAAGCCATTTATGCCAATTGAAACCACTATCTCGAAAAAGCAATTTCGAGAACTTAAGCGGGAAATGACAAAATTGAAAAATAGCTCTCAAGTTTTAAAAGTTGTAAAAAAAGAAGAATAACAGGTACTTTGCGGGGCGTTAAGTTTGCGTCCCGCCTATATTACTTATTATTCTGGCAAGAATTGCAGCCTTTATACTTCACCCAAACTCATTATGATTAGACTTATGTAACTCTAATTATGTGAGGTTTAAATGAAGAGACTAGCATCACTTTTATCGTGTTTGTTTCTTGCCGCAGCTCTAACTGGATGTGGCAGTGATTCAAAGAAAATTGTATCAGACCTTGAGTTTGAAACTAGAGACCAAGATTCTGAGAAGTTTGTTGTAACAGACTTTGTTATGGAGCTTGGAAACGCAGAACTTCCGTTCTTGCACCTTCCACTACCTAGAAACTATGGGTATCTAAGATTTTACAGAGTAGATGGCATCAACAGAGTGGCCGTTGACGTTAATCTTACAGAGATCCTAAAGCTACCTAGAGGAAACGAAGCAACACTTCCAAACGGAACTATGCTTCCTGTTGACACTATGGGTGCTGGTGTAATTGAGATTCCAGTAAGCGGAATTAACGGAAAGGTATATATCTCTCATAAAGACGACATGACTCTTGTTGGTTTCGCCGCTTCTATTAAGCAGCTTGACGACATTGGAAATGAAATGGGAACAATTGGTGTATTCCCTAACTTTGACATCAGTGGCGTAAACGTTACTGCTGGTATCTACACTTCTCCGAACCAAGGACAAACTGGTCTGGCGGTATTTGCCAACATCGGAAGCCTATGGAGCGAATCTACTCTTGCATCAAACTATGAAAGAGATGCGTTTAGAGCAATTCCACAGAGAAACTCTCGTTGGAAAGAAAGAAGACTTGGAAGAAGACTTCTTCGTATGAAGAACACTCAACAAGTACTTGAAATCTCAAAATAATCTCTCTGGCCCTCACGAAAGTGGGGGTCTTTTTTTACCTTAAATATTTCCTAATTATTCCGATAAGCCGGAAATGAAATACCTACTTCTGACTTTCGTTTTTTCCCTAAGTTCTTTCTCCAGCGAATACTGTCAACGACCCTTTGTTCGGTCGCTTCAAAATATGGCGATAAAGGAACGGACGGATTTTAAAAAATTATTGAGACGCATTCACAAAAAGTTCAACCAAGTAAGAGATCCTTCTGTTGCGGTTAAAATCTTTGATGAGCATTACCAGGTTCTTAAATCTGCCTACCACAAAGAAATTGAACCAAAAGTTGCAAATCTCAGAGAAAAGAAGCTTCCTCTAGAGGAGTTTGAATTAGCAAAGAGGAAAATTGAGTTAAATGCGATTAGGGAGTATGGAAGGTATTTTGAGAGACTGGTGCGAGAGGCGTACAAAATTTTGGAGGATATGGGAGTTCCAGTTCGACTCACCACAGTTAATCGTGACGGCCTGACCTACAAAGCAATTGTTATTGACGCTGAAAAGGCAAAGAAAAACTCTCATGCGGTTAAAAAGCTTAATCGATACAATAAACGTTTTAATACAAATATTGTTACTATTGATCTTTACGAGACTATCGAGAATGGGTTTGAAGCCTTCTTTATTGATTTTACTAAAAGAGTTGAGTTAGGTGCTCAAGGTGTCAGAGGCCTGGCAATTGATGACATCATCATGATGACTCCCAAGCACGAGTTTCACCACGCTGCCTTTGCCGCAAAAAGAGAGAAAGGTGTGGGCTCTTTGTACCACACAAAGTTTTTAGCAACCGGAGAGAAAAACCTCTCTAGTGTTGAAAATGGTTACAATCGTTTCATGAGTGCTGAAGAACTGTATAACTTTGCCAACAACTCCTTTTGGGGCTCTGAAAAACTTATAAATCCTTCCATGTTTACTTCCGTAGAAATTTATCACGATGTGGTAAAGATCGCCAACTTTCTTGGTGGCACAGAGAAGGTTGCAAAGCAAACAGTAGAACTTACATCAAATTTGAAGAAAGGCTATGTAGGGATGCTGGATGATCTGCAGGCGAATAAGTTTACAATGGGAATTATGGATAGCTCCGGCAACCCGACCTCAAGCATCGAAGAAGCACGAAGTCTTTTTTTTACGGATAAAACCAACGAAGTGCAGATCCTGGAGTTCATCGACCCAGAAATTAGAAAGGCAGTTGAGGCCCTTATGAAAAAGAGATTTGATGTGGAACTTAAGTATTCATCTCGCTTTGGACCTGAAGCCAATGAAGAGGAAAAGACGAAGGCGTTAGCGGAGCTTATTGCAGATGAAAATAAAATAAACAGAGATCATTACAAAGAAATTATCGAATTCATGCAAAGAAGAAACGTAACCTTGGGGAAAGTGGCAAAGGCCCTTGCTAAAGAGAGTGTTGTAACCGCACAGAAAACCACAGAATTTCTAGAGCGCATGAAAAAGCTATATGAAGAGACAGGTGAGAACTTTGAGATAAATCCGAGTGATTTGAGAGGCCTAGTTGAAGAATATAGAAGGCTTGGGAACTTAGTTAAAGAAGATTATAAAGGATTTGCCGGCAGGTAACCGGCAAACCCGTCAACCTTTTAATCAAGTGATTTAAGTGAGTCCTCTAAAGAGCTAATTTGCTCTTTGAATCCAGCAGCTTTCTCTTTTACCTCGGCTACAACTGCTTCTGGAGCGTTGGCCGCGAACTTAGGATTGTTAAGCTTTTTCTCAACTTTTTCGTGCTCTTTTTGAACCTTTGTTAGATCCCTTTGAAGCTTTGCCTTGTACTCCTCAATATCTATTACACCCTCAAGCGGCATGAAAACATCCGTGTGCGTGGTTGCTTTCATTACTGACTTTGCAGGTCTTTCTACCGATTTGTCTTTGATTTTTCCGGCCTTCACTCTAGCAAGTTCTTTGAAGTAGCCACGAGACTTGTAGAAGTATCTAGCAAGCTCTTCGTCATCGGTGAATAGACGAATCTCAACCTCTTCCTTTGGCTTCACATTAACAGTGTTTCTAAGGTTTCTGATGGATGAAACAATTTCTATGAAGTGATTCATGTCTGAAACATCGCTGTTGAAAACATGTTCTTCTTTAAATTCTGGCCAGGTCTGAAGTATGAGAAGACTCTCGTCCTCATTTTTTAAATGTTGCCATAGTTCTTCTGTTATAAAAGGAGTCACCGGGTGGAGAAGCCTTGTGATTTCTCTGAAGCAATATTTAAGAACATTGGCCCTTTGTACCTTAAGCCCTTCATTTTGAGAGTTTAAAATACCTTTGGAAAGCTCAATAAACCATGAGCAGAACTTGTCATACACGAAAGAGTATATAGATGAGCATGCCTCGTCGAAGCGATACTCCTCAAAGCCCGCAGTAACATCTTTAATTACATCGTTTAGCTCTGATAGGATCCATTTTTCATGGTGGTGAAGATCTTCAACCTCAAAACCTTGATCACTTGCGTTTGATAGGTATGGATGAATGAATCTAAACGCGTTCCAAACTTTATTTACAAAGTTCCTGTAGCCTTCAATTTTTTGCGGATCCAAGTTAATATTTCTATTGTACCCAGAGCTTACCGCAAGGGTGAATCTTAGGGCATCACAGCCATATTCATTGATCATCTCTAAAGGATCAATAACGTTGCCTAGAGACTTGCTCATTTTCTTGCCATCTTTATCTCTAACAATGGCGTGAATATAAACGTCTTTAAAAGGATTCTTTCCTGTTGCTTTATCACACATCATCATCATTCTAGCTACCCAGAAGAAGATAATGTCAAATCCTGTGGTTAATGTGGAAGTTGGGTAGAATTTGTCAAAGCCCTTCTCTTTCATTGCTTCTTCATTAGGCCAGCCGAGAGTGTTAAGTGGATAGAGTCCTGAAGAAAACCATGTATCTAAAACGTCTGGGTCTTGCTTGAATTCTTTGCCAGAACACTTTGGACAGCTCTCTGGAGTTTCTTCTGACGCCCAAACATTTGAGCATCCCTCAGACTCGCAGTAGTACACTGGAATTTGATGTCCCCACCAAAGTTGTCTTGAAAGACACCATGGCCTTGGGTTCTTTTGATAAGCAAAATAAGTGTTTTCCCATCCTTTAGGAAAGAACTTAGTTTGATCGCTTTCCACAGCTTCAACGGATCTCTTTGCCATCTCATTCGTGTTCAAGAACCACTGTTTAGAGACTCTTGGTTCAACGACTTCGTCTGATCTTTGTCCATGTCCCACTTGATGCTTATGAGGTTCTACCTTTACTAGAAGCTCTTGCTCCTTTAAAAGTTCAACAGTTTTCTTTCTGGCCTCTTTGGTTGAAAGACCCTCTACCGCTTTGGCGTTAGAGTTTAAAGTCCCATCATCATTTAAAATGTTTATGATTTCTAGGTTTGATCTTTTTCCGATTTCAAAGTCGTTGAAGTCATGCCCTGGAGTAACCTTTAAGCAACCAGTGCCTGTCTCCATATCCACATGCTCGTCTGCTATGATCTCAATTTCTCTTTCGCATATAGGAACAATAGCTTTTTTTCCGATTAAGTGCTCAAATCTGTCATCGTTTGGATTAACCGCAACAGCGGTGTCTCCATAAAGAGTTTCAGGACGTGTGGTTGCAATTTCTAAAACCTCGTTGCTGTCCTTTACCTTGTAATGAATATGATAAAAATTTCCTTGAACCTCTTTGTGCTCTACTTCAGCGTCACTGATGGCAGACTGAAGAACCGGGTCCCAGTTAATGATGTAGTCTGCTTGGTAAATGAGTCCTTCATTATATAGATCCACGAAGAACTTTCTAACTGATTGGCTTGGTACATCATCCATTGTGAAAGTGAAGTAGTCCCAGTCACAGCTGTCCCCAAGCTTTTTAACTTGATTGATGATGTGATCGCCGTACTCGTTTTTCCACTCCCATACTTTTTCTAGAAACTTCTCTCTTCCAAGATCGTGCTTAGTTTTTCCTTCTTCTTTATAAAGCTTTTGCTCCACTTTTGCTTGAGTGGCAATTCCGGCGTGATCCTGCCCAGGAACCCAAAGAGTCTCAAAGCCTTGCATTCTCTTAAACCTAACTATTACGTCTTGAATAGTGTGGTTTAGGGCGTGACCCATATGAAGCTTGCCTGTAACATTCGGTGGTGGCATAAGAGTGGTGAAAGTGCCTTTAGAACCCTTTACAGGCTTAAAGCATTTATCTTCCATCCATTTTTCATACCATTTGTCTTCAATACCACTTGGGTCAAATTGTTTGGCCAGTTCGCTTTCTTGCATTATTTATCCTTGCTTTAAAAAATTTGTGATTGATTCAATGTCTTGAGCGTCAAAAGTTTCCTGTTTTCTTTCAACCATGTTCTTTACAGTTATGGTGTTGTTTTTGACTTCATCTTCTCCAATTAGCGCCACATTCCTATGGCCTTTGCCTTCAGCCGTTTTAAAAAGCTTTTTAAACTTCATTACTCCCAGATGAGTCTCCACTTTAAGCCCTTTCATTCTCAGCTGCTTTGCCATGGACATGGCCATCGCTTCACCATCACCTGTAAGATAGGTTAAAAACACATCATTTATCGCGTGATCCATTTTTGGCATCAGGTCGTGGCTAATTAAAAAGTCTTTTAAGGTAACGTCACCCATTCCAAAGCCAATACCTGGTAAAGCTGGTTCATTGAAAATCTGCAATAGGTTGGCGTATGCACCACCTCCAGCAATTGCGCGCTTGTTGTCAGGATGTTTATCAAAAACTTCAAAGACCACACCAGTGTAATAGTCCAGACCACGAACAATTGCTGGGTCGTATTCCACAAACTCACTCGCTTGAGAATTGCTCAACTTTGATACAAATGCCTCAAATTCAGAAATTCTCGGGTAGTTGTGGCCTTTTAAATAGTTTGTAACCTTCTCGAAACTGTCGAGTTCAAGGTACTCATAAAATGCGTCTTGTTTACTTTTTTCTGTGAGAACTTCAGAGGTCATCTTCTCCAATGCCTGACGATCCACCTTTTTAGATTTGTCGATGATCTTATAAAGGCGATAGCTGATCTCCGAGTCGACTGCAATAATTTCGTTGAAGATATAGTCTACAATCTTTCTGTCATTTAGCTGTATGCCAAACATCTCTTTTGTCGCGCCAAAGGATTCAAGAAGTTGAGACACAACACTTAAGACTTCAATCTCACCCAAGTTTTCTGGAGCTCCAAAAATATCTACGTTAAACTGCCAGTGCTCTCTTAGTCTGCCTCGCTGGGGCTTTTCGTATCTCATCAAGTTTGGAATTGAATACCAGCGTATTGGCTTCGATGCCTGCTTGGCTATTTGGGCGACCATTCTTGCTACTGTTGGGGTCATCTCTGGTCTAATGGCCACATGACGATTCCCTCTGTCTGTAAATTCGTATATTTGTTCGTTAATTAACTCTTCGCCGGATTTGGCCTTATAAAGTTCAACCTCTTCGACCATCGGTCCATCAAAAGGTTCATAAGCAAAGCTTTCAGCTGTTGTTTTCATGGCCTCAAATAAATAATTTCTTTCCCTCATCTCTTTTGGGAAAAAGTCTCTGCAGCCTTTGTAAGGTTTTTTGCTAAGAGTCATTTTGGAAATCCTTGATAAGTTGTTGAATACTTTTAGCAAATTTTTGGTGAGTTGTTAACTGAGGATTACTTGGGCGTCCACTGTTTTTTCTCACTTTGGGCCTCTTTGTCGATGAGATTGTCGATGCCTTTTGAAGGATCCTCTGGCATCTCATTTAAAGCCTCAACGGCCGCTTTGGAAGTTTTTCTTTTATCATTAAGCTCTTCTGTGGGGGAAGGGGGCAGAGAATCGCTTTGCTTTGAATGCGACAGGTCGGGAATATGAATAATTTTCTTATTTTGGGCCTTGCTATTCTTTGAGCTGAAGGTTTTGAATAAATATGCCTTTCCACTAAGCGATCGCAAGATATCCAGACTTACATCTGAAACTAGTTTGTTAAAGGCCTCAGGTGAATTTTCATAGAGTGAAACGATCCAAGGAGATAAGTACTTGAGACTCTTTTTAAGTTGAATTGCCTTTTTAACTAGCTTTTCGTTGGTTCTGTCTATGCTCTGATGTGAATTCAGGAAGTTGTCCGCCCTGAAAGGTGCAAGTTCTAGAAGGATGGAGCTTGCGATCCAGCTTGAAAAGTCAGAGTATACCACCGCACTGTCATCCAGTTTTTTCTCTATGGACTTTATAACGGACTCGTTGATTAGTACTTGTTCCTTTCTTGGTAGGTGTTGGCTGTTTAAAAGGCCTTTATAGATTTCGGATTTGATTAAAAATAAAACGTTCGGTTTTGCTGTGGTTTCCAGCCCTGCATTTATCTTTGATGAGTGTTCAATAACACTTTTGACTTTCTTAAGCTCAATGCTCTCAGCAGAGGAAAGGTGGCTAAGAAGCATCTCCAACTCTACAGAGTCAGTAAGAGCTTTAACTTCGTCCAGGGGTCCTGCCACGGCCACTTTAGACAGATAACAAAGAAGGATTAAAGCTCTAATCATTTACTCTTATCCTTTTTTAAAGCGTCATTAACAATATTTCTCTTACCTTTTACTATGTAATACTTTCCTCTGAGGGGGGCGAGAATCATGCCATCCATAGAGATGATCTGTGTGACATATTCTAAATCGCTCAGAACCGTAACCTCTTTTGTTTTAAGGTTTATAGATGCCACTTCGGTTTCTTTCAGGTTTATTTTTTTATTATGCGCCATTGTTTTAATAAAAAAGACTTTGTTGTCGTTGCAGACCATGTTTCCAATGTCTGAATTTTGAGCTTGATAGATAATGTCCGTCTTCAGGTAGTTTTCATTGTTGAAAAGAGGGATTTTTACAATTCTTGAGCCACTCATATTTGCGACTTGTGGAAACTCACCAACGATCAGGTCTTCGCCTACGATGCACCCTTCCAGCTTAGAGCCTGGGTAAACCGCTTTATAGAGTGTTTTCATTTTTTTATCCAGAACCGCATGAATAAGAAAGGCCTGATGGCCTTCTTTATTAATGTCTGTGTATATAACATCATTGGGTGTGGGCATTAACACTTTAGGTACAAATGAAGGATTCAAAGGATTTAAAAGTTCAATTAAAACCTTATCCTTGGAGTCTTTTACCTCTCTTACACCAATAAGTTTTTCTTTTGGATAGAATATAGAGATATAGCTATCATCTCGATGTAGTCTAGGGGATATGCCCTCGGCCAAAAGTTTAGATTCATGCCCTCCAAAGTCTACAAGATGAATTTTATTAACCTTGTTCACGCCCATTTCTCTATGAAAGGCGTTGTCTTGTTCTATGAGAAGTTTGTTTCTTGCAGGAGAGGAATGAATGAAGTACTGAGTGTGCTTTTGACCCTCTAACACTTCTTTATTGCTATAATTTGTGGAGAGCTGAAGTTTGCCAGATCTTCGTTGGTAATACGTGAATTTTCCATCTTGAGAGATAAAACGAATATTGTCCAAGCTCTGCTTGCCTTTAAGAACTGGAAGGGCCAGAGCTATGCTTGGAGTCATAATTACAATTAAAGCTTTAATAAAGAACATTCAACCACCAATAGTCTAGTGGATGAAGACGTTGATAGTCTTTTAAGGCGGAGAAGAGATTGCTCCATGGAACAAGTCTGGGAGCGTGTAGCGAATCTCTTGCTGTTCTTATTATTACAGCAAACTTTCCTTTATCTTCTTTGTATCCATCCACGATAAAAGGCAGGGGAGTGCATTGGTTTATCACTCTTTTTGAGAAAAACTCAGGAAGCAAGTCCTCAGCGCATGCCACTCCATGCATAATGCCTTCTGGGTGCTTTTCAAAGCTTCTTTTAAGGAAACTTGTGTTTAATATCTGCTTGCTAGTAAGTTTGAAATGACTCTCTAGGAGTTTGGCCTGAGAGAACGATTGGGTGGAAAAATCCCTAGGCAAGTAATCAAACTTAACATCGCTGACTTGTCGAATTTCATCAATCTCAAGTTGATCTAAAAGAATTTTATATTTGCAAGATGTGGCCGAGCAATTTTTAGGGTCCACCACGATAAAACATCCATTTTTAAACTCTAGAAGGCTTGGCCTGTATTCATTTGCGCTTACAGTTCTACAGACTTGGTTTTTTCCAAGTCCTTTAATCCTTCCTAATATTTTTCTCACGACCTTTGACATGGACAACTCACTGCCGTCAGCATCTCCAAAGATTACTGGGTGACACACTTCAGAATCCTTTAATTTATCATCGTAACAAAGCTTAACATTCCACGCCCTGGCATCATTAACTTCTTGGTTGAAACTCGCGAAGGTATTGGCAGTGCGGGCCTGGCAGTTCGTTGAAGGAGAGGAGTATTTATCAGAGAAGTGGTTTATAAGTCGAGCCGTGTTTACAACTCCATCGTTGGCGACCTTTCCAGGGCAGTCTTCATATCCTGAGTTAAGAGTTGAGTGATTTAAATTGAGCCCTAGGTTTTTACAGTTCGGTTTTGGCGTTAAAATTCCGTCTTGGAAGCCTGAGAAAAAACACAGTTGAGGTTGTCGAGACATCTTTACCGCACATGCTTGAAGCTCACTGCTAGAAAGGTTCATCTTTTTGAATAGGGACTGGCAGCTGCTTTCAATAATAGGAACAAGTTTTTTTGATTGTGCAACTTTCTTCCAGAAATTTCTTTTAAAAAAGCCTTCACAAAAAAGTTTGGGGCGATCGAGGTTTTGACATAGATTGTCCAAATAATCCACTGCTTCAGGATTAAGGTGGGACTTATACTTTTTCGCAATTCTAAGCTCCCTTTTTAAAAGTGTGAGCTTCTTATAGTTCTTCTTAGGTGTAAGCTTTATCTTTTTCTCTAATTCATCAATACTTGATACCTGATTAGACAAGAAACAAAGATAAGCTGTCTTGTGATCCTTGCTATGCGCAGTGTGGTCTTCATAACAAGTATTCATGTTTTTTGGGATTTTTAAACTCAGAGTCTCTAAAGTCTTTTTCACATTTTTCAAGCTGAAATACTCTTGAAATTTAAGTACATTCGGACACTTTTTAAAAACCACTTTTTCAAAAAATGTATTTTTGGAAACTAAAGCTGTTTTCAACTTCTGGTCTTTGGTTTTGTACCTTACAAGAAACTCTTTAATTTCTCCGCTAGGCCCTTTGGCAAGTCCGGATAGAATTAAATCGTACAAAGCACAAGAGTCGATATTGGATAGAGGCGTGTATCTTGAAGGAGTGTGAAATATAATACTGCCCACAAAGTCAGGGTCAAGATCTAGCGAGTTTAAGTCTTGTAAATCATTTAAGCTTGCATCAGCCTTATAGGATTCAATCTTCTTTTTGTAATTGTTGCCTTGGATTTCAATTAGCGTTTTGAAGTTTGAGTAAAAACCGGATTGGGCGAAAGCGTGAGAAAAGAGCGAGAGCGCGAACGCTCCCGCTAGGAATTTAATCAATTGATTTATTAAGGATTGATGCCACATCTTCAATTTCAAGCTCTTCCGTTTCTTTTACTTTACCCTTGCCTGAGTGAAAGTTTATCATACAGAATGAACAAGATGTAGCGAGTTTATAGGCCTTGGTCTCGCCAACGTCTGCAAGACGATTCTCAACCATATCCGTGCCTTCGTGAATTTCGTACCACATGTTTCCACCACCCATGCCGCAACAGAGTGACTTGTCTTTGCTTCTTTCCATCTCTTTTAGCTCTACGCCTGGGATGGCCTCAAGAACACTTCTTGGAGCATCGTACTCCCCATGATGTCTTCCTAGGTAGCAAGGATCGTGGAAAGTAAGCTCTTCTTTGACTTCTTTGGTCGGCTTTAGCTTGCCTTGCTTAAGAAGGTCTGCGAGAAGTTCTGTATGATGGATTGTTTCAAATTCCCCATCATCAAACTTGGCATACTCTTTTCCAATAGTGTGAAGACAGTGTGGGCAGTGGGTAACAACTTTTCCAAAGTCGTACTGGTTCATGTTGGCAATATTCTCAATTGCAACTTCAAAGAAGGAGTATTCATCTCCAAACCTTCTGATTGGATCACCATTACACTTCTCAGTCTTGCCCATAACCGCAAAATCAACACCGGCCTTTTTAAGCAGTGTCACTGTGTCTTGAACAACTTTTTGGTTGTTGTTGTCATAAGAGCCAGCACATCCTACGTAATATAGATAATCAACCTTTTTGCCGGCCTCGATAACTGGAACATCCATGCCATCGGCCCAGCCAAATCTTTCGTCCTGGGAAACACCCCAAGGGTTTCCGTTTACACGAATATTATTTACAGCAGTTGCAGCTTCTGGAGGTATTTGACCAAGAGTAAGCGCTTTGTATCGTTTTAGTCCCATAATCTCTTGGACGTGCTCGATATTAACAGGACACTCTTCCATACAAGCACCACAGGTAGTACATGAGTCAAGTTCAACTGGGTCGTAAGTGTTAGTTTCCCAAAAATCCACATCTTCTTTCTTGCCCTCAGTCACATCTCTCATTTTAGTGATGATGGTTTTTGGATTTAGTGGCTTCCCGGCCAAGTTGGCAGGGCAAACCTGAGTACAACGACCACACTCAACACATGATATGGTGTCTAGTCTCATCTTGGGCGTCATTTCACTTGCCTTGCCTAGGCCAAAGGTCTCAGCTGTCTCGTCTTCAAAGTCCATCGGCATCATTACCGCTCCACGTCTTTCTGGAGTTACAAGGGCCGCGAATGGAGCCGCGATAATATGTAGAAACTTCGAGTAAGAGATACTTGCGATAAACACCATTGTGTTCACCATGTGGAATAGCCAAAGACCTTTATAAGTTCCAAAAAGTGCTGATTCCGAAAAATTGAAGTTTCCGATAAGAGACGCAAGAGCAAATCCCACTGGAGACCAAAGCTTCTCTCCTTCTGGCATGCCTGCTCCGTAGATTCTAAATCCCTCGATAATGTATCCAAGGAAGATTAGAGAGAACAGCATCCCATACATGAAAAGCTCTCTGTATGGCTTGGTTGCTGAAAGGTAGTCTGGGCGATCCATGTACCTTCTTTTATAAGCAAAAACTAGGCCTGCGAGAATTGCGATCCCTGCCATGTCAGCTAAGAAGGAAATTACAATATAGGTTGTGCCCTTGTATATCTGAAGTGGAGTGTCTGCATGAATTGCCACTAGCTCTGTGGCAATAAGCAGGATCATGAATCCATAGTAAATTAAACTGTGGTAAAAGCCGACATAGCCATCTCTTGTGACTTTTCCTGTAAAAAAGATTGTGTCTAGGAACCTTTTCCAGTTTAGCTTTTCAGGAATTAGACTTCCATTTGCCTTAACTTCATTGATCCATTTGTATTTATCGTAAATACCTTTGATCATGATTCCTATTGCAACAAACATAAGTGCATACATCGCCACTTTAAAAGAAAAGGGGATCTGCCAAAATATTTCACGCGTAGCGTTTACCGCATCCATTTAGCCTCCAGTAGCTAGTAGAAAGTTTCAAGTTTTTGGTACCGCATCAGTATACAATAAATTATAGTTGAAGTCATGATATCCGCAATCAGCAACATTATTCCGCAACTAATTAGTCTGGGACTGATAGGAGTCCTAAGTGTTTTCTCTTTTCGAATTATTCTTAGAAAACAAAAATTAAGCTATCTGACTGCCTTTGTATGGCTCATGATCCTTTCTTTATTTGCATATTTCTTAGGCAACCTTCTGTATATTTGGGATATTCAAAGGAAAGTCATATTTTTCCAATTAAGCGCAGGCCTGATTATGTGTTTCCAGTTTGCATATCTCGCATTGGCGAGTTTTGTGTATATGGAGGAGCCTACGACCAAAAAGGGAAAAACACTATTAAGGCTTCCTGTGATAGGCTTTCTTTTGGGTTACTATCTCTCTGACATTCAAAATATGGCCATATTTGCAATTGTTGAGATATTGGTGACTCTCATGCTCGCAAAAAAGTCCCATACTCGAAATTATGCTTATAGAGCACAATTAAAGGCCCTTATTCCCCTGCCACTAATCGCAATGTACTCCTTTCCAATGAGCATTTGGTTTGCAGTTTACTTGGCCTGGTCGCTTCACTTCAAGTTCACTCTTGCAAATGCCGCTATTGTAAAAAATTTAATGGTTGATTATGATAATTCATTACATGAAGAATAAACTTATTAAGACACTGTTTTTTATATCCCTCATTGGATGTGCTCAAGTCACAAGCCTAAACCTTAAAAAGCACCAATTTGGAAAATTACCGGTAAAAATTGTTTGGCTCCAGTTTGCAGGTCTGACTGAGGAGCATTTGGCAATGCTTAAATACTCCTATCCGACGGTTGATGTTAAGACCTCTTTTGAAAACTCTCTGTGCGTGGGAAAAACCTGGGCCTATGACCTATATAATATTAGGCCTGATGCGAGCTCGGGATTTATGAGCCAAATGACTGGCAAAAAGAATATCAAAAATAGCTGCGAAGACTATGCTCTTAGGCCTATTTGGAGCTATATGCTTCCAAAGGGCTACAAGGTGGGAATATTTGAAGGGGAGAGCACTAAGAAGCAATCCTTGCTTGAATCCAGGGCTTCATGTCAGAATTCCGATTTTCTAAAGGATACGCATTTTTGGAAGATGGATAAAAAGCCTCCTATGGACAGCAAGGTCTTCCACGTTGAAGCTGTCCCCAATTTTTACGCAAATGATGTATATTATGACAAATCTTGTATGAGTGGTGAGTGTTTTACCACCTTGGCAAATAATGTGACGAAGGTTTTTGAGTCCTTTTCAAGGAACACCAATAATTATTTATATATAGTGAGAAACTTCAAATATGCTCAGAAAGTGAGAAGTGGTAAAGTTGCTGAGGCAAAAGACGAACTTGGGCAGTTGAATAAAATTGTCGGGTATTTCCAAGGGATAGCCAATAAACGTAATGATTTCCTACTCTTAGTTACCTCAGCTCAGCCTTTTCACGCCGAATTTCCAACTGAGGGGAAAAAATGGGGTGCTTATGAGAAGTCAGGCAAGTACTTCAACGCCAAAAAGAGCAATCTCATGGGCACTGTTTTGGTTAGTGGGGCCAGAGCCGAAAACTTTTGTGGAATCTATGATCAATCGGACATTCTACCAAGAATATTTAGCGGTGCTAAGCAGCAAGGCCTTGAATTAACTATAATCAACCCATTTCAGCAGTGAAAGTCGTCTAAAAAACTCAAAAAATCCTCAGATTCTCCGAGAAGTTCTACGAGTTAAAATCTTTAGGAGGAACTCTGATGAATGGGCATGACGACGAGGGAAATAAGGAAGATGGAGGGGTATGGACCTCTTACAGTGATCTTTTCACCACTGTGGCCGTAATTTTCTTAGTGATGTTTGTTTTCGCGCTAATAAAGGCAGGGGTTTCTAAAATGGAAACTGTGGTTGCCAAAAAGCGTCACGAGCAGGAATTAAAAGGTCAAATAAGCCAAAAATCCAAAACAGAGACTAATCAAAAACTTAAAAAGGTAGAGTCATCTATTTCAGAGATTGCTGATTACGAAGAAATCATAGATCAAAAAATGATTCAGATGAATGCCTTCGTAAAGGATCTGAAGAAAAATAAAAAAGTTCTGAAAGACCTCATCCAAGAACACCAAAAGAAAGACACTCTTCTTCAAACTGCATCGGCCTCCATTAAAAAATATGAAAAAGAGCTAAAAGAGCAGGTTGTTCAAAATACTGAATTGGAAAAAGGCCTTGAGAAGAAAAAGAAAGAATTGGAGAGCTTAACCAAAACCAAACAAACACTTCAAGCAAATTTGGGGGAGCTAAAAGAAGCTTATAACAAACAAAAGCAAAAGATCTTTAAACAAGACGACCAAAGAAAGTCTTTGGAAAAAGAACTTAAAGAAAAGAAGCTACAACTTCAAGCAAGTCTTAAAGAAGGACTAGAAAGAAAATCCCAAATAAAAAAGCTAAATAAGCAAAAGCTAGAAATCCAAAATGAATTAACCTCAACAAACAAAAGCTTTGAACAATTTAAGAAAGAAAAAGCGCTGGAAGTTTCAAATCATTTGAAAGAGATCTCTATGCAAAAGGCAGAAGTCTCAAAACTTAAAGATAAAGTAGCTTCCGCAAAGGTAAAAATAGAAGAGGAAAAAATAAGAATTAAAAATATTAGAATGGAGATTGAAAAAAAGAAGCTTGCCTTGCTTGATGCTAAAAACAAAATTGAATCTCAATACAGTGAAAAACAAGCGTTGGAGAAAAAGCTTGCAGGTGTACAGGCGCTAAACAAAAAACTCGATAAAACACTTAAAGAGAAGCTGCAGGAAAAAGATGAACTCGCAAAACAAAAAACCGAGCTTGAAGAAGAGCTTAAAATCGTAAGCACCAGGGCCAATGCCGCCGAAATGAAAAGCAAAGAACTAGAGGCTGAATTGGCATCCACTACAACGACATTAAATAAAATGATCAATGAGAGAGATGAACTAGCGAAACAAAACGTGCATTTGAAAAAGGTAGAAGCCGATCATGTAGCCTTAAAAAAGGTGCATGAAGCTTTGAAAGGCAAATCAAAGAGTCTTGAAAATGACTTGGCCTCAAAAAGCTTGGCTTTATCAAATACAGAAGCTGCCAAAGACCGTCTGCAGTCCCAGAATCACCAGCTAAACTTTGAGTTGGCCAAGAACCTCTCCAAGATAAGGTCACAAGAGTCCAAAATCGGAAAACTTTCCAAAGAAAAAAATCTGCTTGAAAAAGACAACGAAAGCCTGAGAAGAGACATAGCCTCAATTGGTGAAAGTAGAGCTGAAGTTCTTAGAGAAAATTTGGGATTAAAAGATCAGATAGAGGGTCTAAAGAAAAAGGCTCCAATAAGCAAGGCAGAACTTGCAAAGTTAAAAAAAGAGAAGCAGAGAGTTTTGAAAAAGCTTGAAGTTGTCAAAAAAGACCTTGGCTATGAAAAAGAAAAGCTCGCGAAAGTGGAAGCAAAGTTTCTTGAAAAGCTTAATCAGATGGAAGAGGAGAAAAAAGGACACCATGCATGTGTTGAAAATAAAATTAAACTTGTGGCAAAAAATAAGAGCCTAAAGGAGTCCTTAAATAACTTCGCTGACAAGGTTGCCAGTGTAAAAGGTAAATTAAGGTCGACAATTGCCAAAGAGCTTGCTGACGCTTTTGAAAAGGCGAATCTAAACGTAAAGGTGGATAAGAAGACCGGAAACGTGGTGTTGCTGATGGACAAAAACTTTAGGTTTAAGAAAAATAGCTTCTACCTGAACAAGGCCGCAAGAGCAACTCTGAAAAAAATTATCCCAATATATTCCAAAGCTTTATTTGGAAATGAGAAAGTTAAAGACAAGATTGGAAGCTTTAATGTTGTTGGGCATGCGTCTCCTTCTTTTAGAGGCAAATACGTGGAGCCTGACAAGCAAAATTCCGAGGCCTATTCATACAATATGCGTCTAAGCGCTCAAAGGGCGTCTAGCATTGCTAATTATATTTTCAGTAAAAGCATTGGAGCTTACCCTTTTAAAGGAGAGCTTCAAGCATTCGCAAAGTCTATAGGACAGGGATATATAAAGCCAGTAATGACCAAACCTAAAATTGGGAGAGGATTGGCGAGTGTAAAAGAGGGGCAGTGTGGACCTTACGATTGCTATGCTTCTCAAAGAGTTGAGCTTAGCTTCACACTAAAAGACGACGTGGCCTCCATTAACAAACTTGTAGAAATGGCAAAAGGTATTAATTAACGGAGACATATATGATTGAGTTGGTATTATCATTTTTTTCTGAGTATCTAATTGAGTTTATGGGAACAATGCTAGGCATTGGGCTCATTCTTAGATTCGGGGCCTACAGGCAGAGTATCGCTGACAACACCTATTACTCTTCTTTTACGCGCGAGTTGGAACTAAACGTTGAGAAAGATAAAGAGGAAGGCAAGGAGATCGAAGGGGTTGAAAAGTACCTCTCCAATGTCTTAAGCAGAGTTGGTGAAAAATTGCCTGAAAGAAGCGTTAGGCTTGGTGGAAAGAAAAAAGAGCTTGAAACCCCAAAAGAGAAGCAAAAGATCTCACTTAGAGACTATGTTAGCGGGAAACATGGACTTATGACCAGCATACAGGCAGAGAGCTCTGTTTTTCATCATCAAACTCCACCAAACTTTAATGAGTTAACTTCAAGAATTATGGGCCAAGACCCAAATTGGATGAAAGTTTTAAAGTATTTTCCTGTGGATGGCGTCATTAGAATCATTGACCTTCTTCCAGGACTATTCATTGTTTTTGGTGTTTTTGGAACTTTCATCGGAATCAGCATGGCCTTGCCAGAGATTGCCAACATAGACTTTAATAACCTTGAGTCATCGGCAGACACATTGATGGCATTTGTTCTTAACGTGACTTACGCGATGAAAACTTCAATTGCGGGAATTTTCTTTTCATTGGTGCTTACCGTTTTAAATACTTTGTTCCCAATAAAACAGACAAGGTACAGGGTGTTTAAGAAAGTGGAGGTTTCGCTACAAACCTTATGGTATCACATTCATACTGTTCAGTCCGAGGATCACAGTCAGAAAGAGGTTCTTAACAGATTGGTTGATATCTTAGAAAGAATAGACAAAAAACTTGGATCTGATGATTTAGATGATAATGTGGAAGAGTTAAAAACCAAGGCCTCATAGGTCTTGGTTTTCAGTGACCTCTTTCAGTTTATTTTTAAGTTCTTTATTTTTAAATGCCATTGCCTGAAGGTCTGATCCGGCCTTCTTTAGTCTTCCGGCCAACATCCTTGATAAATTCAACATTAGAATAGCAAAGAGCTTAGGGTTCTTCTTGAAATATCTAAATATATAATCGTATTCGATAACAAGCGCATCAACGGCTGTTGAAGCAATCACATCAGCAGTACGGGAAGTTTGGTTGAGAAGAATGAGTTCTCCTAGAATATCGCCCTTGCCTAATTCCGCTATAGATAGATCGCCTCTTCTAACCCATGCCTTTCCAGTGAGGATCAGGTGAATTTCGTCACCGTCGGTTCCCTCTCTAATAATATGCTCGTTTGGCTCAAATCGTTCAACTTCACACCCTTTTATAAAATCATCAATTTCCTCGTCTAATAGCTCAAGAAAGAGTGGACTGGATTTTATGATTTTAACGATGCCTAGTGACATACTATTGTGCCTTTAATTCGGATTGGTTTATATCGTAAATAGTATTGCAGTAATCGCAACGAACCTCAATGCTTTCCTTTTCTTTGAACACATCCTTAAGGTCATTTTCACTTAAAGTGGCCATGTTAGCTGCCATTCTTTCCTTAGAGCATGGACAATAAAATTTGACCTCTTTGGAACCCAAATAGGTGAGACCTTTATTGGTAAAAAACTCTATTATGGATGATTCATCAGCTTTCTTAAGGACAAAATCTTGTTTTTCGATCTCAGGCACAAGGTCTTTGTGGGTTTCCAAAAATGTTTCAAGAGGCTCATCAATGATCTCTTCAAATTTTTCAGAAAGCTTTGATGGTGGAAGCTTGGAAAACATCACACTTAAATCTGCATGGCCTACAGACACTTTTGCCTGCACTTGGTATGAGTCTTTAAGGGCCTGATTCACAATATCAGCTGCAGGGTGGTCCTTTAATTGAATTACCGATGAGTACGGGGTCTTGTTTGGAAAGGCCTTTGTTACTCTCGCTTTTCCTGAAACCGTTTTTGGGAAATCTTCGAACTCCTCAGGTAATAGCAAAGTTCTCATTGTCCCTTTTTCATTCATTTCAATTTTTAGTCGGAAGTAAGGCTCATCAGAGTCAATGTAAAACCCCATGTTTTCTGTAGCTTTCATAAAATTAAGCATTTGCATGGATGTTAGAATGGAATCCCTATAGAATTCATATGCCATTGGACCAATGTTGTGAACTTGCACTATATCTTGAATGAGCTTGCCTCCATGTAAAAAATGAAGCGTAAACGCACTTTTCTCATCAATGAAGCTAAATAATCGGCTTTCTTGCATTTTAACCTTTTCCCCTTGTTTGGTTGCTGTATAATTTCAACATTCATGCTGAGAATAATGCTTTTCAACCAGACAGACAACCTCTATGAGCAGGGATTGGCAGCTTTAGAGAATGCCAAGATTGTTGCGCCAAGCCCACAAACGGCCGATATAATCAGGCGTAAGATTGGCCACAACCTAGCTGACGTTGATGTCTTAACCATTTCCAAGTTTTTAAAAGACGAGTTAAGCGTGCTGGTAGGGGATGAGGTTTCACAGAACTATCGCGGCAAGTCAGACCTTCTTTTACTTCTATCCACTCTTTGGAAAAAACTAGGACTCGAAAATCCAAGCTACGAACTCTTCCAACGTTGCTTTCATCTACTTACTGATCTTAGAAGTTTCTCTATGAGTGATGATGTTCTTGAAACGGCCTTGGAACACTTTGATGATTCAATTGCATTGGGAACGATAAGAATGCATCAAATTCTTAATCAACTGGATATTTATGATGAGCACCGTTCTTACTTCCAACTCTCAGAGGTGCTTCGTTCGGGTGAAATCCCCATAGATTTTAAAACTGAGAGAAACATAGTCTTTTTAGGCTTTGATTTTCTATCTGCCTCGCAGGTGGACTTGCTTAGATCGTACTCTATAAGGGACAACATTGTGCTGCCTGTTTATCAAAGAGTATATGAAAGCCTTTCTGACTGGGACTGGCTAAGTTGGCTGGATTCTGATCAGGTTGAAAAAGAGTATGTGGATGAAGAAAGACCAAGAAAATCAATTGAGATATCCACATTTCCTAGAAATTATCTTTCCAAGTCCCTAAAAGGAATTCTGGAAAAGCGCATAGGGTCCAACACCCAAATAATATTAGGCGATCGACATCCAAACTTTGAGAAGCTTCAACAGGCTAATCTCTCAAAGGCCAAGTTTAAGGCCTCAGTGGATATTCTTTCCGACAAGGTAAACTGGTTAATGGAAACAGTTTCAGATGGAGAGTTTGAAACAACAGAGGAGCTTTTGGATGAGCTTGAGCGTCTTACCTGGCATTGTGTCGAGGCTCAAGACTTTAGAGCAATAAAGGCAATTCAGCTTTTAAAAAATGTGGTCAACGAGTGGAGAGAGCTGAGTGAAGATAATGAAACAGTTTCTCAATTTGATTTAAAAATCTTTAAAGAAACGCTTTCTCTGGACTCCCCAAGAGTATCCAAAACCTCTCTTAGTATGGAGAAGTTTAATGTTGAAATAAAAAGTTTAAAGGAGCTGGAGGATGTTAGTAGGCAAAGCTCTAAAATATTTTGTGTCTCATCTGACTTTACATCCCCAAAAGGCTCCCTCACCACTTATACAGAGGGTGTTGAAAAGTACCTAAGCTCCATCGGTCCACTGAGAAGGGCCGAGCTGGAATATATTGCTTTACGTGAAAAAGTTTTGGATGTGCTGGATGAAAACTCTCTTGCACTTATTGAAGATGGAGTTTTGGATAGGGATCAGAATTGGAAAGACCTGTTTGATTGTGTCGACTTAAAAGACGTTTCAAATACGATGAGCTTTGAAAAGGAAACTGTCTATCACCCCGTGCCAAAGGATAAGGCGTTTGCATCCTTTTCTCCATTTAGCTCAACCAAAATTCAGACCTACATTGATTGCCCACAGAAGTTTTTCTATAAGTACGGATTAAAATACAGTCCAGACTATACTTTTAAAGATCGAATGCAGGCCTTGGAGCTTGGACGCGTTCAGCATAAAACAATTGAGGACTATGTTAACAACTTCTCTCACTACAGTGAACAAGATCATTGGAATTTAGTTGGCGAGCTTCTTTTAAAAGCATTGGATGAGAAAGAGGTTTCACTGGCAGCCACTGCTGATTACAAACATGAAATCTTCAACCTTACACAGGTCGCTATTCAAGAACTGCTAAGAATCAAATCTAGCAGTGAATTCGTTGTTAAATTTGAACAAGGCATTGGGCAGAAAGGATTCAGGGGGAGCATTGACTGTGTAATTGAAACACCAGATGATATTTTTTTGGTGGACTTCAAAAGAGGGAAGGGCTCCATTCCTTCTCAGAAAGGCTTTAAGTCTTTTGAAAAAATTCAATTATGGTTTTATGCAAATCACTGGGAGAGAAAGTCAAAAAACCTATGTCTTGGGTATATTTGCCTTAGTGAAATGGAGGAGTCGACGCTTTACTTCGGTTCTTCAGACTCAAAGGAGAGATTTAAAGGCATATTTGGTGCCAAAGCAATCTCTATTGAGAAGGGATTCGAGGAGCTCTTTGATAAATACAAAGAATTTGAGGCCCAAACAATAGGAAGAATTGAATCAGACCAAGTCTTTCGAGCTGAGCCACAATCTTCAAATGTGTGTGGCTTTTGTGACTTTAATAAGACTTGTTCAAGAGCTGGAGGTTTTTAGGTATGGCCGGCGCAAACTCTGAGCAACTAAAAGCAATCGAAAACACAACGGGTGCACTTCTAAGCGCTGGAGCCGGGTCAGGCAAGACTTTTGTTCTAACTGAGCATTTGGTTTATCTTGCTCATAAATGGATCAAACAATTTGATGAGTCTAGGGACGGACAATTTGACCAATATATAAAGTCTAAGCTGTCTAAAGTCGTGCTTATGACATTTACTAAAAAAGCAGCGGGTGAAATTGGGATTCGAATAAACCAAAAATTTGAAAGGGAGTTGGAGAATGCTAAGAGTGAACAAGATCCAAGTCTTCCACACTGGGAAAAAACTGTTGAAAAGCTTGACTCCCTCACAGTTTCAACCATTCATGGCTATTGCTATAAGTTAATTAAACAAGGATTCTTCTCACAGGTAAACCCTAACGACGATATCATTGGAGAAGCCGAGTTTTCAAAACAGATAGAAGAGATCTTTCTAGACTGGCTTGAGGACTCTGTAGGGAGAGAGGACTCTTTCTACAAAACGATTCTCAAAGAAAAAAATAATGTGCTCTCTTCTCTTAAGGGAATACTCGCAGATCCAACACTTAGACTAATGTGGAAAAATATAGACATCGAGTCTTTCGAACTGGAAGATTTGAATGAGACTATAAAGCAGTTGCTATGGCATCAAAACTTTAGCCAAATTTTTGAAGAGCAGGCCAGCTTAGGTCAATGGTCTGACTTTAAAGATAAGGATTGGTTTAAGTTTCTGGAGCGTTTTGAAGAGTTCCGCTCAAATTTCGATTTTTCATTGGCATCTCTAAATAGGTGGATTTTGGAACTTTCAAGTGAAGACTGGAAGATTCCTAGAGCACCTGGAGCGAAAAGCATTCCTCAAGATGCAAAAGATTTTTATAAACTAGTCAAAGAGTTTAAAGACTTCTTAAAAAAGAATGAAAAAGACTTTCTTCAGTTTGAGGAGGATGGTCTTGCCCAGGTTCGTGGCTGGTATGGCCAATTTCAAAATCTTTTTATGCACGTGGAAGCTGCCTACAGTGAGAAGCCTGGTTTTACCTTTGGAGATTTGGAATACATCGTTAATGAAAATTTGGACGTTCAATCAATTCGTGAAATGGTAAAGAGCGAATACGAATATCTTATTGTTGATGAATTTCAAGACACGTCCTTTATTCAATTTAACATTCTCTCCAAAATTGTGGATGGTGACTATTCTAGAATCTTTTGCGTTGGAGATGTGAAGCAGGCCATATATGGTTTTAGAGGCGGGGAATTGGGAGTCTTTTTTGAGATGCAACAAAAGACACCTCTGAAACTATCGCTACTTAATAATTATCGTTCAGACAAAGACATTATTAAATTCAACAACTCCCTGTTTGACTACTTATTCAAGCTTGGACTTGGATTTGAGGGCAGTGACCATTATGCAGTTGAAGTTGAGCGTCAAAATGCTCCAATACCAGAGCGAGCGAATGGTAAAATTTACGAAATTGAGGCCAACTTGGAGTTCTTGGAGGGAGACCTTGAAAAGCTGAGCTCAAGTGATGTTGAGTACCTTGAGGCCCTCGCCTTAGCGTGTGAGATTAAAAGCAACTTAGATAAAAACAATGAAACAACTGCTGTTTTGTACCGTAAGTTAAAGCCAAGCAAGGTGTTGATGCAAATCTTGTTGTCAATGGACATCGGGTTTACTTCTCAAGTTAAAATCCCAATGCTTGAGGATCCAATTCTTGGGATGTTCGATATGCTTGTTAAACATAGCTTTAACCATGGAAAGTTGAAGGATCAGTTCCTTGAGCACTCTTTAAATTCTTACTTTAGCCTTTTGAATGTGGAAGTCCTAAATACTTTGAGCGAGGCCAAGAAGTTTGAAAGCAATATTTCATATTATGGACTATATCAATCATTTCTTCTTTTTCTATCCTCTATAGGCATAGTTAATTCAAATTATAAAAATAATTTGGAGAACATAAAGCTTCTCATAGATATGTGTGGCGGGGACTTAGGTGAGATCGCAAGCAAAATGGACGCATGGAGCGAGTTAAGTTACTCCCTGGACTTTCAGTATGGAAAGAACCCAAAGAAAGTCGTTCTCATGTCTGCTCACGCATCTAAAGGACTTGAATTTAATAGAATCCTTTTGGGTGGAATTTATACCAACGACAATTCCATGGGAATGAAGGAAATGTTTGGCAAATCACCCTATAGCTTCAAGTGGTCAGAGGAGCTTACAGGCAAGAAAAAGTTTAAGTCTCCTCATTATATGCTTGAACAGGCGGTCGCAAAGAGAAAGGAGTTTAGTGAATCTAAAAGACTTTTTTATGTGGCCTGCACTAGAGCGGAAAACGAACTTGCATGGGTTAGACTAGAGTTTGGAAAACTAAAAGCAACTGTCGCCAAAGGAAGCTGGGTATCGGGACTCCAAAAATTTTTGACCCAAGATGAAGAGGGGATGGACTTTAATCAGGAGATTTCCAAGAACATCAAAACTTATGATATTTCTAAAGAGTTTGACTTGGGATTTCTCCAAAGAATGGCCAACCAGCCGCCAATGTTTCATTTTGACAACCTTGGGGTGGAGAGCGCTTCCGGCAAAACAAAAGTTATGCTAATGCCAGAGTTGTCAGTCACAAGGCTGGCACTCGTCACTCAGTGTCCAAGAAAGTTTTATCTACAAAATATCTTAAAGCTAGATAGCGACGCTTTATTTAAAGAAGATAGGAATTCAGACATTGATCAGCTTAGCTCTAAAAGCTTTTCTAGTTCTGAGCGAGGTATTGAAGTTCACGATGAACTGTCCAAAACGATTTTGTCGGATTTTAATATTGCACCTTCAAAATACCAAAACCAAGTTGAGTGGGTTGTTGAAAACTTAAAGGAGTTTGGGGATAACGCAAATTTTATAAGTGAAAGACCTATGAAATTTGAAATGTTTCAATACATGATTTCCGGCATACCTGACCTAATTATTCAGGATGTGGAGAAAGGTGTATGTGAAATTTGGGATTTCAAGACTGGTAGAGTTAAGAAAGAAGCCCCTGAAAGCTATTGGTTCCAGCTAAAAGCATATGCATATGCGTTGTTCAATTCAAAGGGCATGGAGAGTGTAAATCAGATCAAATTAGTCCTTTGTTATGTTGACAATAAGATTAATCTTGACCAAATCGTTTCTAAAGAAGATGTGGAAAACTACTTGTGGAATTATATCCTACTCGCTAATGACTCCGATAAAGTAGACACCAATTATTGCGAACACTGTGATTTCAATAAAATCTGCAGCAAGAAAGACCTATCATCTTGCACACCATCCTTTTCCTGCTAAAATAATCTAAGTAAGTAAATTTATTAGGCCAAGGAAGGTTATGAAATTTATTGTTTCTTTAGTTTGTTTGTTTAGTTCCATTCAGTTGTTGGCCAGTGAAAGTAACGTCTATGACTTTTCCTGGTTAGATCAAGATAAGGAAGTCTATGTTCTCCAAAACAGAAAGTTTAGGAAAAACAAAAAAGTTTATCTAGGCCTACTGGCCGGTTCTCAAATCAATGGGGCATTCATTGATAGCAATGAGTTTAGCGCTCATGGAGGATTCTTTTTTAAGGAAGAGTGGGGTATTGAGTTATTTTATACCAGCGCATCTGGAAGCACCAACTCAACTCACGAGGGAGTGAACGAGCAGGGTACGGAAGCTTTTTACCGCAAGGTGGATACTTCTATTGGCGCTATGGTGTTGTGGGCTCCCTTCTATGCCAAAATTAATACCTTTAATAAAATCTTTTATTATGACTGGATGTTTGGAGCAGGAGCCGCCAATGTCTCTACTTTGGACAATAGAGAAGAGTTCGGAACAAGTAGTTCATCAGATCTAACATCTGAAACTGTTTTGTCCCCAACTTGGATGACCAACTTTCGTTTCTACATAACTCAAAATTGGAGTGCTGAAATGAGATTTGAAGGTCTACATATAAATGCGGATGTGGCGAGGCAAGATGCCTCTAATAATGAGAGAACAGAGAAGTCTTGGACACATTACTATGACTTCAAATTGGGATTAAATTACACATTTTAATTAAAGAGGAACAGGATGTTCTACAAAGTTATCATGCTAACAGGCCTTATTGGTCTAAATTCATTTGGATCTGTTGGTCAGGCAAAAAAGGTCTATGACTCCAGACTATCTCTAACAAAAAAGTACCGGGCAATGGTGATTGAGTTGGTTGATGCCGGACTTCACTTCTCAGCGGTGCCATGGATGAAAGAGTATTTAACAAGAAGTAAAAGCTCTTTCGACACTAAACTTGAAAAAGCATTTGAAGAAATGGTTGCTGTGGTTGGACCTAGGCAGTTTGAAACTTTGCCATTGCGTTACCTGAGAAGAAAAAATTCAAATTCACTCTATTATGTAATCGCTAAGAAGAAAATGCGCACCGGGGATATTAGAAACGCTGCAAATTATGCTGATCGTGTAAACTCCAATCATCCAATTAGTCCATTTGCCTCAAATCTATTGGCAGCCGCCAATTCTAATATCGGTAAATACTCTACAGCTTTATCGAACTTCAAAGAGTGTCAAAGATTGAGTGAATCGATGATGACAAAGACTGACAGCCAATTGGTTAGAGGGCAGTTGGAGGTAAATCGGGATTATTGTCTTTTAGGAGAGGCAAGAACCTTGTTTGCAATGAAGGACTATAAAAAGGCAGAATTGAGATATCTCGATATTCCGAAAAGTTCTCCTATTTGGCCTGAAGTGTTGTTTGAAGAGGCATGGACCAGTTACTATTTGAATAATTACAACAGGACTCTGGGCAAGCTCGTTACATATAAAGCGCCGGTTTTCGACTATGTTTTCAATCCGGAAATCGAAACTCTTAGGGCCTTGTCTTATTTAAAAATGTGTCTATACAACGATGCTAAGCAAATTAGCGACAATTTTTACAGAAAGTATCTTCAACCAGCGAGAAAGCTTAGGTTGTATTTAAAAAGAAACAAATCCAACTATAATCGCTACTATAGAATGATGGCCGACTTCGAAAAAATGAACAAGGCCGACAGTAAGCTTCTAGGAACTCTTCTCAAAAGTGTCGAAAGAGAAGGCGCATATAAAGAGATAAGGGAATCTCTTATCTCAGCGGCCAAAGAACTGGATAAAGTAAAATCTCTACGACGCTCTTCCTTCAAAAGGGCTTTAGGCAATAATTTGAATGAAGTTATTCAATCTCAGAAAAAATTGATGGGGGCCTATGTAAGAAGTCGTCTTGTTGGAAAATACGCTGACCTTTACCGTGCCTTTGAGGGAATGAGCTATATTAAGCTAGAGGTTCTTGAACAAAGAAAGGCAAGGCTTTACAGATTTGACTCAGATAAAGGTAAGAGAGGAGATATCAAGTATATCGACCGAAATGAGAAACAGTATTTTTGGAACTTTAATGGGGAGTTTTGGGCCGATGAACTGGGCGACTATGTATTTGCCCTGGGATCGGAGTGCTAGAGTATGAAAACATTATTATCTATATTCCTTTTTTGCGCGCTTGGGATCCAAGCGTCTTTTGCATTAAGCCTTGATGAAAGAAGAGAGAGAATTATATCTATTATTGACGAGGAGCTTTCGGAAATAAATAGATTGTCATCACAAGTCAAAGGGGCGAATCCTGACTATCTTCTTAGAATGGCCGAACTCAATCTAGAGAAGGCCAGACTTTGGAGAGAGAAAGAGAATCAAGACTTTATGAGTTTTAGTGCTGAAAAAAGACGCTCTTTAAATAAAAATGCTCACTTCTCAAAGTCAGCCTCCTACTTTGCCAAAGCAAATAGACTTGCTATTAGGATTACGAAAAGGTTTCCGAGATACTCCAACATTTCTGACGTTTATTATATTCTCGGCTTCAACGCCAAAGAGGCTGGACGAGATAAGACTGCGGCAAAGTACTTTGCTAATGCGAATAAAAGATCAAGCTCTGACTCTATAACAAAAATTAAATCGCAAATCTCGCTTGCAGAGATTTATTACAACAAAAAGAGCTATTCTAAAGCAATTCCACTTTATGAAAACGCCTTGAAACGTCACCAAGACAAATGGTGGACTAAAGATTCTTTCAACTTAGCTTGGTGCTATTACAGAAACGGGCAAGCGTCCAAAGCAATTTCTAAAATGAAAGAGGTCTTTCAGAGAAGTTCCAATCAAAAATTTATAGACATGCGCTCTCAGGTTGAAAGGGATATTGGCCAGTTTTACGCAACATCAGGCAAAATAGAGGAAGGGATTCAATTTTATAAGAAAATAGGAATCAACTTTACCCGACAGCTTTTAAGAATTGCGGTTTCTTTGAGAGACCAAGGAAAGTATACACAGTCTGAGAAAACACTAAATTATGCTTTAAAATTTGAAAAAGACGAAGAACGTCTTCCTGAAATCTATTTAGAGAAGCTTGTACTGTATGAGAAGTTTGGAAAAGAGTATTCGCACCTCAAGACCTCCAAAGAACTTTTTAAGCTCTTTAAAAAAGGAAGCATCTCTAGCAATGAAATCAAAACTTTCAACTTTCAAATGCAGAAGCAGGCTGCAAAGCTTCAAAAACAAGTTGTTTCTAAGACCTATAAACGATTAAAGAAGGTTCGAAACAGAAAGGCTTCTAGGGCCATTCAATACTTTGATATGCTCTCCGAAGTGGATAAGGCTAATGCTGATGAACACCTTTTCCATAAAGCTGAAACGGCGTATGCCAATTATGACTGGCCTAAGGCAATTGCTTTTTACAAAAAGGCATTTGACAGTGCCGAGGCGAAGAAAAACAGAAAGCTATTGGATAAGTCGATGGAGGGGATGCTTGCAACTCTTGGCCAAAAAAGATTGTCTAGTGCGATTAAAGAGCAGTTTTATGAGCCTGTTTATGAAGGATACATCAAACATTGGCCTAAGGGTAAAAACTCGAAAGAAGTGTATAAAAAACTTTTTAAAGTATATTTAGACAAGCGAGACTATAAAAAGGCCAAGGATGTTCTTGATAGGTTTGTTAAGGTCTACCCTAAAGATTGGAAAAATCAAGAGATTATGATTGCCAATATGATGGAGGTTTCCAGGAAGGCCAAAGATTATAGGACAATTGGCGTGTGGATAGATGATATCAATGCTAACAAATACCTCGTAAGCGCTAAATACAAGAAAAAACTTCAAGAGCTTCTTACCACTATTCAGATTGAGGGAGTTCAAAACTCTCTTAACAAAGGTGACAAGTCTGTGGCCCTTAAGGGGTACCACAAAATTTTAAATGATCCGCACAGCACTAAACGCTCAAAGGTTAACGCAAAATACAATCTTGCAGCTCTTTATTATGAATTGGGTTCAACTAAAAAATCATACCAGTGGGCGGTTGAAGCGTTAAAGGAGATGCCTTCAAAAGATGCTAGCTCATTTGTTGATTCATTTTTAACCATTTCCAGCTTCTTGTTCACGAAGCTTCAGTTTGAGGCCAGCGCCGATTTGTCTACAAGAGTTGTAGCAAAGCTTTGTTCCGTGAAGAGTAGAAAAAAGTCTACTGCTTTTAAGAATGCGATTTATCTCTATTTGTCTGAGGGAAATCTTGCAAAGACCCAGGAACTTATCGATTTGGGAAAAAATGTCGAGTTCCATCTGTTCACATTGTTGATGCTCAAATGGAACTTCTTTCGGAGTTTAGAGATAAGAAGATGTACAAGGATTATGAAACGCTCGCAAATAGACTATTTAAAAATCGAAGCGCGCATGCACAGTTGATTCATCATTTTTTCACACTTGAAGGTATCCACAAGAAGTACAATAACTCAACAAAGGCCAACTTTTACGGAAAACTTAAAAGACAAGCTTACCGCAATGCCAAACAAAGCAATCAAGACATTCCTCTTGAAGCTTTGGATGTCATTGCTGATGAAAAACTTCAAGAGCTTCTGGGCACCTTAAACTCTATGAAAAAAATGGAATTGAGATTTCCTGAAAACGCATTCAATACAATCCTAAAGAGAAAGTTAGGTCTTTTAGACCAAATGACAAAGCAAGCGGTGGATATTCAAAAGATTGGATCTGGTCGCGGTATTATCGGAGCCTACAAAGTTTTGGTCGAGGCGTATGGCCATGCAGCGGAGGAAATTCAAAAGTTCACTCCTCCAGGAAAATCTAAGGAATATGTTGCAAGCTTTCAAAAGTCGATGCTCCAAGTAGCGAGCCCTTTAAAGCAAAGTGCAGCCAATTATAAGCAAGAAGGATGGAAAACGATTGAAGAAAACAAAATCCTAAGCGACTTTAATTACCTTTTAACCCCGGTTCCTCTGGATGGGATGACTGTCAAATATGCATACCCTGCAAAGGGCGTGAGTATGGATAGGAGTGGAAAACAATGATCAAGTTTATGTTGTTAATGATATTTACTGGCTGTGCTCTTAATCAAACAAGAGAGATTAGCCTTGAAGATGTTTCTAATAAGGACTTTGAAAAGCCAAAAGCGGAAAGATATGACTTTAGGAGAGACTACTTTTCTGATGTAGATAGCGAAAACGCTCAGGCGCTCAAGGATGAAAGTCTTTATCGTGTGAATTCTTTTGATTCCGAGGTTAAAGACGGCGATGTCTTAACTAAGATTGTATATCTCTGTCACAAGGGCGAGTTCAATGAAGCCTTTGGTGTGATTGAAACTGAAAATGAAAGGTACCGGAAAAACCCTTCATTTTGGAACCAGGTAGGCACTTGTTATCTTTTGAAAGGTGAGAGAAGGAAGGCCTTGATGTTTTATAATAAGGCCTTGGAGTTTCGACCGAACTACGCTCCGGCACTAAACAATATTGGATTGATGTATAGGAAAGAGGGAAGTGACCAGAAGGCCGAAGTAGCCTTCTCTAGAGCTGTGAAAAACGCGAACTTCTCAAAGACTCCTAGGTTTAACCTTGCTCAGTTATATTTAGACTATGGGCTCTTCAACAATGCGATAAAAGAGTTCAAGGTCTTAGAAGGCAGCAATGACGTTGACGTATTTGCTGGACTAGGATCCGCCTATCTGATGGCCGGCGACTATGAACGGGCCGCAGATTACTTTAAGCGAATAGATGAAGACTTTTATGAGCGTCCCTACATTGGAATCAACGCAGCTTTGGCACTCTATAAAACTGGAAAAAAGTACGAGGCCAGAGACATCTTAGATGATATTGATGAGGATGAGCTAGGTCCATATAAAAGCTATTACGAGCAGAGTAAAAAGAAGGTCGGTCTATGAAATACTTTATTGTTTTTGCTCTTGCACTGTCCTTCAACGTCAGTGCCAAGAAAGGAAAGGTTAAATACCAATACAAAAAGCACGAAGTCTTTGATTTTGAGGCCTTGGATGTTGCTGGAGATTCCTCTTCGCCTGGAGATCTTTCTATCTCTCCGAGATTTAGAAAGAAGTTTAGGAATAAAATCCCAGAGAGAAAAACATTTAACAAAGAAATGAAAAGAGCTTTGGACTCTGTAAGATAACAAAGGAACAATGTTGGAAACTTCTAAAACACCCGCTGAAAAACTGTTTCAAATGTTGCCTGTTGGCAATGCTCCAAAAATAAAAGGCAACGTCTTCTCTAAGGGAAGAGTTTTGGTCGGTAGGACTGAAAGCTGTGACTTTATTATTCCATCGGGGGTTGTGTCTGCAGTCCATGCTGTAATAGAAATCACTTCAAAAGGGTGCAAAATCTATGACATGAACTCCAAAAACGGGGTTTTTGTTAATGGTGAAAAGATCGTTGCAGCACAAATCAATGTAGGTGATGAAGTTTCCTTTGGAAACATTAGCTTTAAGTTTAAGCAGTATGTTAGCGCAAGTGAGCTACCCCCAGTGCTCGAAACATTAGAACCTGAAAAAGGCCAAGCAAGCGTTAAAAAAGCTGAGGTTGAAGAAGTTGGAGTTGAACTACCGGAGGCTCCTTCTGTGGAAGAGACCGAAGGGCCATATATTGTTTATCCACTATCCGCAGATCCCAAGGCGGACGCTAGTGAATATATTTTTGAAGATGAGCAAGATCTCTATCCAATCTTCAAGTATGACCATGGCAAGCAAGCTGTTGAAGTTATAATCCTGTTCAAAGATAAAGTTTACTCAGTGGACTACCTTCCTGAAAAAGATGGTGTCTACAGTATTGTAGGTTCAAACCCCAAGAAAGAAGAGATTGAATTTGCGTATTTAGGCAAAACTGAAAAAATGCCATTTGTTGAGATCTCAAACAAAAACTGCGTTATTAACAACCTCCCTGGGTATCAGGCCTTTCACCTTACTGACGACGGAATGGAGCAGTCTAAGGAAAAGATAATTATTGATGACGAAGAAATTGTTCGCTTAGTTAATGGTGATCTTGAAATATACGCTAGAAAGGTTTCCTCTCCGCCTAAAGTAAAGCCAGCTCCTATGTTTGGCCGGGATAATACTTTAAAAAGGTATTTTGCTCTTACAATCTTTCTAATTGTGCTGCCTCTTATGGGCCTTTCATTTTTTTATGAGGTTGATGAGGAAATGAAAAAAGAGAAAGATCCTGAAAGAATTGCAACTATTTTATACAAACAACCACTAATCATTACCAAGAACAAAACAGTGGAGAAAACCAAGAAAGCTCCTCCCAAGAAACAGAAGGCCAAAAAGAAAACAGTGGTTAAGAAGAGCAAGCCTAAAAAGCAATCGAAGCCTCAACAAAAGCCTGCTGCTAAAAAGGTGGCCAATAAAGATCCAGGTAGCAAGAAAGCTCCAAAAAAGCAGGTCGTTAAAAAGGTTAAAAGGCCAAGTCCTAAAAAGAGTGCAACTGTTGCAAAGAGCGCTGCATCCGCTGCAAGAAAGAAAACAACTTCGAGTGCCAAAAGTGTGGTTAAAAGAAAAGCCGTGGGCAGTGTGGATGTTTATAAGTCCGCAGACTTCAAAAGTTCCATATCAAGCTTAATGGCGAAGGGAGGATCCCTTAAAGGCGCAAAAGTAGCGGCTTCTAAGAGTTCTTCAAATATTGGCGGGGCCACAGTTGGTGGTGGTGTCGCAACAAATCTTAAAAGAGCGGATGTTGGAACTGAAATTGGCAGTCTAACTGGCGCTGCGGCTGGTAAACTTGCACAGTCTAAGGGTGCAGAGGGACTATCTGCTAAGAAGGGAATCTACACGGCAGGAATACCTTCTGAGACTGTTGTTCTTGGCTCTATGGATCCAGATGTTATTAGAAGAATCTTAAGAGAACACATTCCACAGTTTAGGTATTGCTACCAAAAAGAACTTGATAGAGGCAGACAAAACACATTGTCAGGCACAATAGGACTTCAATTTACAATTGGCGCTTCGGGACATGTTAGCCGAGCTGGCGTGAGTAAAAGAACTGGACTGCCTGCTTCTGTAAAGAGCTGTGTTGTAAGAGTTTTAAGAGGCATTCAATTTCCATCTCCTTTGGGAGGAGGAACTGTTGAGGTTAAGCAGCCATTTAACTTCTACCCTAAGAGGCTGTAAGTGCTCAGATCATTTAAGCTGGCCTTTCTTGTCTTGAGTTTATCCGCCTGTGCCAATAATAAAGGTCCAGGCCGGAAAACTGCAACAACTTGTGGGCCTACTGACTTAAAGTCTAAACATATAAAGCTAGCAACACAGGCAAATGCCAAAAAGTTCCATGGGTGTTTTGTGAATTACTTTAAGTTGCACAAGGTTGAACAGTTGAACCTTAACGCATGTGTGAATATTAACATCGCCTCGTCTGGAAGGGTGAGCTCTGTAAGTTTAAAACCTGAAAACAACTCAAGTCTCTCCAACGATCTTAAATGGTGCCTGACTCAAGAAATGTGGAAAATGGACTATTCGAAACTCCAGTTTTCGAAAAGATCAAGCGCCAAGTTCAATCTTAATTTCAAAGTAAGAATGTAGTCTTTTAAAGAGTTGAAATCGCATCATACCTTACCGCCAGCTCTTGAGTTGGTGCCAACTTGTCGTCTTGTTCTAAAAAAAAACGAATGCTAGGATTTCTATAGGGGAGCGGGGCTGACTTATTTATGCAAAAACTTATAATATTCTATTCTTTAATGGTTTTGGCGGCGATTGCCGCCAAAATTGGCCTTGTGTGGTTTAGTTGGAGCTAATTTACTCTTCTCCCATAACAACAAACTTAAACTCTTTGAACCCTGCTTCCGCGCTGGTGTACATGACCTTCTTTAAATAAGAGTATTTAATTGTCTTATCAATAATGAGATTGGCGACACCGCTGAAGCTCTTTGCTTGTGGCGTTTGAAGAGCTATCTTCTTAATTTCTTCTTTCTTCTTTACCAATTCATTAAAGAGAGGAACGATTCTTCTGCCGCCTCTGTCGTAAACGACTTTCGGAAGATTCTCTGTCTCTAGAATTGTTTGATTGTCCACCCAGATTTTGTCTTTGGAAACTTGTATCTGAACCCCTGCGGAGTTGATGGAGCTTGATTGGGACTTTGGTAGCTCAATGCCTTGTGGCACTGTCATTGTAATTCCCGAGGAGTTGTAGCTCTTTAGAAGAAAAACCAGAAGGATGACAAGAATATCAAGCAGGGAAGTGATATCCACATCCAAAGGACCTTTTTTGGCCTTCTTTCTTTTATTTGTAATTGATCTTGTTCTTGCCATGCTTCCTCTTAACTCATTAAGTTTCCAAAGACGATCTTGTTAAAGAGTTCTTTGACTCTCAGGTCAATGCCGTCTTTGTCTTTGATGTAAATTTCTTCGTCTGTCTTATCAAGCATCCTTACGGCGTCCATAATCTTTACGATCGTCTCGTAATCCAAGTCCACTTTAGGCTCAAGCACGATAGTCTTTTCTTTTGCATGCTTTTTCTTTAAATCAACCAAGTAATTGTGCAAGGAGATTGTGTCGTAAATACCATCTTTGTTTTTAGGTATTCGCTTTATCGTTCTAGACGGCAATCCTTTGGCCAAAGTAAAACCCGAATTGGTAATCGAAAGAGTCAGTGCGAATGGCTTCTTTTGATTCTTTGGTGGTGGTGCGTCTGAAACAATAGGCACATCACTATTGATTTCAAAGATTTTTACAAACTGGGCGGACATCAAAAGAAAGAAAATGAAAATGAAAACCGCATCCAATATTGGGATTAGATTCAATCTCTGAGGTTCTTTCTTTGAATGTCGCCTTGTTGGTAGTTTATAACTCATTCAATTATTCCTGAACTTGTTCTTTAGTTCCTAGAAGATCCAAAAGCTTCACGCTGTATTCATCAACTTCGTTAATAATCTTCTCTGACTTGGCATTCAACCAAGCGTGAAGAATCATAACTGTAATGGCCGCGAAAAGTCCCATGGCTGTTGTGTTCATCGCAGTTGCAATACCTTTGGCAAGCAATTCAGCTTTTTGCGCCGGATCGGCTGCAGCTACTGCAGAAAATGAGGCGATTAGACCTTGAATGGTTCCTAATAGACCAAAAAGGGTAGATACGTTTGCAACTAGTTGAAGGTAGCCAAGTCTTAATTCAACTTTTGGCACAACTTCCAAAGCTGTTGCGTCCAGTGCGTTTTGGATTTGCTCTGTACCTTGATTTGCTCTTTTTAATCCGCTTTTTAAAACCTTAGGCAATGCCGCTACGGATCCTGAGCAAACTCGAATAGCTCCCTGTATGTCGTTGGATAAGACATATCTTTGGATTTCATTCATGAAGGATGGTCCATCCACATCATAGGTTTTAGATAGTTTCTTGAATCGCTCGATTGCGATTGCGATTCCAAATCCCCACACACCTAAAATGATAAACATAAATACGCCGCCGCTTTGAATAAACGAGGCCAATTGATTTATGGTTTCTGTCATGCCTTCCATGCTTTCTCCTCAATTAGAACTAAATTGTTATAATCACATTGTAGGCTAGAATATGTCTCCCTTAAAACAGACAAAAATTGCCTATTTAGGTGATGTGGTTGATTTAAATAGTTGGGAATTTGAGCAGGTGCTTAGGCCTGCTCGTCGCTGTAATGTTCTGGGACGATATGTCTTTCAATCCCTTCAATAAAGATGTGAATCAATTTTATATGAATCTCTTGGATTCTATCTGTGACTTGGCAGTCAACGATTAGGGGAACGTCCACCATATCCTTAAGCTTTCCGCCAGACTTTCCCAGAAGGCCAATTACTTTCATGTCTTTCTTCTTAGCTTCTTCTACGGCAAGGATAACGTTTTGTGAATTGCCTGAGGTTGAGATGGCCAGAAGGGTATCACCTTTCTTACCCCATGCCTGAACGTGGCGAGAGAAGATGTACTCATAACCATAGTCATTTGCAACGCAGGTGATATGACTTGGATCGCCCATTCCCATTGCTGCTATTGGCGCTCTATCTTTGCGGTATCTACCAGTAAGCTCCTCAACAAAGTGCATTGAATCGCACATGGCCCCGCCGTTTCCACAGGCCAAGATCTTTCCTTCGCTTTGAATCGAAGCAACCATTGTCGTTACGGCCTTTTCAATTAAAGTAAGGTTGTGATCGTCAGCAACAAACTTGTTTAAGACGTTTTGAGCTTCAACCAGAGAGTTTTTGATGTAGTTCTTGTTCATAATAAAAAATGGCCGAATTACTTCGGCCTTAGAGTGTTATACCAGGTCGTTGATATTTTTAAGAATTTCAGATTTTGGTTGGTTGCCAACCAAAGTGCTCTTAACCTCTCCACCTTTAAAAAAGATTAGAGTAGGGATGCCACGAATGCCATATTGTTGAGCTAATTCTCCGGCCTCATCAACATTTACTTTCACAACTTTGGCATTTTCACCAAGTTCGTTAGCCACTTCATCCAAAATAGGAGTCAATGCTTTACATGGACCACACCACTCGGCCCAGAAGTCCACCACTACTGGTTTGTCAGACTTCAATACACTTTCTTCAAAATTGTCATTGTTTACGCTTTCAAGACTTGCCATAAAAATCTCCTAAATATCTCTTAAGCCCTAAAATTAACATAGGCGATCCCAAATAACTAGTTCTTAGGGCCAATAATGAACTAAAGGTTACGCTTTGCGTAGGTTTTGGATTAATTTGCTGCTTTTATATAGTGGCGGCTTCTAGTATCATAGGGTTATGAAAAGGAAATACCTGTTAAAAACAGGCATAAACACATCAAAAGTTACTAGACTATTGGCCAAAATGGTTGATTTGTTTATTGTTTTGATTCTCTCAACCCTTTTCTACCCATTTGGACTCATTCTAGCTTTGGCCTATTTAGGGGTTTCAGACTCACTATATGACGGACAGTCGGTGGGCAAAAGATTGATGGGATTTGCTGTAATATCTTTAGAAGATGGCACGCCCTGTTCTCTGAAACAATCTCTCATAAGAAACCTTCCTATAATAGTGCCTTTGGCATTTGCAATTATCCCTCTGTGGGGTTGGATCTTTTGCAGTATCTTGGCAATCCCACTAATTTTGTTGGAAGTGTATTTGCTGTTTAAACTTGACTCCGGTCACCGACTTGGGGATGTTATGGCCGACACAAGTGTCATCGCGAACGATCCCAATAGAGTTGATCTTAGAAAAGCTCAACAAGGATGGTTTGAAGAAAAAAACATGTCCCCATGCAATCGTTGCACAATGTAGTCTTTCCGCGCTAAAAATAAACATACAAATTTCTTAAAAAGGACCTAAATGAAGCGTAGACTTATCGTTGTCGATATAAGCAGTTTTATATTCAGAGCATTCTTTGCAATTAGACCAATGCATGCCCCGGATGGGCGTCCAACGAACGCAGTATATGGCGTTTTAACAATGCTGATTAAACTGATTCAAACTCACAAGCCAAGCCACATTGTTCTGGCCCTAGACTGCAAAGGGAAGTCATTTCGAAATGATAAATACGAGGCATACAAGGCAAACAGAGGAGAAGCTCCAGAGGACCTTGTCCCTCAGTTTGCGATGATTGCTGAACTTATAGATAAACTTCAGATACCTCAAAAAGGAATTCAAAAGTACGAGGCGGATGACGTTATTGGCTCCTTGGTGGTTCAACACCAAGATGACTTTGACGAGGTTTACATCGCTTCTGGCGACAAAGACTTGATGCAGTTTGTGAACGGAAAAGTCAAAATGCTCGATACCATGAAAAACAAGCTCTACGGAGCAAAAGAAGTATACGAGAAGATGGGTGTTCATCCAGAGCAAATCATGGATTACCTATCATTGGTTGGGGATACATCGGACAATATTCCTGGCGTGAAAGGCATAGGCGCCAAGGGGGCGGCGAAGCTTCTTGAAGAGTATAAAAATCTTGAAACAATCCTTGCAAATAAGGAGGAAATTAAACCTAAAAGAGCACAAACCGCTCTATTGAACTACGAAGCGGACGCTTTGATATCCAAAGAGCTGGTAAAGATCGTAACGGACCTTGATCTTGATTTTCATCACGATGATTTTAAATATGAGCTAAAAGGCAACCCTGAGTTATTGGAGTTTCTAGACTCGCTGAACTTCAAATCAATTAAAAACAAACTCTCAGATGGAGTTGTGGACACTAACTTCTCTAAACCTCAATCTTTTGTTGACTATAGTTCAATCAAAAAAGAGGAGGACTTTGAGAAGCTGCTTGAAGAGCTAAAACTTCAGGATCAAATCTTTTTAGAGCCATTCTTTGACCATGACAATTATCATAAAGTGGATGCAAGGTTTCTGTGCATAGCGACTGGAGAGAAAAGCTATATTCTTCATGTTGATAAATTCTCTTCCTATTTGGAAGTCGTTAAATCCATACTTGCCTTGGAAGATGTGTTGTTGGTGTCCACAAATCTTAAAAGCTTGAGCGCCGTGGCCATCAGAGCTGGTTTGAAAATTGTAAAATCATTCGATATTCAACAAGCTCACTTTGTTATGGACCCAGATAAAAAGCATGATTTGCAAAGCATCTCAAAAGAGATTTTTGATGAAAATGTTCTCTCAATAAAGGAGCTGAGAAAAGAGTCCTTAGAACAAGAGGCAAGTGTAAGAAACTTTGAATATGGGCTTGCAAAGCGTGCCTATGCCGGAATAAGGGCCTATCCATGGCTAATTAAAAAACTTAAAGATCAAGCTCTGTATGATATTTATAACGACCTAGACATGCCGCTAATTCCCATCTTAAGCGAAATGGAGATGAACGGCATTAAGCTTAACTCCGAGTATTACTCGGAGCTAGAGTCTGAGTTCTCTAAACAAACTGAAGAAATTGAGGGTGAAATAGCAAAGATCAGCGGTGAGGAGGTAAACCTAAAGTCTCCTAAGCAGGTCTCAAAGCTTTTATTTGAGACGTTGGAGTTGCCTGTAATTAAAAAGACAAAGACTGGTGCTTCAACAAATTCTCAGGTCTTGGAAGAGTTGGTGTCGATGGGGCACGAAGAGGTTCCTGGAATGATCCTTCGATATCGTGAAGTGGATAAACTTTTAAGCACTTACGTGAAGACACTGCCAAAATTAGTTGAAGAAGACGGGCGTCTACACACCCATTTTATGCAAAATGTTGCTTCTACAGGAAGGCTTTCTTCAGAGAATCCCAACCTTCAAAATATACCAATTAGAACCGATAATGGTCGTAGACTACGAAAAGGTTTTATTGCCTCTGAAGGATGCACTCTAATTGGAGCAGACTACTCTCAGGTTGAACTAAGAATTTTGGCCCATCTCTCTGAGGATGAAGTGATGGTCAAGGCCTTTGAGAATGATGAGGACATCCACGCTCAGACTGCTGCCGAGGTCTTTGGCATGTCTCTTGACGAAGTCACGAGTGAAAAAAGATCTTATGCAAAGGCGATTAACTTTGGGCTTATGTATGGGCAGTCTTCCTTTGGACTATCTCAAACCCTAGGTATTTCCCGTGGGGAAGCAAAAGAATATATTACGCAATACTTTGAAAAATTTCATAAAGTAAAAAGCTTTTTGGATGAACTTAAAGAGCAGTGCGAGAAGACCGGTTACTCCATTACCATAAATGGTAGAAAGAGATTTATCTCCGATATTAATTCCACAAACAGAGCTATGAAATCTGTTGCGGAAAGAATGGCAATTAACAGCCCTATTCAGGGAACTGCCGCGGATATAATAAAAATGGCAATGCTCAACGTTCACGCAAGAATGAAGAAGGAAAAAGTAAAATCAAAACTTCTTCTTCAAGTCCACGATGAATTGATTTTCGAAGTGCCTAACAGTGAAGTGGATCAGATGAAAAAACTTGTGCGAGAAGAAATGGAGAACGCTTGCTAATTAAAGGTGCCTCTAAAAGTCGATATGGGTGTCGGTGAAAACTGGTACGACTTAAAATAGGTAAATAAAGTTTTCTGCATCGAAATCTGACATGAAAATTGTCGGAGGATCCAATAAGGCAAAAGTTGTAAAAGCTGGGAAGCCACATCTGGAGAGGCTGTGGAAAACTTTACCTGCTAATGCAGGGCAGACGTGAAAATGATATGAAGAAGGTTGGGGGTGCTTTGTACCACCTGACTAAATCTTACCGGGAAATAATTATGAGAAGCTTTTTTCTAATTGCATTAGCGATCTTAGGGACCTCTTGTTCAACGGGAAAAACTGGCAAGAATCAGCTGCAAATGAAGTCTCAAGCAAAGGGCTTCATATCCCCAAATCAAAAGATTGAGGCTACAATTCTTGTGGAAGAAACAGAGAAGTCATGGCCTTCCTCTTCGGTTGTTAGAGGAGTTCTCAAGGCCGGAAGCATTGTGGCCCAACACACTCACCCTGAATCAGATGAATACCTTGTGTTTTCAAGTGGAGCTGGCGAACTCACAGTTGGCAATAAGACTTATTACTTAAAAGATGGAGACACAGTATTTATTCCAAAGAATACAGTTCACTCTTACGTAAATAGAAGTGAGAAGGATGCGCACTTTATTCAAGTGTACACTCCCTTTGGGCCTGAACAACGCTTTAAGAAGTGGTCCGAGAAGAAGTAAACTTTATAGGGACGAGATATACTCACTTAGAGTGATGGCATTAGGACTTTCTTCCAAAGTATATTCAAAGGTAACCATGCATTCATCCACAATCGTTCCCTCCGTAAAGGTTATGTCTGGCCTTTTGCCAAAATGGTTGTAGGCCCTTTGAAAATGATTTTTTAGCTTTTCCTCAAGCTCTATCTTAAATTGATTATCAAGACTGCATGTTTCATCCAGGCTGGTTGTAATTAAATAGCTGGTGTCCAAGAACTTAACTGTTTTAAGGTTTTCTGTTGAGAACTGAGTTATTTCTTCGACTTTTTGAGTCTCTTCTTCGGGGTAATATTGTTTTAAATTCCAAGCAGATGGATTGAGAAGCTCTTTGCGGATGGTATTCAATGATTTTTCATCACAAATCACTATTGAGTCGGAGATCAGGTCTTCAATATTGTTGAAGAAGTTGTTTACTTCTTCTTGGGCCTCTTTGGTTAGCTCTTCGTAGCTTGACCATGCAGATCCGAACTCTAAAACGTCTTGTTGGTGTCTTTTAAAGGTATCAACTTTCTTGCAAATGTATCTTTGCCCCTGAGAGTTTTCAAAGTTTACACCCTCGTTCAGAGCTAGTTTGCCGAGTAAAGAGTATCCGCTAAAGTACTCTATAATTGTCATTAAAATGCGCTCTCTATCCTGGCCTACATTAAAATGCATTAGATCATTAAAAGCGTTTCTTTTTTCCTTTTCACCAAGTAAGTGGAGCTTAATAAGTAAAAAGTCTGGAGCGATTTCAGCCAAATCTCTAACATGTGCTTTAATAACACCCTTTGGCGCACTCTGCAGTTCTCTTCTTAAATTAAAGGATTTTGCAGCTTCGCTACCAGCTGCGAACAATAGGTAGTCGTTGATCTGTTTTGCTTGTGAATCACTTGTTGAATAAAGTCCGCCAACGGCCTCAAGGTCCTGAAGAAACTCCTCTCTATTCGATTTGCACTTCTTTTCTAGGTCTTTGATCTGTTGAGTTACATTGTCCTTCTTTAGATCGAGGTAAATGTGTTTTCCTTCACAGAGAAAGGCGCTGGCCGAAAGAGGAAGTAAGAATAGTAGGTAGGCCGTTAATAATTTCATATTAAAAATCATAACAGATATAATCTTTGGAATAGAGGGAGATGGTAAAATCTAGTGGGGGGTGTTTAAAAAATAAACACCCCATTTTTATGAACTAAGGCTTTGAAATTAATAAGTTTTGGCCGGTGTTAATATTTGGCCACAAGGGCTGTGGTGTATTTCCAATCCAATCTTTCATTGCCTGTAACGTTTGGCTGATTATCGTAATTGCCTCTGTAAGAGACTTTTAGTGAAAATAGATCATTAATAATTACAGTCAAACTAGGCTCAATGTTTATTTGATAGTCCTCAGAGTCTGTGAAGTTTGGAAGGTATTGAAGCCAAACGCCGTAAGTGTAGTTCTTTCTTTTTCTAAGAAGCTCTGTTGTTAGGTTTACTTTGTTAAAGTAGAAAACATCCTGTCCGTTATCGGCCTCTTCGGTTCTTAATTCTTCTGTGTATCTGTAACCCGCTTCTAGGTAAAAGGTTTCTTTATCCGTATCCACAAACGTGTACTTTCCACCGATATCGTAGTTCTCTCTTTGCTTGTATCCGGAGAAGCGGTCGCCCTCATATTGGACCCCTATATAGGCACCAACTTTGCGGGTCAATTCCTGCTCATAGTTTAGGGCCGCGTCCCAGTTTCGGGCATTCTCTACAAGCTCAGCATCCTCTTGATTGTCCTCTGCTTGATCTGAAAGTCCTAAAGTGTAGTGCCCGCCAAATCCATAGGTTCTACGTCCCTGCTTGTAAGTAGTCTCTGTTTTTGCGTTGTACGTCTCAATCCTAGAGTTTCCTCCCGTTGATACAATTGCAAGCTCATTGGTACTAGAAAGTTTTCTTTTATTTGCTGAAGAATCGGTGAGAAGGCCAAGAAAGGTAACAGCGATAATGAGTAGTAGATTCAAGATTTCCCCTTTTTTTACCAAACGGTAGCAAAAAAAAAGGGGAGCCTCAAGGCTCCCCAAAGTATTGTCAAATCCTGGGAGGGATTGATTACTTTCCGTGAGTGCTAGAAAGGTATTCTGCAACGCCTTCAGCTGTAGGCTTCATAGCTTTTTCACCTTTCTTCCAGTTTGCAGGACAAACTTCGCCGTGCTCTTCGTGGTATTGAAGTGCGTCTACAACTCTAAGAGCTTCGTCAACGTTTCTTCCAAGTGGAAGGTCGTTGATCGTTGCATGTCTTACAACACCTTTGGTATCGATTAGGAACATTCCTCTAAGAGCAACTTCCTCGTTGAAAAGAATTCCATAGTCTCTAGCGATTTGCTTAGAAACGTCAGCGATTAGTGGGTAGTCAATTTCGCCAATTCCACCTTTCTCAACTGGAGTGTTTCTCCAAGCGTGGTGAGTAAATTGAGAATCGATTGAAACACCAAGTAGCTCAACACCTCTTTCCTTGAACTCTGCTACCTTATTGTTGAAAGCAAGAATCTCTGAAGGGCATACGAATGTGAAGTCTAGTGGGTAGAAGTAAAGCATTACATACTTGCCTTTGTAGTCAGAAAGGCTAACTTCTTTGAAAGATCCGTCTGCCATTACCGCAGTCGCTTTAAAATCTGGAGCTGGTCTTGTTACTAATGTGCTCATAAATATTCTCCTTTATGTGGTGAGTTTGACTCATTATGGATTAAATCTTTGTCCAAATACAATTGAAAATCTCTATTTTGGTCATAAAGACAATCTATCAATTTAGGCGTTTTGGATTAAGTCTACGTATTGATCTAACCTGAAATTTTACAAGATTTCAATGATTTGTTGGCCATCCTTGTCCATTTCTCTCAAATCATCTGGAACATTCGCAAGGATTTCCTCTTCCAATACTCCAAGAATCTTCTGCTTAACGCAGTCCTTCTTATGAACGAGGGAAACCTCCCTGATGGGGGCCGGAGCTGCCATTCGGCGCACAAGCTTCTTTTGTCCCTCAGGTAGTTGTTGGATGGCCATGTGTGGTAAAACTGTGTAGCCACTTCCGGCCAGGACCATGTTTTTAAGGGTTTCAAAGTTTCCAGATTCGAAGTCTATTGGATTTGTAAGGTTTTGACCTCTGGTTTTAGAGCACATCCTAAGAACTTGATCCCTAAAGCAGTTGCCCTTGTTGAGAAGCCAGATTTCATTTATGTCCAACTCATCCTCTTTGATGAGTTCCTTTTTTGCCAAGTGATGATCCTCTGAAACAAATAAATAAAAGGGCTCATAATAGAGCTTTCTTTCTTTAATGTTTTTTTCATGAAGAGGAGTCACCAATAGGCCAGCGTCAATCTCATCGTCTTTCAACATCCTAATGATGTCTTCCGTTTTACTCTCTGTAATGTGCAGGTTTACCTTTGGAAAGTTTTCATTAAAACTTTTCGCAAACATCGGAATAATAAATGGAGATAGAGTGGGGATGACTGCGAGTCTAAAGCTTCCTTGAATTTCAGACTTGCTTTCCTCAACAATTGAGTAGAGCTTTTTATGCTCTAGTATAATTTTCTTGGCCTGCTCAACAACAACTTCACCTTCAGCGGTAACTTCAATTGGGTTTTTGGCCCGGTCAAAGATTGTTATTTGCAACTCTTCCTCAAGCTTTTGAAGCTGCATGCTAAGTGTTGGTTGAGTTACAAAGCAGCTCTTGGCAGCTCTACCGAAATGTTTGTGTTCGTGTACCGCCAGCACATATTCAAGTTGTGTTAGTGTCATGTTTCCTCATGGGAGGGCCAAGGTGCAGGGCACCTTGGTTTGATTTATAAAATGCTTTGCAGCTCTTCTTCTGTGTACTCTGGGTGGTGAGGGTTTTCAAGCTCAATTGCGGGAGATCTACCCGCTTTCTTTCCACCACCAAAGATATATTGGTTAAAATCTTCCTTAAAGCTTAGTCCTGAATACTCCTCCAAGTCAGCTATAAGGTCTTGAGTCGTAATGGTGGTAAAGCGTCTTTTTACAAAGTGAATAGCTAGAAAGTTTTTAAGTCCTGGCATCCCGTGGGCCTTCAATTGGTAGTCAATATATGCAAAGAAAGAGCGTCCTCTTTTATAGGAGCGTTTATCTGTTTTTCTCGTGTAAGAGTTGTGATTTGCCAAGTTTACACTGTAATAATTTGGCATCTCATGAGTTTGATAGCCCTTGTCTCTCCAACTCGCCAGACCTTCATCCATCCATCCTGAGTTTCCATCTGCAGGCATGACCCCTTTTGCGAAGTAGCAGTGAAAAAGCTCATGGCCTAAAGAGATTAGAGATGTCGCGGTTGCGCCAACATATTCCATTCCTCCTCTTAACCCTGTTCCATAGATAATAAGTTTTGGGTGAGGGTAGGGACCATAGTCTCTTTCAAGTTCATCCAACACTCGCCAAGCTTTTCTTTTTAGATAGCCGTTAAGAAATCTAAAATGAGAGTAGATGGTTACTGGTATTTTTCTGCCGTTTATTGAAGTGTATTCTAAGTAGTAGCGAACAAACTTTCTCCTTGGCACAAGGTGAAAGAACACGCTAGAGGCCGTGTAAAAGTCAGGGTAGGTGACCGTGAATTTGTTTTGAGAAGGATTCACCACCTCGCCATTTGCGAAAATGTCATGCCAGCGGTGGCTTGCATTTTTTACTTCAACGTGAAAGGTCATTTGATACTGGTCGTATTCGTAGTTTGTAGGCACGTATCTTTCAAGAAACATTCTGTTTTTCAAGTCCTTGATGAAGAAGCCAGCAGAGACCCCTTTAAAACCGTAACTTGTGCCTTTTTCAATTTTTGATCTTATGCGGAGTGTGTGCTCTCCAGCTGTGACGCTCTTTTTAACTATTCTTATTTTGGAGACACCACCTGGCACATAGATTTCTTCTTCGGAAACCTGTTCACCGTCGAGCCATACTGCTTGTGGTGTGGCGACACTGTCAAATATCGGAAGCCCTTCACTGAGACTTTCAAAATTAATCGTAGTGTCCGCGTAGGCGACATTTTCTTTGTAATCAAAAATTAAGTTGTATGTCGCGTTTTTAAAATCAACAAACACCGCTCTACCAAAGCTCGTTTTAAATGGTGAGGGAGCATGTTCGATGCCTGCATAAACATTTGCGCATAAGAACGCGATAAGTGTTAATGTCTTAATCATTGAGAAATCCTTGCTTTATTAGTTTCAATTCTTTTTTTATTGCATGCTCTGTTTAATAGCCAGCCAAAAACTCCGTAGCGAACGCTTCCGAAAGTCCATTCAGGGTGAAACTGAACGCCCAGCACCGGCCTGTCATAAAACTCCAGCGCTTCAGGGATTGTGTTGCCGTTTGAGACTGCTGTTATTTCAAGATGAGGCCATCGCTCTCTGTTTTTGTTGAAGTAGTCGTAACGAATTGCCTGATGGTGATACTGAACTCCCCAGAACTTTGTTCTAATCTGCTCTTGGATAACTGATTCAGGATTGATTGCTCTAATGCGGTCAATTGCCCAATATCTGTTTCTAAAACCAAGCTCTTCTTTAATATCAACGATGAGTGGAATCTTTTGAGATACTGCAAGCATTTGCATGCCTCTACAAATTCCCAAGACAGGAGTGGTACTTAAAGACTCAGAGTTAAAGTAGGTCTTTAAAAGATCATGCTCAAATGGATCTCTTTCACGGCCCTCGTAGTTATAGTTAACAAGGTAGTCCAAGTCTTTTATTTTTTGAGCAAGGTCCGCTTCCACATGAGGAGTGTAATATTTAGGATTAATGTCAGCTCCACCAGGGATTAGAATCGCATCCAATTTTGATATATCTGGAGAGCTGTTTTTTGCAAAAATATTCTTTATTCTTACTCTGTAGCCCATTTGTCTCGCACGTCTGTAGATGGCCCATCTTACCCATCGACTGCAGTGGTAGGTACAGCCAACTGTGATGACTTCATCCTTTTGCAGCTGGCACGAGTTTGTCTGGATTTTATCACTTATGGCAAAAGCTTGGGTGGAAAGCAGGGCAATCGACAAATAGGTTATCAATCTAATAGACATAGTTCTTCCTTAAATTAAATTAGAGTATTTTAATTCTAGGTTGAAATCGCCTACGCTTCAAATAGGGCGGGAATGGGAAAAATATTTCGTGGAATAAAGTGGTTTCGTATACCTGTTAGTGCCAGTCAACTTCTATTTCAACACTGGCCCTCGCCTGTGAAACCTCAAGAGATATCTTGTGGCCTGCGGCCTGGTAAACTTTTTGTCCACCCCTGTAGTTCATAGGCAGTTCGTTGTAATAGCAGTTACTCAGTGAGTACACTTTTTCAGAGTCAAATTGGTATGTGCAGTAAAACTCTTCTTGTTCATCGCCTTTGCTAAAGAACAATTTGGTCTGACCCTGTTGGTGTCCTCCCTCAAAATTCAGTTGTGATGGAATGTAAACTTCCGCCAATTCTGGGAAGGTGTAGGTGGATGGTGAAGAGTGAAAGTTTGAAAGCTCTATTTTATTGGAGGTCGCCGCTGGTGTTCTGACATCCTGTGCGTCTTCCTTATTAATCTTTTTGCCACATGAGGCCAAACAAATTAAAAGCGCACCAATAGGTAGAGTAAAATTTTTAATTCCAGTTTTCATAAGTCTTCCCTGAGTTGTTCAGAGGACCTATCGGCTGAAAGAGCTAAAATCTTATGGGCGAGGTTGAATTAGCCTGACTTTTCCATTTTTTCTAAATGTTGATCAATTACGTCGGCTTTGCTTTCTTCTTTTATATGAAAGCCAAACCTATTTACTATGTCTTCAGCGGTTAAGACTCCAAGAAGGATTTGGTCATTTAATCTGGAAGTAACCATTAGCCTTGATATTTTATGTATATTTAAAAGATGAAATGCAACCATTAAGGATTGATCCGGATAAATCACAATGAGATTTTTAGTGCATATGTCGGAAAGCAAACACTGGCCCTTGTATTCCGCACAGGCCTTTCCAATTTGGTTTGTTGAAACCACCCCAACAAGTCTATTGCCCTCCATCACTGGATAGCCACTTATCTCAGAGTGGTTCACAAGAGTCATTGCTTCTTTAACAGTTGAGTTTGACTGAAGAGTTTTTACATCTCTTACCATGGCCTCTTCCACTGTTAACTTTTCGAGCGTTTCGAAATCATCCTTTGTTGGAAGGTGTATTCCATCTTGTTCGGATATCTGTTCATAGACAGAACCACTCATGAGTCTTCTTGAAAACATGAAGGCTGTAATATTTGCAATCATAAGAGGCAGAATAATTTTATAGTCTTGTGTCAGTTCAAAAATTATTAGGATTGAGGTGAACGGGGCGCGGATAACAGCTGCGAAAAAGGCTCCCATTCCTACTAGAGCAAAAGCTCCGGCCGGGTTCGCTCCTGGGTGTATTGCCTGTGCAAGAAGTCCTGTAAGAGTTCCAATCATTGCCCCAAGGAATAGGGTGGGCATAAAGAGGCCTCCGCTGATTCCTGCACTATAACAAAGAGAGCTGAATAAAAATTTGACCAAGAAAAGTTTTAAAATAAAGTCCCACGCTTGGAACTTGCTAAGAAGTGCTTCGTGAATTAAATGGTGACCAGAACCTAAAGTATAAGGAAAGAAGTAGGCACTTAAATATATAAGAAAAAATGTGCACATTATAATGGAGAGTTTATGCCCCTTAAAAAACTTGATAGAGCGCTCTCTTAAACAAAGAATTGTCTTTACCCATAATGGCCCTATTCCCCCAGAAAGAAGTCCTAAAGCAAGGTAAAAAACAAGTTCATTTGGATCTTAAAAAATGTACTCTATGCCAGAGAACATGGTCTCCCCGCCGTAAAATACTTTTGCTGTAACAGCGGCCGCCACTGACGAAATTACAATAGGTCCTAATGCCTTTGCGTTCAAGTTTCCTACAATCTCCTCCAGAGTGAATGTAACTGCCGCAATAGGGGTGTTAAAAGCCGCCGCTATACCGCCAGCGCTGCCAACAGAAACAAGAGACTTTACTGAGGTTTTGTTAAGGCCAAAGAGTCTTCCTATGCTGGACCCCAGACCTGAAGTGACGGCAACAGTTGGTCCCTCACGTCCGAGGGTGACGCCAGAGGATAATGAAAGAATGGAAGCCACGAGTTTTAGAATCCAGTCTCTGAACCTGATGGTGCCGTGATGCGCCACAAGAGCAATTTTGGTTTGAGGTATTCCAGAGCCTGCAGATTCGGGTGAAACCCTTGTGGTTAAGTAGCCTGAACCAAGTATGAACAGCGATCCGAAAATTAAAGACGGCCAGCTTGGCCTCTCATGGGTTTTGAAAACAGTGCTTAGAAATTCAATAGCCTCGAAAATGAAGATTGCCACCAGAGCCGAGCCAACCCCGACAATGAGCGTTAAGGCAAAGAACAGGGTGTCCGCATCAATATTAATACGGTGAATTTTTCTTAAAAGTTTTATGTGCCAGTTATAGGGGGCTTTCATTCAAGTATCTTTAATTATAGGGTATTAACAACTTGTATTATGGGAGAGATTAACTCTTTTCAAGAATTTTCACATGAGGGGAAACTTTTTTCTTAGGGCCGCCCTTGACACCCATAAGATCGATATTACATTGTGCTTGAGCTTAACGTAGTAATTAACTGGGCAATTAAAGGCCAATTAAAATAGGAGATATAAATGACTGTAAAACCATTGCACGACAGAGTTTTAGTTAGAAGAGTTGAAGAAGAGAACAAAACAGCTGGTGGAATCATTATTCCTGACAATTCTAAAGAGAAACCCGCTCAAGGTGAGGTTGTTTCTGTTGGAACTGGGTATGTGAATCAGGATGGTAGTCGCAGAGCGTTGGAAGTTAAAGAGGGCGACAAGATCCTTTTTGGCAAATACTCCGGTTCGGAAGTAAAAGTTGAAGGAAATGATTACCTAATTATGAAAGAAGACGAAATCTTGGGAATCCTTCAATAATTTAAAACAAACAATCCATATTTAAGGAGATTAATATGTCAGCTAAAGAATTAAAGTACAGTGAGAAAGCAAGAGGCCTTATCCTATCAGGTGTTAACTCTCTTGCAGACGCGGTTAAAGTTACTCTAGGACCAAAGGGTAGAAACGTAGTTATTCAAAAATCATTCGGCGCGCCTCAAATTACAAAAGACGGTGTTTCGGTTGCAAAGGAAATTGAGCTTGAGAACGCTTTTGAAAACATGGGCGCTCAACTCGTAAAGGAAGTTGCTCAGAAAACAAATGAAGACGCTGGTGACGGAACTACAACTGCAACAGTTCTTGCTCAGGCAATTTATAGAGAAGGCGCTAAGCTAGTTGCCGCTGGTCACAACCCAATGGATCTTAAAAGAGGGATCGACCTAGCTACTGAAAAAGTAATTAGCTACCTAAAAGACAACTCAAAAGAAATTAAAACAAATGAAGAGATCGCTCAGGTTGGAGCAATTTCTGCAAACAATGACAATGAAATTGGAAAGATGATTGCTGATGCCATGGAAAAAGTTGGCAAAGAAGGCGTTATCACAATTGAAGAATCCAAAACAGCTGACACTTACAGTGAAGTTGTTGAAGGTATGCAGTTTGATAGAGGATACCTTTCTCCATACTTTGTAACAAACACTGAGAAGATGCTTGCTGAGTTTGACAGCCCAAATATTCTAATTACTGACAAGAAGATCTCTGGAATGAAAGAACTTCTTCCACTTCTTGAGAAAGCTCACCAGACTAACAAGCCACTTCTAATTATTGCCGAAGATATTGAAGGCGAGGCCCTTACTACTCTAGTTGTTAATAAGCTTAGAGGAACATTGAATGTTGCTGCTGTTAAGGCACCTGGTTTTGGCGACAGAAGAAAAGAGATGCTTAAAGACATCGCTTGCTTGACTGGTGGACAGGTAATTTCTGAAGAGCTTGGAATGAGCTTGGAAACTGCTGATCTTTCTGTTCTTGGTTCTGCTAAGAAAATTTCTATCGACAAAGAGAACACTACAATTGTTGATGGGGCCGGCGATCAAAAAGCTGTTGACGACAGAGTTAAAGCAATTAAATCTCAAATCGAAGAGACTTCTTCAGACTATGATAAAGAAAAGCTTCAAGAAAGACTTGCCAAGCTTGCAGGTGGCGTAGCTGTTCTTTATGTTGGGGCTCCAACTGAAGCTGAAATGAAAGAGAAAAAAGACAGAGTTGAAGATGCGCTTAACGCTACTCGCGCAGCTGTTGAAGAAGGTGTAATTGTTGGTGGTGGAGCTGCTCTTACTCACGCAACAAAAGCTCTTGAAGATTTCAAAACAAACAATGAAGAGCAAGACTTTGGCGTAAGAATTGTTAAAAGAGCTATTGAAGAGCCACTTAGACAAATCTCTTCAAACTGCGGAAAAGAAGCTTCTGTTGTTGTAAATGAAGTTAGATCTCACAAAGATTTCACTTTTGGATACAATGCTCGTGATGACAGATTCGAAGACCTAGTTAAAGTTGGTATTATCGACCCTACTAAAGTTACAAGAAGCGCGCTTATGAATGCTGCTTCTGTTTCAGGCCTAATGCTTACGACTGAAACTATGGTTGCTGATCTTCCTAAGAAGGATGAGCCAGCTATGCCTGCCGGCGGAATGGGCGGCATGGGAGGCATGGGCGGCATGCCAGGAATGATGTAATTTAAACTAAATTACTTTGCTTTTAATATAGGGGGGCCAAATGGTCCCCCTTTTTTTTGACTGCCGCGCTCGGTGTCAAAGGTCCGGAGTCTTTTTGACCATGGTGTCATGTTAGGCCTTGTCTAAGTGTTGGAAAAGTTATACTTTTATTGTTCGCAAAACTTGGCGCAGGTTATGCAACCATTAATGGCGTCCAAGGGAAGGACACTTCGGTCCACGGAAGGACCACTATTTTCTCTACGGAAATAATTTCCTATTAAATTTAAAAATCCATTTGGTCTTGCAGCTGGGGCATGGAAGCTCCGACAAGTTCATTATGAACTCGCTAAAAGATGAATGGATTTTTTATTTGAAGCTTCAGCCAGACTTATCTGAAAACTTTCTTCAGTTGGATAAGAGCTTCAAGCAATTTGGCTACAATTTGATTCCTGTAAGCTTTCCCAATCTTTTGCGACTTATTCAAGAGAAAGAGACTTTCCATGTCATTACGATCGTTTCCAATCAGAGAGAGGCGACTTATTACATGAAGCACGTCTCCAAGCACATCAAAAACCTTTTGCGTTTTAGAAAAATCAACCTTTTCACAGCATCAAGTTATGGCTTTATTAATGAAAGCTCCAAGCTAACATTTAGAGACAACTATGAGTTTTATAAACTTCCAATACCAAGCTCTGTTTTGTGCGACAAAGTTATTACAACGGTCTTGGATCACGCTGTGGAAAGCACTAAATGGCCTGGGGGAAAGAGGCCAAAAATGACTATAAGTGGATAAAAAGTAATGAAAAGCAAACATCAGGAAAAAGATCAAAGATACATGCTCCTATTTAAGATGGACGCCACCAATTTGTTTGAAAGAATTAGTTCCAGGCAGCATGAATATATTGAAATATTTTCTTTAAAAAGATCTAGGTCTGTTTTCAAAGACATCTTCGATAATAGATACTCCAAGGCCAGCATCTACGACCTATCCCATTGCCCTGCTGAGGTTTTAGAGGCCTTAGACCAGTTTTATACAAAAGTTGATGATCTTTATTGGTACTTGAAGCACACCCAGGATATGCCAAACACAATAGAAGATGAGGTGTCACGAAAGATCGCAAGACTTGGCAAGCTGTATGATCAACTGGCCTTGTATATTGACGCTGAGCTTGGCGGTATGGATTATGAGCAAGTCTCAACAGATGATATCCCTAGTGATGATATTCACCACGATTCATTCACCACAGCGGGTGAAAAGGCCCTTGAGGAGTCCCAAGAGGAGTACCTTCAGCCTGAAGAGTACCCTGAGCCTGAGGAAGACGAAAAAGATACTCCTGATTTCAACTAGATAAAGATTGTAAAATCTTCAGAGCTTACCTTATTGCTTAAATATTCATACAAACAGAGCTAAAACTTGGCTCATGAAGATAGCACTAATATGCGCTCTATTAATTTCACTCTCTGCCCTCTCAAAGAGTCACTTTACTGCCAGAAGACTCAGCCAACTTTCTGGTGAAAAAAACTCCGTAGGGTATTCCACAAAGAAAGCATGGGATAAGGCCTACTCAAGACCTTCCTACATATTTGGAAAGGCTCCAGCTAAGTTCTTGGCCGAGAACTTTGACTACCTGCCAGCAAATGCAAAAGTTTTAGACATTGGAATGGGTGAGGGACGAAATGCTGTTTTTCTTGCTGATAAAGGCCATAAAGTAACTGGTATTGATATCTCGAGTGTTGCGGTGAAAAAGTCCAGGCTCTTGGCAAAAGAGTTTGGAGTAAAGATAAAAGGGATTGTTGCTTCTTTGGATAAATACAAATTTCCAAAAGAGTCCTTCGACGCGATCATATGTTTTTACTATGTAGATAAAAGCCTTCTCTCTAGGATGAAAAAATGGCTCAAGCCTGGAGGAGTACTCATTTATGAGGCCTATACTGAAAAGCAAAAAACGGTAAGAAATTACCCTAAATATTCAGATGATCAGTATCTTAAATCGAAAGAGCTTCTTGGTCTTTTTGATGGGCTGAGCGTTTTGAAGTATGAGGAGCCTCTTCATGAAAAGATTTACAGAGCTAGCATCATACTTAAGAAGCCAAAGGAAGCTGCCCTGTGAGCAAGTTTATATCCACAAAAAGATTTAAAGGTTATCCTTGCACCCACAGGCAGTGGAAGGCGGATTCGCATTGCAGATTTGTTCATGGTTATAGCCGAGAATTTTACTTTGAGTTTGAGTGCGATCAATTAACCAAAGAAATGTGGGTTATGGACTTCGGCGGTTTAAAAGAAGTGAAAGCATTTTTATCTGACTATTTTGACCATACTTTTTTAGTTTCTCAAGATGACCCATTCCTTGAAACTTTCCAAAAGCTCGATGAGGAAGGTGTTATTCAGATGCGAGTGTTGCCAAACGCTGGCATGGAGGGCACTGCTGAATTTGTTTACGAAAAAGTCCAAGCAATTGTATCCAGCATAACCAACAATAGAGTTAGAGTCATCAAGGTTGAGGTTTGCGAGAATGAGAAAAACTCGGCCATGTATATCCCAAATTAGTCAACCGACAATTTAGTTCCACTTTCAAAAAATTTGGAAAGCTTTATAAAGATTGGCATAATAATTCTATGCTTAGAAAAATGCCCTTTATATTCGCTCTACTGCTTTTTTCTATGGGAGCTTTTTCCCAACCTTCCGTGTTTTCAGGGAGAGTTTCAAAAATAAATAAGAAGGCCAAACTCTTGCGTCTTAAGATTGATTTTGCCAATGCGAAATATTTAAAAGATCAAGATCGTCTGGAATTTTGGAATGAATCTTATCCCGAAAAAAGATGTCTCGCTTATGTGGAGGCAAGATCAAGCGAGTATCTTTTACTCAAAGTTCCCCAGTATATAAGCTGTGTCAATGACGTATACCTTACTGTGGGAAGTCTTTTAATGCTTAGCTCATCTGATTTGAAAAAAAGCCTAATGGTTGGCGAGGAATTGGTGGACATCCTGCTTAAAAAACGAATGGCGTTGCATGCAAAGATGCTGAGACATCAAAGGGCGCTTGATCAGCATGTTGAAAAAATGGACGCAGTAAACAAGCGATACGAAGTTCTGAGACAAAAACTTGAGATTGAGTGGCAGAAAGAGCTAGCGCTTTTAGAGGAAGATAAAACTGAGGTCTATATGAGCTACAAGCATTCTCAAGCTAGACTTTACGAACTGGAGCATAAACTTCAAAAGTACCGTATTGAAGATGAGAATTTAACTGAAGATCGATGGTCGTTGGACCCTAAACTATACTTTAAGAAATAGGACTATATATGAGATTTTTTTTAATGGCCTTGCTAGGCCTATTTGTATTTGGCTGCCAGCCAAAGCCTAAAAGGAACATCGCCTTTTACGTTAACATTTCAGGTGAACCTACCACCCTTCATCCTCTGAAAGGATCAAGTGACGCTTATACTAGCAGGGTCACGGGATATGTTATTGAGACCTTGCTTACTAAAGACCTAGACACATATGAATGGAAACCAGCTCTGGCGACTGATTGGAGCATAAGCGAAGACAAAAAAGTTTTTACATTCAAACTTCGAAAGGGAGTTAAGTGGCACGACGGAAAACCCTTCACTGCTGAAGACGTTAAGTTTTCTTATGACGCCATCTTTGATGATAAATATAAGGCCATTTCGATGCGTCCTTATTATGAGGGGATTGAAAAGGTTGAAATCGTTGATCCTCACACTGTTAAATTTTATACAAAGACAAACTATTACAAGAATTTTGACATCTCTGCGGGACTGTCGATCTTGCCAAAGCACTTTTATGAGCAGGACAAGGGCAAGGCGTTCTTTAATAAAAATATTGTTGGAACAGGGCCCTATAAACTTGATCTCTATAAAAGAGGCAGCAGGGTAGTGTTAAAAAAATACGAAGATTGGTGGGGCTTTGATCTTGAAGGCCAAAAGGAATGGAACTTTCCCAAAATTGTTCTTCGTTTTGTTGGCGATCAAACGGTTGCCTTGGAAATGTTAAAAAAAGGAAGTCTGGACTTCTTGGGACTTCAGCCTGCTTCCTATGTGAAAAAGGCCGTAGGGCCTAAATGGGGTAAAGAGGTTCATAAAGTTAGAACTTATAATAAGACTCCTAAGGGTTACAATTTTATTGGTTGGAACTTAAAGCACGACATCCTAAAGGATAAGCGAGTTAGAAAAGCGCTTTATCACTTAGTGAACAGAAAACTTATGATAGATAAGTTTGAGTATGGCTATTCTGTTCCTGCTGCGGGACCTATTTATCCAGATAGTCCTTATCATGACAAAAGTATCAAACCGATTGAATACAATCCAAAAAAGGCCCTATCCATATTAAGAGAGGCGGGGTGGAAAGATACGGATGGTGACAATATCTTGGACAAGGTTATTGATGGCAAGAAAAGAGACCTCTCCATTACCATTCTTGAGCCTTACGAAGGATTTATGAAGTATCTCACCGTCTTTAAAGAAGACGCCAAGAAAGCGGGTGTGGATATCAATATAAAGCTTATGGAATGGAACTCCTTTATAAAACTTGTCGATGAGAAAAAATTCGACGCAATAAGAATGGCCTGGTCGGCCAGTGTGGACTGGGATCCAAAGCAAATTTGGCATTCGGATTCAATTAACGGCGGGTCAAACTTTATTAGCTACTCCAATTCAAAGGTGGATGAGCTCACCGACAAGGCCAGATTAATTCATGACAGAGCTGAAAGAATTAAAATTCTTCAAAAGGTTGAGCGAATGATTGCTGAAGACGTGCCTTATGTTTGGTTTACCTACAAGGACTCCACAATGTACGCTCACACTGACAGGATTAAAAAAGAAAAAGACACATACAATTATGGAATCGGGACATCATTTTGGGACTTTAAATCCAAAAAAAGAGTGGAAGAGTAGGTATATATGTTGAAGTACATCCTTAGGAGATTGGTTCTTTTAATTCCAACGCTGTTGGGAATCACAATCGTGGTATTTGGTGTTGTTAATCTGGCCCCAGGTTCTCCGATTGAGCAAAAAATTCAACAGCTAAGATTCGCTGGCTCTGCGGATGCTGAAGCTGCTGGCTCGCAACAGGGAACCGCAACTGTTTCCAAGGAAGTCTTGGATGCTTTAAAAAAGCAGTATGGCTTCGACAAACCTGTGCATGTTAGATATTGGATATGGCTTAAAAATTTGGCAAAGCTGGATTTTGGAGACTCATTTACATATGAGGAGCCTGTCATTGATGTCATTATGTCGAAGTTCCCGGTGTCTCTTCAATTCGGGGTGATGTCGCTTCTACTGAGCTATTTAATATCTATTCCCTTAGGGGTGTGGAAGGCCGTCAAACACGGCTCGCGATTAGATGGTGTGACCAGTTTCATTTTGTTTATTGCTTATTCAATCCCAAGCTTTATGTTGGCCATTGTTTTGATCGTGTTCTTTGCTGGAGGAAGCTTTTTGGACATCTTCCCTATTGGCGGACTTTATTCCGATTTCTACGATGAGATGACCGCTGGAGAGAGAGTTTTGGATAGGATCTACCACTTTATTCTGCCGTTAATTTGTTACACCATTGGTTCTTACACTCAACTCACCCTTCTTATGAAAAACTCCCTTATGGAGGAAGTGAAGAAAGACTATATTCGTACTGCTAGGGCCAAGGGTCTTGGAGAAAAAACCGTGTATCTCAAACACGCACTCCGAAACGCATTGATTCCAATTGTTACAGGGATTGGCGGGTTTCTATCTATCTTCTTTGCGGGATCCCTAATTTTAGAAAAAATCTTTCAACTCGATGGAATTGGATTGCTGAGTTTCAACTCAATCCTTTCTAGAGACTACAATGTGATAATGGGCCTTGTTTTTATTCAGGCCTTGTTGATGTTGATTGGGAATATTATTAGTGACGTGGCGTATGTACTCGTTGATCCAAGGATAGACTTTCAATGATTGAGAAAAGAATAAAGAATGAACAGACTTTAAAAAAGTGGAGAACTTTTAAAAGAAAAAAGGCCGCTTGGATCAGTCTGTGGTTGATTGTGGCCAGCTGCTTTTTTAGCTTCACCGCTGAATTTTGGGCCAACTCAAAACCTTTGGTCATAAATTATAAGGGGGAAACCTATTTCCCTGTCTTTAAGGAGTACAGTGCCAAGGACTTTGGCATTACTGATTCTCTCTTCGTTGATTATAAGGGCCTGGAATTGTCCAATGACGATTGGGTTGTTTGGCCGCTGGTAAAGTGGGACCCATACCAATCCAATAAAAATGTGGATGAATATCCAGCTCCACCTAGCTCAGAAAATATTATGGGTACCGACGACCGTGGAAGAGATGTTTTTACAAGACTCCTCTACGGCTTTAGATACAGTATCGCTTTTGCTATCTTTGTTTGGATTATAACTTTCATCGTAGGCGTTCTTTTAGGAAGCTTGCAGGGATATATGGGGGGCAGAATGGACCTCTATATGCAAAGAATTACCGAAGTCTTGTCCACTGTTCCCCAACTGTTTTTGCTTATTATTCTTATCGCTGTGTTCCAGCCTAGTCTTGCTCTTTTAATTATCATCTATTCACTCTTTGGATGGATTCCTATCAGTTATTACATGAGGGCAGAGTTTTTAAAAAATAGAAAAAAAGAGTATGTCGAGGCCGCAAGGGCCTTGGGAGCGGGGCATGGACGTGTGTTCTTTAAACATATCCTACCAAACTCTTTGGCCCCAATTATTACGTTTTCACCTTTTGCCATTGTTGCAAACATCAGTGCTTTAGCGGCATTGGACTATCTTGGTTTTGGACTGACTCCGCCAACACCTAGTTGGGGCGAACTTTTAGCGCAAGCTCAAAATAACTTTACGATCGGTTGGTGGCTTGCACTGTTTCCATCACTGGCCTTGTTTTGCGCACTTACATTCTTTTCTCTTATAGGAGAGGGGATTAGAGATGCGATGGACCCGCACCAAAGAGAGTAGTATCTAATTACTCTCTTTGATTTCTCTAAGAAGACGAGACAGTGAAGGTGGAGCAATTCCCAGATAACTTGCAAGGTAAGTTTTTGGAACTCGGGAAACATCAAGATGTTTTGAACGCATGCACCTTTTAAGTCTTTCTTTGGCATTATGTAGAACAAATTCAATCTCTCGCTTGGTTTTACTCATATAGGCCCTGCGCAGAATCTCTCTATAGACATCGCTCCACACTCTATCTTTTTCCATTAGTTCAACTAGAGCGCTATATTTAATAGTGTAGACCGTGCTGTCCTCAATCGCTTGGCAGGAAACCATTGATGGGGCGTTTTCCCAAGTTAGAAAGAAATCAACAATGAAGCCTTTCTCTTGAATAAAAGAGTAAGTTTTCTCTTCGCCTTCTTGGTCAATAAGGTAGAAGCGAAAAAGACCTGAGCTTACAATTGCCACCTCGTCACAACTGTCAAAATGTTGAAAGTAGTGCTCGCCTTTGCGCAAATTCTTAATATTCGTTATATCCTCAAGGCCTTGCCAATTTTCGATTGGCGAAGACACCATGGATTGCATATGACTTCTTAATTGATCAGATATTAGGGCCATGAAACCTTCTGTTTTACATAATTTAGCAGCTATTATATTTTTTCGAACGTACATTGTATATTCTTAATTCTAATTTTAACGCGAGGCTAAAATGCGCTCTTTTGCCAATAGAACAGAAGGCTTTGAAGATTCAATATTTGCAGTAATGAGTCAAAAAGCTGCAAAGCATAACGCTATTAATCTATCCCAAGGCTTTCCAGACTTTGATGGGCCAGAATTCATCAAAAAGAGCGCTTCTGACTATATTAGCAAAGGCTTCAATCAGTACGCTCCATTTGCCGGTGTGCCCAAACTGAGGGCAGAAATATCAAACGTTTATTCTAAGTGGTATGACCTCTCTTATAATAAAGACTCTGAGGTCACGGTTGTAAATGGAGCGACAGAGGGTATCTTTGCCACGATTCAATCCTTGATAAACCCTGGGGATGAGGTGGTGGTTTTTGAGCCTGTGTACGATTCATACCTTTCAAGTATTAAGTTGGCAGGAGGTATTCCTGTTGCTGTTACCCTAGAAGGTGAAAACTTCTCATACAACCAACAAAAACTTGAGGAGGCCTTCTCTCATCAGACAAAGCTAGTGATCATTAATAGTCCCCATAATCCAACTGGGAAGGTGTTCACCGAAAGCGAATTAAAACCAATTGCTTCATTGGCCACTAAGTTCGATTGTTTTGTTCTAAGTGATGAAGTTTATGAACACCTTGTATATGACGACAATAAACATATTCCCTTTGCGTGCTTGGACGGAATGAAAGAGAGAACAATCACCATATCCAGCGCTGGTAAGACATTTGGTTTGACTGGCTGGAAAGTTGGTTGGTGTTGCGCAAATCCTGAGATCACTGATCGAATAAGAAAGATTCACCAATATATTACTTTTTCCATAGCGACTCCTTTGCAGTTGGCCGTGGCGGAAGCGCTCAGAGAGTCTAAAGATTACCTCCAGGGTTTTAAGGAAACTTATCAAAAGAAGAGGGATCTGTTTATGAATGGTCTTTCAAAGATGGGAATCAACTTCAACGCCCCCCAGGGAACGTATTTTATAATGCTTCCATTGAAAGGTATCACAAAGCTGAATGATGTTGAGTTTTGTGAAAAGTTGATCGTTGAGCATAAAGTGGCAACAATTCCTCCTTCGGCATTTTATTTAAACTCCGAAGAAGGAAATCATTACCTTAGAATTTGTTATGCAAAGAGTGATGACACTTTAAACAAGGCCTTGGAAAATTTACAAGGCCTGTAGTTTTACTTCTGTGGTTTTTCTTTTTCCTTCCCTTAAGAATTCAACTTCAACTTCGTCACCAATTTTATGATCGTCTAGAGCATGGTAGATATCATCTAGGCCAGAAACTTTTTGGCCTGCTATTTTCGTAATGACATCTCCAATATAGATTCTTCCATAGCTGTCTCGCATCATGCCTCTGAGACCCGCTTTGGCCGCGGCGCCATCTGGGTCAACAAAGGATATGGCCGCGCCTTTTTTCCCAATGTATCGTTCAGCAACAGCATCTTCAAGAATTCCAATTCCAAGTCCCGGCCTAATAATTTTCCCGTGCTTTATAAGCTGTGGGACGTATCTTTTAATGGTGTCCACTGGCACAGCAAAGCCAAGTCCCGCACTGGATCCTGACGTGGAAAAAATCATCGTGTTCATTCCTATGACCTCTCCCTTGGAGTTTAGCAAGGGACCACCAGAGTTTCCTTGATTGATGGCGGCGTCAGTTTGAATCATGTCATGGATTTTAACCCCTCCTATGCCCTGGATTTTTCTTCCAAGCGCGGAGATGATCCCTTTTGAAATCGAGTGATCAAGTCCAAATGGATTGCCAAGAGCGAGCGCAGACTGTCCAACGAGAAGTTCTTTGGAGGTTCCAACACTCACTGGCTTAAGAGATTTTGGCATTTCTTTTAATTTTAAAACTGCAATGTCTTTTTTTGGAGCAACTCCAACCACCTCAGCTTTGTATTGTTTTGAATCGTCATGGAATGTAACAACAAAGTTGTCACCACCTTGAACAACGTGGAAATTGGTAACAATATGGCCATCGTCATCCCATATAAAACCTGAGCCAGAACCTTGTGGCACCTCAACTTTTCCATAGAAGAAATTGTCGGAGACTCTGATGTTGGAAACGTTAACAACGGAGCCAACAACGGAGTGGTATACATTTATTATACGTTTCTCTGCGTCGAGAAGCTCCTTCATTTCCTTGACTACATCCGAGGGAGTGTCCGTTTTTGGAACAATGGGCTTTTCAACTTCGTCTTTGGCAAAGCATGAGCTTAAGTTGGCGATACACAAAACATAAATGAAGAATCTCATAGGGTTTCCTTTTCTATTGTCTTGATTAGAGGTAATATTTTAGTGGAAAAATAACGCATTTTCTATAAGTGCAAAAGGTTACATCGTGAGCAAGCAAGATAGTATAGAGTTTTTTAATCGATATACCGGACAATTAGAGACGGAAAAAGTGTATGGCGATTTTATGGTCAAACTTTTGTATAACTCGACCCCGGGTAAAATTCTGACACCTTTTTTTGCAAATAAGTACATATCCAAGACATACGGGCTAATGCAAAACAGCATGACCTCTAAGCTAAAGGTGCCAAAATTTGTCAAGAATTTTGCCATTGATTTAAATGACTACGAGCCCGGCAGCAGAAAAGTCAGCAATCAGAGTCTGTCTTATAAAAACTTCAATGAATTCTTTATTAGAAAATTTAGAGAGGGAAAAAGGGCATTCAACTCTGATGAAGCTGTTTTACCCGCATGCGCTGAGGCAAGATACTACGGTTATGAATCTGTAAATGAAGATACTGTTGTTCCGGTAAAAGGGAAGTATCTGAATGAAGAAAAGATTCTTAGAAACCCTGAACTGGCAAAAGACTTTGCCGGAGGGCCTATTCTTATCGCTAGGCTATGTCCTGTTGATTACCATCGTTACCATTATATTGACGATGGAAAAACCATTGCGAACTACCACATTAAAGGAGAGTACCATTCCGTTAATCCTCTTGCTTTGAAATTTAAGAATGATATCTTCATGGCCAACGAACGAAGAGTTTCGATACTAGAAACCAAGAACTTTGGAAAACTCGCCTATGTTGAGGTCGGGGCCGTATGTGTTGGAAAAATTGTTCAGTCACATCCTGAAGATAGGCCTTTCAAACGAGGGGATGAGAAAGGTTACTTTCTTTTTGGTGGCTCCACTGTGATCTTAATGGGCGAGAAGGGCAAATGGAGCCCTTCTCAAGATATTTTAGACAATACTAAGCAGGGAAGAGAAACCTACATTCACTTAGGTGATGAGATAGGCAGAAAAGTCTAGTCATTGTAGATTCTTGTAATCGTTGCAATGCCTTCAAGCTTTTCGCTCACGCTCTTAGTCTTTGTGCCCAAAGCGTAGTTAAGCTTAGCTCCACGTTTGCACGTTTTGTTTGTATAACCATGGGCAATGCTTTTTCTTTTTGTTTTTAACTTGAAAAAAATGCTGCTCTTTTTCTTTAAAACCACTTTTGTCGCAGTCATCTCATGGACGCCAGAAGCAATTTTTAAGTGAGGATCATTTATTGAGGTGCGCTTCCAGCCTACAAAGTGCTTCTTGACAGTGCACCTTCCATTCTTTTTTTCTTTTCTATCCCTCTCTCTAGTGGATATGACTTTGAAGTACACTTGATTTGCGCCGACCTCCTGAGCTGTTTGGTAGGGAAGTAGACGGTCTATTTTAAGATCAGTGATTTCAACCCTTATGGCCCCTTTCCAATCTATTTTTATCTCCGGGGAGTCTAATCTAATATTTTCAGTTTCTCTCCTGTAAACCTTTGTCAGAATATCCCTAACAGATACCCATTTTATGAGAATGTTTTCGCCACCTAGAGGTCTATAGTTCAATGACTGAGAGGGAGTATTTACAACTTCCCATATTCCCGCGGCATCCGGAAAGTTCCAAAGACTCATTTTTTTATTTGAACCTGAGACTCCAAGTAATTGAGTGATTTTTGCGAAGCTATTAGTGCGATGATTAATCTTCATTTTGCTAAGCGCTTGAGTGAGCGATAGGTCTGTTGGAACGTAGGCCTGGAGAGTTTTAGTTGAGCTTGTCACACTCAATCTATAGTGATTTCGTTTAAAGTTATCCAATTCTTGAAGGTGGTTGATGGCCTTGTTTTTTTTCTTGTAGTTAAAGTCGACAATCTCCATGGCCAACGTAGTGACATTTGAGAAAGTCGCAGTTTCAAATTCGAGCTCAATTATTTCTCTCTCCAATTCGTAGTTTCCAAGGTGTAGAGGCAAGCTTTCCTCTGGTGCATCAAAGTTGTAAAAACGAATGGTGAGGGTGTTTAAGGCCTTGAAGTCTTTAACTTTTATTTTTGCTAGGAATTTGGAACTTCCCTTAACTTTAAAGAACTGCCTACCTTTCATTTTAAAGTGTGGCACTTTTATACTTTGCTTGTCGAATTGCCCCTTATAGTGGGTGAAAAAATGCTTTTCAAAAAGTGAGTCGCCATTAATCTTCTTTACGTCTAGGGAGCGATTCATATCTTTCATATAAAGAATTTCAAGCTTTGGCATAAACAGGGAGCTAACCCTGTTGCCGCTATCGTTGCTTCCAAGTATTAAAATCTCGGATGGGCCAGACTTGTTCTTGGCCCCACAAGCAATAAGAGAGCTAAGAAATATATTTATTAACAGCTTTTGCATAATTTTCTCCGCCCCAAAAAATAAATGTTTCCTCTTTTGTCGCTCCCTTATTGTTTTTGAGGCCGTCCAAAAAACTTTCAAGATTATAAAGCATTCCCTTTAGAAACTTTTTATCACTCTCACTCATATACACTTTTTTAAACTTAAAAGAATCTTCTCCCTCCATAAGCGAAGACTTTACGCATTCTCTAACCAAAGTGTTAATTTCAACAGTCATGTTGAGTTGGTTTTTAAGCTCAGCAATTATTCCTTCAGAGAGGTTGTCGCTGATAATATATTTTGTTCCGCTGATTTTAATCAGACCTTTGGCCATAAGGGAGTAGAGAACATTCTCGCAAACCTTTTGTTCAAGGCCGGTGTCTTCTACTATTTCATAAAGCCCCTTATCTCCCTTGTTAATCGATTCAAGCACCATTCTTTCAAGTATCGTAAAATTATACATCTATTGCTCCCTTTATTGCGCCAAAGCGCTTTGTCCAATGCTGGATTCACCAGTGAATTGTTTAAGTTTAACTATGTGGTTGATTTCAACTTCAAAAAAACTAAGCTCCTTCTCACTCATGAGGCTTAGACCTTCTAAAATCCTTTCTACGAACTTAAGCTGTGAGCCTCCACAGGACTGTTTTCTTAAGCACTTCTCGAAGGCCTCATATTCCTGAAGCTTCATTTCAGCTCCATTAAAGATTCGATGAAGCCTGCTCATATTGATTCCTGTTTCTTGTGCCGTAACTCTAAGAGACCTGTTTGGAAAATTGTTCCTGTAATTTTTGATAATTGAATTTTGATAATTCATTTTTTCCCCTGTGTTTGTTTCCTTTATGACAGGGGATATAGCAATGTGCGCGCCACTTTTAGTTCAGAGACTCCATCACACGATAAAAAGCTGAAGAGGATATTCTTAAGTCTTTGATACTTTTGGCAATCTTGCCATTGTTTTCTTTTAAGGCCATTGCGACAGCGACCTTTTCTAGTTCCCGCATGTAACTTTTGAGCCCATTTTTGGAAATAAATTTCTTTTGAGCATTGGTGAGAAGTGGGTTTTCTTCGGAATCCGAATGTTCGATTTCCGAATCAACATTCTTGGAAAGAATATTGGCGGGGAGGTCTACGCGCTTGATAACCCCTTTGGAGCTTGAGGTTAGAACTTCCACAACTTTTAGTAGCTCTCTAATATTGCCTGGCCAGTCATAGGCCATAAGGGACTCTAGAGCTTCCTTCTTCACAACTATCTTTCTTGGCGATGTTTTCAGGAAATGTTTAACGAGTAGCTTTATGTCATTCCTTCTTTCCCTAAGTGGCCTGATATCCAAATTTATTCCATTAATTCTAAAAAATAGATCCTTCCTGAAGCTGTTGTTGGATACCTTCTCAAACAAGTCCTCGCAAGTTGCGCTTATAAGTGTGAAATTTGATTTTACAACTGTTGGACTTCCAATAGGGTAGAAAGTCTTTTCATCTATGGCCTTTAGAAGTTTTTGTTGCATGTTTTTGGACATGGTGGCTATTTCATCCAAAAAGAGTATACCACCATCTGCCTGGCTAAGACGTCCTATGCGGTCTTTGTCACAGCCTGTGAACGACCCTTTCTTGGCGCCGAATAGTTCGGCCTCCAGAAGGTTTTCAGGTATCTCTGAACAGTTTAAATGAACAAATGGAGCGCTCTCGTCAAAATTCAGGGAATGAAGAAGTCTACCAATGAGGGATTTTCCCACACCTGTCTCACCTGAAATAAAAATCGTTTTTCCGGTTAGGTTAATTTCACACAGACTGCGAATCTGTTTAATTGTCTCCGAGTCTTGAGTTATAAAGTTTCTTTTAAAAAAATCCTCTAAAAGGCTTCCTTGAATGTTTTTAATTATATTTTGAATATAAGGTTCAAGATGTTTCCTAAAGTGGCGCTTCACCAGAAAGTGTTCACATCCTGCGTCGTATGCAAGTTCAGTAATTTCATCATTGTCACAGGAGCTAAGAACAATGGAAGGTACTTCCTGTCTACTAGCGTATTCCAATACTTCGATACCTAAGGGATCTTCGCCTAGGTGAATATCTATAAGCGCCAAGTCAATTTTTTGCGTCTTTAACAGGTGTTTGGCGTCTTTTACGTTGTCTGCTTCTAATATCACTCCGTATTTGTGAAGAATGTCTTTTATTCCTAAACGAAAATATTTATCATCTTCCACCAATAAAATGTGTAAACTTTTTTCTTTCATAGCGATATACTAGTTGCATGCCGTTCCGGTTTCAAAAAGTAAATTCGGAATCAGAATTTTTTACACTGAAACATGCTTCTGGTGGGGGATTTCGTGAAGATAAAGATTTTTGATTCGGCCAGTGAGGCCAGCAAATTTGCCGCAAAAAAAATAAGCAGCTTAATTGAAAAGTCACCAAAAGCAACGCTAGGCCTTGCTACTGGACGAACAATGGATGCTGTCTATAATCATCTTTCCAATAGGTATAAAACCACCCCGTTCGATTGCTCTAACACAAAAGCTTTTGCACTTGACGAATATATTGGGCTTGAACCTCATGATGAAAATAGCTACCGCTATTACCTGGATTTTCATATTTTTAACCCTCTAGGCTTTAAACAGGAAAATACTTTTCTGCCTAATGTACACTCACAAAACTTGGAAGAAGCGGCAAAAGAGTATGAAGATTCTATCGCTGCTTCAGGCGGGATTGACTTGCAAATTTTGGGAATAGGACTGAATGGCCATATAGGACTTAATGAGCCCGGTTCAAGCATTGACTCAAGAACTAGGGCCGTAAATCTTTCCCAAAAAACAATTGATTCCAATAGGCCTTTATTTAAAGACGCTCAGATACCTATGAAGGCGATGACTATGGGGGTAGGAACTATTTTGGAGGCCAAGGAAATAATCCTTTTAGCCACAGGCAAATCAAAGGCCGAAATTATTAAGAACCTCATTGAAATCGAAGTAAGCTCAGACCTTCCCGCTAGCTTTTTAAAAACGCATCCAAATGCATTGCTCGCATTGGATAGAGATAGTGCTTCGCTACTCAGCTAGTTCAGGTCTTTCTTTTACAACCTTGGTCATGAGCTCCTTCACTTTCTGAGTCTCACCACGCTTGCCAATAAGAAGTGCGTCTTCTGTATCGATAATGATCAAATCCTTAACATTAAAAGTTGCGACTACTTTTTTATTGGAAAGCACAAGGTTGTTCTCCGATTCGATTTGCACCAAATTAGCATCTGTCGCGTTGCCTGATTCATCTTTTTCAAATTCATGATAAAGAGAGTCGAAAGAGCCAAGATCACTCCAATGGAAGTGAGATGGAACAACCTTAACTTTGTCACTTTTCTCCATAACAGCATAGTCTATACTCTGTGCTGGTATTTTGGACATTACTTCTTGAGTAAGTGTAATTTCACTTCCCTGATCTAGTTGGTTCTTTGCTTCAAGACATGCTGCATGCATTTCAGGCGCATGCTTTTGAAGCTCTTCGAGAAAGACTCTAGCCTTAAAACAAAACATCCCTGAGTTCCAAAAGTACTTGCCGCTTTCCACATATTTCTGGGCCAACTCTTTATTAGGCTTTTCCTTGAAGCTCAAAACTTCATTGCCATCCGCTTCAATATACCCATAGCCAGTTTCAGGGTGCGCCGCTTTTATGCCGAAAGTTACAAGTTTGTCTTCTTTGGCAAAAGCTTGTGCTTGTTCTACACAGCTCTTATAAATGTCCATGTCTTTAATAAGGTGATCACTTGGTAAAACCAATAGGATATCTTCCGGGTCACTAAAAAGTGCTGCTAAAGCTATTGCGGGAGCGGTGTTTCTGCCAATTGACTCAGCAAGAAATGTTGCCTTTGAATTTATTTGACTCTTGCATAGATCCAATTGCGCTTGGTTCACCACAATGACAAATTCTTGGGCCAAACTCTGATTTCTTTTTACCGTTTTTTCAAATAAGGATTCGCCGTTGAAGATCTTTGCGAATTGCTTGGGACTTTTCTTTCTACTCACTGGCCATAGACGTGTGCCAGAGCCTCCACAAAGTATTACTGTTTTCACGCGGTTTCCTTTTTTAAAGATTCAACGCGTAAGATGCTATCGTAAAGTAGATTAGAAGACCAGTGATATCAACGGTTGTCGTAATGGCCGGACTCGCCGCAACGGCCGGGTCACCTCCGAGTCTTCTTACCAAAAGTGGAAGGCCTGCTCCGACGATGGCCGAAGTGATTACTTGCATGCCAATTGCCAAAGCAATGATCATTGCGACAAAACCAAAAGTTAACCCCTCAGGAAGAAGGGATGTGGATGTTAAAAAGGCGATTTTAATATATACAAGACCTCCTACACACAGGGACAGCATAAAAGAGACCTTGAATTCTTTGAAAAGAATTTTAACCCAATCTTCTTCGTTGGTTTGATTTAGGGCTATTGCTCTAATAACAACAGTTGCGGCCTGGGAGCCTGTATTGCCACCTGTTGCAGTCATCATTGGCATGTAGAGAGCAAGAATTATCAGTTGCTCAAGGACTAGTTGATAGTGGTGAATTATGACTCCTGAAATCAGGCCTATCGCAGCTAGGGATACAAGCCAAACGACTCGCTTTTTAAAGTGTGCTAGCGAAGGCGTGTCTAAGTAAGTCATCTCTTCTTCTGAGGGAACAATCCCCATGAACTTTTCCATATCTTCTGTGTGTTCTGCGCGGATTACATCTAAAGCTTCCTCGTGACTTACAATTCCCACAAGCTGCTTTAAGCTATTAAGTACAGGGATGGCAACAAGGTCATGCTTTTCAATCATCATTGCCACATTCTCTCTGTCATCATTAACATCTACATGGACGTAGTTCTCATTAACAAGGTCGCGCACAATCTCCTTAGGATCAGCAAGAATTAAATCTTTGATTGTGACAATCCCAAGCATCTCCATGTCTTCATTTACTACATAAATATAGTAAATCATTTTACCAGATGGAGCGTCGTGCCTAACTTTTGCCAGGGCCTGTTGGCAGGTCATTGTAATTACAATTGTGGCAAAGTCCGTGTTCATAATTCCACCAGCTGTTTCTGGAGGATAGGCAGAAAGAACAATTACATCTTCTCTGGTTTTTTTATCTAAATAGGGAAGAATGGCAATTTGCTCCTCTTTGGAAAACTCCTGAAAAAGGTCGGCTCTTGAGTCAGAGTACATGTTGGTGAAGATAACAGAAAACGTTCTTTTATCCAGGATCTTGCAGAGCTCGTATTGTTTGTCCACAGGCATGTAGGAGAAGATTCTCCCACAGTCTTCCGGCTCTAAAAGATTTAGAAACTTTATAACTTCCGTTTCACTCTTCTCTTCAAGAAATTCAACAACCACTGCTGTGGGAAAGTCCTCGAAGGCCTCTACCAACTTTTCTTTATCGTTGTGGTCAACTATTTCTTGAAGAAGATCAATTTTGTCTTCAGTTTCTTCATTTTCCATTTTTATTTCAATTCCCTGCACTTTCGCATCGGCAAGGTGCTGTATTTTCTAAAGCGATGGAATTAAGAAATAATTAAGTAATGAACTCAAGGAGTTTAAAGATTTTCTTTACAGTTCTGCATTGGGATTCCGAAAAGACTACAAGATAAGGATTAAAACCAGCTGCTATGAGTAAAATAAACATCGTCTTTTTCAATGTGCCTAAGAATCTGCCAATGATTGGCGAGCTTATGCGCTATTATCAAGGCCAGGACGATTACGAAACGGCCGATGTCGACAATCCTTCTGAAGTTAATCAGCTCTTGTCTATGAGTGGCAATGGAATCATTCTTTTTAAAGTTGAGACCAAACCAGATCTTCAGGCCGCTGTGACCTTGCTAAAGTCCCAAAAAAAGCTTTTAAAAAAGGGGCTTTTAAAGGCTGCCTGCCTCTCTTTTGTTAAAAGTAAGAAGGTTGAGAAAATTCTTGCAAAGTATGGGTGTCAAGAAGTTCTAAATCCAAGAAATATTACTTCTAAGACCTTTAGTTTTAAGATTAACTTTTGGTCGAAAAATATTCGAGCACAGCTGATTCAAGAAGAAAAGGACGCGGCTTTTCAGCAGAGGGCCAACAACTCCAGCGCCAAGGAGGCAACAGGCCCGAATGGAAGGAAAGAAGACTTTAAACACATTGAGGCACTGACACTTCCAAGTGATATTTGGATATCAAAATTAAAAATAGATCATAAGAAAATATTAAAGCGTTATCTGTCTCGGCTTTTAGGTCCATCACCTCATATGGGCAAGTGGATGGAGTTAGATCCACAACCAGGTGATAGGCTTCCTACCTGGAAGTTTGTCTTGAAAGACCCTGATGGACAGTTGATTATGGAAGATGGCGCGTGGTACTTCTCAGGCTCCAGGCCTGAGTTTGATTGGAAAATCAATCGTTGGAGTTTTTCTTCGGAAAGACCTCATCTCTATTTCTACACGAAGGAAGGGAAGGTCTTTTCCCGCATTAAATACGAAAATGGACAGGTCCTCATTCCTGAAAACTCCTCATACGCCATGACTAAAGAGCAGTACATTTTGCAAACATGTGAAAGCTCTTTTGCCTTTGACAAGGATAAGGAAAGTGGCGAGACAAACGACAGTTTGGAGGGTGGCAGCGCTGACGAAGTAGGCGGCCATTATGAAGGTGAATCGAGCACCGATCATCTAGATGACAAATTAGAGGGAAAGAGTTCCACCGACCAGTTGGAAGGGGATAAAAAAGAGGGCAAAAACAACTATCAAGAGGACGACCTTGGCGGAAATCTTGAAGGAAAATCAAAGACAGATGAATTTGATGGAGGCCCTCTAAGTGGCGACATTAACCATGGACCGGTAGTTGAAGAAAAAGATAAGAAAAAATCTGGCTATCAAGAAGCTCCAATCGATGGAAACCTATCTGGTAAAAGCTCCACTGATGAAATCGATCATGGACCTTTGAGTGGAGAGACGGAAGGATCCAAAAACGCATCGGAAGAAGATAAGAAAAATAACTTTCAAGAAGAGGCAATTGATAAGCATTATGAAGGCCAAGGCTCTCAAGAAGAAGTTGATAGAGACCCTCTAAGTGGAGAGTTAACTGAAGGATCAAAAAAAGAGCGCAAAGATAAAAACGGCGCTTATCAAGAAGAGAAAATAGATAAGCATTACAATGGAAAGGGAGCCTTGGAGGAAGTTGATCGTGAGCCTCTGAGTGGTGAAATTGAAGGTGCAAAAAAGAAAAAACCTTCCACGGAGTCCAGCGGTTATGATGAAACGCCTATCGAGTCCCATGACAAAGGAAAAGGCTATACAGATGATTTATCCTCCCCTCAGCTAGAAGGAAAAGTTAATCCAGGGAAAGTTAAAGAAGAAAACGGAAATAACAACAGCTTTAATGAAGAGACCGACGGTGCTCCTTTAAGTGGAAGCTCCAATACTGAGGAATTAGATAGAGATCCACTTAGTGGAGAGATTGGTACTCAGGCCAAAAACAAGAAAAATCGCTCTGGATCTAATGATAGTGAGGGACAACCCGAACTTGGCGGAAAATCAAAAACGGACCACATCAATCATGGCCCTCTAAGTGGTAATCCTCCAATAGAAGAAGACCTTGAAGAGCTTGAGAGAGATCCCATATTAGAGGAAATTAATGAAAAACCCAGTTCAGATGTTGAAAATGGACTAGAAAAAGATGGCCCAGGACTTCCTAGGCCTGGTAAGGTCAAAGACCCTGATCAGGTCCAAGAAGGATCAACGAAGCCACGATTAGGTGATGAAAAAGATGGACTTAATTCAGAGACAAAAAATTCCGATAATGATGAAATAGAAGAACTCGAAAGAGATCATGACGAGCCTCTTTTACCTCATGGCCGAAAGCTCAAGGAGTAAGCTCCTTTGGGAACTAAAGCTCATGATGCATCTCACGCAACTGGTATCGATGAGAGAGATGCTAAAGAGGGTGAAATTGAAGATGCTCTTAGTGGAGGAGTACTTTTTGATCCACCACTTAGTAAGAATGTAGATTTGAGATCTAAGGTCGTAGAGGCCAATAGAGTTTCACCAAAGGATGGTCCCGCACTTGATCATATGATCGGTGGAGGGCTGAGCTTAGAGTCCGGTGAAGTTAAGGTTATTGTTACCCACGAGAATGAGGACGGAGAAGGTGTGAATCATATCTGTGGGTTTGAGGAGTTTTTTCCAGATGAGCTTGTGGTGTCGACAGCTGATGGAAACTTTAAAAGCTCCGAAAAGGTGAGAGTCTTCATTCGACTGATCTATGCTGGTGAAAAAATGGTAATTGAGACAACTGGAGTGGTTGAAGACGTTGAAGGACTGGAAAATGGTGAAGAGAGTGTGGCCATATCCATCGATGAGATTGATGAAAGAATTTATAATAAGTTTATGGGCCTGTACCAACAGAGACAGGAAAACATACATCAGTTTATAAAGCAGGCAAAAGGGCAAGATTAACAAGCAATGAAAGCGCAAAAAAGACAAGAACTTTTTAAAGCATTTCTGGAGAAGAACAAAGTCTTGATTGTGGACAAAAGTTCTGCGTCCAGGCGCAGACTTGCAAAAACCCTCATAGATATGGGGTGTAAAAGAAATCAAATCTTCTCTGTGGCCCACTACTCTGAGGCCTTAGAGACTATCAAGACTGAGAAACCTAAACTAGTTCTTTCTGACTTTAACGTTCAGGGTGGATCAGGATTTGATCTATTTAAAGAATATAGACAGATGGAAAAAGAATTAAGCGATACTACGCTAATTCTTATAACTTCAAATATTTCACAATCGGCAGTTGCCAAAGCTGCTGAGGAAGATGTGGATTCCTTCATTATCAAGCCGTACACGGTTCAGAGTCTGGAGAAAAGCTTGGTAACGGCTGTTATCAATAAGCTCTATCCAAGCAAATATATGAAAAAGATCGATGAAGGGAAAAAGCTCCTTCTTGAAGGAGATTATGAGAAGGCCTTGGAAGTGTTTGATGAGGCCATGAAACTTACTGAGCAGCCATCTCTTGCTCTTTTTTATCATGGACAGGCAAAGTACTTTTTAGATCAGGTGGATGAGGCCAAAGCCGATTATAAAAAAGGTCTAGAAGTTAATAAAATTCACTTTAAATGTCTGGTTGGACTTTTTGAGCTCTTTAAGAAAGAAAAAAAGTATGCTGAGGCGTACTCTGTTGTAAAGAATATTGCAAAATACTTTCCCGCCAACCCTGAGCGTTTGAAAGAAGTAGTGCGACTAGCGGTTGTCACCGAAAACTACGACGATTTGGAAATGTTCTATGAAACCTTTACCGAGCTTGAAGAGCGACCAGCAGATGTCGTGAATTACATGTGTTCAGGTTTGTACGTTTTAGGTCGTTTCCGATTTTTTAACGGACACAAATCCCAGGCCAAAGATATTTTTGATAAGATATGCATCTCATGCATGGGTGATCCAAAATTTTTAAAGGCCATGATTATTAAATACGTCGAAGAGAAGATGTTCCCTGAGGCGCAGGAAGTCTTACGACGATATCCTACTGACACTGGGGATCAAACTGGCTATATGGTTTCTACATACTTGGCCAACTCTTCCGACATGTCCATCGATGAACTAGTAAGCAGCGGGTTGGAGCTTTTTAATAATGGTCATAGACATCCTTTAGCGGCCGAAATCTTAATTCAAGCTCTTTATAAATCTGGCTCTAAAAAAGCAGACCAGTACCTTGAAGAGGCCCTTCATGATTGGCCTGAGAAATTTAAGGATAAGGACTTCTCCAAAGTAGCCTAATATCCTACCATTTTAGTCTTCTAACTTTTCCTCATAAGTTCATTTCTACATTTACTTGACGCGCATACTTTGATCTCCTTATAAGATACATTTTTAATTTTCTAAGGAAGGAAATATGAATTTCGCAAAGTACTGTCTAATCACATCCCTCGTTATAAGTTTTAATCTTTTTGCTCATTCACAATCAATCTCGGAAAAAGCATGGAAAATGACGGCCACTATTCAGGCAGAGTCATTTCATAAAACTCTTAAGAACTTGTCTTTGATGAACATTGATATCGCTGGCGTTGATATCAAAAAGAAGAGTATCGATATTTTGATCACTGACCAGGAATACAAGTTTCTCTCAAAAAAGAACTATGTAATGACTGTAAAAGAAGTTAGAGGAGTAACGAGAGGCCCTGACGAGAGGTATCAAACGCCAGAAAGTGTTAGATCATATCTTCAAAAGTACAACCAAAAATTCCCTAAACTTACAAAGCTTGTGTCGATTGGGAAATCATTGGAAGGCAGGGATATTTGGGCATTAAAGATTTCCGACAATGCGCAGAAGAAAGAGCTTGATGAGCCAGTCCTTTTATTTAATTCCATGCACCACGCTCGTGAAATTATGACTCCGGAGATTGGCCTAGACATCATTCAATACCTTTTAGAAAACTATGAAACTGATGCGCAAGTTGCGCGCTGGGTTGATCTAAACGAAATCTGGGTAATGCCCATGTTCAATGTTGATGGAAACGTGAAAATGTGGACCAAAGATTCTTGGTGGAGAAAAAATGTGAGAGGAGGCCATGGGGTTGACCTTAATAGAAATTATCCTACTGGCTGGAAATCTTGCCAGGGCTCAAGTGGATGGCGTTGGTCTCAAACTTATAGAGGTCCATCTCCTGCAAGTGAACCAGAGACACAGGCCATGATGAAGTTTATTGAAGACATTCGTCCAGTGTTTGATATTTCTTACCACGCCTACAGCCAGCTGGTTATTTATCCATTCGGTTGTGAAGGGCAGAAAACACAAACAAAAGAAGTTGTGGAAAAAATAGGAAAAGAGCTTGCATCACTTTTAGATTACACCCCAGGCACAGCTTGGGAGACACTTTACAACGCTGATGGTGGTGATATTGATTGGATGTATGAGGCCTATCAGGTGATTCCTTATGTTTTGGAAGTTAATAGCTCTAGAGACGGTTTTCACCCGGACTACGAGAGAAGGGATCCAACCGTGAAGAGAAATAGAAAGGGGTGGCAACATCTTTTAAATAGAGCTCATGGAAGTGGAGTTAGGGGAGTCTTTAGCATAAATAATAAGGCAGTTGCAGCTTATAAACTCGCTGTTTACAAAGTTAATGGAGAGGTTAGGGAGCTTTTTCAAAACTACGTTGGACATAAAACTGGCGCTTACCATCTAGTTTTAAACCCTGGCAGCTATGAACTTGATTTTATTGTGGATGGTAAAACAGTGACTTCCCGCACTGTGGAAATACAAGACGAATTGTCTAGAATGAATGTGAACCTTACAAAATAGGAGAGGTCGTGAACACGCCTGAAAAACCAATCTTAATTTTTGATGCTGATTGCCCGCTGTGCGTACGGTTTAAGCAGGCGCTCTCCTTTTTAGACAAGGACAATCGAGTGCAGATGACACCTTTGCAGGATGAGTCGCTATTTGAGAACTTTCCGCAATTGAACAAGTCTGAATGTGAGCAGGAAATTCATCTGCTCAAGCTGGATGGAGAGGCCATTGGTGGAGCAGAGGTTATTGAGTACTTAGTTTCAATGTTTCCAGGTGTTCAAAAATTTGCTTGGCTTGTGGAAAGCGAAAGTGGAAAAAAGGCCGTGAGTTACTTTTACGACAAAGTGAACGAGCTAAGGGAAAAAGTTAAAAAAGACTGTCCTGGATGCGGAAAAGAGAGGAGATAGGGTGAAAACTTTATTAATTGGATTGTTCTTAATTAGCAGTGCCTGGGCAAGTTTTCCACTTGTAAAGGTAGACAATATTTCAGGGACCTATAGTGAGAAAAAGGGCAAGGCATTTGCCGAGCATGCAAGCTACGACTTGGATGTGGTTAAGATCGATCATAAAAACATTGAGGTTGAGTTTAACAACATCGAGGGGAATTTAGTTTTAAACGATCCAAATACCACAGTGGAAATAAATTTTGATTTTAGTTTTTTAAACGTTTTCAGAACCATTGCATTTAACGGCGTTAACATTGTATCTACTCAGAAGAAGTTCATTTCAAATATGAATGAACTCAGAGTTTTTATCGAACCAACTGAATACGTCTTAGAGGAAGTTGAGCTCTCAAGTGACATCTCTGGCATTGGCGGTGATCTTAAAGAGATATCAATTCTTGAGGGGCTAATCACAAACGGAGACTTGGGCGTTAAAACTGTGAATTTTGGTAAAATTGACAGCGAAAAGTTTAGAGCCCAGGTAATAGCGGAAAACCCAGATGTTAAAGCTGAGGCCTATAAAATGTTTTCGGTGAATGAATCCACTAAATCGATTCCTGTGACTGGAAGAAACTTAAGATTGGTTTCTAAGGATCAATCATTCTCTGGAAGCCTATTGCTGGACTCTTGGATAAACGCCTGGTTCTACTTTGGCGGCAAGGTTGAAAATGATCCCGATGCCAAAAAGCTTTACATCGACCTCTATAAAGCAAAGATTGGCATCTTTTCAGTTAGGGGGCTTGCCCTTAGAACGATCAGAAATCTTAATCTAGAGTCTGTAAGTGTTGAAGGAAATCGAATTATTGTCGATTTTGGAGAGGTTCTTCACGCAAAACCCAACGACTCCAAACAAAGTACAATAGCCAAGCGCTAAGCGCTCCAAGCATTGCTCCACCCACTAAGTCGAGAGGGTAGTGCTTGGCAAGATATATTCTTGTGTAGCTAACTAGGGCGGCATAGGGAATTAGCAGTGCAAAGTAATTGTTCTTTCTTCTAAAAACGAGCCACAAGAAAAACGCGATCCCAAATGTGTTGGCGGCATGCGAAGATACAAAGCCAAACTTTCCTCCCCAACAATTTCCAACTGTATGAAACTGGTCTACAAATTCTGGATTGTGACACGGCCTAAGCCTCTCAAATCCTGGCTTTAGAATGCGGCTAGAAACACTATCTGTGATCCCGATGCTTAACAAAGCAAAAAATACGAGTGCTAGGCCTTTCTTCTTATTAAAGAATTTTATTCCGTAGAAGGATGTGAGAGCGAGAATAATAAACGCTGGGATCATACTATGGGAGATCCAATCCATTATAGGATCAAGCCAAGGAGCGTGAAGCCCGTTGAGATGGAGAAAAAGATTCTTATCCCACTGGATGATTTCAGCAAGCATGATTAATTTAATGCTCCCAACATTTTTCTAATTCTTAAAGAGATTACTGCAAACACTGCCTCATATATAATGCCACCAGACATTTTTGACTGACCGTCTCTTCTCTCTGTGAAAACGATAGGGACTTCTTTAACACTCATGCCTTTTGACCAGACTTTATAATTGAGTTCAATTTGAAAGGAGTAGCCATTGCTTAATACTCTGTCCAAGTCCAAAGACTCAAGCGCCTTCCTAGTGAAGCATTTGAAACCGCCAGTGGCGTCCAACACTTTAAGGCCTGTAATCCATCTTGTGTATACGCCGGCAAAGTAGGACAAAAGCAGCCTTCTCATTGGCCAGTTAATAATTCTTATACCATCGATATACCTGGAGCCTATCACTAGATCGTTAGTTTGAGCGGCCTTTAAAAGACGTTCAATGTCTTTTGGATCATGACTGAAGTCGCAGTCCATCTCAAATACATACTCAAAGTCTCTCTCTAGAGCGAATTTAAATCCTGTGATGTAGGCCGTGCCTAATCCGAGCTTGCCACTTCGCTGTATGAGATGAAGATTCTTTTTTGTTTGTTGTTTTTGTTTTACGACATTTGCTGTCCCATCAGGTGAGCCATCGTCCAAAATGAGTATATTCAGCTCAGGGTAGAGTTCATCCACAACATCGAGCATTCTTTGAATGTTGTCTATCTCGTTGTAGGTCGGAATAATTAGTAACGATTTTGAATAAGGGAGCATTTAAAATATCTCGCTAGCAATAGTTTTAATGTTGTCGGATTTTCCCATAGAGTAGAAGTGCAAGCAAGGAACTTTGTGTTTCTTGAGCTCTTTGCATTGGTTAATTGACCACTCTATTCCCACTTGTCTTACTTGTTCATTGGTTTTGCAGCTTTCGACAGCGTGAACAAGCTCGTCAGGCATATCGATAAAGAAAATACTTGGTAAAATGCTCAACTGTCTTAGAGTTGTCAGAGGCTTTAGGCCAGGAATTATAGGAACATCAATTCCGACCGCGCGACACTGTTCCACAAACTTAAAGAACTTGGAATTATCAAAGAACATTTGGGTAACAATGTATTCAGCTCCAAGCTCCACTTTTCTTTTTAGATGTTTAAGGTCGGTGTTGAAGTTTGGGGCTTCGAAATGTTTTTCGGGATATCCTGCAACTCCAGTGCAGAAGTTTGTGGCCTCTGCTCCTGCATCCTCTTGATAAAGGTACTGGCCTTTGTTCATATCTGATATCTGTTTTACCAACTCGCTTGCGTAGGCGTTGCCACCTTCTGTGGGAACAAACCTGTTTTCAGACTTAATAGCATCGCCTCTTAAGGCCAAGACATTGTCGATCCCTAGAAAATGGCAGTCCATGAGAGCAGACTCTGTTTCTTCTTTTGTAAAGCCTCCACAAATTAAATGTGGGACAGGATCCACTTGAAACTTGTTCATTAGGGCCGCGCATATGCCCACGGTTCCTGGTCGCTTTCTTAAAGAGACTTTCTCTAAAAGGCCATTTTGTCGCTTTTTATAAACGTATTCTTCTCTGTGATAGGTAACGTCAATAAATTTGGGTTTAAACTCCATAAGTGGTTCAACTTGGGAGAATAATTTTTTTATTCCATGTCCCTTGATAGGGGGAAGAATTTCAAAGGAGAACATCGTCTCGTTGGAGTTTTTTAGGTGATCTACCACTTTAGTCATTTCTTATATTCCTTCTTTCGAATTACATCTCTAACAAAGGAGATAGCCACTTTTTGGCCTGCTCAAGTGTCATGTCTTTTCGTTTAGCATAGTCTTCAAGTTGATCCTGCCCAATGAAGCCCACATTAAAATAGCGAGAGTCCGGGTGGGATATATACCAACCGCTGACACTTGCGGCAGGGTTCATAGCGCAGGACTCAGTAAGCTCAACCCCAATCTCCTTTGCATTCAGCAATTCAAACAGCTTTATCTTTTCTGTATGGTCTGGGCATGCCGCATATCCTGGAGCAGGCCTGATGCCTTGATATTTTTCTTTTATAAGTTCTTCATTGGATAGGTTTTCACCTTTTGCATATCCCCAAAGCTCTTCTCTAGTAAGCTTATGAGCGTACTCAGCGAATGCCTCGGCCAATCTATCGGCAAGAGCTTTGATCATAATAACAGCATAGTCGTCGTTGTCTTCTTTGTACTTTTCGCAAAGTTCTTCCACTCCATGTCCTGCGGTGACAATGAAGGCTCCCATGTAATCCACATCGGAGTCTTTTGGAGCGATGAAGTCTGAAAGGGACCTGTTGGGGCTCTTCTCCATTGCTCTTTGATTTCTAAGCATACAGAGCTTGGTAATCACATTTTGGCGAGTTTCATCCTCGTATAGCTCGATGTCATCTCCGACAGAGTTGGCCGGAAAAAAGGCGACCTTCGCTTTGTTAATGATGACACCTGAGTCAATCATTTCATCCAAATACTTTTGAGCATCGTCGAATAGCTTGCAGGCCTCTTCCCCATACTTTTCATCTTTCAAAATTTGAGGATAGGCACCTCGCAGTCTCCATGTGTTAAAAAACGGAGTCCAGTCGATAAACTTTCTGATCGTTGCAAGGGGAATATCATCCAATTCTTTGACCCCAGTAAAACTAGGTTTTAAAGACTTATGGCCACTCCAGTCGATCGGCTCTTTGTTTGATCGAGCGGCTTCAAGAGTTGTAAGCTTGTATCGGTGATTCTTGTTTTTATGATCCTCACGCATCTTTTCATATTGCGCTTTAGTGTCTGATTTCAGTTTGTTGGAATCCGTAAGCACCATCTGGGCGACAGGAACACTCTTAGAAGCGTCCGAGACATGTAGAACCGTGTCAGAGTAGTGAGGATCTATTTTTACAGCGGTGTGAACTCTAGAGGTGGTTGCTCCTCCAATGAGAAGTGGGACTTTGAAGTTTAGTCGCTCCATTTCTTGCGCCACATTCACCATCTCATCAAGGCTTGGAGTGATAAGTCCTGAAAGACCTATAATATCGACGTTTTCTTCCTTTGCCATTGCAAGAATTTTTTCAGCTGGAACCATGACTCCCATATCAATAACGTCAAAGTTGTTGCAAGCTAGAACGACTGAGACGATGTTCTTCCCAATATCGTGAACATCCCCTTTAACTGTCGCCATCAAGATCTTGCCTTTGGAGCGGGAGTTTTCATCTTTTTCATCTTCGATAAAGGGTTGAAGATATGCAACGGCCTTTTTCATAACTCTGGCCGACTTAACGACCTGGGGAAGAAACATTTTTCCTTCTCCAAAAAGTTCTCCAACGATATTCATCCCATCCATTAAAGGACCTTCAATAACCTCTATAGGCCTTGAAAGTTCCTGTCTTGCTTCTTCAGCGTCAGCTTCAATAAATTCTGGGATTCCCTTTACCAGTGCGTGGGCGATTCTTTGTTTTACTGGAGCGTTTCTCCACTCAAGGTCTCGCTTTTTTTCTTTCTTCTCGCCTTTAAAGCTCTCTGCAAAGTCCACTAGTTTTTCTGTGGCGTCTTCGCTTCTATTTAAAACAACATCCTCGCAAAGGTCCCTTAGCGCTTTTGGAATCTCGTCATAAACCTCAATCATTCCCGGGTTAACGATTCCCATATCCATTCCGGCCTTTATGGCGTGAAACAAAAATACACTGTGAATGGCCTCTCTTACGGCGTTGTTTCCTCGAAATGAGAAGGAAAGGTTGCTTACTCCACCACTTACTTTAGCGTAGGGAAGGTTCTCTTTAATCCAGCGTGTGGCGTTGATGAAATCCACGCCATAGTTGTTGTGCTCATCAATGCCTGTGGCTATTGCCAAAATATTTGGATCAAAGATGATGTCTTCTGGGGGAAAGTTTATCTTGTTTACTAGAAGGTCATAGGCCCTTTTGCAGATTTCTATCCTTCTGTCATATGTGTCGGCCTGCCATTTCTCATCAAAGGCCATCACTACAATGGCCGCGCCATACATTTTTACTTTTGCAGCTCTTTCAAGAAATTCCTCTTCTCCCTCTTTTAGGGAGAGAGAGTTCACAATACTTTTACCTTGAACGCATTTAAGCCCTGCCTCGATGATTTCCCATTTGGATGAGTCGATCATTACAGGGATCTTTGCGATGTCTGGTTCGGAGGCAATAAGATTTAGGAAAGTTGTCATGGCGTTAAGCCCGTCAATCATTCCATCATCCATGTTCACATCAAGGACTTGCGCGCCGTTTTCAACCTGATCTTTAGCGACCTCAATGGCGTCTTCATACTTCTCTTGTTGAATTAATTTTTTAAACTTGATTGAACCTGCAATATTTGTTCTTTCACCAATATTAATGAAGTTGCTTCCTTCAAAAATAGATAGTGGTTCAAGGCCGCTGTACTTAGGCACTCTTTCAAGCTTGGGCGGCACGTGGGGGGCGTAGTTTTTAGCGCGTTTTGCGATCTCGGCGATATGTTTGTCTGTGGTTCCACAGCATCCGCCTACAATATTTATATGTCCTTCAGATAGGTACTCTTCTAAAATGTCGGCCATTTCAGTAGGAGTTTGATAGTATTCTCCAAATTCATTTGGAAGTCCCGCATTGGGGTACATACTTACTTTAAAGGGCGCCTTTTCAGATAAAGTTTTTATGTATGGACGCATCAAGTCTGCGCCAAGCGCGCAATTGATACCAACACTCATCAGAGGGAAGTGGCTTACCGAGTAAAGAAACGCTTCGATTGTCTGCCCTGACAAAGTTCTCCCAGACTGATCAGTGATTGTTCCACTTATCATTACTGGTAGCATGTCTTTTTTGATTTCTTCGTAATAGCTCTGAATTGCAAATAGAGCTGCTTTCGCGTTTAAGGTGTCAAAGACTGTCTCAACTAGAAGGATGTCTACTCCGCCATCATCTAGCGCTTTGATTTGCTCTTTGTATGTTTCAAAAAGTTCGTCAAAGCTTATGGCCCTGTATCCTGGATTATTAACATCAGGAGATAGGGAAGCTGTTTTATTGGTAGGTCCAATGGAGCCAGCGACGTATCTGGGTTGATCGGGTGTTTTCTTGGTGAATTCATCAGCGGCTTCTTTAGCGAGCTTTGCTGATTCATAGTTGAGCTCATAAACAAGCTCTTCCATATTGTAGTCGGCCATGGCCACGCTCGTGGCGCTGAAGGTATTGGTTTCAATGATATCGGCGCCGGCCGCTAGATACTTCTTGTGAATTTCTTTAATTATATCAGGCCGTGTGAGGCTAAGAAGATCATTGTTTCCTTTAAGTGGAGATGGATAATCCTTAAATCGTTCTCCGCGATAATCCTCTTCGCCTAGATCGTACTTTTGAATCATGGTGCCCATTGCCCCATCAAGTACTAAAATTTTATTCACTGAAACCCCATTACATTTAATGATTTATTATCCTTGTAGTGTATTATTTATTTAGTTTTTAGCCAAGCGTTAATATAATAGAAAATTGTGCTGATGCCTTGTGCTTTTTATTTTTATAAATTTTGAATTAAGCTATCGGAATGAATTCAATGAACCTTTTGTTAAAACTCGAGCCCTCTTTAAGTTTCAAAATTTGGGGAGGAGAGAAGTTAAAAACTATAAAAAATATTGAGACTGAAAAAAGTTTGGGAGAGACTTGGGAGATATCCACCCACCCAAGCGGTCCTTCCCAGCTATCAGTAAATAAAACAAATTTAAGCGAATTGGTTGAGTTGTCGTATCTTTTAAAATACATCGACACCTCAGATAATCTTTCTGTGCAAGTTCATCCAGATGATGAGTACGCACATGAGCATGAAAACGAAAAAGGCAAAACTGAATGTTGGTTGATTCTTGACGCTGAGCCGGGATCGGGCATCTATATGGGATTTAAACCTGAGGTGACCAGAAAGGAATTCAAGACCGCACTAGAGGCAGGGCTTGCGATGAATAACTACCTCAAGTTCTATGAAGTTTCTGCTGGAGATTTTTTTGTAGTTCCCGCCGGTGCGGTTCATGCAATTGGAAAAGGCGTTACTCTGGTTGAAGTGCAACAAAGCTCTGGCGTCACTTATAGAGTTTGGGACTGGGGACGTGTGGGTGATGACGGAAAACCTCGTGAGCTCCACATAAACAAAGCAATGGATTGTTTAAGATTTGATCAAGGCTTCAATCGCCAACTTGAATTGAGTAAAAAAGAGGGGCTTTTTAAAGATGTTGGGGCTCAGTCTTTATATAATCATCCAGACTTTAAGGCGGAACTAATTAATCTTGGCAAAGGTGACAAAAAAGAAATAAGACTAGCTCCTAAAGAAGGACTAACTGTTCTTAGAGGCTCAATAGGCCTAGATGGTGAAATATACAAGGCCTTTGACTCAGGCATTGCCACAAGTGATGGAATAGTGCTCGCAGAGGCCATGGAAGAGTGTTCAATCCTATTGGTCAAAAACAGAGATTCATAAAACTTGGTAAAGTGGGAAGTTTAACTGTAAACTAAGTTTATGAATTATCTAGCCGACGCCAAAAAAGTAATCCAAACAGAAATTGAAGGACTTCAATCGCTTTCAGAGCGAATTGATGGTGAATTTTCCAAAGTGGTGGAGCTTATTCTCAATAGCAAATCAAAGGTTGTTGTGACGGGAATGGGAAAATCAGGACTGGTTGGTAAAAAAATAGCCGCCACATTGGCCTCCACAGGCACACCCGCTTTTTTTATGCATCCTGGTGAGGCCTATCATGGGGATTTGGGAATGATTGCCTCAGATGATGTTATTGTGGCAATAAGCAATTCAGGTGAAACTGAAGAGGTCATTCGACTTTTATCTTTTTTTAAAGAAAACAAAAATTCAACTATAGCCATGACTGGCAAAAAAGAGTCAACCCTTGCCAAACATTGCGACTACTTTTTGGATATTGGGGTTCCTAAAGAGGCGTGTCCTCTGGCCCTTGCTCCCACTACGTCCACTACGGTTACTATGGCCTTGGGAGACGCTCTAGCTGTGGCCTTAATGAATGCCAGGGATTTTAGAGAAGAGAACTTTGCAAGATTTCACCCTGGTGGAAGCCTTGGTAGAAAACTTCTTGTTCGTGTGAAAGATGTGATGCGAAAAGATAAGCTTCCGATTCTTTCTCACGAAATGAAGTTTGATGAAGTTATCTCTGTTATTAGCAATGGCTTCCTAGGATTGGGTGTCTTGTTAAAGGATAAGAAAATAGAGGGTGTTATCACTGACGGTGACATTAGGAGAGTTCTTCAAAGCGAGAAAGGCAAAGCGCTTGATTTAACCGCAAGCGACTTTTTTACTTCAAATCCTTTAACCATCGACTGCGAAGAAAAGATTCTTGTTGCGGACGACATCATGCAAGAAAAGAAGATCACCGCCCTTCTTGTGGAAGATCAGGGAGACTTTTGCGGTATCCTGCATCTGTATGATCTTTAGCGATTGTAGTGGCGACTTATGAAAAAGTGGTTGCCAATGCCTAAGATCGTTAAAACGATAAAGACCTGAAGTATTTCCTCCACCCCGGCCCCAAAATCTAAAAACTTTGCATAGAAGATTGGCGCGAGAGAAGTTCCCACTACAATGACGTTAGAGTCCATGCCTTTCATTTTTCCTAGTACTAAAATTCCATAGACTTCGGCCCAAAACGCGTTTCTTACAATGCCAGAAACACCTACACTCAAACCTACTAGGCCCATATAGATGAATGCCCCCCAGCTTGCATCAATATAGTAGAGGGAAAGAAGTCCTAAAAGAAATGGTATTAAGGTGAAAGGGAGCACCTTCTTTGCGGTGATTTTATCAACGAGTGGACCCCAAAAAATATTGCCGCATATGTGCACTGCTGAGAACGCCACAAATGACTGTGCCATTGTTTTCATGCTCCATCCCTTGAACTGGGCGAGGGAGTCTTGCTGAAAAAACAAGGCCGTTAAAATAAATGGAATGAGGGCATTGTTGATCATTAAAAGCATTGGCCATTTATGATTAAGCGCTTTTCGCCACCCCCATACAGCTTGCTCTTTATCTGCAGTCTTAACATTTTCCTCGTACAAGGCAGTCTTTGGAGTTTTGGGAATAAAAATTAAGGCCACTGGAACCATAACTAAAAGAAAAACACCCATGATGCCCAGTAATGAGTTTCGCCAGCCAAAGCTTTCTATAAAAACAATAGATAAAAGAGGAAGGACTCCCTCGCTAAGAGATCTTCCAAAGCCAATAAGTGTAAGGAGTTTTCCTCTATGTTTTCCAAACCACCTCGCGGCTACGGTTGTGGCCATAAGTCCCAAAGGGACTTGGCCAAATCCTCTAAGAAGATAAAAGCCCACAAAGAGTGCCGCAATATTTGTGGCCTGGGATAAAGTTATTAGCCCTGCACAGATTAAGGTCGCCACAAGGAAGAAGTATTTCAACAGGCTGGTCCTGTCCAGTAGGGAACCAATATAAGTGAGGTTGAAGCTTGCTATAAAAGTTGCCAAGGAATAGACAAAACTAATGTCTGTTCTTGAAATGGAAAGGCCTTGTTGGATAAAAGGAGAGAATTGGGCCACAAGAAATGTTTGGCCAATACCAACGAAGAAGGTTGTGCAGAATCCAAAGGCCACCATGCCTTTGTGCTTTTTAGCAAATGTCCATAAATTCATAAAAATTACTTTTTAATTTCCCTGGCCACTCTCTCAAAAAAGCTCCATCCCAGTGCTTGAAAGAAGTATTTCGGCCTGTAGGCCAGATTAACGAGTTCTCTTTCCTCGTTGTTCGTTATTTTAAGCTCACCTGCAAATGGAATTTTGATTGAATGCTCTTTTACAATGTCATGCAGTTTAAAACGCTGAGCAATCTTATCAAGGCCTTTAAGTTCTCGATAGGTAAAACTTAGTTGAAGTGTTTGACCTGCAAGATAGCTGGGTATTTCAGGATGTCCTTTAAGCCTATTAAGAATTTCACTAAACTCGATCTCTTTTAGAGGTGTGTCCTGGGCAAGCTCTAAAGACTCCCTAAAGCTTATGGGAGTAAACTCGAATTTCTCCAAGGCCGTGTTGTCTTTGACTGTTGTGGGAATTTCTATACTTCCAAGAAGCTTTGCTCCAACTTCCACATATTCGGGAATTACGATCTTCATTATTTCGATGGCCAAGTCTTTAGGAAACTTTTGAAGCTTAATCTCTGGCCTAAAAAGTTTCTCATGCTTTGAAAACTCCACCAGCAGCTCTCGATAAGTGAGCTGGTCACTTCCGCCAATCTCAAAGACTGAATGCTTCTTCCTAAATTTTTTCTCCTGAGCAAGAGTTAAATAAGTGACCACATCCTTAAGAGCAATGGGCTGGCATAATGCATGTGCCCATTCCGCGCTAACTATGAATGGGAGTCTGTAAACTAAGGCCCTGATCATTTCAAAGGAGGCGCTGCCCTTACCAATGACAATGGATGCTTGAAACTCAATGGTTTTAGCTTTTGTTTTTCTAAAAATTTCCCCAACAGTTTTTCTACTTTGCAGGTGTTCGCTCAATTCATCGTCGCGAGCGATGCCTCCCAAATATATTAGCTTGTGCGCTTCATTTAAAAGCCCAGCTAAGTTTTGAGCTTGCGCTTTTTCTTTTTCACTGAACTTGTCTTTTCCATAGCCCATTGCGTGGGCTAGGTAATAAATAGTTGTTACTCCATTCAAGTTTCTTTCAATTGATTCCACATCCTCAAGGTCTAAAAAGCTCAGTTCTGTGGTCTCTTCTTCTGAGAATATATCTTGAGGGTGTCTGGAGCACGCTCGAACCTCTATGGATTGTCGCTCAAATTCCTTTAGAAGGTTTGAACCAATGAAGCCACTAGCTCCGATAATTAGGACTTTTGGAGACATGGTCTTTTTCCTTCTGAAACGAGTCTTAGATGGCGGCCAAACAATTTCATTACGATTAAGTGCACCAAGGCCTGACTAAATATATAGAAATACCATGGCAAAGCGGGGTAGAAGTCATGGATGGCGGCAAGCATGTATTTGCCGTTTAGGACTTCTCTAAACTCTAGTCTCCCTCTATCTTGTGGGGCAGCTAGCATTCCGCCCTTGATATAGAAGAGCTGTCTTGAATTTTCGCTTCGCTCTGGAGACCACTTAAGTGAAAGAAGTCTGAAGCCTCTATGAAGCAAAGAAAAATGAGCGTAGTGCCCATTAACAGTCACAATTAGGAATGGCCTTAGAGCGATAGGAAGCCAGGCCAGATACTCTTTTGCCACTTCCTTAGCATCCATATCTTTTGGCAATACGGTTCTCTGTACGGAACGAACAGTCTTTCTTTCTACTGTTCTTGTTTTAAACTTGTATCGATGGTGGCTGCTTTCTTTGAGAGCTCTCTCCAAAGCTTGTTCTACTGTTTCATATTCATAATCTTGCGATTCAAACTTCATATCAGGAGCAGGGACCATTTCGTTTTTTAGAGAATTCACCAAAGGGTAAACAAGCCTCTTTGGAGCGCCTGATATTGTTCTGACCCACAGCTTGGAGAGTTTTATGAAGTTTACATTTATTGTGACAAATCTTCTTTTAATTCCAAGAATTCTGGAAGCAGTTTCTAAAAGTGAATAATAAGAAACCTGATTTGATGAGCAAAGATCATAGACTTTTCCAAAGTGCTTTGAATTATCAATTGCAAGACAGAACGCAAGAGCGACCTTATCCACATGAACTGGGGATGTGGGCATCTTTGTCCAAGCAGGACAAAGCATTACAGGCAATCTTTTTACAAGATTTAAAAGAATATGAAAGTAGGAGCCTTCCTTTCCCAGTACCATTGCAGCTCGAAATATAGTCGTGTCAGGAGCGTACTCCATCAACACTTCCTCAACCTCCAGTCTGCTCTTTAAATGAAGAGAAAGGTCGCCGCGCTTGGGAATTAATCCTCCCAGGTAAAGTGTTTGCTTGATGCCAAACTTTAAACAAGCTCTTCCGAAGTTGTCAGCAAGAATAAGATCATAGTTTGCAAAGTTCGCTTGATCCAGATGGGCGGATGGCTGCATGCTGTGGACTAAATAGATGGCAACGTCGGCATCTTTGAGGGCGTTTTCCAGATCCAATAGTGAGAAGAGGTCCGCCTTCATCCATTTAAGTCTTGGATGGTTTGACTCTTTTTCACTTCTGGAGAGTGCGACAATGTTGTGATCAGTTTTTTCTAGAAGCAATTCTAGAATTTTACTACCAACAAAGCCGGAAGCGCCTGCGATTGTAACTGTTTTCATTGCGTCATCCTTTGGCGGTAGTTTAACAAGTCCTGAACGAAATAGACAACACCTCTAAATTCACCTAGCATTTTATCAATGAAAAGTTTATCTACAGCATTTATGCCCAAATTCATTAAAGAAGTTCTAACACACATTCCCACATTGGCGCTTAAGTCTATGGACTGGAAAGGGGCGTTAAAAGAGTTAGGTCCCTTGGTCACAAAGGTTGGCAGTAAAACTCTAGACCAAGACTGCTTTGAAAGTCTTCAGGAATTGGATGTTCAAGATTTAATTCTTAAACAGAAAAGTCGTGAGAATAACTATGAGTCATTGTCTGAAGCAGAAAGAATTAAAGCTGGAGAGACAGTCTTAAGACTCTATTTTGCGCAATTGAAGAATCCAGAGGGGCTTTGTCTTGATTTGAGACCTCGCCACTTTAAGTTTGCAGGAAACTCGCTTGTGTTTTCTCCAAACAACATTTGGTTTTCATTTAGAGAAGAGTTCAGAGTGGGGCTCATGAACTTATATAGAGGGTTTTACTTTGATGATGATGAGCTGTTTGAGCAAGCGCTCAAAACCATAGGGCTTACTAAAAACTTAAGCTCAAAAGAGGATGAAGAGCTCAAAGAGCTTTTCAGAAAGCACTTTGGGCCTGGTGATCAAGAGGAAGTTGTTTTCGATCTGGATCACTTCAAAGAGTCCTTTTACGAGCTTTTCAAGTTCTTTATGGATCATGAGGTTGCGCTTGAAAAAGACTTTATGTTTCTTGGCATCTACCTCGTAGGGCTCTATATGAACCTTGAAAATCTGAATGTGCCCTTGAATGTAAGAGAAGTGTTTTTGGATGTCTTTTCTGAGTGATGCTTTTGTCTAAGATTTATCTAGCTCTACCTGGCCAAGTCAGGCCTTAGTTCAGTTTTATAGACCATTAACCTTGGTATAATTGAAAGTATGGAATACTAAGGAGGTATTAATGGACACTATTAATGTTACAGAAAGGGAAACAACTCTTACGCCTAGAGACCTGAGAGCGGCGAGGGGTAAAAATCAAATCCCAGCGGCAATCTATGGAAAGTCTGTCGAGTCCAAATCAATATTTATAAAAGCGCCACTAAAGCACGTTGAATCTTGGAAGAGAGGAAAGCATTTTAAAGTAAAAATTGATGGTCAAACTATGAGGGCCACAGTTGATGAAGTGCAAAGAGATCCAGTAAAGAGAACTCCTGTCCATGTGAGTCTTCATGCTGTTTCCGCAAATGAGGAAATGAAAGTTGAGGTACCTATCACACTTAAAGGTGAGGCCAAGGGCCACAAGCAGGGCGGGGTTACGACTCAGACTAAAAAATTCATTTTATTGAAGGGACAATTTAAAGACTTGCCAGAAGAGCTGGAAGTGGATGTCACCAACCTAGATGTAAACGAACACATCGAAGTTAAAGATCTAAATCTTCCAAACGGCGTGGAGACATTGGAGGACAATCCAAATCAAAATGTGATTGTTTGCTCCTTCTCAAATGTTTCACTTGAAACAGATACAGAGCAGGTTATGCCTGAAGAGACGGAAACAACTGGAACTGCAGCGGATGAAATAGCATCTTAATAAAAAAGGGCCTGAATATGGCCCTTAAAACTTTTGAATCTCGCAGTCTTTAATTTTGGTGAGATCTTCTTGGATCCATTCAGTTTCATCTTCAAAGTAGAAGAAAGCTTCTCCCTCTTCATACTCAAAGCTTGCATGGTTATCGTCATGAAGACCTTCAAGAGTTATGGTTCTGTCTTCTCGCTTTAAAACATGAAGTTCTGATTTATCGTTTTTGTAGTTTAAGTAGCTGAATGAATAAGAGAGTTTGTTGTCATTAAGCTTTGCCTTAAAAATAAACTCTGCATCTTCATGCCATGATCCTTCAGGGTAGCTGCCTTCGAGCTTAAAGAAAAAAGAAGGTATGTTTTTTTCATGAGCAAAGAAGTTTATAGATTGATTTGATTTAATCCCAAAGACTGTGAACTCGTCATAGCGAACTTCAAGATCTTCAACCGTTTCATATGTGTAGGTGCAAGTCAGTTTAACGAATTCCTTGGACACAGAGGAGTGCTTGCTGGCCATGGCCTTAAATGAGGATAGAAGTAAAATTAAGAAAATATTTAATGAGGCAATGCCTTTCATTTCGCGTCCTTTAAAAATTATGAAGATATATTAACTAAGCGCGAAAATGATTCAATAAGGCCTGAAAATTATATAAGGGGCCGCAATGGTGGCAGCCCCCCTAAGTGATTAAATTTATTCAACAAGCGATCTAAGCATCCAAATTTCTTTTTGAAAATGTCCGATTTGGTCATCAGCATACGCCTGAGTCGGAGCATCGTCTTCAGAGGCCGAAGAAAGCTCCTTAAATGCTCCAAGAAAGTAATTAAAGTCTTTGATGATACTTTCCACTGCGAACTCAATGGTAAAGTCGTCTTTTGTCTCTTCCTCAATTTTCGTCTTTTCCAATGCGCCTTTTAGAGTAACGATAGGCTTAACGTTTAATTGAAGCAATCTTTCCGCCACATCGTCATACATAGTACCAAAGTAGGTGTAAAACTCTTCAGTTTTTTGATGAATATTATAAAATTGGAGACCCTTAATATTCCAGTGGTAGTTGTGTAGTTTAGTGTACATTACCAAGGCGTCTGCTTGAATCTGATTTAAAAGTTGAATCGTGTTTTCCATAATTTTCTCCTTGAGTGATTAACTAGTAAATAAATCTTAACTGGCATTTAAATTAAAATCGAATCTTATGTGTCTATGATGGGATAAATTATCTTTATAGGCCTGTAGAAATAGGCCAGACAAATTAATGTGAAGCATTAATGAGCAAGGAGCAATTATCATGAAAGACAGCCTTACAGTCGTGCCAAGACTTAAGAATATGGGACATAAGGAAATCGTTGAAAAGTACCAAGCAGGCCTTATACCGGTTGTTTTTAGGGTTGAAGGTGGAAAAGACCTTTTTGGCTTTTTGCTCTCCAGAGAGCTATATCAACAAAACTTAATGACCGGTTTAATTTTTGACGTGGAATACAATGGAGAAGTTTTTCATGCTCAATTAAGAAATATTGAACCAAAGTCTTCAGATGGCACTCGTTGGAAAGAGTTTCAATTTGATATTCTAAAAGACAGTGATTTTTCCGAGAAAAGAGTCCCCATTATCACCAGTGGAACTGCATTGGGAGAAATGAAAGGAGCCCATGTTTACCAGGCCAGGAACATCGTTGTTTTAAGAGGATTAAGGTCTCAAATGCCTGATTATATTAAAGTAGATATCACCAATTTGGATGTTAATCAGAAGTTTTTCACGGATGATCTAAAGCTTTCACAAGGCGTTGGCCTTGCTTCCAAACAAGAAGGAAGACTCATATTGGAGTGTAAGTATAAATACCGTGATGTGTCTTTGATCGATGCTTTTTATGCAGTGTGAGCTTTTCTTAATCTTTCTCTGTTTAAGGTAAATGCAATTAAAATTAAGTATTATGAAGTTTGATTTGGCGCTATAGTTAAAGTGTTCGAAGATCCTCGGTTTTGAAATTCCACAAAATTTAGGCCTCGAAAGATACTATTTTTATTGCTCGCATGAGCGTTTTTTGGAGAATGAAATGAAAAAATTGTATGTGGGAAATCTACCCTATGAAATCACTGAAGATGAAGTTTCTGAAGCTTTTAACGAGTTCGGAACAACTACATCTGTAAAACTTATTACTGACAGAGACACTGGCAGAAAAAAAGGGTTTGGTTTTGTGGAAATGGAAAGCGCTGAGCAAGCTCAGGCCGTTGTGGATGAAATGAATGGCAAGGACTTCCATGGAAGAACACTAAAAGTAGATATCGCAAAAGACAGGCCGCCTAGAAATGGTGGTGGCGGTTTTAATCGCGGACCAAGAGAAAGAAATTTCAACCGATAACGGTTGATTAAATATTCAACTTTTTTAAAAAGAAAAAGCAAGGCCTCGGATGAGGCCTTTTTTTTTATATCTCAATTTTAGGTATTTTCTCTTTATAGTCTTTAATGATTTGAGGAACTTTAAGTGGAATCAATTCTTTAACCACTTTGATTGCGTACTGAAAGAGGTTGGTTCTTTTGTACCATAGCACTTTGGCGATCTTATTCTTCATAGGCATGTAGCCTTCCATGTATAGATCATGCGCGTTCTCAACATTGCCAAGTCTAGAATAGTCACTTAAATCCAATGAAACGACAATGTCGGCCTTCTTTAATTGATCTCTTGTTCTTAGATCAATAGCAATATCAAATGCGTTTCCAAGAACTCCCATGAAGTCTTGTGGGTCTGGGTATTTATGCACACCATTTAAGTCGATGCCAATCACGATTCCCGCTCCCATGTCTGGCAAAACTGACACAGGGACATTTTCCGTGATGCCGCCATCAACAAGAAGGCGCCCTTCGTGTTCTATTGGAACGTACGCTCCTGGAACTGCGACACTTGCGCAAACGGCCTGAACAAGGCTTCCGTGCTTGAAAACGATCTTTTCCCCGGTGCTAATATCTGTTGCAATGATGGCCAGGGGGACTTTGGAATCCTCAATGTTTACGTCTCCCAGGTCTCTGAGAATCATATTTCGAATTGAGTCGGTCGTGAAAAAACCTCTTTTTCTCAAAGTAAAGTTTGCGACCTTGGAAAAAGAGAGCTCTTTGCCCATGTCCATGATCTCATCGCTAGACTTCCCAAATGCGTGATAGGCAGCAACCAAGGCCCCTATGCTCGTGCCGCTGATGCAGGTTATTTCTATTTTTTCTTCCTCAAACGCTTTAAGAACACCAATGTGAGCAATGCCTTTTGCGGCACCCCCACCAAGGGCAAGACCGATTTTAGTATTGAAGGGATTTAGTTTCATATGGCTAGATTTTAAGTGAATTTCTGTTTTGTGTCATATAAATTTCAGTTTTTCTTTAGTATATAAGTCGTATGTGGAAAATCGTATTAAATATTTTTGCTCTCTCAGTACTGGCTTTTGCTGTCATATATAAAATGAACTACGAAGGCGTTGAGCAGGTTTATAGTGCCCGTTCCATGGGGATTAATGGCGGTGACTTCACTCTTCAGTCAGAAAAAGGAGAAGTTTCTTTATCTGATTTTAAAGGGAAGGTCGTAATCCTTTATTTTGGTTTCACCACTTGTCCGGATGTTTGTCCAATGTCCTTGAGCTATCTCAACAGTGCGCTTAAAGGAGTTGATGAAGAGAAGGTTCAAGTGCTGTTTGTAAGCGTTGATCATAAACGTGACGATCCAAAAAGTGTGGATATGTACGCTAAATACTTCGACGAATCTTATGTCGGAGTCACTGGCACTAAAGATCAGATTGATGAAGTCACGAAGAAGTTTAATGTCTTTTATAAATTTATTCCTCTGGAAAACTCTAAGATAGGATACACCGTAGATCACACATCCCGTTTTTATATCATTGATGAAAATGGAGTTGTTCAAAAGGCAATAAGATCAGATGAAGATCCAAAAGTTTTCAAAAAAGAATTAAAGTCTGTAATGAATTAGGAGAATTACTATGAAGACAATTATATCAACATTTTTAATGTCAGCGACGCTTTTTGCTGGCGCTATCACTGCTAAAGACCCATACGTTAGAGTTATGCCCCCAGGGGCCAGCGCAAGCGCTGGTTTTGTTGTGTTTGAAAATAGCTCTGACAAAGATATAAAAATTATTGGTGCCAATACTGACTTTGCTGGAACAACCGAGCTTCACACCCATGAAATTAAAGAAGGCATCATGCAAATGAGAAAAGTTGAAAGCATGACTGTTCCTGCCAAAGGAAAGCTTGTGCTCAAACCACATGGAAAACACCTCATGTTTTTTGATCTTAAAAAGAATCTAAAACCAAATGATAAGGTTCAGATCAAGTTTAAGCTATCGAATGATGAAACTCTTGATGCCACATTTATGGCCAGAGATCTGAAGAGCAAACATTAAGATGTTTAGGGGCTGCCTTTTATTTCTCCTTTTAACACAGTCGTGTGGAGAGTTTAACGTTAGCCCTTATATTTCCAAAACGGCCGACTCCAAAACAAACACAAAGCAACTCTCGCTAATATCTCAAAATGAGTCCACGGCCGGAACGAGTTATAAAATTGCAGTCCTTTCAGATACCCATAACTATTATAAAGAGTTGGAAGATCAGGTTGAGTACATAAATGCGAGAAAAAATGAGTACGAGTTTGTAATTGTCTCTGGGGACATTACCAACCTAGGACTTCTTAGAGAATATGAAATGACTAAGAGGCTTCTTGAAAAGCTTTCTATTCCTTATGTCGTCGCAGCTGGAAATCACGATTTACTTTCCAATGGAGAGTCTATTTATGACCAGATGTTTGGCTCCAGCAATTTTGCGTTTACCTACAAACAGACAAAGTTCATCGTCTATAACAATAACAACTGGGAGGCCACTGGCAGAATCCCAGATCTTGGATTTGTTGAGGGCCAGCTTGCAAGTTCTAGCTCTTCAAACAATATTATTATATCTCACGTCTCCCCTGAGGATAGCGACAGGTGGGATGAGGCCCAAGTGAATGAGGTTCGAAACCTTGTATCTTCATATGGTGTGGATTATTACTTAAATGGACACGATCACAACCCAACTTGCTCTGATTTCTCTGGCGCCACCAGATGCACTGTGGGAGCTCCAGTAAAAGGAAAAATTTTAGAGCTAAATCTATCTAACTCAGGAGTAAGTCATCAGTTTGTTGAATTTTAAGCTCCTTCTTATTCCTATTTGTTTCACTTTTTCAGCAAATGCATACTTTTTAGATTATTTAAAAGTTCAGCATGCGGGGGAGATTGGAGAGATCGCACTTGGTGTGGGCAAAAAATTTAACCGAATTTATAGTCTTGATTATATGCATGGCCTGGTTCGAGAGGAGAGGGGCGGCACCACTATTGAAACAATTGCTTTAAAAAACAATTTTCAACTTTATAGATTCTCTCATATTTTTAGCTATCTTGACGTATACACCGGGCTTGCTGCCTATCATGTGACCGGACTTAAATACCAAGCATCTCGAAATAATAATTACCCTGAGAGTTATTATAGGATTGGATCTATTAGGGGGCTTTTCTACCTTGGCCTAAAAGGAGCTTTGGAAGAGGCCACGAAACATGAGGGGTACTTTGAGGCCGGAATTAATGATGTTTGGATTGAGAACTATGTGAATAATCCAGATACTGTAAATCTGTTTGGCTATGTGTCTTTAGCTTTGGGCTATTCTTTTATCTTTTAAAATTCAAATGTGTAGGAGGTTTGCGCTCCTAACATATAATACTCACCCCTAAAATTTCCCAAATCTCGACTTTCTGTAAAGTAGTCATTGCTAGTGTAACTTAATCGCAGGTTGATAAAGCCGCTCTTTAGAAGCTTCTTGAGCCCAAGCTCGGCAAAGGTTCCTGTTCCTTGTTGAATTGTGGATTCACCGTTGACTCCTTCAACATCATAATCTTCAACAAATGTAATTCCAGAGGTGATGAAGAAAAACAGATCATCCCTGTATTCCATTTGAGCACTTATGTAGGCCCTGGATGAGAAATACGATTCAAAGACATAATCCTCATTGCTTTTGAGATTGTCCTCTCTTGCTTCTGAGTTAAAGGTTGCCTGAACCCCTATAATGGATTCATATTTGTCGTAAAGGGCGCCTGTTGTGAGTTTACCTGTAAGTACGTGCTTTCCATTAAATTTATTGGCGTCATGTCCGCCCACTTCTTTTTCAAAAATCTTTGGGATGTAGGAGAAAAATATATCGGTAAAATATTGACCTGAGTCTTCTTTGTTTCTAAGTCTTCTCGCTATTCCAAGGGTTGGCTCTCTGAACCCCTGTGAGGTGAAGGTGTCGCCTGTGTTATCCCCATAGCGTAGTGAGCTTTCCTCGCTGTAGATATATGGAAGTGATATATAAAAATAAGTCTTTTTATTAACCTTTCTTCCGTAGATGGCCTTTGCAATTAGGTTTTTGTCGTTTTTAGCATATGAGGCAAAGTTTAGAGTGTCGGCCTCAATTTCAGCGTCTTCATAGCCTAATCCGATACTGGAAAAGTGGTTCTTTTCTGGAAATGCGTTGAGTCTATATAGTTGCCCATATGCGGGGAAAGCAAAGAGAATTAGCAGTAATAAATTCATTGAACCATAATAGGCCAATATAAGCTCTTTGAGAATGGACGAATGTTAGATTTATTTTTCTAGATAAATAAGTCCATGAGGGGAGAAGTCACAAAATCTGTAATTCGGTCTTTGATCACACTCAAAACTTAAAGGTATTTCTTTTTTTTGAATCACTTTCCCTCCTTTTAGCGTCAAAAGGGTTGGGGCTTTAGAGAGATCCACTTTAATACCTGTGACCTGTTTAATAGAGGAGTTGAATACCATAGCCTCATATACTTGCTTGGTTTTGCTAAATAATGGATGCTTAGGTCCTATCTGATGTTTGCCTATTTTGTAATAGGTTTCGTGTCTGACGCCTTCCTGACTCTTTCCAAAATCTGGAAATTTGGCAATCGCTTTGTTTATTGTGTTTTCGATGTTTTCCAACTCTTTAACAGCATTGCTTAGCGCCTTTTGATTGCCAATTTTAAACGTTCCCACAGTGGTGTCTTTTTTATCAAAAAAGTTCGTGTTTTTAACAAATATCCAAGTGTCACCATTCTTTGTGAATGCGTTTTGCAACAACCCATCAGAAGTTGATTTTTCTATGGAGATTGCTGAAGCCGCAAAGCAATTGCTTATTAAAAGGGATAATAAAATTACTCTTCTGATAGTAGCCATTGTTTTGGATCCTTGCAGTAGTCTGGGAGGTCTTCACAGCGAGCTTTGTCTTCACTGGCCGCAAACCTTGAGCATTTATTGTACTTCTTAACCTTGCTTTGACAGCCGCCATTCTTGATCTTGGCGAAGTGTGCTGGGTGAAGTAGAGACTTTCCTGGACTCTTAGGTGAAGATTGGAGCTCAAACGCGCCTGGGCCTAAAAGTCTAATTTCATCTTTGTGTGAGTCCTCCATTGGAACGAATTCAGAAGAAACTGATTTTGATCCCCGTGGACAGTATCTATTTCGTTTAGGTGCTTTGTTAATAACTCTTTTTTTGAGTTTATTCATAGATTCACACTCTTCTGGCGTCTGACAAGCACGACAAGTAAATTTATAGATGCTTCCAAAGTAATCACCGCTAGCACTTTTGTAAGTGTCTGTGTGAAGAATTACCAATTCATCTTTATTATTCTTTTCTACCTCATAAAAGGGGAGTAAGTCTGTGTTGCTTAAGCTTAAAGGCGTTTTGGAGACGCGTTCGTATTCACACATGTCCCTTCTGTTTTCGAGAATTGCCCAGCTGTCCTCCGTTAGAAGATCTATTGCCTTTTGATTCCCTGAAGATATGACTTCCCTACAAAAATCATCCTCGCAAACACAGGTGTTCTTGACTGCGGCGACCTCAGGAAACATCTTCCAATGGCTCCCCATTATGCTTTTCATATTGTGAGTTGATCTACACTTATACTTAGGGACTTTTTTACCATCTTTTATCACCATTTCCTGATACTCATCAACAAGACCAAAAAGGTGTAAAGCTTCGTGGGTTATTGTTTCGCAGTTTATGTCTTCCTCGTACATAAAAACTTTTGATCTGAAGCCGGGAGGCATAACCTGAATCTTATTTAAATTAGGTCTTTCACTAGGGTATCTTGTTTTATTTTCTTCTTCGCTAATTATATTTACCTTTAATTGCTCACCAGATGGGGATTTGAAGTAGGAGCTAACCTTATCTAGGCAAGATCTAGCTTTTGCGTGAAGTTTCTCAGCAACTTGGGGTGAAAAATTTTCATGTGAGCCTTTAACGAATTTTACTGCTACAGTGGCCTCCAATGTATTGTCGTCTAAACGTTTGATTGAATAGTTTCCTCCGGTTGGAAAACCTGTGCCATCAAACACCTTGCTGTCCCCAATTTTTAACTCAGAGCAGGTATTGGCGGTTTTAATATCTTCTAAAAGTGCTTTTAGCTTTGTTGCCGCATTGTCTTTTGTGATGGCCTGCGTGTTTATACAGGCCTGTAGATTGTATTTATCTTTTCCATATAGCGCGTCAGTTAACCTCTGAGCGTTTTGATGAAATAGTCTTTCAGCTCTTAGGGCATCACTACAGTCTCTCTTTTTGCAGTGTAAGCTTTCATTGGGTTTATTGTTTCTGTACTTTTCAATCAAGTAGTTCTCAAGAAACGTCTTTATGCACTCAGGGTTTCCGTTTTGTTCTAAAAAGGGAATGACTTCCTTCACTGCGTTGTCATGGTAAAACAAATCCTCCACACCATTGCTGTAGAGGGACTTCCAAAAATAGCACCCACGTCCACTGGGGAAGTTTTCAAGTTCTGAGATCGCTTTGGCCGCTTTTGCTTTGTAATCACTGGTAGCCTCGCGGTAAGCGGATTTGTTGGGGGAGACTTTAGTTGTAGCCTTCTTTACGTTGCCATCTCTTAAGTTTGAATATTTCTCTTTATATATGTCGGTGTCTTTTTGAATGCGTTTACAGATCTTGTCACCACTACAGCTGCCCTTAAAGGTATGTTCTTCGAGATAGTCCTCAAAGTCAGATACACAAGCTGGGTCCAGTTTCACCAAAGGGTTTGCAATCAAGTTTTTAACATACTGAATGAATCCCTGGGAGGTGAACACCACAGGATTGGTTTTGTATCCATCGCAAAAGAACCCTAAAGACTGTTTAAATGTTTCTTCACTGTCATTGGAAAATGTATGGCCTGTATAAAACCTAGGAAGCTCTGGAACCTTGTCTGGATTTGCAACTAGATCCTTTTTAGAAAGCTCTTTGGAGATCTTGTTTTTCGCTTCGTCTGCACAATCTTTCTCATCACAAAGCTCAGACTTTGAAAGTTGATAGGCGAATTGCTTCTTGAACTTTTCCACACATGTGCTTAATTCAGGCCTAAATTTATTACTTTTGCTAAATAGGGATGAAAAAAAGGATTTTACAGGTTTCTTTTCAAATATATCAGGGTCAAACTTTACACCTCTTTCATCCCAGCTAACCTTTACTTTTTTGTATTGAGGTACAAGCTGAACGGGGGAGTTCCCTCCATGAACCGTTGGACAAAACCATGTAACGTCTAGTTCATTAGCGTGAGTAATAGTAGTTAAGAAAATGGATATAATTAAAAACTTCATCTTAGAGCTTTTCGGTACAAAGCTTGATAATCTTTATTGGAATTATTCATCAATGAACAACCATTTTGAGGGATCCGAGCAGAATGCTGGTCTATCAGGGCAATCCTGTGGGTTTCTGTCCTTGTAGGCGTATTTAGCGCATTCATTATACTTTTTAACTTTTGAGCCACAGGAGCCATGTTTAATCCTAGCGAAGTGTGCGGGGTGTAAAAGTGACCCCCCATGATTCATAGGAGTGGAAGTAAACATGAAGGTATTGGTATCTAACTTGTCAGCTCTTTCTTCTATAGGCGCATCTGGAGGTAAGTAATTTGATTCTGCAATGGAGCTTCCGGCCGGACACCCTTTAAGTTTTGGAGCTTTTTTGTTTTCAACTCTTGTTCGAATCTTTTCAAGTTCTTTGCATTCCTTTTCAGATGCGCAACCGCCGCACTCAAATTGATACGTGTTGGCAAAAAGGTCGTTGCCCTGTTTAAACAGATCTGTATGCTGAAAAACTATTTTTGTTGAATCACTTGAAATAACTTTAAACTGTGGAGCTTGGTCCAAGCGTCCTAAACTTTCACGTCCATAACCTTCCAGGGCCTTGTAGCTGCAGAGGTCTTTGCGTTTATTTAAGTTATGCCATAGGTTTTGAGTGTATAGCTTTGTCACTTCTTTGTTGTTTAGCGATAGAATATATCTACAATCGTCGCTGGTGCACTGGCATTTATTCTGTTTGGCGGCAACTTCTGAAAACTGTTCCCAGTGGGAAGACATTATACTCGGACTGTCCACAATTGCCCTGCATTGATACCTTGTATATTCTTTAGCAATACCTCTTGCTTTTAGGCCATCCAAGTCCTCATCTGCTTTAATTACTTCACCTGTCTCAGTATTTACATATATTACCTTGGATTTTTCATGATACTCGTCCACTAGGCCTAGGATGTGAAGAACTTCATGAGCTATTGTTTCACAATCAATTCCTTTTGCATAAGCACCTGAGTTGGATCTAAAGTTTTCAGGCTCAATTCTGATCGTTTGCAATTGGGTTCGCTCAGATTGCGGTCTTTCACTATTTTGAAACTTGTCTATAATTTTTACTTTTAAACTTTCTCCAGTTGGAGATTTCAAATAAGGACTTACTTGTTCCATGCAAGATTTGGTCTTATCGAAAAGCTCCATTGCCAGGTTGGGGTGATACGCCTTGCCGCCCTGGAAGTCTATGGCCACTGTTGCCTCTAATTTTTTGTCGTCCAATCTTTTCAAAGCGAAGCTGCCGCCAATTCTGTTTCTGGAAGTTACGACTTTAGTTTTCCCCTTTTCTAGGGGGGAGCAAGCATTGGCATCCTCAATGCTTTCGAGTAGGTCTTCAAGCTTTTCTCTGGCGTTGCTCTTTGTGATTCCAAGTCTATTGATACATGCATTTATATTAAAATCTCCATCATATATAAAACCTAAAAGTGCTTGAACGTTCTCATTAAAGAGCGCCTTGGCCCTATAGATGTCCCGACAAGAAGTATTACGGCAGTAGTAGGATGTGGTGGGATCATCATTAATATATTTGTGAATTAAGTATTGTTCCAAGAATTTCGAAGTACATCTTTTGCTTAAGTTGTCTCGGATGTATGGCAAGGCCTCTGTTACTGCGTTATCGTAGAAGTAGAGACCGCCAAAACCATCTTCAGACTTTTTAAGGGTGCAGTCTCCATTATTATAATGTTCCAAATTAGCAAAAAACCTTCCCTCCTTGGCCTGAACGTCGCTTTTTGCTTCTCTGAATGCTGTTTTATTTTGCATCCCGGATTTATTGGAAATGAATAAGATCCTTTGATCATCCAAGTTGGAGAGATGATTTTCAAAAAAGGCCGTATCTGACTTTATTTGATTGCAGATGGATCCCCTTGAGCATTCTCCAACAAATTTTTGTTTCGTGAAAAAGCTTTTAAGGTCATCAACGCAGGCCGTATCTGGCCTGGCCAGAGGGTTTGCTGCGATATTTTTAGCATACTCAATAAAGCCTCTTGAGGTGAGCGTTTTAAGATCATCTCTATTACCTTTGCAAAAGCTTTTTATTGATTTTTTGTAGTGGGAATCACTTTCTTTTATAAAGTTATGGCCTGTGTAGAACCTGGGTAATTTTTTTAAATCACTTGAGGGAGAAATCAGCTCTTTGTTATTTATAAAGAGTTTAAATTTCTTTTCCATAGAATCGATGCAGTTTTTAGATGAGCAAGTGGAAGAATTAGATAAGCTCTGAACAAATCGCTCATTGAACTTTTCAACGCATGAACTTAGATCTGGGACAAATTTAGGCTTACTTCCAAATAAGCTTTTAAAGTTTATTTTTTTTTCTTCAAAAATATCAGGGCTTAGTTCAAAGCTAGCGCCTTTCAACTTTACCTTTACCCTTACCATTTCTGGAATTTGTCGCACAGAGGAGCTGCCTTCATATATAGAGGGACAATGCCAGTCCACAGTAAGTGTCTTGGCAAAAACTTGGCCAAAAATAAGTAGTGAGAAAATTAATACCCTCATCAAGAACCTTTTCGGAATAACCCTGATTATTCTTGATGGATACTTGTTAAGTTGTTGTAATTACTGTTCTTTGAGAATGCTCAATAGCTTACCCATGTTCCGTTCGTAATCGAACTTCTCATCGACAGTATTGTAGGCATTTTGAGCAATGTTTGGATCGTTGTGGTTTTTAATCTTGTAGGCCATGTCATTTACATCTTTGAATGGACTTAGGTGTCCATTGGTGTAGTTGATAACCTCTGGCATAGAGCTTACGTCATAAGCAAAACACACCTTTTTGTACGCCATTGCCTCTATTAAAGTGTTGGGGCAACCTTCGAAGTGGGAAGGAAAGATAAAGTAGTCAATACTGTTGAAGAATTTTGGCATGTCTTTTACGTGTCCAAGAAAAGTTACTTCTTCTTGAAGTTCATACTTGGCACAAAGCTCTTTTAGTTCGTTTTCAAGCTCACCATACCCAGCAATGAGAAGATGAAACTTAAAACCGTCTTGTTTTAATATCTTTGCAACCTGGAGTAGTTCTTTCTGGCCTTTTTGCGCCACAAGACGGCCAGCGTTTCCAAGGACGATTTCATCTTCTTTTTTACGGTAGTAAGTTTGGTGAGAGTGGTTAAGTTTCTCGAGTTCAATGCCATTGTAGATAACCACGATCTTTTCTTGTGGAAACCAGTCCTCAGTGTGCATGATCAAACTGTCTGCAACTTCTTTGGAATTGGCGATAACGTGGGAAATTTTGTTGAAAAGCTTCTTATTTATTCCCTTGTCTTTAATAGGGTGGGGCATGCCTCTTCTGTAAATAATTCTCTTTACTCCCGCAGACTCCGCGGCAAGAGTTCCCACTTTAAAATCTTGGGGCAGGTTCATGATTACAGCATGAGCTCCACGCATAAGGTAGGATAGCTCTTTCTGCTTTAAAGGATTGATAAAGCTTAGCTTTCCCACATTGATTTCATGGGTTTTGTATCTGGCCTGCTTGGCCTCGTGAGAGAGTTTTGAATGAGGGTTGCAGATGAATTCCACTTCAAAGTCGTGCTTCTTAAGGTAGTAGGCCGCCTCAAGGTGCCATTTCTCACCTCCGCCCCACTCCATGTTTGTGTTAAGTAGAATTACTTTTTTCACAGCTCTTGTATTAATCTCTCTGTTTTTATTTCGCCATTTTCAAATTCAAGTTTTACCCTGCCGGCGAATCCATCAATATCATTGCCCAAAATTGTATAATCTTTTAAGTGATTTGAATAATCTGTTTTGCTCTTAAATCCCAATATATTGGCCAACATCAAAGAAATGTTAAAGTGAGTTGCTGGCCGCTTAAGCTTGCTAAGTCTTTTTACTTTGTGCTCATACATTAATACTGGAACCTCATATGAAGTTCTAACCAGTCTTCCATGTCCCCAATTGCCACCTTCGCCCAGGCCTTCTCCATGATCTGAAACGTATACTACAATTGCAGGGCGATCTCTCTTTTTAATCTTTTGGATAAGGTTATTCATGAATATGTCCAACTGCACAACACTGTTGTCATAGTGATTAATCCTGTTTTGTGTGTGATCATCTCCAATTGGAAAAACTGCCTGATCTTTTGGATAGCGAAGGTTGTAAGGACTGTGGGAGCCTCTTTGATGCAGAATTACAAAGTTTCTTTCTGAATCTATTAGTTCAAATTGGTTTAGGAGAATTAAGTCGTCAGCTGCGTTGGAGTCTTCGATCTCTGGGTCCAAGTCGTCCAAGCTTCGGTATGTATCAATGTACTTTGGACAAATTGAATTTGCTATATACCTAAGTTGTTGTTGGGATTGAGAGGATAGGAAGTATGTTTTATAGCCTGCCTCCTTAGCAAGCTTGTTTAAGCATTGTTTGCCACTGTAGACAATATTGCCTGCGCCTAATCCATAAGTGATGTTCATAAGGAAGGCCAACGCAATATCAGTGGATACACACGAGGACAAGGCCTTTGTAAAATAGAAGTTTGGATCCGACTTCAACTGTTCCAAAAAAGGGGTTGTAGGCCTATCATAGCCATAAAGAGACATGTGATTTGGGGTGAGACTCTCTCCAAGAACCAAAAATACATCACCATCAAAGGACTTAACTTTTTCAAGGCTGATCGTTCTAGCGGAGTGCTCTTTTGCTCCCGCAATTTTTGCAGGTAGAATTCTTCCCAAGAAATATGAGGAAGAGAGATAGATATTCATTCCCCCCAATTCTTCGCTGGAGGGCTGTCTTCCCCATGTGTTTCCTGTCACATATGTTCTAGTGGGATTGTACACAAGGTAGAAAATGAAGAATGCGCCGACTAGTGGAGCTTTTTTAATCTTTGAGGATAGTTTCTTATTAATAAACCAAAATAGGCCCATAGGTACTAAAGTCAAAAGAATAGGTAAGGCCATTAAAGGTAGCTCTTCTTTAAGCGAGCCATACACTTCGCCCACCTCAGCAAACAACAAATACACTTCACTGGCCTGAACCGGGGTGCCAAAGTATCCAATGTGAACCATTTGGAACAAGTTTAAAAAGACAATGAAGGAGAGTGAAATATAGCGAAGTAGGTCGTTTTTTATGAACGTAAAAATCAGAAATATAAAAAACGTAATTATATATTTGTCTCCCCTGACAAAAGAGAAGTTCCCTGACTCTATGAGGTAGTACAACTCTTGATTTAAGACTGTGCCTGCTAGGAATATAAATGCCATCAAAATATTAAATTTAAACTTGTTCATAGGTTTAGATAATAATGCCTATATAAAGGAAACAAAAGGGAGATTGTGCAAAACCGAGTTAATCGGATTGGGCGCACTTTGCCAGTTGTGAGGCAGGGGGCATTAATTTATTATAGTCGCTATGCGAAAAATAGTTTTAATAGACGATGACACCTTAATTCACCAGCTATGGCGCTTTGCCGCCGCTGACTCCAAGATCGAGATTGACTGCTTTGAGACGATTCCAGAGTTCTTGAAAAAGGCCAGGAAGATCTCAAAGGACAGTGAAGTGTATATAGACTCACACCTTCGAGGTGATGTTAGAGGCGAAGAAGAGGCCTGGAGGATAAAAGAAGCAGGGTTTGAAAATATATACATAACCACAGGATACGATGAAGATGACATCGATGTGCCTGATTTTATAGTGAAAGTAGTCGGAAAAAGGCCACAATTCTAAATTGTGAATCCCTGAGCTTGATGCTAAATTTATCCCATGAAAATTCTTCTTACAGGTGTCGCTGGATTTATTGCTTCTAAAACTGCAGAGTTGTTGCTCGAGGATGGCCATGAGGTTGTAGGCCTTGACAACATGAATGACTATTATGATGTTTCACTTAAAGAGCATCGTTTAGAGTTTTTCAAAGATAAAGAAAACTTTCAGTTTCATGAAGTGGACATTGAAAACTTTGGCGAACTTGAAAAGATCTTTTCGAAGCACAAATTTGACGCTGTTTTAAATCTCGCCGCAAGAGCGGGAGTCAGATACTCTATAGAAAACCCACATGTTTACATGAGCACCAATGCTCAAGGATCTTTAAATATTCTTGAGCTTATGAAAAAGCATGATGTAAAGAAGTATGTTCTTGCTTCCACCAGCTCCCTTTATGCTGGCCTTCCTATGCCTTTTAAAGAGGACCTTCCTGTAAACACTCCAATCTCTCCATACGCCGCCACTAAAAAAGCCGCGGAATCGATGGCGTACACATACCACCATCTCTTTGGAATTGATGTCTCAATTGTAAGGTACTTCACAGTCTATGGACCTGCATCAAGACCTGACATGGCACAGTTTCGTTTTATGAGATGGATTGATGAGGGAAGTCCGATTCAGCTTTACGGAGACGGGACTCAAGCAAGAGACTTTACTTATGTGGATGACATTGCCAGAGGAACAATTCTTGCCATGAAGCCACTAGGCTATGAGATCATCAACCTTGGAGGAGGAAAAAATCCAATCACGGTTAATGAGATGATCTCTATTCTTGAAAACGAGCTAGGCAAAGACGCAAAAGTGGAAAACCTGCCATTTAATAAAGCCGATATGAAAGAAACATGGGCCGACATCACGAAGGCCAAAACCCTCCTTGGGTGGGAGCCTACGATCAATCTCAATGAAGGACTTCGACTCTGTGTTGAGAGTTATAAGAATAATTTTGAAATTCAGAGCAAGGTTTCTCTAAACTAATGAAACTTACGGGCAGGGAGATGGAGACTTGTACACCTTTATCTGTAGAGTCAATTTGAATATCTCCACCAATTGAATGTAGATAATCTCTAGCTTCGTATAAACCAATTCCATTTCCATCCTTTTTAGTTGTGAAGTTTGGAGAGAAAACTTTAGTCTGGGCCGCTTTGGATAGACCTTTCCCATTGTCAGAAATAGATATTTCAAAATATTGACTAGTGACAGTCGTGCCTATGGTAACCACTGGAGAAACTGTAGACTTTCTGGCCTCCACTGAATTATTTACTATATTAGATAGTATTCGCTCTAGGTTGGATGCAATCTTGTCCTCCAAAGAGACTTCGGGCATTGCTGTTGTTAGGAGTTTAAGGTCGTAGTCTCTGTGCTCAATCAACTTAGACCTAACAACGTTATTTAGCAGGTCTGGGTAGAAAATGCTCGATCGCTGCCTACTTTTTGTTAAAAGAGTCGAGCAAATACTCATAATGCTGCTCGAAGCATTTTTCATTAAATCCTTCTTTTCGGAACTCATCTTGGCCTCTTCTACAAGATACTCAAGGACTGAGACTGGGGAGCGTAAATCATGTGCGATCTTTCTCAACTCATTGGCGTGTTTACGCTCTTTTTCTGTATTAATGAGTTTCTCCTTCAAATCTTGATTTTCACGAACCCTCTGGTTGAGTCTGAGAAATTCGCTAGAGATTATGTTGTCTTCATTTAACAGACTAACGTTGGCCAAATCATTTTTTAAGGTTTCGATCAAGAACCTAATTCTCTTCCAAGCTAAAATTATTATTACCATTGTAAGAAGGATAAATATGATTTGTGGAAAAACTCCTTTTAGCGGTTTAGTGCCAATTCCTAAGTAATATGCACCCTCAAAGAATTTAAAATCAAGCCTTTTAGCATCGCTTTTACAAGACTGACCATACAAGAGAACCCCATCATGGTCTTTAAGACACACGTTTAAATTTTCAACAGTTGCTTCAAAAGAATGAATAGTTCTGTAAATTGAAATTAAATCTCCGGATATTAACAACGGCTCTAGTAGAATCGATAAAGATTGGTGAGTTTCCTCTCTTACTTTTTGATCCTCTTTTAGTGTAGAGTAAATTGAGAAGCACAATATGCAAAAGCATAGGATAGGAAACGCTAGCTTTAGATGATACTTCTCAATTCTTTCTAGTTCACTAATCAGCTTAGTCATAGTCAAGCTCAGTAATATCAATCATAAAGAGGCCAGCTGGGTGGGTGGAAATGAATTTGTCACCTCTTTTAAGCCACCAGTTCAGAAGTCCTATGGGAGCTAAATAACCCTTCTCCTGTAGGAGTTTTTCAACTTTAAGAAGTGTTGCTTGATCTGTATAACGGTTCTCAGGACGTCTTAATGTTCTAATTTGTTTTTGTAGCTCAATATCCTCAAAATTGTACCAACACAGTCTATTGGGGTCGCAATCAAAGATGGAAATTAAGTCATAGAAATCAAAATACCCAGGAGTAAGCCATAGTAGACTCAAGTCCGCTTTTGAGGCCTCTTGAAAGAAGTTTTGTGACGGAACAATGTTAAACTTAAAGTCTATTTGTGGGTATCTACTTTCAAGGTATGAAGTTACTTTTTGATGCTCTGGAATACTTTTAGCTATTACAATATTCAGACTCTGTGCCGGGACCTCAATTGTGTTCTGCTTATCTTTTAAAATCGTGGTGTCAAAACCTAGCCATGATGAAGTTAATGTTTTTGACGGTGCAACCTTGAGGTGATTCGCAAGAGCTTCTCTATCAGAGCTAAGAGCCCTCATAAATGTTGATACCTGCGCGTTAGCAGTGGGATTTTTAATAAAAAACATAGAAGTTAATGAAGGCACATTTGAGTTGCCTTTTCCGACCGGTGTTATCGTAAAGCCATTCTTTGATGATTCCTTTGATAACTTATATTTCTTACCATGGTGCGTGATCTCGATAAATTTTTTGGTGCACTTGCTTACATGGCCTCTACCTGTCTGATAGGGAAGGGTACATTCGCCAACCTTCTCGTAAAGAGGCTTTCCTTCTTTAATAATCACAAATACAGGTGAAATTAGATCATTTAAAAAGTTGGGGTTTGGCTCTTTAAGTTCAACTTGTACTTTAAATTTTCCAATTTTTTTAACTCCAAAGTTTTTGCAGTTCTTCTTATTACACTCAACAGAACCTTTTATACTATTTAATACCCTCATGGTATCTGGAAGGTTTTGAATATAATACTTGAACGTTGCGACCACATCGGAAGCGTTAATTTCCTCTCCTCGAAATGTTCTATAGTCCTCGTTTAGATTTAAAATGAATTTAGAGCTAGAAACCTTTTCAACACTTCCCAGGACCTCCTTAGCAAGGTTAAGCTTTTTATCAATTCTGAGTAGGTGAGCTGAAGTAACATTAGTGATTATAGTTTCAGAGTAAGTTAGAGTGTTTGACAGCCTTATCTCATCATTAATGTTTGGTACAACTATATTAATAGTAGATGCAGGATTACATGCCGATAGAATTGATACCAATAATAGGCTTAGAAATTTTATCCTAGTTATCCCTAGATAAAGGAGTGCAAAAGTAAAGGAAATGTAAAACACATATAGCATATTGGTTTGAAAGTTTCCAAAATGGAATATTGCATATCCAATTAGGCAGCCAAGTCCCTGGAAAAGGGCAAATAGTCTAAGATTTAGTTTGTTGAATTTTATTTTTAAAGATGTGTTGAGTTGATCCCTCACTGAGTAATCAGCTGGCCAATACACAGACTCTACTAAAGAAAAAGTTAAGATAACAACTAAGTATGAGATCAAGCTGGGTGAAAGCATATAAGTCAGAGTTGCGAATAATGCTAACCAAGGAGTAATGTAGAGGAGCTTAAGCATCCCTAGCTTCTCCTTTAAATACTCAAATTTGAAACCCGCAATAATTCCTGGTAGCTTGAAAGCTGCCAATAATAATATTGAATGACTTATTGAAGCGACTCCCAGCCTTTGGTTTATTAACGGGAGAAATGGCCAGAAGAGAGAGCTGATAAAAATATAGAATGGAACAATAAAGTTAATATATTTATGTTCAGTTGATAGATTATTAACTCCGTTTAATTCTGACTCTTCACTTTTTTCTTGTTCTTTAGGTAATGAACCTCTCAGAATAATCAAGCCTAAAGCTAAAAATGTAAACGAGTCTACTAATAAAGAATATTCCCACAACCGAAGTTCTATAAGAACAGCAGAGGAGCACATCCCAAGTAACCCCCCTAGAATCACTAGTGATTTTGTTTTGGCCACAACTTTGCTGTAGTGATCTTCTGAGAAAAAGAATTTATAAACCTCAAAATTATAATAGATCTTAGGTAGACCCTCCTTACCAAAAGAATATATGGCTACGAAGAGGTACATTAAGTACTTTTTTTCAGTTATTCCCTCAGCAAGAATACAAAGCACTGAGATAATTAACTCAATCAAAGCTAGAGAAATTAGAACGTAGCCATAGTCTAGGTTTAAACGCTTTGGTCGTACAAACCTTTCACTCACATAACTCGAAGCAAACATAAAAATTGCCGGGATCAAGAAGAGAGTGATTGCATCTTCAACTTTCCCTGTGGTGAGACCGAGACCTACGGGTAGTGCTAGGTAGAGAAGTGCATCTCCAAAGGCGGAGACACATGATGTAAATAGAAAAGCTTTTTGAAGGTTATTCATAGCCCCGGACTCCCGCCAGTAGCCTCTAGCTCTTTTTCAAGTTCCTCTAAGAATTCCTCCAAATTGGCATCAATCTCTAAGTCTAATTGGTTCTGATCCTCTTCTTTCATTTGTTTCTCCTAGTTTAAAGCTAAAATGTTTAGTTGAGTTTTATTTGTTAAATTTAAGGTCCAAGTTCCCAAAATTTCTCTGTCTTTTTTTTGGTGTTCCAATATGGCTGTTTTTTTTGTTACTGAAACTTCGAAGTGTAGGCTGTCTGTAAGAGTAAGAAAGCTATTCTTGATAAGTCTCAAGTTACGTCCAATTGTTCTAAACAGAATCTTCTTGTCATTCAGAATAGATTTTTCAATTTTGCATATATTATTTGTGAAAGGATAAATTTGGTTTATTTCACAAAATAAACCTGTGCACTTACTTTCTATGGGGGACTTTAGTTTCGAAGTTCCAGAAAATATTTTGTCTGATTCTTTTTTTAGATTATCTATTAAGGTTGCGAAGTCTTGAGCATTGTATAAATGGTCTAGGTTTATTTGGTCGTCACTCTTTATAGCTTTACAAATTGCATTGAGGTTATAGCTTGAATTGCTTTCAATTGTGATAGGGTGTTTATCGATTAGGTATCTGAAGCTGTTCAAATAAGATAAGTTCAAATCCTTATGTGAGTCCCCAATGGTCTTCCCTTTCAGGGAGAGTCCCGCAACGTGTAGCACTTTTATATCCATGGCCTTAATTCTAGAGTGCACCCAATTCAAACCTTTATTTGCAGCTTTTGCTGAAATTATTAAGTGAGGTAAATCTAATGCGATAGGGATTGAATACGTTTTTGAAAAATTTATGAGTTCCTCAAGATACTCTTCAGCCTCTTCAGTTATTGGAAGGTTCTCAATGAAAAGCTTTTGAGTATGTTCTTTTAATACTTTCAGGTCTTCTTTATTAGAGCTACCGAAGCCTCTCTCAGGCTGAAAGTGCTCAATTAATGTAAGATTGGACTTTGAGAGACTCTTAAAGAATTCAAATTGTTTTAAAACGTAGTTTAAATTATTTCCACTCATGAGTCCTTGGGAGTGTAGGTGGATTTCCTTAGAGGCCGAAAGGCTCTCTAAAGGTAACCAGCTTGTCAGGCACGGGAATGTTAGCTGGATATGCGAAAGTGAGTCTAATGAATTTAATTGCTCAATATTCAAATTATTATTGTATTCCAAACCAAATGTCGAAACTCCGAATTCCCTTTCTAGAAGGCTGTTTAGCATAATGTATCTCCTGGTAAATGGATTCTTGCCTATGTTGCTGCGCACATCAATGAGTGTGTGTAATCTTTTTAAGATTTCTTAATAGCGCTTAAGGTTTATACGGTTAGATGATTTTTTGATGCTTTTTTAAATTCTTGTCTGAAGGGAGGAGAAGGTCTTAAAATCATAAGAGGTGATCTTAAACTTAGGAATAATATGATTAATGAATTGATTGAAATCTCTAAAATGGCTGGCAAGGCCATCATGGAGGTTTATAAAAAAGATGACTTTGAAAAACAAATAAAGGTGGATCAGAGTCCTGTTACTGCTGCTGATTTTGCTGCAAACGATGTCATCATTTCTGAGCTTAAAAAGAAATTTCCAAATATTCCCGCATTCTCTGAGGAATCTGAAAACATCACTTATGAAGATAGAAGGAATTGGAAAGAATACTTCTTAATTGATCCACTCGACGGCACTAAAGAATTTATAAAAAGAAATGGAGAGTTTACCGTCAACATCGCATTAATTAGAGACGGTTCTCCAGTCTTAGGAGTTGTTTATGCTCCAGATAAAGATCTTCTCTATTACAACACTGACTCAACCCATGCTTATAAAGAAGTGAACGGAGAAAAGTCAGAGCTTCCCATCAAGCAAACCGACAAAGACTCTTTTGTGATGGTGGCAAGCCGCTCTCATATGAATAAAGAAACAAAAGACTTTCTAGAAGAGCTGCAATGCAAGTTTGAAAACGTTGAGCTCGTAAATATGGGAAGTTCTTTAAAGCTTTGTCTTGTGGCCGAGGGGGTTGCTGACTCTTATCCAAGACTAGGGCCTACATCTGAATGGGATACTGCCGCGGCACATGCTGTCGTTAAAGCGAGTGGGGGAGAGGTTCTCCAGTACGGAACAGACCAACCTTTAGTCTATAATAAGGAAAATGTTCTGAATCCAAACTTTGAAGTTACTAGACCCAAGCTTTGATCATCCGAAAAACATCCAAAAGATAGTTTTGAATATGTTACGGATATTCCTGTCTGGTAGTATTATTTAGAAAGATACTGAGATCTCAATGTTTTCTTACACACCTTTCCATTGTTGTTCGTGGGATAGTTGTCCACAAAGAAAATCTTCTCAGGAATTTGATACTCTAATAGAATTTTTGCCAAGTCCTTTCTAAACTCTTCAACCTCAATATCTTCCTTGCTAATCACATACGCAACTGTTGTGTTTTGGGTAAGCTCGTTTTCCACAGCAACTGTCACGCAGTCTTGAATATATTCCAATGAGTGAACGTAAGAGTCGATGTCTGTAAGGTTGATTCTAAATCCTCTGTATTTGATGGTGTCATCCATTCTTCCTGTCACAAAGAACTGTCCAGACTCATCTTCAAATCCAATGTCTCCTGTTCGGTAGTAAGTCTTGCCTTCAAACTCAACAAGCACTTCAGCAGTCTTTTCTGGATTGTTGGCGTAGCCCTTCATAAGCTGTCCACCACCAAGATACAGCTCTCCTTTCTCACCAGTAGAAACACGCCTATTATCCTTTACTACAACACAAGTGGTGGATCCAAGAGTCGAACCAACTGAGACTGTGTGATCATGAAGGTCTGTTTCATTAAAGCTCATTCTTTTTGCGTGAGAATAAACCGGCACCTCTGTCACACCATAGAAGTTGTTAACATCGATCGTTTTTAAATGCTTTTTACACTTTTCATAAAGGCCGTAAGTAAACCTTCCGCCGCCCATTACAACTGACTTCAAAGAGCCAAAGTCTCCGCGATCAAAAATTGAGTCCTCTAAAAGCATGTTAAAATTATTAACCACTGTGTTTAAGAAGCTAATTCTTTTGATTTCAATTTCATAGGCCAGAGTGAATATGTTGCCAGTGAAGTTTGAAAAGTGCAGTGAAGCTCCCTTAAAGAGAAAAAGCCCAACATCAATTAGTGAGATATCAAAAGTGAAGTCCGCCACCTGAAGGATTTGGTCACCCTCGGCAATTTTTGGAAAATAAGAATCAAGCCAATTCCAAAAGTCAGTAATGCTTGTTCTAGATACAACCACGGCCTTTGGCCTTCCCGTGCTTCCGGAAGTACATATTGTGTACAAAGTATCCATGGGAGCAAGTTCCACTTCTGAGTAATCTCCCCAGTCTTTAGAAAGTATTTCTTTTAGCTTTTCATTATCAATAAGCTCGGAAAATTCAGATTCCTCTTTTATTTGCTCTATTCTATCTTCTGGATAGTTCTCTTTAACAGGCACATAGGGAACACCTGAATCCATGCAAGCAAGCATAATCATTAGGTATTCATGATCTTTTTTAAGCTTTATTGCCACAGAGCCGTCTCTTCCTATTTGATTTAAAAGATAAGCTCTTGTCTTAAGGTAATTGCTTCGAAATTGTTCACAATCAACTTTATTATTGTTTGTGTCATATATTGCGAAGTCTTTGTTAAATAGTCTGTCTTGTATTATTTGTCGTATTTTCATGAATCGAGATTACTTGAAGCTCTCGGGAGTTTCAATTTGAAAATTTGGGACATGAGGGTAAAATCGTGATACGAAAATCCGAAAGAACTAGGAATATATTGTGAGCATATCCACTAAAGACCAACGCGTTGATGCTTGGCAAAAACTTGTCGACATTATTGAGAGCTACCTCGAACAAAACCAAGACCCTGAAACACCAGTGGTTAAGTACCGATCTGCACAAGATCTTAAAGAAGAACTTGAACTTAAAATAGGTGAAGCTGGGGCCGACTCTAATGAAGTATTTAGTGAGATCTCTAAATATTTAGAATATAGCGTCAGAACCACCCACCCTCAATTTAATAACCAATTAAACGCTGGCTTTAACTTTAACGCTCTCATGGGAGAGATTGTCTCTTTCATTGCCAACACTTCAATGGCAACCTTTGAGATTGCTCCTGTGGCGACTCTCTTAGAAAACAAGCTTGTGGAAGAGCTCAATAAAAGTATTGGCTATGAGAATGGACATGGAATCATGGTCACTGGTGGATCTAATGCAAACCTTATGGCCATCCACTGCGCAAGAAACAGAATGTTTCCAAATGCCAAGCATGAAGGAAACCCTAATAAAGAACTATGCGTTTTTGTTTCACAGGAAGCTCACTACTCATTTCAAAAAGCAGTGTCTCTTTTGGGGCTTGGACTTAACAACCTAATTAAAGTTAAATCCACAGTTCAAGGTGAGATGGACTCTGAAGACCTAGAAAACAAGATCAAAAAATGCATCGAGGATGGAAAAACTCCTCTTCTTGTAGCTTCAACAGCTGGAACGACAGTTATGGGAGCATTTGATCCTGTGGCAAAGAACCAGGAAATCGCTAAAAAATACAACCTTTGGCATCATATTGACGGTGCTTGGGGTGGAGCGGCACTTTTCTCTGAAAAACTAAGACATAGAATTAAAGGCTGTGAAGAGGCGGACTCATTCACTTTTGACGCTCACAAACTCTTGGGAACAGGGCTTATTACATCTTTTTTCTTAACTAAAGATAAGAACATCATCCGAGAAACAAACTCTGGCGGGGGAGGAAGCTACCTTTTCCACGAGTATGAGAACTCTGAATATGACACCGGGGCCTACTCTCTGCAGTGTGGAAGAAAGGTGGACTCTTTAAAGTTTTGGCTTACCTGGAAAGCATTAGGCCATAAGGGACTTCAAGAGTTTGTGGATAACCAAGTGGCTAAAAGAGAACACTTGGTAAACCTGATTAATGAGCATCCAAGATTGAAGATGCTTCATGAACCTCAATTTTTAAATGCATGCTTCCAAGTTCTTCCCGAAGAGGAAAACGTGGACATCAATAAATACAACTTCGATCTTAGATTTAAACTGGTTAAAGAGGGCAAGTACCTTGTGAACTTTTCTTCTTGGGAAGATGGAACAGTCTTTTTTAGACATGTGTTTGCCAATAATGTCACCCAAAAAGAAGACCTAAACAAGCTAGTTGACGAAATTGTATCCTTATCTAAAACAATGTAATTGGAGAGTAAAACGTGGATAAAGCTCAAGTAATGGAAAAACAAACCCAAATTTTAAGAGACATCTTTGACAGCCCAGAGCTGGAGGTGACTGAAGAGACTTCCGCCAATGATGTGGATGGTTGGGACTCTATTACTCACATGCAGGTTATTGCCACTTTAGAGAAAGAATTTAAAATCAGATTCGCTCTTGGAGAGTTGCAATCCCTTAAAAACGTTGGAGAGATGGCGAGTCTTATCCTAAAGAAGATCTAAATCCATGCTCTTTAATTCCTACGTATTTATATTCGCATTCTTGCCAGTGGTGCTAATAGGGTACTTTGCCCTAAACAAGGCCGCCAATGCCAATATTTCAAAGCTTTGGCTTTTTGCTTGTTCATTATTCTTTTACAGCTTTTGGAACATTAACTATCTTCCACTGATTTTGCTGTCCATTTTTGTGAACTTTTATCTATCAAACCTCTTACAGGTTAAAGAAAAGGACAGTACAAGAAAGCTACTATTCTGGACTGGGATTGGTTTTAATTTAGGACTACTGGGATTTTTTAAATACGCTGATTTCTTTTTCTATAACGTAAACTTCATCTTCTCTACAGATCTTCAATACCTTAGATTCTTGCTGCCGCTTGGAATTAGCTTTTTTACCCTGCAGCAAGTGGCATACCTTGTTGATGTGTATGAGAAGATCGCTTCAAAGTCTAAGTTTATTGATTACGCTTTGTTTGTGTCATTTTTCCCTCAACTCATTGCAGGACCTATTGTTCATTATTCAGAAATGATGCCTCAGTTTGAGTCCAAGGAGAACAAGCGTTTTAGCTCAAAAAGCTTCTCCTTAGGCATCTATATCTTTATTGTAGGCCTTTTTAAAAAGGTCATTCTGGCGGACACATTTTCTGAGTGGGCAAACTTTGGATTTGCTCCAGACGCAGATCTTCACTTCTTTCACGCTTGGGGAACAAGTCTAAGCTATATGTTTCAACTATATTTCGACTTTAGCGGCTACTCCGACATGGCCATAGGCCTTGGGCACATGATGAACATAAAGCTTCCAGAGAATTTCAATTCTCCATTTAAGGCCAGAAACATCGTGGACTTCTGGTCCAGGTGGCACATTACACTTACTAACTTCATTACAACTTACGTATTCACTCCACTTGTGAGAATTATGCCAAAGATGAGCTTTGGATTTATGATGCTTTCAAGCTTTCTTGCCATGACTGTTGCAGGCATCTGGCACGGAGCGGGTTGGACTTTTGTCATTTACGGAATGTGGCATGGTGCTGGGATTGTATGCACTCACAATATTAAAAGAAAAAAGATCAAGCTGCCTTATTGGTTTTCTTGGTTTGTAACTTTCAATTTTGTAAATTTAAGCTTCATTATGTTCAGGGCAACCGAAGTAAGTCATGCGATCAATATGTATAAGGGGATGCTGGGATTAAATGGCATAAGCTTTCCAAAAGGCATTCTTTCCATTGATAAGATCAAATCCATGGGCATGGAAGTAAGTCATTATATGACCAATGATGAGAACATGAACCTTCTTCTAATTATTGTAGGGATCATAATTTGCTTAAAGTCCAAAAACTCCATGCAAATCATGAAAGACTTTGAACCAACGCCAAAGCTTGCTTTCAAGGCTTCATTCATGTTCGTTCTATGCATCTTTGGTCTTAACAAGCTAAGCGAGTTTATCTACTTTAATTTCTAGCTTTGAATGTAATTTCTTTTCCAGGTCACTTTTCAACTAACATAGAATCAGCCACTTATCATTTATGAGATTTTGAAATCCTTGTATTGCAATCACCCAATTTCGTTAATTGATTTTGTGTCTTGTTTGTGAGACATTTTGTGGGAGGAGTATTGAGAGTTGAGATACTAGATGCGTGCTTGAAAGAGCTCCGGAGCTTTCCGAAAGAAGTTTTAAGAGATTTCTTAGATGCCACTGCTAAACTTGAAACGGGGTTGATCCTTAGTATGCCACTCTCGAGATCACTTCCTTCTCTTGGGGCTGGCGTACATGAACTGAGACTTAAGGGGAAATCAGGCATCTTCAGGGTGATTTACTTTATGAAGAAAAAGGAAGCTTTTTATATGGTTCATGCTTTCACTAAAAAAAGTCAAAAGACACCACAGAAGAATATTAAGTTGGCCTTAAAAAGAATAAAGAGGTTTAAATGAAGTCCAAAAAATATAACTCCGTCAAAGAAATTGCAAAAGATTTAGGCCTTGATCCCAAACTTGGTGAATTGGCAGTGCTCAAAGCAGAACTTACTTTGGAGATCCAAAATACTATCCAGAAGAAGGGCCTTACCCACAAAGAGGTTTCAGAGCTATCAGGTGTGCCAAGATCCTCTGTTACAGGAATCTTGAATGGGAGCTTGCAAAAGGTAACTTTGGATAGACTCATAAGAATTTTGATTTCTATGGGGAAGAGCCTTTCTATTAAAGTCAAAGATGCCGCTTAACTTGTCTGTAACTGAACGCTCTCAATTAACCAAAAATCCTTTTAATGGATAATTTTGTAACCTTTCGGTTTCAAAGTTTAAAAGTACGATGGAGAGTCTGAATTTAAAATCTCTACCGTGTAGGTTTTTATACGCTAATTAGTATAATTAAGAAAAATACGGAATATAGTATATTCTTGTGTTATACTGAAAAGCGTATAATAACTTGTCTGCGAGGAATACATGTCTGAAGAACTCATCATAGAAAACATAAACACTCCGAAGGTGATGGGAGTGGCAGTTAGGAGGCTCAGGAAAAGAGCTGGGTTAAGTCAACTGCAGGTTGCAGAGCTGGTAAACATTCGACAGGCAACAATAAGCGATCTTGAAAATGGCCGTGGTACTTTAGATTCTCTTTTTAAAGTCATCCAGGCCCTTAAGTTAAACTTGGCCATTTCAAACAAGACTGCCCTTAACTCTGATAAAGAGAAAACTAGGACAAATGAAGTTTTAAACCTTCTAAAGGATTAAGCCGGACTGTAAATGAAAAAGAAAACAAATACACTGAATATCTTTCTAAATACCATATTGGTTGGAAAACTCACTAAAGCCTCAAATGGAGAAATCTCGTTTAGGTATGACAACGACTGGATCGTAAATGGCTTTGAAATTTCTAGGTCATTACCCTTGCAAGAGCAAGCTTATAAAGGAGAGGTAGTATCAAGATACTTTGACAACTTGCTGCCTGATAATGAGGAAATAAAGGCCTTAGTTGCAACCAAATTTGGAGCGGAGAGTACAAGGTCTTTTGATCTTCTGACTGCTATTGGAAGAGATTGCGTGGGGGCGTTGTCCTTTCTGCCAGAAGGTTTCGAACACCCCGTTGATTTTGAGCTTAATCATTCTCCTATTAGAGACAAAGAAATTGGCAGAAGATTGAAATCTCTTGGCAGCACAAGTCCCTTGGGAATGAAAGAAGGAGATTTTAGAATCTCCATAGCAGGAGCTCAGGAAAAGACGGCCCTTCTAAAGTTGAACGGCACTTGGAAAGAGCCTCATGGTCTTACTCCCACTACTCATATCATTAAAACCTCTATTGGTGCTTTAGGTGTCGATATCAATTTTGAAGACAGCATAGATAATGAGTGGGCCTCGTTATTTCTTATGAAGAAGATGGGACTGCCTGTTTGCAATGCTTCAATTGGAGACTTTGATGGAAAAAGAGTTCTAATTGTGGATCGATTTGATCGAAAGTGGAGAGAGTACAAAGGTCAAAGGATTCTTCTTCGTATTCCCAAAGAGGATATGTGTCAGGCACTGAGTATTTCTCCGTATAGAAAGTATCAATCGGAGGGAGGGCCAGGAATCGTTGACATTGCCAACTTTCTGATGGCCTCAAAAGAGCCTGAGGATCGAATTAACTTTTTTAAGGCCATAGTGGTTTTTGATCTACTTTATGCCACTGATGGGCATGGAAAGAATTTTAGCATCTTCTTGGAAGAAGACGGATTTAGAATGACGCCATTTTATGATGTCATGAGTGGATACTTCCTTCATAAAAGAGAAAAGCAGCAATTAGGAAAGCTAAAGCTTGCAATGAAGGTTGGAAACTCTGGACATTACTCATTTAAACGAATTTCAAAAAGACATTATAAGGAGACTGCAAAAGAGTGCGGCATTAGCGAAAAGATGTTTGAAGAGATTATTTCTGATTTAAAACTTAAATTTGAAAACCTTCAAATAGATGAGAGTGAGTTAGATCCCTTGCTGAATAGGGAAACACTTGAAATTATTTTGGAAGGAATGCAAAAAAGAGCAAAACTTATTCTGAAATAGCCCATGTTTTAGTTTTGAAAAACGTTTTGGGTACCCTCCCAAGATTAGTGCAATTCACTTAAGATGTTTGTAATTTGCCTTCTCAACTTAAACAGGAAGGTTCTTATGAAGACATTAATTATTGCATCTATTCTACTCCTTACTGGCTGCGCTTCTCAGGGCAAATCAACTCCAAATCATTATAATCCTAGTGAAAAAATATTTGAGAAGAAATCCATTAACTAAACCCACCACATATTGTTGGCAATTAGAGAGTGAGCTGAACTTTGATCGCCGCTTAGGAAACTCTATATTTTCTGTCTCTAACCCCTTAAGATTATTTGGAGTTTAAGGAAAACTTAATGTTTGGGCTCTGACCTCCGATTGATAGGCGTATACTTTTTTTAGAAAACAATCTAGGAGTCAGAGTGAGAAGTTCAAAATTATCAGGCCTATTTTTGTTATGCGTTTTTGGCCTAAGTTCTTCATGTTTAAAAAAAGAAAGTAGCTCATCTCAAGCTGAAGTAGCAGGCAACGACTGTCCCAGCGGCTTCGTGGAAGTGGAAGGCAATGGAACTCTTGGCACCAATGATTTTTGTGTCATGCAGTTTGAAGCTAAAAATAATTCTGGCACCCCAGCTTCTGTTGCCTCTGGTATTCCTTGGGGCAATATCAATGCAACTGATGCTCAGGCGGCATGCGAGTCAATGAGTGAGTCTGGTTTTGACGGCACCTTTTCTCTTATATCAAATCCCGAATGGATGACTATTGCTAGAGATATTGAGGTCACTGCATCCAATTGGTCCGGTGGGGTGGTAGGCTCAGGCCATATACCAAGAGGACATAGTGATGCTAGTCCAGCTGATCCAATTGAGGTCACTAATCCTCTAGATCCTTATTCTGGAACAGGTAATAATTCTTCTGAGCTGGCGGGAAGTGGCTGGGAACAAAAGAGAACACACACACTTTCAAATGGTTCAGTTATTTGGGACTTTTCTGGAAACTCTTACGAGTGGGTGGATTGGGATGCTGATGATGTCGGGTTTACTTTAGGGCCTCAAGATGAAGGGGCTTCCTGGAAGGAGCTTTCAGTCAATCCAAGTGCATCACTTTCATTGGATGATTATAAACCAGTTAACGACAGTTACGGCACGGCCAATAGTTTTGGACAATGGCTAGGCGGTGGCGGTGGAGCTACCCTTAGAGGGGGGACAAGTGACAAGAACGCCGAAGCAGGTGTGTATACTCTTCTTCTCGTAGTGAGTAGTTCAACAACTTCAAATCACTTTGGCTTTAGGTGTGTATATCGCCCCTAGAAAGGGGCGATCGGAAGCTATTTAACAAATTTAACAGTCGTTATGTCTTTTACAGGATCGTAAGTTAGATTGATCCACCAGTAAAAGTTTAATCCTCTAACTGGCACAACTTTCATTTTCATTGTGGCAAAGTTTGTGTTGGCAAAGATGATGTCTTTATCAATTTCAACCTTCACTCTAGCAAGCTTTTCGTTCACAATTCCAACACTCGCGATTGGCTCGTATTCTCCTGGCAAAGAGATGCCAGTCTTCATAACTCCAACCCCTGCGAATGGAGAGAACTTCATTAGCTCAAGCTTATTGTTGAAGTTACATTTTCCATAAACAGAGCTGAAGTTAATCTCAACTAGATTCCCTTCTTCGATCGTAATAATGTTGGAAGTAATGTTAAGGAACTCTACGCCTCTTTGCTTGCAGCTTGCTGGGCTTACTGGTTTAAATTCGGCAATAACGTCATTAGCAACTGCCGCAGAGGATAAAACAAATGCAGAAATAAAAAATAGAAATTTCATATGGAATACTTCGTCGGTTAGTTTTTCCTCTGGAGGCTACTCCGTATGTAACAACCTAACAACAAACACTGAAACTTTTACATGGCCCTAGCTCATTTTCAATTTTGAAAAAACTAGATCCCATACAGTCTGGAAAAGGCCCTCATTTGCTGTAGTTTGTCCTTCTCAACTTAAACAGAAGGATCATATGAAAACATTAATTATCGCATCTATTCTATTACTTACTGGCTGTGCCTCTCAAAACAAATCAAACTCAAAACTCAATAAGGCATTTGTTGAGCGAAGTATTAAAAAATAACCTCACAACCAAAGCACAAGTTATTGAACTTTTAGGTCATCCAGAAATGGTAAACTCATCATCTGATGGCGATGAGCAGTGGGTGTACGCAAAAGGCTCATCAGAGCATGACGCTGGATACGGAGGGATTGGAACCACTATGCTTGGTGTGATGGGAACGACACTTACAGGCCTTGATGTATCCACTGCCAATTATTCATCAAGCACAAGCACACAGACCACAACTCTAACTATTTACTTCAACAAAAAGAGCAAAGTAACAAAGTATAATTTTAGTTCTTCACGCTTTTAATCTATTCGGACTAATGAAACCTCAATAACTTAAATTATTGATTTTTGTATAACTTGCATACCTTTGACTGGGATACCTTTTTGCGGTATATTGGCTTTAGGTGAAAAGGGAAGCTTGTGGAAATAATAAGCTACGGGAATAAAGAAACAGAGTGCTTTGACCTAAAGGGAAAGATAAGTAAAGGCTGCAAATGGGCCAACATTGAGAGGGTTGCTAGAAGAAAGCTTGATATTCTTATTCACGGTGTGACTATTGAAGACTTTAAAGTCCCTCCTAGAAACAGGTTTGAATGGCTAAAAGGGGACTTGAGAGGATTTGCATCGATTAGAATTAATGATCAGTGGAGAATCATTTTTCAGGTCAATAAAAGAAATCAGCTAGAGAAAGTGGAAATAACTGATTACCATCGAGGTTAATTATGAAAACTAGAGATAGAAGACCGACCTCTGTCGGAGAAATGTTAAAAGAGGAATTCTTGCTGCCATTAGGATTAACTCAAAGAGAGTTTGCTGAGCATTTAGGTCTTGAAGTAAAGGCCATTAATCGACTTGTTAACAATAAAACATCAATTAGTCCTATTATGGCCTTGAAAATAGCGTCTGCCCTTGGCACAACTCCAGAGTTCTGGATGAACTTACAAATAGCGAATGACCTTTGGGAGCTAAAGAATTCAGATATTGAACTGCCACGTCCTATTTCTGCTTAGGAGCCTTCATTAGTGTTAGGTAGGTATTAAAGTTTAAAGTTCTTTCCAGTGACCTTTTTTCTTTTAAGCTTGGAAAAGTCAAAGGTGGCAAAGTATTCTGCCAAAAAATTAAAGTAGGAATCAAGATTTAAGTTTTTGTCTGATTTCATCAATAATCTCCCACTCCTCGAATAAGTTTGCATAACTTTTTATAAGGTCCCAATCAAGATCAGCTTGAGACTCAATTAAATATTGAATATCTGCCTTGTCCTGAAACTCTCTCTTAGGATCATTCTTATAAGCTTGAATTTTAAGTCCAATAAGGTCTTCGGCCCTAACAAAGTTTATTCCATTTGGGCCGCCTGAATTGGACAGTTTTAATATGTCTCTTGAAATAGGTCTTCGGGCGATGAGCAAATCAACATATCCCAACCCTCCGAACTGGAGCACCTCCTCAGATTGGTTCTGAAGAGCAAACCCGTTTTTAACTAACAGCTCACTTGTTTTCTCTTTATCTTCTTCATAGATAAGAAGATCCAAGTCGACAGTTGCCCTTGTGGATCCATAACATGCAAGGCCTAAACCACCAATTAATGCGTGGTCCACGTCATTAGAAGACAATAGGTTGTGAACAAATTTGAGTGTTTTACGAAGGTCCATTTTTTAATTTTACCTCATGAATAAATCAATAACAACTTTACTGAACTGTGTAACTTGTTGAATTTGTTAAACCGTTGTGTGGAGCCTATTGAGAATAGGAGCTAAAAGTTTTGGAGTTTTCCCTTCATTTTTTGTAGTATCCATCCATGCCTAATAAATTTCTAAAGACATTCACAATCTCCACAATAACTATATTCACTCTTTGCATGGGACTGATCATTAGTGTTGATCCTTATGAGAAGTATGGGATTAATGTTTTTGGCTTTAAAACCAAAGCAGTAATGTTTGGTAGAGAAGTGAAGTTTAGAATGCTTGATAACACAACCAACAAGTACGAAGCATTTCTTCTAGGCTCAAGTGCCGCCCATAGATACAAAACAAGTGACATGAATGAGATCACAGGACTTAAGAGCTTCAATTACTCTGTGCAACACAGCACCACAGAAGATTATCTGGCAATCACAAGGCACATTATTGAAAAACAAAGCCCTAAGCTAATTATTGTGCAGTTTGACTTCTACACGCTCAATAAAAACTTTGAAACAGATCCAAGGCTCTATAATTCACCGCTAAGGAAGTATTTAAAAAAATCTCAAAACAACTACTTCGACTCTAAAGCAATTTCCAATACATACCTAACAATGGATGCGCTTAGAGACAGCATTAGAGTTATAGGAGTAAACCTGTTCTCAGAACCAAGACATATCTATCTTGAGCATGGAGACTACCCAAAAGAAAAGCTAAACACTGGCAAGGTTAAGCTATCTCAGCACGAATACGGCAAGTACGAGTTTGATCAAAAAAGAGTCAACCAGCTCAAAGAGCTTCAAGAACTGGCAAAGCAAAACAATATAAGGCTCATTGCAATAACCGCCCCTCACACTTACGAGCACGTCCAGAGCATAAAGAGTCAGGGGCTAGAGAAAGAGCTAAACCAGTTTAAAAACATCCTAGCAAATACCTTCTCCGAAGTTTACGACTTTACTAACGAAGGACTCAAACCGTACTCCACAAGCGAATACTTCATGGACAGCTCCCATCTTGCGCCCAAGCTTGGGAAGTTAATCTTAAGTGAGATTTTTGAAGCGAATAAATCCCTTCATATTGGAAGAAATATTAGCCTCAAGTCAGAACTAATTCTTAAAGGCGTACTCCAGCTCTGAGTTGTCAGGCCCAACGGCTCGTTTAGGCAGTATCTCCTCAAACCCTGACCATAAAAAAGCAAATACTCCAAGTACCGGAATGATTAATAAAAAAGTACTCCAAAAAAGGGATGTGCTTAATGTCTTCATGGCCTCTCCTATTCAAGTAAAGATTAAATAGGAAAGTGTTCTTCTTCTCAATTAACCGAACTGTATCCGGCCTCTACGACTTGGAGTTTAAAAAAAATCTATTCTTTGATTACTTATTGTGCAGTTTCCAGATCTGAAACAGGTCCTTAAGAACTCTAAAGATATCTTTGCTAATATTCACTTTGCTTCCTGGCACGTCTTCCCATTTACGAAGAGGATACTCAATAATCCTCTTGTCTTGAAGTCTTAGTAGAATCTCAACATCAAAGATCCATTTGCTAATGAATGGAGCCGAGAATGCGATTTTTGCTGATTCGTAGTTAAATAGCTTGGCCCCACATTGGGAATCGTAGGATTTAACGTTTAGAACCACGCCAACGACAGTTGCAAATATTCTTCCTAGATAGTGTCTCTTGGCAGAGCGTCTAATATCAGAGCCAAGTCTTAGCAGTCTTGATCCCCAGATTGAGTCAATCTGATCCTCGTAGAGCCTCGAATATTTATACATGTTGTCCACTTCCCAAAGTGGGGTGGCGAGATCCGCATCCCAATAACCAATCCAGTCATTGGAATTGAAGAGTTCTTCCTTGTCGAATGTTAAGAATGCGTCTCGAATCACGGCTGCTTTGCCCTTATTGTGAGGGGCGTTGTAAACATACATGGTTTTAGGAGCTAAAGAGGAGAGAGTTTCCAACACCTTCGCTGTATCATCTTTTGAGCCGTCGTTTGCAAAGATAAACCTCACATCCTTGTTCTTTTTAGCGTAGGAAGTGAATGCAGATCCATCAAGTCTATCTTCTTCATTAAAACAAGGGATAATTAAATAGCAACTCACTGAGCACTTTCCTTTTTGAATATGTGGTGTCCACACTTGTCCGTGTATACTCTATTCCAAGTGGCACTAACAGCTTCAACCTGTTTTTGATTGTGGAACGTTTTGTAAAACAAACCAAATTCATCCCAATTAACTCTAATATCTGGTTGTTGAGACATGGGAGCTGGAGAGAGAAACCTCTCATAGAAAGTCTCTCTAAGTCCTAGGACACTAATTTGAGAATTCTTTTTTAGATCCTTTAATTTGTAGCCCCAAGTTCTATCGTAATCAACTTCTCTTGTTCCGATAGGGAAGTAAGGATCAACTAGTACTCTGAAGCCTTCTTTTTGGTAATTTCTAAGGATGGACTTGGCCTTAAGAGACTGTTTACGACATTTAGTATGCATTAAGTAAGAGCTTGCTAAGGACTCCTGCATGCCTGAATTAAGCTTAGTCATAGAAACTACAAATATTATGGCCAAACCAGCAAACTTAACTTTTTTGGAGAAGAAACGTTGCAAGTCCATTTGACCAATTAAAGGAATAAACCCTACTAATAGCATTGCAACAAATGGCATCGGATAATAGTGATGAACTGAGGTGATCTTTCTAGAGAGTAAAACACAGAAAGGAATCAAAAAGAATACTGCAACCTTCCAAATCTTTAATTGTTGATCTCTCTTTTTAAATAAAATGGAAAAAATAATAACAAAAAGACCTGGGTATTTTATTTGGTCCAAAGTAAGTGCAAGCCACTCTGTAAATGAACCCCAGTCTGGACTAACAGAGTGGTAAGACTGTTTAAGCATGAAGGCAATGTGCCTATGCATAGAAAGGTTTTGAGGGAAACCAATAATCTGGTACGCCAAAAACATAATGACAACATAATTGAAGAACCGTTTCCAATTTTTCTTCTCATAGGGAAACATCACTAAGAAGAGAATTGCAGGATAAAAAAGAAGGGTGCTCATCTTGGTTGCAGTCGCCACTCCCCATGCCATTGCAGATGCTGTGAAGTAGAGTGAGCTTTTTGGATATTGAATCAGTTTAAAGCTTAGAAGAGCGGCAAGCGCTGTGACTAAAGCTAGAGTATGATCAGGGTGTGCCAGTAAAAGGTACTCTGTCCAGGTTTCTGAATGCAAGAAAGTGCTGGCAAATGTATAAGTCATTGCAAGTCTAAAGATTAAACCTTTTACAATAAAGCTTGCTAGAAGAAATGCCAAAGCATAAAGCGCCAAAGTACTTGCAAGCACTAATGCGTAGTAATGCGATTGCTCCACCTTTTCAATTTTATCCATATCAACTTCTGGAAAAGTCTTATTGGAAAATGCGTGAATTGTGTGAGCTACTCTAAAGTACACATTTCCATAAGGGTAAAATCCATTGGACTTATACCATCTTGTGTTCATTATGGTGCCTACAGCTCTGGATGAATCATTACTCACTGTGTTGATTATTTCTCGCGGTGCTGAAAATTGCTCCAAATAATGATTGACGGTGGTAAACTGAGAGAGAATGGCCATAAAACCTAAAGTAATTAATAGCTTTAGGCTGTGTGGCCTTATGACCTGAAATATATCTTGCAGTTTTACCTTAAGAAAGCTTTTCAAGGATTCTCCTAGTTTTATTGTAATAGTTTTGAGGCAACAAAAATTAATCATTACCCTATCAATTAAAACATGCTTTTAGAAGTTGATCGGGAAGAATAAAACTTCCTATTTCGTAGTGTCATAACTAAAATGACCTCAATGAAAATTAGTTCAAAAAAAATTCTTAAAACGGTAGAGACCAAAGGATTTGCCACCCTCCTTACTGGCAACATTATGGTTAGTTTTATATCGCTAGTTTTTTATCCTGTACTAACACGACTCTATAGCCCCGGAGAGTTTGGTGTCTTTGCTTCATTTATGGTGGTAATGGCATTTACATCTATAATTAGCTCGCTTCAGCTACACGCATTCTTGCCAATACCTAGTTCAAAAGATGAGGCTAAGCATCTGTTTCAAAACTCCTTAGGCCTTCTTACATTATCAACCGCTTTTTTGGTTGTTGCTGTTTCTTCCATTTACTTTTTAGATCTTAAAATAATAGTGAAGGGTTACGACATTAAAGGGATTCTTTTCTTTTTGCCAATCTACTCTTTTCTCGTGGGTCTAAATGAAATATTCAAGGCAAATAATATCAGAAATAAGCACTTTTATATTAATGCCAAGGCCACAAACGTAAATAGAGTATTCGCTAATTTGATAAAAGTCGCATTGTCCTTCAGCTTGAAAAGTGTGGGACTTGTACTAGGTGACATTGCAGGTTTAATGTTGTCCGCTGGTATTTATAAGAGGAACTCTTCTGCAGATCTCACCCGCCCGAGAATCGATTTTTCCTTTATAAAAAAATATTTTAAACGAGGAATCTTTTCAACATACTCAGCAACCTTAAATCAGCTGATAATAGACTTGCCAATGGTGTTTGTGGGAGCAATGTTTTCAATTGAGCTAATGGGAGCATTCTTGGTTTCTTACAAAATAATACTGCAGCCCTCACTGATCTTGGGAAGTTCCTTGGCCGGAGCTGTTTTTAGAAAGATGAATGAGGTTGATGCGGTGACTGGAGCCTTAAGGAGATACTTTTTTAGGGTTACAAAAAAAGTTATGCTGCTCTTGCTTCCAGTCTGCTTACTTTCTGCCTTAATTGCGGAAGACGTGGCCGTTTGGCTTTTAGGAAAAAGCTGGGAAAGCTCCGGAAACTTTGCAAAGTATTTTGTTCTTTTAGTTCCTTTCAAGGTTCTGTCTGCACTGACCTATAACCTTTTTTTAACAATTGATAAGGTTCAGTACCTTGCACTTAAAAAGACATTTAATATTGTATTAGTTGTTTCTGTATTCATGCTAGCAGAGGGACTGGATAACATTCTTACTTTTCTTGTTGGTGGAGAGGTCCTTATTTCTGTTATATTTTATTTTTTCGGCCTTGCGTGGACGGCTAAAAAGAATGATTAGCCGAGTTGTTTCGTTGATAAAAATTTCACCTTACAATTTTGGATTATCCACATATAATCTTTTTTAAATAAAATAAAACAAGCGAGATCAAATTATGAGTGATGCAAATACCATCCATCCTACTGCCGTCGTTGACGATAATGCAAAGCTTGGCCAAGGCAACTATATTGGCCCTTTTTGCATTATTGGTCCTAATGTGGAAATTGGCGACAATAATAGATTTGAAGCAAACGTATGCATAGGAACCGCAGCTGAACATAGAGACTTTTTTCATGCTGAACCAGGTAAAGTAAAGATTGGGAATAATAATGTCCTTAGGGAATTTGTTACAGTTAACGGCGGAACTGAAGAGGTCACAACTCTAATGAATGATGTTGTAATGCTTAGAGGCTCTCATATTGGTCATGATGCGGTAATTGGGAACAAGGTGAACCTGTCATGTAATGTTATGGTAGGCGGGCATACAATTATTGATGAGTTCGCAAATCTAGGTTTATCATCCACCGTTCACCAGCATAGAGTCATAGGAGCTTTCGCAATGATTGGAATGAATTCCACTGTAACAAGAAGTATTCTTCCTTTCACAATCTCTTTTGGAAGCCCTGCTGAGTCTCATAAAATTAATAAAATCGGATTAACTCGATTTGGTCTAAGTGTAGAAGAGGTTAGCCAAATTGATGATTGGTTCTTCAATGTTAAGGGACAGGAACAGGCCGAACCATCACTTCTTGGAACCGAATTTGACAAGTATATCAAATATTATAACTCAATGAAAAAGAAGTACTCCTAATATGAAAGTAATCTTTATGCCCAATAACACTGCTTCTTTGGCCAGTGTGCATATTAAAGAACTTAGAAAATTGGGTGTTGATGCGGTAGGGTACAATCTTACTCCTAAAAAACAAACTTCCCTGGACTCAATAAAGTCTATGCCCACAAAAGGTCTAGGCAGGAAAGTTCACTTCTTTTATTCCTTTTTAAAGGACCTTCTATCTTCAGATGTAATTCATTGGATGTATGGTGGGCAATCTTTGTCTACAAAGCTGTTGTTAGCTCTAGTTGCACCAATGAAAAAGAAGAAATTCGTGGAATATTGTGGGTCTGATATCAGAAGCTTAGAAATGCTTTGCGATGATGTCCCTGGATACACTGTTCAACAATTTATTGATGAGGGACTTGAGTCTCTAGGGCTTTTAAATAAGTCCCTTGCAACTCAGAGAAGGTTTAAGAAGGCTGGATTTGTCGCAATGGTTAGTTATCCTGAGTTGGTAGAATATGTTAATTCTGAAATAAACCCAAAGTTTCATCTCATTTCGAGATCAGTTGATTTAGAAAAGTTAAACCCTGATCCAAAGAGTACCAATAAAGTACCACTAATAGTTCATGGCCCCAGCAATCCCAAGGTGAAAGGCACCAAGTATGTGATTGATGCTTTAGACCGCCTTAAAGCTGAAGGAAAAGCTGATTATAAACTATTGCAAAACATGCCTCATGCAGAACTTCTTGAATATCTTAATAAAGCAGACATTGTAATAGACCAGGTGGTCGCTGGGGATTATGGTGTTTTTGCAATTGAAGCAATGGCACTGGGTAAGCCCGTAGTATGCTTCATTCGACCAAAAGTAGAAGCATATTATAAAGAACACTATGAAGACTTCCCGATAGTTAATGCTGATAGACACAATCTCTATGAAGTTCTTGAGGAGCTCTGTTCGAGTACTGATCTTGGTAAGATCGGTGAGAGAGGTTTAGAATTTGCTAGAAAATATCATGATGCAAGAGTCAATGCCAAGAACCTCCAAACAATTTATGAAGATGGCTACTTTATTGCTTAGAAAGTTGAAGTCTCTTAATTGCCAGGCCATACAAAAGCCACTTTGGTAGGAAGTAAAATACACTAGACATTACCGGCGCCGCAAAAAAGAACAAAATCATACTTTCTCCAAAAGATCGGTCACGCACATCATTTGAAGCGATTAATTTAAAAGATATCCATACAAACCAAGCAATATACCCTAGAAAGAAAAATGGACCGCCTATAACGAACATTTCTAGCCAATAGTTATGAATGGAGGTGAGGTTGACCTCTCTACCATGAAGGGAGACTTTCTTGCTGTAAAGTTGTCCTGCACCAATTCCAAGAAGTGGAGATTTCTTGTACTCCGCAATTGCCGCTTCCATGAAGAGAAACCTCTCACGAGTATTTCCATGAAACTCAAGCTTATAGTCCTGATCAAAAAATTGGTTGGCCACAAATTTAGGGAGAATTGCAGCGTACCGGCTAAAGGTTACAAAGCTTTGCTTTAACTCATGCTTCTGCTCTTTTTCTAGGGATGTCCAAAAAAGGGTCCCTACTATGGCGAATACTAAAGCTATTGGAAGAAAGGCTCTTCTGACTTTGCCACTTGTTGAAATACACTTGTAAAGCATGGCCAGACTATAGACTGAAAATAGAACAAGCATTGCCTTGGCACCGGCCTTAATAATGACTATCAGAGAAGTTAGCCACGCTAACACCTTGAACAGGTAATGTATTTTTGAAGAGAAGATGAGAGGAAGTGAACATACTGTAACAAGAGCTAAGTTATTAGGATGCCAAAAAAAGCTTGTTGGATAGTTTTCATAAAAGCTGGGGTAATTAAGGTTCTGCACCCACTGGTCGCTTCTTATGGACTTTACCAGTGGAGATATTGGTGAAACTGGAAGCCTAAAGGAGGTGTATGCCTCTAAAAGAGATATAACGAGATGAATTACAAATAAGACTCCCAAAGCTTTTAGAACTTTATTGAAATCACCTATATTCCTAATAAAAACTTGGAGACTAAACAAACAGAAGAGACCTGTGAGCAGTTGCAACTCAAACCTCAACGCTTGAGAGGTATTTTCAGCCCAAATAAAACTAGTTATAAACCATAGGGGTGCGATAAGCCAGAAAGCTTTATTTCTATTTATCAATTCACTTTTTTCAGAATCTCTGAGCATCAAAAAGAAAGGAATCACGGCAATTATAGATATAACGTGGAATAGATATACCTTTTCCACGCTTATTGCTGGACCTAAGAGTGCTGCGCAAGGCAACATGATCATAAGAAAGTGTCTGAAACTGAGAGTCAAATTTAAACCTTTTAAAATCTTAATTTAGCTTTTTAGTATTTATATAACAATAGTTTGCCAGCTTTTTTGGATTGAGGTAGAAATATGAGCCTAATCAATATATCTGAGGGAATATGCTTAAAAGCCATCATAGAGAATTTGAAATTCTTCATAAAGTAGTGGATCTTTTAATTGTCCTGTTATGTTGGTGGGCGTCATACTTGATCCGGTTCGAAACTATAGTTCCTCAAGCTCAATCAGGCCTAGAATTATGGTACTTGAAAGCAAACGCCTTATTACTAGGACTTAGTTACTATTACTTTAGAAGGGAGGGATTTTACTCCTCTAAACGTTTGGAATCAATTTTTCGAGAGTTGGTGACTGTCGCAAGAGCAAACACTTATGCTTTTATTGTTTTTGTTCTATTGATCTACTTTTTCACTCCTCATAAAGCTTCAAGAATATTTCTTATTACCTATTATGTTCTAAGCACAAGTGTTCTCATCACTTTTAAGCTTAGCATGAGAAAACTATTGCAAAACCTGAGAGCGAAAGGAAAAAATATTCGCTACTCTCTTTTAGTGGGTTCGGGAAAGCAGGTTCAAGACTATGTCAAAAAGGTCTTGCAACATAAAGAGGCCGGTATTGCTATTAAAGGGTGGGCAGATTCTGATGGCCTTGCCGACAAATTGGGTATTCCAAGCTTTGATGGCTTCACTCCAAGTCTCCTGGAAAATCTGACTCCTGACTTAGTGGTAATTGGATACGCTAACAAAGATTCCCACAAAATAGATTACATCTCTCGCTCCCTACTGAGTTCAACCACTGAAACACTAATTCTTCCGGATCTTACCTATTCCCTTGTGGGGTATAGCATTGTGGAGTTTCATGGACTGCCAATTATTCAGGTAAATGAGCCAAACATAAAAAGTAGATCAATGATCTTTAAAAGAGTATTCGATATTTTTCTCTCTGCTCTTGCTTTGATTGTGCTTTCTCCTGTGTTTTTAGTTCTCTCAATCCTTGTAAAAAGGTCATCTCCTGGCCCTATTTTTTACTCCCAAGAGAGAATGGGACTTGATGGAAACAGGTTCAAGATGTGGAAGTTTAGGTCTATGAAGGTAGGAGAGGAAAATCATGGTGGCTGGACTGTTGAAAATGATCCTAGAGTTACAAAGATAGGAAGAATTCTTAGAAAAACATCACTCGATGAAATTCCTCAGTTCTTCAACGTGCTTATTGGCGATATGAGTCTTGTTGGACCTCGTCCGGAAAGACCCAAATATGTAGAACAATTTAAAAAAGAGATCCCTACTTATATGCTAAGACACAAAATGAAGGCTGGAATCACAGGTTGGGCACAAATAAATGGCTGGAGAGGAGATACTTCCATTGAAAAACGGATAGAGTGTGATCTATACTACATTCGCAATTGGTCAGTTTGGTTGGATGTAACAATTTTAACAATGACACTTACCAAGGGAATTTTTTCTAAGAACGCTTACTAGGATTACAATGAAAAAAGCACTAATTACTGGAGTTACTGGTCAAGATGGAGCCTACCTCGCTGAGCTTTTACTTGAAAAAGGTTACGAGGTTCATGGAATTAAAAGAAGATCCTCTTTATTTAACACTGATAGAGTTGATCACCTTTATCACGACCTTCACGAAAACGATGTAAGGTTTATCTTGCATTATGGCGACTTAACAGATGCAACAAATTTAATAAGATTGGTTCAAGAGATTCAGCCTGATGAGATCTATAATTTGGGTGCCATGTCACATGTAGGTGTTTCTTTTGATAGTCCTGAATATACGGCAAATGTCGATGCTATGGGAACATTGAGACTTTTGGAAGCAATTAGGATATGTGGGTTGGAAAATAAGACTAGAATATATCAAGCCTCCACCTCGGAGTTGTATGGGCTAGTTCAAGAAACGCCGCAAAAGGAAACAACACCGTTTTATCCAAGGTCTCCTTATGCATGTGCAAAACTATATGCATATTGGATAACAGTAAACTATAGAGAAGCCTATGGCATGTTTGCATGTAATGGGATCTTGTTTAATCATGAATCTCCTTTAAGAGGAGAAACCTTTGTTACCAGAAAAGTTACTAGGGCTGTTGCAAAAATTGCACTTGGCCTTCAAGACTGCGTTTACATGGGAAATATAGATTCTCAACGGGACTGGGGTCATGCAAAGGACTATGTCGAAGCTATGCATGCAATGCTTCAAGTAGATGAGCCCGAAGACTTCGTCATCTCAACAGGTGTCACAACTTCGGTAAGAGAGTTTATTATTAAAACTTTTGATCATGTAGGTATAAAGCTGAGTTTTGAAGGTGAAGGTATAGAAGAAGTCGCCAAAGTTGTGTCCTGCTCCAATCCTGAGTACCAAGTTCCTGAGGGAAAAATTGTAATGAAAATTGATCCAAGGTACTTTAGGCCCACTGAAGTGGACCTGTTGTTGGGAGATAGCTCTAAGGCTAGGGAGAAGCTTAAATGGACTCCAAGGCATGACTTGGATTCTCTTGTGACAGATATGATGAATTCTGACTTAAATCTCTTTAAGCGAGATAAGTACCTTGTAGAGGGTGGGCACCGAATAATGGAGTATCATGAATAAGGATAGTAGAATTCTGGTTCTCGGTAGTAGAGGCTTGGGGGGGTCTGCTCTTGTAAGAGAGCTTGAAACACAGGGATATTACAATATTTTAACTCCAGTGCGGGAAGAGCTTGATCTAATGATACAGGCCGATGTTGAGACTTACTTTGCATCTAAGAAACCTGAATATGTTTTTATGGCAGCAGCTAAAGTGGGTGGGATCTATGCCAATAATGAGTACCGTGCGGACTTTATTTATCAAAACCTTACAATTCAGAACAATATCTTTGGGGCTTCATGGAAGTATCCTCTAAAGAGATTATTATTCCTGGGTTCTTCATGCATTTACCCAAAAGAATGCCCACAGCCTATGAAGGAAGAGTATCTTTTGACAGGTCCCCTTGAGCCAACAAATGAGCCATATGCCATTGCTAAAATTGCAGGATTAAAAACAGCCGAGAGCTTTAGGCGCCAGTATGGATCCCCTTTTTTTATTGTTATGCCCACAAACCTCTATGGACCAAACGACAATTTTCACCCAGAAAACTCGCATGTTATTCCAGGGCTAATTGCAAGAATGACTGAAGCTAAAAAAAGAGGTGATAAGACCTTTAAAGTCTGGGGCTCGGGAAGGCCTAGAAGAGAATTTCTGTATGTTGATGACATGTCTAGAGCCTGTATCTATCTAATGAACTACAAAGGAGAATTACCAGATATAATTAATATTGGGACTGGAGAGGATATAGAAATTAGTCAACTGGCTTTAATTATAAAGGAGGCGGTTGGCTTTGAAGGAAATCTTGAATTTGACTCATCAAAACCTGATGGAACAATGCTTAAATCTCTAGATGGATCTAAAATAAGAAAGCTTGGATGGAAACCAGAGGTGAGTTTGCACCAAGGCCTTGAAACGGTGGTGAATCTTTATGAGTCTTTCTAGGACCTCGACGGTAATAAAGCCTAATAAAGGTTTATTGGACTATAAGATTAATGAATTATGGCGATATCGAGACCTTCTAATTTTATTTATTAAAAGAGATATCCTTACAGTATATAAGCAAACCATACTTGGGCCTCTTTGGTATATTATTCAACCAGCTTTAACTACACTCATGTTCACTTTTGTTTTTGGAAAGATGGCTAATATATCTACTGATGGCCTGCCACATGTGTTGTTTTATTTGCTAGGAATCACTTTTTGGAGCTACTTTGCGGACTGTCTCAATAAAACCTCGAATACTTTTGTTTTAAATCAAGCTATTTTTGGAAAAGTTTATTTCCCAAGAGCAATTGTTCCTGCTTCTACTGTAATATCAGCCTTAGCAAAACTACTAGTTCAACTTTTATTGTTTCTTGGTGTTTGGGCTTATTACCTTAACGAAGGGGTGATAAATCCTAACTGGCAAATAATTTTTCTAACACCGCTTGTAATTCTTTTTTTTGGAGGGATTAGTCTAGGTTTCGGTATGCTTTTCTCTTCACTTACTACTAAATACAAAGACTTGTCCTTTTTGCTAGCATTTGGTGTTCAGTTGTGGATGTACGTTTCTCCTGTGATTTATCCTATGTCTAGTATTCCTAATAAGTACTTACTTTTGATAAAGTGGAATCCAATCGCTCCATTGTTAGAAGTGCTCCGTTATGGATTTCTTGGCCGAGGGACTTTTGACTTAAGTATGTTTGCGTACAGTGGCTTTTTTTCCTTTTTAATATTGGCTCTAGGGTACTGTGTATTCACAAAAGTTGAACAAAATTTTATGGATACAGTGTGATGAGAGATTATGCTTTAACAACTAAAAAACTGTCGAAACAATATCGTCTTGGCCTTATAGGTACAGGGTCCTTAGGAGATGACCTTAAGAGGGCTTGGGCTAAAATTAGAGGAAAGGAAGATCCTTTTAAGTTGATTGGAGACTCCAATGACAGGACAAGCAAAGGTAATAGTAACTATGTCTGGGCTTTGAAAGATATCAATCTTGAGGTGTTTAAAGGAGAAGTACTTGGAATAATTGGTAAAAATGGTGCTGGAAAGTCAACTCTTTTAAAAATCCTTTCTCGAATAACCTCTCCTTCGTATGGGGAAGTTTCATATGAAGGAAGAATTGGATCTCTTCTTGAGGTTGGAACAGGATTTCATCCAGAGCTTACTGGTCGGGAGAACATTTTTCTAAATGGTGCGATTTTAGGGATGAGTAAAAGAGAAGTATCAGAAAAGCTAAACGAAATTATTGAGTTTGCTGGCATACAAAAATATATCAATACACCTGTAAAGAGGTACTCTAGTGGTATGATTGTCAGGCTTGGCTTCGCTGTAGCTGCACACCTTGAGCCTGAAATACTGATTGTTGATGAGGTTTTAGCCGTAGGCGATATTGAGTTTCAGAAGAAGTGCTTAGGTAAAATGAAGGATATTTCTAGAGGAGATGGTAGAACTATTTTATTTGTCAGTCACAACTTAGGTGCGATTTCAACTCTTTGTGACAGGGTCGCATATTTAAAGGATGGAGAATTGGTGTGTGTAGGGGAGACCCAAAAAGTGATTTCACAATATTTAGAGAGTGAGAGCAGTAGGGGAGAAATGTATTTCGATGTGGACAAAAGCAAGATAGCTTCTATTGCTTCTATTAGAACTTTAAATAATCAAAACTGCTGTGTTTGTGACTTCGATGTTTCCGAAGGTATAGATATTGAAGTTGAATATGAAGTTCAGGAAGATGTTAGAGGCATCGTGTTGGCTTTAATTTTAGAGAATGACGCAGGACCCTTGTTTTATACTTTTAATAATGAAGCTGAGGCACCCATTTTCAATCATCAAGCAGGCCGTTATCGGTCTTGTTATAAGGTGCCTAAACTTCTATTAAAACCTGGTAAGTACTATCTTACCTTAAATTTAGGAATGCCAGGCGAGTTGTTGGAGGGACTGAGTAACATAATTAGTTTTGATGTCTTAGAAGGCTCTGTTGACCCTACAAATCTGGGTTGGAGAAGGGATCGGCCTGGTACTATTATACACCAAGGAGTATGGAAAAATGGAAGAATTTAATAAAATACGGTCTCATATTTTAGACCAAACTAGAGCATTCTTTAATTCAACTTCCGGAGATAAGATTGTTCCTGGTCAAAATTATATACCTGTTTCTGGAAAGTTGATTAATAGTAATGATGTTGTAAGTGTCGTCGACTCCGCACTTGATATGTGGTTCACAGCTGGGAGATATTCGGAGGATCTTGAGAGAAAACTCGCTGAGTTTATGCATCAAAAGTTTTGTCTATTGGTTAATTCTGGCTCATCTGCAAACCTTGTAGCAATGTCTACTCTGACTTCTTCTACCTTAGGTGACAGAAGAGTTCAGCCTGGGGACGAAGTTATCACTCTCGCAGCCGGATTCCCAACAACTGTTAACCCTATTGTTCAAGTTGGAGCTGTTCCAGTATTTGTTGACGTGGATATCGAAAGTTTACAACTTGATGTGAGCTACTTAGAAAGGGCTCTTTCTGAAAAAACGAAAGCTGTTTTTATTGCTCATACTTTAGGAAATGTATTCGAATTGGATCAGGTGAGAAAATTCTGTGAAAAGCACAAACTTTGGCTAATAGAAGATTGTTGTGATGCTCTAGGGGCTAAGTATGATGGTAAGCTTGTTGGTACTTATGGGGATATTTGTACTTTAAGTTTTTATCCTGCACACCACATTACTACTGGAGAGGGAGGGGCGGTATTAACTTCGAGCCCGAAACTTAAAAAACTTGCAGAGTCTTTTAGAGATTGGGGAAGGGATTGTTGGTGTCCGCCAGGAGTAGACAATAGCTGTAAAAAAAGATTTAACTGGCAACTTGGTGACCTGCCAAGAGGCTATGACCATAAATACATTTATAGCCACATTGGCTATAACCTTAAAATGACAGATATGCAGGCCGCACTTGGCCTGTCTCAGTTAACTCGAGTTGAAGAGTTTATTGAGAAGCGAAATAAAAACTTCAAGCTTTTACATTCTTATCTTAATGGTCTTGATGATTGTTTAATCCTTCCCAAAATTCATGAAAAGGCAAAACCTAGTTGGTTTGGGTTTCCTATAACAGTTAAAGACGGCCAAGGTTTCTCAAGGAACGAGCTGAGAGATTATCTTGAAGCAAAAAAAATCGGTACGAGAATGCTTTTTGCTGGAAACCTTACCAAACAGCCGCTTTATGAAAATGTTAAATATCGAATTGTAGGAAATTTGGAGAATACGGACATTGTGATGAATAATACATTTTGGGTGGGAGTATTTCCTCGTTTGAACGATGGCCATATGAAGTATATTGCGGATGTAATAAAAGAATTTTTGTCAAAGAGAGCTAAATGAAAGTTGTAATTCTTGCAGGCGGATACGGCACTAGAATATCTGAAGAGACTGATTCTAAGCCAAAGCCAATGGTAGAGATTGGTGGGCGACCTATCATCTGGCACATCATGAAAAGTTATGCTCAACAAGGCTTTAACGAGTTTGTTATTTTGCTGGGGTACAAAGGCTATTCAATCAAAGAGTATTTTTCAAATTACTTCCTGCACCAGTCTGATGTTACCTTGTTCACTGCACAAGATAAGTTTGAGGTACATAACACTTCTCAGAATGAAGATTGGAAGGTTACTCTGGTGGAAACCGGGCTAAACACAATGACTGGCTCCAGAATAAAAAGAGCTGAAAGATACATTAAGGATGAACCGTTTTTATTGACCTATGGTGATGGACTTTCGGACGTTTGTGTAAAAGATTTAATTGAGTTTCATAATGCCAGCAAAGCTTTAATTACTTTAACATCTGTTCAGCCAGAGGGACGTTTTGGCTCTTTAGATATTGGCTCAAATGGAGCGGTAAACAGTTTTCTAGAGAAGCCGAAGGGAGATGGTTATTGGATTAATGGCGGTTTCTTTGTCGTGGATCCATCGTTCTTGGATTTAATAAAAAATGAAAATGACGTTGTTTTAGAGAGGGAACCACTTGAAACGGCTGTTTCTGAAGGCCGTCTTGCAGCCTTCAAACACCATGGATTTTGGAAGTGTATGGATACCTTAAGGGATAAGAACTACCTCGAAAACTTATGGAATATAGGTCAGGCTCCGTGGAAGACTTGGTAAAACTAAAAGAAACGTTTCAAGGTAAGAAGGTCTTAATAACCGGGAACACTGGGTTTAAGGGGTCATGGCTCGCAACCATTCTTAAAGAGTTTTTTGAAGCACATATCTTTGGCTTCTCCAATGAGGAGTTCATTAACACAAATCACTTTAAAACTCTAAATCTAGATTACGATACCTATTATGGCGACGTTAGAAGTCTAAAAGATTGGAAAAGAGTGTTGGAGTTAACCAACCCTGACTTAATTATACATATGGCGGCTCAAAGCCTGGTTTTCGATTCATATACCAATCCTAGCTATACATTTGATGTAAATACTGTAGGTGTTTCTAATTTGTTTCAATCTCTTCTCGACTATCCCAATCAGAATGTGAAAGGTGTTGTCGTTGTGACCTCTGATAAGTGTTATAAAAATGACAATTCAGGAAAAGCCTTCTCCGAAGAAGACTGTTTAGGTGGCTATGACCCGTATAGCGCTTCCAAGGCCTGCTCTGAAATCATAACCAACTCGTACAGAGATTCATTTTCCAAGGAGCTAGGAGTTCTAATCGCATCTGTTAGGTCGGGAAATGTTATTGGAGGAGGAGACTTTTCTAAAAATCGTTTGATTCCGGATATAGTAAAAGCTGGAGAGGAGGGAAAAGTTCTTTCCTTGAGGAGTCCTGAGTCTACAAGACCTTGGCAGCACGTTCTAGATCCTTTGTTCGGCTATCTCCATATCGCGAGTAAGTTGCTTGAAGGGAGTGAGGCATATTCAACCCCTTTTAACCTTGGGCCTGAGTTATCAGACTGTATAAGGGTAAAGGATGTGGTTGATGTCGCTTGCAAAGTAATTCCCCACCTCGAGGTTGAGTTTACTCCTTCGGAAAGATATGAGGCTTCAAGACTTGAGTTGGATATTACTAAGTTGAAGGATCTATGTGGGTTCTCCAATTTATGGAACTCAAAGAAGGCTATCGAAAAAACTCTTAAGTGGTACGGTGTAAGGGATAGAAAAGCACAAACTTTCCTGAATATAGAAGAATATTTAAGAGAGGCAACAATAAGAGAGGCTAGATGGATTATTTAAGGATCGCAAAGAAGAATAAGGTCGTTCTCTTTGTTAACGATATCGTTGGACTAGAAGTTGTAAAAAAAATAAAAGAACAGGATGAAATAGGCTTCTTGTTTATTCATGAGAAAAAACTAAGAAAGTGTGGAGAACAAATCATACAAGCCGCTGGAGTTTCCCAGAGCCAGATATTTGTAGGGAAAGATATTTTAAAAGAAGAGGTATTGGAACTTTTAAGAGAGTATAAACCTGACATCTTCATAACTTGTTATTGGGCTCACCTTTTAAGGCCAGAAGCTTTTAATATTCCAAAATTTGGTTGTTTAAACTTTCATCCGGCACTCTTGCCCTACAATAGAGGCTGGTACCCGTCAGTTTATCCTTTTTTGGATGGGTCTCCATTTGGGGTCACTCTTCATTTGATTGATGAAGGTGCAGACACTGGACCCATCATTGCCCAAAGAGAAATAATCCCAAAGGTACATGAAAATTCTGGGCACTTATATTTAAATGCTCAAAAAGAGATTACCTCTCTCTTTTTCGAAACTTGGGAAAAACTTAAGCTTGAGGGAATTAAACCAATTAAGCAAGATCATAGTCGTTTTACTTATCACTCGAAAAAAGAAATTAGCTCATATGATGAGATAAATTTAGACGAGGTAGGAACATTTAAGAAGTTAATAAATAAGATAAAGGCAAGAATGTTTGTGGAAAAAAGTTTTGCTTTTATCAAGGTTGGGAATAAAAAATATAAAGTAAAACTTTTAATTGAAGAAATGGACTGAACATGAAAAGAGAGATGATTTTAACTGCAGGACCCTCGATCACATCACGAGAATTAGAGTACATTGCTGATGCTGCGGAAAATGGATGGAATAGCCAATGGTCAAAATATATAAATAAGTTTGAATCTACTATGGCAGAATATGTAGGCGTCCCGTTTTCCCATGCTACATCTAGCTGTACCGGTGGACTTCATCTTGCTCTTATGGCCCTTGGCGTCGGTCCAGGAGACGAAGTTATTGTACCTGAGTTAACTTGGGTGGCAACAGCCTCTGCGGTTGCCTATACTGGTGCAAAACCTGTGTTTATTGATGTGGACCCAGAAACCTGGACATTAGATCCCGCTCAACTGGAAAAGAAGCTTTCACCAAAAACAAAGGCGATAATGCCAGTACACCTTTACGGTCACCCTGCCAAAATGGATGAGATTATGGCGTTTGCACAGCATCACAATATTTATGTAGTTGAGGACGCTGCTCCAGCTGTGGGGGCAGAGTGTTTTGGAAAGAGGGCCGGATCATTTGGCGATCTTGGAGTTTTTAGTTTCCAAGGTGCAAAGTTGATGGTCACGGGCGAAGGGGGAATGGTCGTTGCGAATAATAAAGCAGCCTTCGACCGTGTTCTAAAACTTAACAACCATGGAAGGGCAACAGATACAGATCGTGCCTTTTGGATAGATGAAGTTGGTTATAAGTATAGGATGTCAAACCTACAGGCAGCTTTTGGTTTAGGACAGCTTGAAAGAGTTGATGAACTAATAAGGCGGAAACGAGAGATATTTGATCTTTATGAGGATCGTTTGAAGGACGTTTCTGGCCTAAGATTAAATAAAGAGGCTAAGTGGGCAAAAAGTATTTATTGGATGACATCAATTTGCTTAGATCAAAAACTGAGAGTAGGGCGTGACGAACTTATAGTTAAATTGCGTAATGATGGAATTGACACAAGGGCAGTTTTTCCTGCAATTAGTCAGTATCCAATGTGGGAAACACAACCTAGTCCCTTTGCGATTAATATTGGAGATAACGCTATAAATCTACCAAGTGGACACAACCTTACTACTAAAGAAATTGATTATGTTTGTGAAAGAATTAAGTACCATCTGGAGCCCTTATGAATAATGAAGATTTTGCAAAAGAAATAAGAAAGCTCACTTTAGAATTGATTTTCCAGTCCAAGTCATCACACATTGGGGGGGCGTTCTCAATGGTGGAGCTTATCGCTGTTCTCTATAACTCTGTAGCAAATATTGATTCTAAGAGTCCTTTAAGTCCTGGTCGGGACAGAATATTTCTCTCAAAAGGGCATGCTTGTTCCTCTCTCTATGCAGCACTTGCTTTGAAAGGTTTCTTTCCTAGAGAAGAGCTTTTAAGACAATATGCTAAGAATGGCTCAATTTTTACTTCTCATGCCAGTCATCATGTCGCTGGAGTTGAGCTGTCGACTGGAAGTTTAGGCCATGCACTTTCATTTGCTGTTGGTAGTGCTCTTGCTGCCAGAGTGAAAAAACAGAACTGGAAATCGTATGTTATTTTAAGTGATGGCGAATTAAACGAAGGTTCTAATTGGTAGGCAATTATGTTGGCTGGCCAGCATAAACTGAATAATTTGGTGGTTTTAATTGATGCTAATAAAATTCAAAGTCTAGGAAATACCAAAGATGTGATTGATCTATCTAGCTTAGATATAAAATTAAATAGTTTTGGGTGGAAAGCTACAGAAATTGATGGACATGATGTGAATCAAATTGAAAAAACTTTACTTAGTCACAACTATGAAAAACCTTTGGCTATAGTGGCAAATACGATAAAGGGAAAGGGTGTCTCATTTATGGAAAATGAACTTTTGTGGCACTATAAATCTCCGGATGAGGATGAATACATAAAAGCGATGGAGGAGTTGTCATGAGAACTGCCTTTATTGAAACTCTCTATCAGGAGGCACTAAAAGACGAGAAGATTTTCTTGTTGGTTGGGGATTTAGGGTTTTCTGTTGTTGAGGATTTTAAAGAACAGTTTAGTGAAAGGTTTTTAAATGTAGGAGTTGCCGAACAAAATATGGCGGGAGTGGCAGCAGGCTTAGCTAGGGAAGGTTTTAAAGTATTTGTATACTCTATTGCTAACTTTCCAACATTCCGATGCTTAGAGCAAATTCGATATGACATATGTTATCATAATCTGGATGTTACAATCGTATCTGTAGGTGCGGGGTTTGCCTATGGTGCCTTAGGTGGCTCACATCATGCAACTGAGGATATTGGAGCGCTAAGAGTCATTCCAAATATGAATGTCTATATGCCGTCAGACCCAGAAGAAACTTCTTTTATAGTAAAGGAAATTCTTAAGAATAAAGGCCCCAGCTACCTAAGGCTTGGGAGAGCTAGAGAAGAGGTTCTAATTAAAAAATATGATTATAAGCTTGGGCTGAATATCCTCAGAGAATCCAACCATAAAAAAATCATAATATCTACTGGCTCAATATCTTCCAAAGTATTAAATTTAAATAAGTATTCAGACTATTCAATTGCAACCATAAATAACCTCAGCCTTTGTGCGATTAAGGAACTTCAAGAGCTTATTCAGTCTGGTTTATCAGAAATCATTGTTTTTGAAGAGCATCAAAAACAATGTGGATTATATTCGTTCTTATCGGAAAACCTTATAGAATTGTATTCACATGGAAAAGTTATTGGTTTACCTAAAGTCTTTTCGAAGAGTCTTAATGGGTTCACTAATGTCGCAGGTACTCAAGATTATTTAAGAAAAGTTAATAGCCTGTTATGAATGGTCGTGAAAAGTTAACAATTGCGATTCCTACTTTTAATCGGGGCGAGATTTTAAAAAAGTGCTTAAACGACCTCTTAAAGCTGAACCGTTCAGTGGTAGAAATTTTAGTGGTGGATAACCACTCAACTGATAGCACTGAAAAAGTTTGTACAGAATTGCTTGAAAAACAACAAATAAGTTACTTTCGAAATAGTGCTAATGTTGGTCCTGGTAGAAACATTTTCTTGTGTTTTCTGTATGCAAAATCAGACAACATTATGTTTATTGGTGATGATGACAGATTGTCGCACGACTACGTGGGGAAGGTTATAAATCTTATAGAAACGGAAGAATACTCATTCATTTCTTATGAGCAAGGTCATAAAATATGGGAAATTGACCGTTTTAAACCAACTGAACATTCTGCAGCACTTGTATTTATGAGGTCTGGAACGCTAGGAGGTAACGTTTATAATAGAAAGCTTATCGACTTGTCAGTTTTACCCCCAACAGATAGAGCTATTTACCCCCAAATTGCGACGGCCATGAACTGTGCTCTAAAAGGGCGTCTTCTGATTGTAAAGGGATACAACATTATTGAAGTAGACTATTATAGTTCTATTGGTATTTCTGAAAAAAGCATCGAACGTCCTGGGGACTATGGTATAGGTGAAAGAGTGGGCTATATTTATAATCTTTTTCAACTAGGAGAAGTCAGTTTAGAGGTCTACCTGTCTTGCTTGAATTCTTTATTGACTTGGACTGAATACATAGTTGATTCAAAAATGAACCTTAATGCTAAAAACTCTATTTTGTTTATAAAACAATTGATTTTGATTAAAGAAATAAGTTCTTTGAGAAAGTTTTTTCATATATTGGTAAATAAGTTTTTTTTAAACAATAAAATTTCTTTTCTTCAGAAGTTAGACGTCTTTATGTTTTTTTCTCGAAACAGGCTCTCTGCATTCATTGGTTTACAGAGAAAAAATTTTAAAGCTTAATCAAATTCCTATCATGCCTTAAATTACAGAGATTTTGCAATCTCTTCTTCCATTATTAACTTGAACTTCTCAAAATAACTTGGTTCTAAGTTTAAAACTGTTGGAAAGCTAATACCTCTTTGAGAGACTTGCACGCTGACCTCATTAGAGCAAACATACTTTTTATAAAGAGGCATTTCACTTAGAGCATAAAAGAAAGGCCTAGTATCAATTCCATTTCGTGATAGAGTTTGAACTACAAGGTTCCTTGTTTTATTGTCCTGAGCAAGAGCGCATACAAGCCAAGTAACCTTGTCACAATTTCTGGAGGGGGGAGCCTGCAGTTTTAAAAAATTAAATTTATCTAGAACTGACTTATATTTTTGTTCAATTTTTTCTCTGCAATATAAGGTTTTAGAAATATTTTCCAACTGGGCCACTCCTATAGCAGCCTGAAGGTTTGTTAGTCGATAGTTAAAACCGACTACATCATGCCAATATCTTTTATCCTTATTCATTCCATGGTCTCTGAGAAGTCTTATCTTTTTATCAACATCTGAGTTATTGGTAACACACATGCCACCTTCTCCTGTTGTGATAATCTTGTTTCCAAAAAATGAAAAGCAGCCAACATCTCCAAAAGAGCCGACAGGCCTACCTTTAAATTGAGCACCGTGTGCTTGTGCACAGTCTTCAATAAGGGAAATGTTGTTTTCTTTAGTGATCTCAAGTATTGACTCCATATCACACGGTTGGCCAAATAAATGTACACAAATAATGGCTTTGGTCCTTGGTGAAATTGACTCCTCTATTTTAGGAGGGCTGATACACCAAGTAGTTTCATCAATGTCCACAATGACGGGAGTTGCACCTGCATGAATTACCGAATTGATTGTAGCGGCAAAGGTTAGGTCTGGAACAATAACCTCATCTCCTGGACCTATGTTTAAAGCTAGCAAAGCTAAGTGTAAAGCACAGGTTCCATTAGAAACAGCAATTCCGTGCTTCGTTTTAGTGAAATTAGAGAAGTTTCTTTCAAATTGGTTAATATATCGACCAGAGCTTGAAATCCAGGAAGATAGAAAAGCTTCTGTTAAATATTTAAACTCGTTTCCCCTTAGTGATGGGGCTGCAACGGGAACTCTGACCTCAGCACTATATTCAAAGTAATCAGTTACCTCTTTTTTTGAATTAAGGATAGGGATGATGTTTCTACCTTTTACAGCCTTTTTAAGAACAGCCTCAAGACTTTCCTTGTTGGTAGCGTATGTGAAATCTCTGTTGGAATGTTTTAGGGCGTCTTCTTGCAAGTCTCCACCAGATAGTAGAGATCTTCTAATATCTCCATCAGTTATGACCCCTAATAATTTTCTATTCTCATCAACTATAAATGCAATACCTTTTTCATTTTCATTTATAACTTTGAGGACATCGAGCAATAAGGAGTCTTTTGAGCATAATAATTTTTCAATCATTGAAGTTTTCCACGGGTATTACTTTATTTAGATTCTACACAAGGCTTTTGCTGTTGGTCAATCTGAGTGCCTCCTTTCCGAGCTGGAGAGGAGAGTGGAGTAATGAGTCGGTACGGTATACATAATGAGAGATTAAATGTAGCCGTTAAAGTGGTTTCTGTGTAGGTGAAAGCGTCTTTTCTATTAATAACTCACAAAATCTTCCTTGAAAGCTGTTGTTAGCATTTTTAATGTGTCTTTGATCTGTTACAATATAGCTTAAGTCATCGAATGGTGGTGTGAAGCCTCTCTTTGGAGCCTTTAATATGTAATCCGGAACCAAGCCTTTTGATATCTCTTTTAAAAATTTTTTTGATTCATCTTTTGAAAAATTAATCTCTAAGGGAATTGTGTTTACAAAGTCAATTAATTCTTGGTCAACAAAGGGGCAGCGAACTTCCACTGAAGCTCCCATCCCCAACTTGTCTGCAATTTGTAAACAGTTGTTAGTAAGCCAGCTTTGATGAAGGAATTTTGCCATTCCATAGATTGCATTGCTCTCTTCATTGATACAGTCTTTTAACTCACTAAGCGGGGAGAAGGTCAGGATTCGTGAAAAGGTTGAAATCTTTAAATCCAGGTCGCTCCGCTCTGGTTTTAGCATTCTTTCACTGTCATAAGTCTCAAGGATCTTTAAAGTTTTTAGAGGGCTTTTTAGAAGTTTTGAGAATATTTTACCAATTCTTTTAAATATATTTGGATGATACAGATTTGAAAGGTACTCTTGGGCCATGTATGCTGCCCTGTTGTGGGTTGGATATCCAAAAAATAGTTCATCTCCTCCATTTCCAGATAAAAGTACGGTGAATCCCATATCTTTTGCCTTCTTATAGATAGCCCATTGCGAGATTGTTGAAAGGTCAGGAATTGGTTCATCTACGAAGTTAATAAGCTCTTTAAAAGAGTGCTTGAGTTCACTAGGATCTAATTCTATTTCGTGCAGCTGAATGTTAAAGTCTTTACAGAACTTTCTGACTAATGGACGCTCATCACATTCCGGCATTCCCTTGTATCCAACTGTAATGGCATTGATGTTTTTATTGTACTTGCTGGCAATCGCGGCAATTAATGAAGAGTCTATTCCTCCACTTAATAAAACAGCAATAGGAACTTCGCTTTGCAGTCTTATCTTAATTGACTCATCTAAAAGTTGAAGAGTTTTTGTTTTAGCACTTTGAAAAGTTAATTCGGTGTTTTCTACATATTTTAATTTCCAGAAAAAATTTCTGCTAATTTCAATCCCTTCTGAGTTGAATATTCGATATTCACCAGGCTTAACTCTTTCAACTTCATTGATAAAAGTTTGAGTGACATCTACTGGCCAATTAAATTCAATAATTTTTTCCAAATGACTATTGTTTAAAGATGGTGTGATAAGGTTGTTTGATGTCAAAGATTTAATTTCAGATGTTATGAATAGTGCTTTGGAAGTTCGCGAAAGGTATAAAGGCTTTTCCCCCACTCGATCTCTAGCAATAATTAGTTGCCTATTATTTTTATCCCAAATGCATATTGAAAACATTCCCCTAAGCATTTTAAAACAGTCTGTACCATATTTCCTATACAGGTGAGGTATAACCTCGCAGTCACTCATTGTTTTGAAAGAAACACCCTGCATTTGAAGGTCATTCTTCAGTTCGAGGTAATTGTAAATTTCGCCATTACAAACGCAGACAAGGCTTTCGCACTCAAATGGCTGGTGACCGTCTTCCAGGCCAATAATGGATAGGCGAGTCATTCCTATTGCAATATCATTATTGTACCAAATTCCTTGATCATCAGGCCCTCTGTGGTTAATACTTTTATTCATTGAGGAGATTATTTCTTCTTTGTTGGTGACCTTTGAGAGCACCACATTTACTCCGCACATAGGTATTCCTTTCTTAAAGTGGAAATTATGTGATCACTTTGAGCAGCATTGGGTTTAGGTTGTGAATTTGGTTTTGGTGTTCTTAATAGGAGCTTTAGGCTTTCAGGATCTGAAGCAAATTGAATAAGTTTGTTTTTTATCGCATCCTCCATCATGTTTAAGGCATTGGGATGGATGGCGATACTTTGCTTTCCGTATAGAGCGGCTTCAACCAAAATCGTGGACCATTTTGAGATGAATATGTCACAGTTAACTAATAAGGTCGCTAAGTATTCCTTACTTGGACTTTCTACTTCTACATTTTCTTTTGTATTTAGCTCCTCAACAAGCTTAGAGTCTAAAGGATGTGCCCTAGGATGAGTTCTAATAAGCCATTGAAAACTAGATAAGGACCTATCATTAATTAAGTCCATAATCAATTTAGGGATTGGGTCATCCCCAGGCTGTAAAGCAACAAGGATTATGGTTTTGTGACGAGTAATATAAGAGGGCGAATGAGCAACATTTTTAAAGTATTGAAATGCTGGATGGCCTAGATTCATTACTTTTGCAATACTAGAAAAACATCCCTTCCTCAAGACTGAGCCTTGATCCCATTGCCAGAAACAGTTTGGCAAAATATTATAACCTTCTTCCGGAATATATTTATAATGCCCTTCCAATGGACAGTAGGTTCCATTGAGCCCATGTTGGACCTCTGTAGTAGTTATTTTTAGGGAGCGACCTGCAAGTGCTAATGCCATTGATTTTGGATGATAAAAAACCGTGTAGAAGATGCACTTTGGCTTTAAGATTCTTAAAATCTGAACGTATAGCTCAAAATAGGTCTGAATGTAAACAATATCATTGAAAATCCAATTGAAATCAAGCCGAAGGGTACTTTTCTCTTTATCTGTGAAGACCTCCAATAACATTTCAAAAAGTTGTTCCTTTTTTACTTGATGAAATATTCTTTTGAGGTTGATTTGAAATTTTATTTCAAAAAGTTCCAAAAAGTCCGCATCATCCAGTTTAAGAGTTTCAGCACTCTCTCCCAGTGTTTTAAAGTAAGAACAAACCCCCTCCCCAATTGTTGATACTTTTTGTCCTTTCGAATCTATCTGTAACTCCTCTTGCCTGTAGAAAAAAATTATATTTTTACTCTGATAAAATCTTTGTAAGTATCGCCCTAATTTAAACTTAAACTTAGCCTCTAGATAGTAAGACTTATAGTCACTTATAAAGGTATGATTTTGATCCAAAAAGTCTTTATTTGAAAGCTTGTTTCTTGTCTCATTCCACTGTGACTGGATTATCTGATATCTAATTAATGGCCATATATGAATCCCACAGCTTTTTAAAGATGTAAGAGCTGGTCGTTCGACCTCTGAGATAATGTCCAAAACTTCTTTATGGTCTTTTTTAAGCATTACTGTATCAATTGCTCTAAGGTTTGTAACGATTCTTGGAGATCGCTCAATCCGCTGTAAACTTCAATAGTAAAAGTTTTGTCTTTTAATAACTCTTTGTTTTTACTTAGAGTCTTAAATAGTTGCGAGTTGACGATAAACTTTTGGTTAGAGTCTGATAGAGCATCATTGTCACTAATATGGATATAGTCGCTCACCTCTAATAAGCTTGCCATTTGATCTGAGAAATCAAGGCTTAGGGAGTTACAGCTTACCTTAAGGTGGGCTACATCTAGAAGTAGTTTAACACCCAGGTCATTGATGACATCCAAACATTCCTCTCTCGAAGCACACATAAACGGATTCGAATTATTGAAACGTTGATAGTTCTCAAAAGAGAGTACATTATTTTCAATATATAAGTTTAAGTCAGTGAAGCTTCTTAGCTCTCTTACATTCCTGTAGAATGTTTTGATGCATTTATCTTTAGGGAGAATGCTTTGAGGGGTTATAGGTCTTCCAATCTCGGATACCGGGATGTCAATGAAAAAACCAGCGTGAAATCCATATTCCTTTCCACCGAGCTTTTCTGTTAATTCAATTGCCTTTTTGATATGATCTAAACTTTTCCTAGAGCACTTTTTATTTGGGGAGGCCAGGTTTAGAATGAATGGTTCTTCTGGTGGAGGGAAATAATTATGACACCTATAGTTGAGATGAAACTCCTTCTTTAGGCTTATTAAGTCTTCAATTAGGCTTGAGTAAGGCTGTGTTCCTCCAGATAGTTCAATATTACTGTACCCTTGTTCGACCAAATCCTTAATTGAATTTCGAATATACTTATGCCTTACACAAGAGGAAGATATGTAAATCATTTAATTTTCCTTGTTGGATTTCCTATATATGTTCCAGGCTCTGTAATATCTTTTATAACTACACTGTTCGCACCTATAATAACATCATCACAAACCTTGATCCCATCGATAATCGTCGACCCAGCTCCTATGAAGCAGTTGTCTCCAATCTTTACTCTACCACATATATTAGCTCCAACACTAATATGGTTATGACTACCAACCTCGACTTCATGTTCCAGGATGGAGCCAGTATTTATAATGTTATTATCATTTATTTTGGCAAGGGAGTTAATTATAACATTTCCAAAGATCTGATTAGATTCACCGAGAATTGCTGATTCCTCTATAAATGAAAGTTCGTGTACCAAGTTCGGCTTATAAACATTAAAGCGCTCATAAAGACTTTTTCGCTTTAAGGAGTCTCCAATAGCCAAAATAATATTTTTGTTTATTGTTTCAATAGGAACTTGTCGATCTAGGAAGATTCCAGGGTAAATTTCTTCTTTAACAGAAAAATTTTCATCGGCAACACACGTGTCAAGGCCTAAGTTCTGAATAACTAGCGGAATCAACGACCTTGCATGACCTCCAGCTCCTATGATGATGTTTCTCACTTTTCAATCCTTTCAACTATAATGTCGTCAGGAGCATAGTTTTTTGTTGCTTTAGTCCCAATGATTTTTTCTGAGTGAATAGGAGAAATGCCATTCCCCCCAGTTCTTTTTGCTATAATATTGTCTTCAGTGAAAAGTTCTCCCTTTTTAATACTGGTAAGGGTTACTAAGCATTTTTGTAATGCCTTCCTCGTATGCTTTTCTGATGTTGTAGGAGCCTTTTCTTCTTTTCCTAAAAAAAGATCAACTCTTCTTACCAAGTTGACAAACTCTTTGAGTTCTCGTGGGCTTAAGGACGCACTATGATCGGGCCCTTCTAGTGATTTATCAAGTGTGAAATGCTTCTCAAGGACTTTCGCTCCTAATGGAATTGCAAAAGGTGCTGCACCGACTCCAGTTGAATGATCTGAGTAGCCCAGAAGAATGTCGAACTCTGCTTTGTAAGTACTTAGAACGTTTAGGTTTGCCTCATTGTCACTGATAGGATAGTTTGCAACGCACTGAAGTAAAATTATATTTTTGTTGTGCAAGGCCATTTTCGACAGTGCTAATTGTACTTCACTTAAGTAGCACATGCCTGTTGAAAAGAGGATCGGTTTACCTGTTTTTGCTACCTTAATTAAAAAGGGGATGTTTGTCGCGTCTGTTGACCCTATCTTATAAGCATCTATGTCTAACTTCTCTAATTCCTCCAGGCTAAACTCATCAAAGGGGGTGATTAAAAACAGGATTTGTCTTTGATTACAATATTCTTTTAGATCTATGTAGGCTTCAACGTTTAACTCTAAGCCTTTAAGCATTTGTGCCTGTGACTCTTTTTCACCTGTGGTTGTTTTTTGATACTCAGCTTTCTCTACGTCTGACTTAATTAGTTTCTCAGTTCTGAAGGCTTGAAACTTTACAGCGTCAGCTCCTGCTTCTTTAGCGACGTCAACCATTTTTTTTGCCAATTCAACGTCGCCACCATGGTTTACTCCTGCTTCGGCAATGATGAAAGTTTGGGAGGTTTGATTTATGACCTTTCCTCCTAGGGTGATTTCCTTGTTAAATATAAGTTTATTTTTCATGGCTAAGTCCTTTTATTAAAGCTTCTGCTACTTTCCAGTCGAATTCAGTATCAATATCGATCGCAGTTATCATTTCAGTTTCATATAATCCCATCCTTGAACCATAAAGATTTTTGTTTTGAAAAATGTTTTTCATAGGGATTAGGTCATAAGTTCCTGTGAGGCGATAGGCGTCTGGGAGGAGTTGACTTTGATGAAAAAATTGAATTGTCTTTCCTTCAACAAATTCTCGAGCGGTACCATTATCCTCCTTAGAGAACATCCAGTACGGATGATGCACACCTTGGGCTTTAACCACAGAACGGACGGAAGTGAATTTATCAGATTCAAACATGGTTATCATGTTTAATAATTCGTTCACTTTACGTATGGGGCTTGTAGGCCTCAATAGGATTATTACCGCCTGATTTATTTCGTGGCTAGATAAGTTTAAATTTTCAATATAGTCGGTAAGGAGTTCAAGATCTGAAGTTTTATCTTCACATAACTTATCAGCTCTTCTTATTCCTTCAATATTTGAATGTTCTTTAAGAAAGTCTAGAATTCGTTTGTCGTTAGTCGAGATAAAGGATTTATGAATAAAATCTAATTTCTCCAAAAAATTAACAGTATATTGGAAGAGAGGTGTGTCGTTGAGTGGCTTGATATTTTTATCGATAACTCGTTTGCTGCCTTTTCTTGCTGGGCAGATTGCATAATATTTATATTTTAAGTTCATCTTCTTGTCCTATTTTGCACCTCCATAAAGTATCTTTTTTATAGAAATGCGTCACCTCAAAACATGAATATTAAATCATTAGAGACTTAATGTGGTCAGGGATTAACCCACTTTGCCACATGTAAATAGTAAGTGCGTAGCGAGAACCATTCTGAATGGGCATGCCTCGGTGAATTCCAGATGTATTTGCAAGTATTAGTGTGCCTGGCTCGGCCTTAAAAATTTCCGACTTTTGGGATTTTAGTGCATTCTCTTCGCGATGGGTGCTAAACCGATCCTGATACCAATTAAAGTCGTAAAGCAGTTTCATCTTAAGCCTGTGGAGCTTTGTGTTGCTTTTCTTGATGTATTGAAAAGGTCCATTATCTTTGGTCACATTTGATATATAAAGGATTGCCTTATATTGTTCGCTGCGTGAACAATCTCTATGCCATCCCTGCCCAGAGCCTAAGTTCTTATGCTTGTGTGAGAGTCTACCAGCCATTACAAAGCTCACTCTGTTTTGACTATTAGTAAGTAGGTCAAAAGTCTTATTTATTTGGGGGTCTTTTAAGAGCTGGGTTGCTTCTTTAGATATCCTGTTAAAACCAAATATCCTTTGATCTGCTTTGATATGATCAGACCAAACCCTGTCTGAAAAACGTGTAATGGAGTGATCTATTTGCTCTTTGACCAACTCACATTTTTCTGGAGACCAATAGTTTGGGATGATTACATATCCGTCTTTTCTGATTTTTTTTACTATGCTTTCAGGTGTCATGTCTTTTTGTTATCCTTGAGAACATTTTTTACTATATGAGGTATTACAAAACAAACTTAATTATATCCGAAATTAATGCAAATAAATTAAAAGTTGTTCGGTGCGGCGTTCTTTGGATGTCGACTTTTTTTGCCATGCTATCACTTAGATAGTAAAAAATGAGGATGAATAGTAAATTCGCTCCAATTGTAATTTTTAACTATGCTAGACCAGATCATACGAAAGCATTATTAGAGTCACTTGCAATGAATCCTGAAGTTGCAGATAGTGATGTATTTATTTTTTGCGATGGCCCAAAAACTGATTGTTCAGGAGTTAGTATGAAGAATATTAATCTGGTTAGGAAAATTGCGAAAAGATTTGATAAAGCACGAAAGGTTGAAGTTGTTTCAAGGAATGAGAATTTTGGATTAGCTAAATCTATAATTACAGGTGTCACTGATATTATTAATAAGTATAATAGGGTTATTGTGCTTGAGGATGACCTTGTTCTGTCCCCAGGATTTTTAAACTTCATGAACCAGTCCCTTGAAATTTATGAAAATGTCGAGGGAGTGGATCATATTAGTGGCTACTGGTATCCTCATAAGTGGAACTCCAAATTGCCGGAAACTTTTTTTTATCGGGCCACATCTTGTTGGGGGTGGGGAACATGGAAAAAATCTTGGGAAAAGCTGGAATTAGATCCAGTTGAGCTAAGGAATAAAATTTTACGCCGCAAGGAAAAAGGCAAATTCAATATAAACAATCAATATGATTTTTTTTCCCATTTAACTATGAATGTCGATGGGAAATTGAATACTTGGGCAATAAAATGGTATGCATCAGTTTTTTTGAAGAATGGACTTTGTCTTCACCCGTCTCACTCTTTTGTTAACAATGTTGGTCATGATGGAAGTGGAGAGAATTGTGGAGAAGATTTAAAGTATGTTTGGAGGGAGTTGAATCCGGGGGGGGGCTGTTGAAAAAATTCCTGTTGAAGAGTCAAATTGTGCAATTGATATTGTGGGAGACTTTTTCAAACCTCCTAAGGTTGAAAAAGGCATCAAAGTGAATATTAGGAAACTTTTAAAGTTTTTGAGGGGAAAATAGTTGAAAGAAGTGAGTGTTAAATCACCTGTGAGCGGTCAAGAAAGTATCTTTGTAAAAGATTATGACGTAAAAAGAATAATTTTGGAATACAAAACTCTTTATGGCGTAGAAGTTGAAAGTGAGATGAGAGGTTGGGATAGAATCAGTCTTTACCAGTGCCCAAGTACTGACTATGAATTTTTTCACCCACCTTTAGTTGGAAGTAATGGATTTTACGAAAAATTACAAGGATTTGAATGGTATTATGCTCCTTGGAAGTGGGAGCACGAGTCTTCTCGAAAGCACTTAAAAGAAGATGACAATATTTTGGAAGTCGGGTGTGGTGCTGGTTATTTCCTTGAGCGAGTCCGGAGTGAAGTGAGGTGTAATGTTTGGGGCGTAGAATATAACCAAAAAGCTCTAGATGCTTGTAAGGAAAAGCATATCCCTGTGGGAAAATTTGATGAAGATTTTTTTGAAGGTAAGGAATCGTTTTTTGATGTGGTGTGTTCTTACCAGGTCTTGGAGCACCTTCCCGATGTAAAGGAATTTTTTGTTAAATCTAAAAGAGCTTTGAGAGAGAGTGGCAAGCTGATGGTTAGTGTGCCAAATAACGATTCGTTTATTAAATTTTGTGATGGAGGTACTTTGAACTTTCCTCCCCATCATATAGGTTGGTGGACGGAGAATAGCTTGAAAAGGGCTTTGAATTATTTTGGCTTTAATGTGATCGAAGTTCTTAAAGAACCGTTGCAGGAGGCCCATTACGACTGGTATACAGATTACTTAATGACTAAGTTTCATGCTCCTAAATTTGTAAGAAAGATTGTGTTTAAGGAGAAGCTTAGATTCTTTAGGCATCGGGTTTTGAGCCTGTTTGCTAAAAAAGTTATTGGTCACTCTATCTTAGTTGTTGCTCAAAAAAAATGAAAGTTTTACATATTAATACGTATTCAGGCGGGGGGGCAGGGATTGCTTGTCTAAGGTTGCATCAGGCCTTACTTGATTCAGGTATTAGTTCTAATGCATTATTCAAGTATGTAGGTGAAGAAACGAGGCTGACTGAAGGTGTAATAGAGTTTCAGCACAAAGAGCCATTCGTGAGGAAAGTTAATCGAGTTTTTAAAACGCGATTCGATCGTCTAACCAGAGAGCATCAGAAAATAGTTACTAGTGGTCAGAACTTTGAAATCTTTTCTACTCCTCTTAATGAATATCGTGTAGAGAAGTTTGTAAGGGATTTTGAACCCGACATAATTCACCTTCATTGGATTTCTGACTTTATCAATTTCCCCTCTTTTTTTAAGGGAGTTGATCGGCCAATCGTATGGACTTTTCATGATATGAATCCCTTGTTTGGGGGGGCACATTATGAGGGTGATATGGAAAGGTTTAAATTACTTCTCGAAGAAGTTGAAGAAAAGTATAGAGAAATTAAAAGGTACTCCTTATCATTCGCTGGGAGGATTCATGTGGTCACTCCTTCTAAATGGCTGGTTGAAAAGTCTCAACATAGTGAGCTCTTTGCTGGTTGTAATCACTCTCACATTCCCAACTGTATTGATGTTGAAACATTTAACCTGAAGAGTAAAAGGGAGCTTAGACAAAAATATGGTTTTTTAGAAAGCACTAAAGTTCTTCTTTTTGTAAGTCAAAGTGTTGATAATTTTCGCAAGGGTGGGGATTTGTTGGCACAGACTGTTCCGACTTTGGTAGAAAAGGGTGTTAAATTGCTAGTTGTAGGTGATGATCACTCAGGCGAATTCGAAGGAAATCCAGATATTCGATTCTTGGGAAGAATTAAAGATCAATCAAAAATGGCAGAAATTTATGCATTGTCTGATGCCTACCTTTTGCCCTCAAGGGAAGATAACTTTCCTAACGTAATGGTAGAGTCCCTGCTCTGCGGTACCCCTGTTTTAAGTTTTGCAAGGGGAGGTATGAAGGATGTTATTGTGGATGGAGTTAACGGACTTCTTGCACTGAAGCCAAATAAGGCTTCGGTAAAAAAGTTAATATCGGACTTCTTTGCAATGAGGCCATTCGACCCAGTCATTGTTAGAAACTCTATTCTTGCACAGGTTGAACCACAAAATGTTGCAAACAAATATATTCAAATCTATAAGGAACTTATAAAGTAGTAGTCTATGGAACTTTCTATTGTATTAGGAACATTTAATCGTCTGGAATTTTTGAAGAAGTCTATTGCTACTGTTAGATCTGAGTTGGATACAGCTGGAGTTGCGAGTGAGATTATTGTCGTTGATGGTGGAAGTGATGATGGTACCATTGGGTGGCTTGGCAAACAGAAAGACATTATTTCAATAATCCAGCATAATCGGGGCCGGTGGCGAGGAAAAACTATTAAGCGCCGAAGCTGGGGCTATTTTATGAATCTAGGGTTTAAAAGTGCCCAAGGGAAATATATATGCATGATCAGCGATGATTGCCTATTAGTTCCAGGATCATTAAAGAATGGAATTAGCCTTTTTGAAAAAAGGCTCTCTGAGGGGGTGAGGCTATGTGCTCTCGCTTTTTATTGGCGAAATTGGCCAGTGGATAAGGACTACATGGTAGGACTTACGATTGGAAAGAAAATGTTCGTCAATCATGGTTTATATTTAAGATCTGCTTTAGAGGACGTAGATTTTATTGATGAGGAAAGCTTTCACTTTTATCACGCAGATGGAGATCTTGTTTTGAGAATGTGGGAAAAGGGCTATATATGTGAGGCGGCACCCAATAGCTTCGTTGAACATTACGCTGATGCTAATACCCAGGTGAGAGAGTCAAACCTTGTAAGGCAGAAGGATGATTGGCTTTTTTACTTGAAACGTTGGAATGAATTTTTGGAGACTTCAGGCGGCTATGAAGGGGGATGGTTAAATTTGGCATTTGAAGATGAGCTTAAGACTGGTGATCAGTTTAAGTGGCTCTATATCAGAGATACAATTAAAAAATATTTTTTTAAATTTACCATTAAAGCACGCAAAGCCTTCACACTCTCTAGGGACTGAATGGAAAAACAGAGCATAACTGGGTACCAAAGAAAATTCTCAAAAGTCGTAATTTGGGGATTGCGAGATCAATGGCATACACACAGATTTATCCATAGTTCTTTTTATTCCACTTTAAGAAAACTTGGGTTTCCCTGTGTTTGGGTCGAGGATCTTCCAGATAACTGTAAATATGTGAAGAGTGGGGACCTGGTAATTGCTGTTGGCGAAGCTGCAAAGTATTTACCCTACAATTCAAATGCCTTCTATTGCCTTCATAACCTAGAGGTTGGCTGGGGTGACTCCGAAAAAGTTAGGAAACTTCAAGTTTTCACCAAGGGAGTGCTTGGTTTTAAGAATGTTGAAAAAATTAATAAAACAACTGTCTACAATCATGATGACAAAACCCTTTATCAGGCTTGGGGTACGAATTTGTTAAAATCAGAATTTAAAGAACCTGTATTTTCCCTGCGGAGTCCATCGGTATTTTGGGTCGGTAGCGTTTGGAATAACGAGCTTAATCAAGGAAATCAAAATGAAATTAACTACCTTAAAAGTGCTCTTAAGCGTTATGGAGTTGGTTTTTGTCGGGTTTCTAGGGTTCCCGATAGTTTAAATAGCTTTTTAGTGAGAAATTCAAGAGTTGCACCTGCTATTGCTTCAGGTTGGCAAGTTAGTAAAGGATACTTGCCTTGTAGACTCTTTAAGAATATATCTTATGGTCAATTGGGTTTTTCGAATGTTAGAGAGTTTGAACTTATTTTTGGAGACAACGATTATTTTGATAGAGATATTTCAAATTTAGTAGATAATGTAATGTCCCTTGGAAGAGAGAAGTTTGTTAAAAATATAATACGTCAACAGGAGTATATTCAAGACCATACATATGAATCCAAAATTGAAAATATTATGAATTCGTTTTATATGTGAGGATTTGATAGGGGAGGATTATGAAGTTACATTTAGGTTGTGGACAAAGGCATCTTGAAGGATACCGAAATATTGACTTCCCCTTGAATGATCACTCTGTTCAGATCAAGTCTGTCGCTGACGAGCATGCAGATATAAGAAGGCTGAGATTTAAAAAAGGCGAAGTTCGAGAGGTAAGGCTTCATCATGTGTTTGAACATTTTAGTCGCCCAGTTGCTTGTGGTCTTGCTTCCGGATGGTCTTCGTGGATGGAGCCTGGTGATAAGCTTAGGATTGAGGTTCCCGACTATCTTTTAACCACGTTATCCATCTTGAATCCGCTTTCTAGTTTTAGAAGAAAAATGGTTGGTATTAGACACCTATTTGGTTCTCATGAGGCACATTGGGCGTATCACTATGAGGGATATACAACCCGACACTTATTGTCTTTATTAAGGACAAATGACTTTAAATTAGTTAAAAAGAGAAGAAACTCTTGGAAAGGGACATATAATATTGACCTAACCGTCGAAAAGGTTGGTAAGATTAGTTCAAAAGAGGATTTTGAAAAACACAACCGTGCTTTTCTAAGAAACTTTCTACTTGATGACTCAGAGATTCCTCTCCTAGATATTTGGATGAAAGACTATCAAGAACAACTTGAACTCAGCTGGGCTCAAGATGAATCCGTTAATTAGTGTAATTGTACCGGTATTTAATCGAGAAAAATCAATAATTAGTGCCGTAAATTCAGCCCTTAATCAGTCTTATTCAAATTTAGAGGTTATTATATCTGATGACCAATCTACAGACGCAACCCAGGCATTAATTAAAGAAAATTTTTCTAACGATCCCAGAGTGAGTGTTCTCGAATCAGAAGGTAAGAATTCCGGTCGACCATCTGTGGCTCGCAATAGGGCACTAAGAGTGGCAACTGGAGAGTACATAGCTTTTTTAGATAGTGATGATTATTGGGAGCCTGATAAACTCGCTCTACAGATGGAAGCCTTTAAGTCTTATCCTGGATTAGCTGGTGTTTGCTCTAATGCATTAAAGGTGAATGAATGTGGTGAGGCCGAGGGGATGCTTTTAAACTCCGTTCCGACTTTGCTAAATTTAAATGAATTAGTGAAGGTAAATAATGTTATATGCAGCAGCGTTCTTGCACCAACAAAGTTAGTTTTTGAAACTGGTCTTTTTCCTGAAAGTAAAAAACTTCGGGTTGGAGAGGATTATGCTACCTGGTTAAAGCTTGCTTGTTTTGGAGACATACATTTCATAGACAGACCATTGGTGAGGTATACCTACGACTCTTCTAACTCTGTAAGAGATGACTATCATTACCTTAAAGAGTTCAGAAAGATGGAAGCAGTTTTCAATAATGTTGCGGACTGGATGAAAAGTAGGGACTTGGAAGAAGATAAAATCAGGACTGTTAAAAGAATAAAATTGACACCTTACCCGCTTTATCTAATTCGAAAAACGATAAATAAGATCAAGAGAGCCCTATGAGAGTTCTTCATGTTGTCGAAACTTACCCTCCCTATAAAGGAGGTATGTCCGAAGTAGTCCGACAAATTTCTGAAAGACTTGTAATGTTTGGGCACAAGGTTACAGTTGCCACCTCATTTCATCCCGATAGACAGGATATTGAAGTAAAGGGAGTTGCTATCCGCCAATTCCGTATATCTGGAAACTCTGTTTACGGAATTAAGGGGGATTCCGACCAATACTTGGAATTTCTAAAAAATAACCAGTTTGATGTGATAACTGTTTTTGCCGCTCAGCAGTGGAGTTGTGACTTACTCCTAGATAATATTGAGCTATTAAACGGAAAAAAAGTTTTCGTACCAACTGGATTTTCAGGATTAAATGATAAAGCCTTCGTAAAATATTTCGAAAAAATGAAGTACAGTCTTAAATGCTTTGATCAAACAGTATTTTTATCTAAGAGGTACCAAGACTTTTTATTCTCAGCTCCTTATGTGAAAGAGAAGTTCAAGGTGATACCAAATGCTGCTGATGAGAGAGAGTTCAATTCCCTTGCGACCTTAAATATTAAACAACAACTGGGGATCCCCTCTGATGCAAATCTACTTCTTCATGTTGGAAGCTTTACTGGCTTAAAGGGCCACTATGAGGCAATTGAAGTTTTGGAAAAATCAAAACGAGAAAATACCTATTTAGTTCTTAATGGAAATGAAGTTTTATTTAAGGATTCATTTAAGTCTAGGATGAAGCGAAAAATTAATAAGAATTATTCGCTGTGCCAATTAAAAAAAAATATTAAAGGGCACTAAACTTGAAAAGAGAGTTGTTTTTTCAAACCTTTCAAGGAAAGAACTAGTATCACTATTTAAAGAAGCAGATTTATTAGTTTTTCCATCAAAAGTGGAATGTTCGCCTTTGGTCATATTTGAAGCTGCTGCAGCATCTTTGCCGGCCTTCGTTTCTGAGGCTGGTAATTCCGCTGAAATACTTGAATGGTTGGGGGGTGGATGGTTGATGCCCACTAAGTGTATTAAAAAGGGGCAGGTTTACATCGATACATCAAAATCAGCAGATCTCTTAAATCAAATATTAAGTGATACTGGTCGTTTAGAACAAGTAGGCGAGTCGGTACGGAAGGCTTGGCAGGCTCAGTTTACTTGGGATAGGATTGCAAAGAATTATGAGTCACTTTATATTGAGATGCTGGGTGGTGAGAATTGATTATTATTTCTTTAAGCGGCGGTCTTGGAAATCAGATGTTCCAATATGCTTTCGGAAAGGCATTAAGCCTAAAGCATGGACTTCGATTATCCCTTGAAACTAGTTTTTTTGACCAAAAGTTTGACAGTTCAACAACTCCTAGGAGCTATGCCTTGGGGTGCTATGAGTTAGGTTCAGAAGTTCAAGTAACGAAATCTAAACCAGTTTTACTGAATGGTAAACTAAGAAGAATCTCTCAATTGCTTCATCGAATAGCCCCATCAAAGTTTTTTGGTTTTGTTGTGGAAAAGGGGTTTGAATTTCGACCTGAGTATTTAGAGCAGAGTGGAGCCAACTTGTATTCAGGCTACTGGCAATCCTATAAGTACATACAGGAAGCAAGGCCATATCTTCTTAAGGATTTTAAGTTAAGGGGAGATATTGGTGAGCAAAATCGAAAATATCATGAAAGCATTTTAAGCTCTGAATCCATAGCCTTACATATTAGACGGGGCGACTATATAACTAATCAGTCAGCAGCGTCCTTTCATGGTGTCTGCTCACTGTCTTATTATAATAAAGCTTTGAACTACTTAGGAAGTAAGTTAGAAAATCCAAAACTTTTTGTTTTCTCTGATGACCCCACTTGGGTCAAAGAAAATTTAAAATCAAAGTTTACAACAACATTCATTACTGGCAATGAATCTAATCCTGAGTTTGATATATATCTTATATCGCAATGCAGACATTTCGTAATCGCCAACAGTTCCTTTAGCTGGTGGGGTGCTTTTTTAGGGGAGACCAGTCGTTCATACGTAATAAGGCCACAAAAATGGTTTGCTGTAGATAATGAAAAAACCATAGACCTTTGCCCAAAACATTGGAAGGCGTTTTGAAAAGCTCTAGTCCGCTTGTTTCTGTCATTTTGCCCGTGTTCAACTCCGAAGATTACTTGAAAGAGTCTATTCGTAGTATCCTTACTCAAGACTATAGAGAAATAGAGGTAATTGTAATTGATGATGGATCTAGTGACGACTCTGGCCTTATCATAAATGAACTGGCAGGTAGCGATACGCGAATCCGCCATTTTAAACAGTCAAATAAGGGGTTGGTTGAAACTCTAAATAGAGGTCTTGAACTTTCACAGGGTAAGTATATTGCTAGGATGGATGCTGACGATATTTCACTTCCTGGGCGAATAAGAAAACAAGTAGAAACTATGGAGGCTAATTCTGAGCTTGTCCTTTGTGGCACTTGGTTTAAAGAAGTTGAAAATGGAGATAAGCTTCATAAATTATTTTGTAAAGACGAGGAAATTAGAGTTAGATCACTTTTTTCACCAATGTTTTGCCATCCCTCTATAATGGCCAGAGCTGATGTTGCAAAAAAAATTCGTTATGAAGGAAGTTTTTTTCGTGCTGAGGATTATCTTTATTGGGTTGAGCTTATGTCTATAGGAAAAGTTTGTAATATCCCAGAGGTGCTATTGAAATATAGAGTGCATCAAAATCAAGTAAGCTGTGACAGGGACAAACAGAGGAAGGTTCATGTGTCTGTTTCTAAAATTGCATGGAAAAGGTTATTTCAAATTGATATCTCCGAGGATTTACTGACTTGCATAATCTTTGGTGGACGGGACGTAGAGACCCTTAAAAAAAGTGTAAGCTTTATTAAAACTCTAACGAATCGCTCAGTTAAAAAACTCGCTATTTCTTATCTGTGGAAATCAAACTCAATAAAGCTCTTAAAGATTGATCCTTTGAGTTACCTAAAGGGTCTTTATGAGTCAATCATTGAAAAACTTAAGCTTAGGTATTAAAAAACAATGGAAGTACGCCTATCAATAATCATTTCCACAATAAACAGTAGGATTGGTAAGCTCGAAAGTGAGTGGTATCCTTGCTTAGAGGGAATAGAGTACATATTGGTCTGGCAAAAGCCTTTAGGAAATGAACCTGCATGGATAGAGAAGAGAAGTGACTTTAGCTTATTAAGGTCTGAAGAGGCCGGTCTGGCTAAAAGTAGAAACTTAGGTATCGCGAAAAGCCATGGAGATGTGTGTTACATTGCCGATGATGACGTGAGGTTTGATTCTTGGGGCTTAAAGAGTCTTTTAAGTGAGCTAGACACAAGTACTGAAGATTTTTATGTGGTTAAAGTCAGGGGAAGTCTAGGTGCTCCATTTCGAGATTACAGGTCTTTTTCACCCGTTATGTTTGAAGGAAAGAGATTCGTTTTATCCATTTGCTCTGTTGAAATGTGTTTTAGGAAAAAAGTTTGGAATTCGGTAAAGTTCAACGAAAAAATTGGTTTAGGAACAGACTTTCCAATTGGTGAGGATACTCTTTTCTCCTTTCAGGCATACAACAAGGGTTTTAAATTTAAACTATCACATGTCTTTGTTGCAAAATTATTAGATGATAACCACACAGGTAGCTCGAGAGACTGTCGAGTTCTCTTTTCTCAAGGAGTATTTGCTGCATACATTTGGAGTAAAAATCCTCTGTTTTGGGGAAAAAAAATTATGGAGTTAATGCGTGATATGGTTTTCTTTAAATCCTATCGTAGGTTCTATTACTATGGAATTGTATCTTACCTGTTGTACAAACGAGAATTGATTTTGAAGTACTTTTAGCTTCTATAAAATTTGTACCCTTTAATAATCCCAATATACCTTCCTTTTAGAGAGCTCAAGGAAATTAAAATTTCTGCTTTGTTGAGTCTAAGTAATCCCTTGAGGCACTTAATTATTGGCACTAAGGTCATCTCAACCAATTCGTATATGACAATAAGCTTTTTCCTCTTTAACAGCCATTTGGAAATTAAAGCGCCCTTCCCAATCCCGTAATTGTAGGCTTTATGTATTGAGTGCTTGAGGTCCCCATTATATGGTTTAACATGATATACAATTAAGTTTTGGAGGTACCTCATTTGAACCTTCGAAAAGAAGGCTTTCCAAGCGAAATCAGACTCTTCACCACTTCCCCAATGGCTTCCCGTTCCAAATAATTCGTCAAACTTATCTAGCTCCGAAAAGGTTTTAGAGTGAATGGCAAAGTTGGAGCCCATCAGCAACTTCGTATTTCTAAATTTATTAATATCTCCACCAATACGGTGGCGAGGTGAGTAGTAGCCTAGATTGTCATCTCGAATGATGGAGCCAGCAAAAATTCTAATTTCAGGAAAAGCCTTAATACTATTAAAAAGAACTTTTGAGTAATTTTTATCCATATACCCATCATCATCACAAAATACAATCCAGTCGATATCTGTAGGGTATGAGGCCCTATTTCTGGCCACAGAAACACCCTTCGCGTCTACATGCTGGATTTCAAGCCGTGGATTGTTTAAAAGAGTGTGGTCAATCTCCAGTGCAGGCTTATTTTGATCAATTAAAATGACTTTTTCTGGTCTGAATTCTTGATTTAGTGAAGCTTTAAGACTTCTTGCAACAAGATTTGGCTCTCTACGAAATGTGTTGGTAATAACAACGTACTTCATTGGCATTTACACTCCCTTGCCAATTTTATACCATTTGAACAATGTTCCAAGTAGATAAAAGCCTAAATTATGGGCGAAACGAAATATTCAACTTACTTAAACTCGTTCCACAAGTTCATTCCGCTCTTGATGTAGGAGCTGGAAGAGGGGATGACCTTGAGTTGGTTAGAAGTCTGAATCCTGATGCTCTTCTATATGGGGTAGAGTATTACGAAGAGAATGCTAAAGAGCTCGAAGGCAGAGGAATAAAAACGTTTAAAATAAATTTTGAAAAAGAGCAACTTCCAGTCCAGGAAGGCTGTTTAGATTTGATAATTAGCAATCAAATGATGGAGCACAGTAAAGAGGTTTTTTGGGTTTTGCATGAAATGTCTCGCACTCTCAAAGTTGGAGGGCATCTCTTGATTGGTGTTCCTAATCTTGCGTCTCTTCATAATAGACTCTTGCTTCTAATGGGAAAACAACCTACTAGCATCCAAAATAACTCCGCTCACCTTCGAGGATATACAAAGAATGATTTACTAAAGTTGATTGATGTTTTTGCAAAAGGGTATGAGGTTGTGAGCTTTAGGGGGAGTAACTTTTACCCTTTTTCTCCTTGGATTGCTAAACCCTTGGCGAAGGCTATTCCTAGCATGGCCTATAGTCTTTTTTTGCTCTTGAGAAAAACAAAAGACTATAAACAAGAATATCTTAAATATCCCGTCGACAGACAATTGGAAACGAATTTTTACCTGGGTGATCAATGAGAGGCAACAGGCTTCTTAAAAGCTTGGATTTTTTTATCGGAGTTCCGTTAGTTTACTTTCTAAGTGTAATTCCCAAAAAAAGAAAACAAATTAAGAGCAGTCGTGTAGGAATTCTAATGACTGCTGCAATTGGAGATACCCTGCTTGCGGCGTCTGTTTTGAAGGAGGCACGGGAGCTTCGTCCTGACATGAGATTTGTTCTAATATGCCCTCCTAGCCTTAGTGGGGTTGCAGACTTAATTGGTGCTTTTGATGAAAAGGTCTATATATCAGTTAAAAATCCTCTTCGTAGCATTAGGACTATACGAAAGCATGAGTTTGACATGTGGTTTGACTGCGGACAATGGCCTAGACTAAATGCGATTTTATCATTCTTTTCAAAATCTAATAAGAAGTTAGGATTTAAAACTAAAGGCCAAGGTCGACATTATGTTTATGACTATCCAATTAGGCATTTATCATCTGTGCATGAAATAGAAAATTATAGAAATTTGTTTAGCAGGCTTCGAAAGGACCTTGTGAAAACACCTGAAATTATCGTTGGGGAGCGGAAGGACCGAGACTTTATAATATTTCACATCTGTCCAAGTGGTGAAAAATCTTACTTAAAGGAATGGCCAAAAGATCACTGGGTTAAATTGGGGCATTACTTCATCAATAAAGGCTATTCTATTTACCTCTCTGGTTCAGCTGAAGATAAAATTAAAAATGATAGTGTTTTAAAGCAGTTGCCCAAAGGCAAAGTAAGAAATTTGGCTGGTGAAACCTCTTTGGGTGAAGTCTGCAATTACTTATCATCCGCAAGGCTCGTTATTAGTGTTAACACAGGTATCATGCACCTAGCTTCAGCTGTGAATGCAAATTTGGTTGCCCTGAATGGTCCTACAAATTCAAAGAGGTGGGGTCCTCTTAATCAGAGTGCTGTGTCCTTACAGGCTCCTTTAAGGTGCTCTCCTTGTCTTAACTTGGGATTTGAATATGGCTGTAACAAGAATTCTTGTATGCAAAGTATTAGCGTGGAGAGTGTAATAAAAGAAGTAGAACTGAATTTTAAATTATAATAGAAGTTACTTTTTGCGACTGAGCCTGCCTTGAAAAATTATCCACTGAACCTATGTTAATTCTTTTTGTCTCTAATATTTTTTGAATTATTTTTTGAGCTTTGTTTTTGGCTGTAGATCCCAACTTTTTATTTTCAACTAATTCTGATGCCTCACCTTGGGGGGTGACTATGACAGGTATTCCCACGCCTATGTATTCGAATACTTTTACTGGAAGGGCCTCTCTGCTGATTTCATCGTCAGTTCTGAGGCTTATTCCCATGTGGCACTTGGCGATGTAGCTAGCTATGTCTTCATACTTCATAAGACCTAGGTACTCAAGATTGCTCGGTGGGTTTTGAAGGTGCTTTTCTCCAGGTCCATAGCCTATTACTTTAAACTGGATGTCTGGATGGCTCTTTTCCATAAGTCTTGCAACCTCAACGAGAAGATCAATTCTTTGGAATTTGCCTAGATTGCCGTGAAAAACGATTGTGTATTTTTCAAACTTGTTTGGGTTGGGCTTAAATAGATCACTGTCGTATCCATTATAGATAAGCTCAACCTTGCTTTCAGGACTGTGATTTCTAATCTTGTTTTGAAGTCCCTTGCTTACCGTAATAATGCTATCTGCAGACTTATACATTTTTTTAGTAAGGCCCAATATGAACTTGTAGATAGGAGAGTCTTCTTTTAGGAGCCCTAGATGCAGAAAAACCTCAGGGTAGATATCTCTAATATCAAGTATGTAGCGCCTTTTTGTGATTCTACAGGCCAGCGAGCCCAGAAGAATCGTAATAAAAGGCGGGGAAGAGAAGAAATAGAGATCATGCTTTGAGCTTAGAACCTTAAAAAATAAAGCGATTCCCGCAAGTTGCTCTTTCCAAAGCCTTTTTATGGCAGAGTCTGTGTTCTTTGGCAGCTTAAATAATAGATCATTGCCGGTTACTAGCTGAACATTCTGCTCATCTTCTTTGAGTGTTTTAACGAACCAATAGTTTCGTATTGCCGCAGCATTATTGTCTGGCGGATAATATGGCGTGAAATAAAATATGTTTTTCTTCATATGTGTCATTTGGTATAAGAGCATTTATACAACAAAAGGATGAAAATGATAAATTTTGCTTTAGTTGGCTGTGGACGCATTGCGAGAAAACATGCCGGAAACCTTGGTGAAGGAAAAGTAAAAGATGGAGCTTTGGTAGCTGTTTGTGATCTTGAAGAAGAAAAGGCCAAGTTCTACGGTGAAAAATATAATGTCCCATACTACACAGATATGCATGTGATGATGAAAGAGATGGGTGACAAAATAGATGTTATTAATATCTTAACTCACTCTGGTGGCCATGCTGAGCATACTATTGAGCTTGCCCCTTATGGAAAACACATTGTTGTAGAAAAGCCTATGGCCTTGACTTTGGATGATGCCGATAAAATGCTTCAGGCATGTGACAAGGCCGGAGTTAGGTTATTTGTTGTTAAGCAAAATAGATTTAACTACCCAGTTGTAAAACTTAGAGAAGCTTTGGAAGCGGACCGTTTTGGAAAGCTTGTAATGGGAACTATTAGAGTTCGCTGGTGTAGAGACCAAGCTTATTACGACCAAGCTCCTTGGAGAGGAACCTGGGCGGAAGATGGCGGAGTATTTGCCAACCAAGCTTCACACCATGTTGATCTTCTGCAGTGGATGATGGGAGATGTTGACTCAGTATACGCAAAAGCAACAACGGCTCTTGTGGACATTGAAGCTGAAGACACTGGCGTTGTTGTGCTGAAATTTAGAAATGGTGCCCTTGGAGTAATTGAGGCGACCACTGCTACGCGTCCAAAAGATCTGGAAGGATCGATGTCCATTCTAGGTGAAAAAGGAACTGTGGAAATTGGCGGATTTGCCGTTAATGAGATGAAGATTTGGAACTTTGTAGAAGGTATTGAGTCTGATGCGGAAGTTGTTGAGAAATATAAAGTAAACCCTCCAGATGTGTATGGCTTTGGACACACTGAGTACTTAAATGATGTTGTGGCCGCTATTAAAGAAAATAAGAGTGCCCTTGTTCAAGGTCTTGAGGGAAGAAAGTCACTTGAGTTGATTTCAGCTATTTATGAGTCAATTGAGACTGGCAAAGAGGTTAAACTTCGCTTCTCCGCTGAACATTGTAAATTGGGAATGAAGAAGTGATAGCAGACTCCTCCAAGATCTATAAGAATGTTAAACTAGGAAAGAATGTGGTGATTGAAGATCACTGCATTGTTGGTGTGCCTCCTAGAGGGGCCCAAGATGGCGAGCTAGAAACTGTTATTGGTGACAATTCAGTGATTCGAGCTGGCACAATTATTTATGCTGGAAATAAGATCGGGTCGAATTTTCAAACTGGCAATAAAGCGAACATTCGTGAACTAAATAACATTGGTGACAACGTAAGTGTTGGAACTCTTAGTGTTGTTGAGCATCATGTAGAGATAGAAGATGGAGTGCGAATCCACACTCAAGTTTTTGTTCCGGAATACACTACATTAAAAACCAAATGCTGGCTTGGGCCAAACGTTGTTCTTACAAACGCGATGTATCCTATGTCTCCCAATGTAAAGGATGAGCTTAAAGGCCCTATTATTGAAGAAGGTGCTATTGTTGGCGCGAATTCAACAGTTCTGCCTGGTGTGAGCCTTGGGAAGGATTCAGTTGTTGGGGCCGGAAGTGTTGTCACAAAGGATGTTGAACCTTCGTCAGTTGTTTGTGGAAATCCCGCAAAATTTTTAAAAAATAAATCAAATTTACCATATGAGGATAAGTAATGGTTCCATTTGTTGATCTAAAAGCTCAATACAAGTCTATTGAGGGTGAAGTTAAAGAAGCTATTAATGAAGTTCTTGAGACAATGAAGTTTGTGCAAGGAGACTATGAGAAAAAGTTCTCCCAGGAGTTTAGCGAGGTTCATGGCTCTAAGTTTGCTGTAGGTTGTTCAAATGGAACAAGTGCCATCACTGTGGCCTTGAGATCTCTTGGTGTAGGTCCTGGATATGAAGTAATCACAGTAGCAAACAGTTTCTTTGCTACTGCGGAAGCTATTGTTGAAGTAGGGGCCACTCCAGTATTTGTTGATTGTGTTGATGAGACTTACTCCATTGATGTTGAGCAGCTGGAGTCAAAGGTTGGTGATAAAACAAAAGCAATCATTCCTGTTCATCTTTATGGCAATCCCTCTGATATGATCTTGATTAAAAAGATTGCGGACAAGTATGATCTAAAAATCATAGAAGACTGCGCTCAAGCACACCTTGCATCTATCGATGGTAAAGCGGTTGGAACGTTTGGTGAATTTGGGACATTTAGTTTTTATCCTGGTAAAAACCTTGGAGCTTACGGCGATGCCGGTTCTGTTATAACTCAAGACGCTGAACTTCTAAAGATAGCAACAATGCATATCAATCACGGAAGAACTAAAAAGTATGAGCACGATTTTTGTGCTGGTAACTTTAGAATGGATGGAATCCAAGCAGCTATTCTTTCTGTAAAAGCTAAATATATATCCAAGTGGACTGATGGCAGAAGGGCCGCAGCTGCAAAGTATGACAAAGTGATTGGAGAAGCAGGCTTTAAGGTAATTAAACCTCGAGAGGGCAGCAAGTGTGTTTATCACTTATATCCTGTTGAAGTGGAAAATCGTGATGAAGTAATGGAGCACTTAAAGAGTGTTCAAATTGGGTGTGGAATTCATTATCCGATACCTCTTCATATGCAGCCTGCTTTGAAATATTTGGGATATAAGGCAGGGGATTTTCCTATTTCTGAAAGAAGCGCTTCCAAAATGGTGAGCCTTCCAATCTTTCCTGAAATTACTGATGAGCAAATCGATGAGGTTTGTAGAGAGTTTTTGAAGGTGGCAAGGGCCTAATGGCCCATGCCCGTAACCACTGTTTTAATTGTCTTTAGAACGATCTTGATGTCCATCCAAATGGACTTATTTTTTACATAATACAGATCGTATTGCATCTTCTCGATAGAGTCTTCTTCGCTAAATCCGTATCTAAAGTTAACCTGTGCCCAACCTGTAACACCTGGCTTAACAAGGTGTCTAAAATTATAGAAAGGGATGTTTTTCTCTAATTTATCTTTAATCATCTCTGGGCGCTCAGGTCTTGGGCCAACGATGCTCATTGTGCCATTTAGGATGTTCCAAAGCTGAGGAAGCTCATCCAACCTGGACTTTCTAAGAAACTTACCTATTGGAGTAACTCTTGAGTCTTTAGGAGTTGCCCACTGAGCTCCATCTTTTTCAGCATTTACTGTCATTGTTCTGAGCTTATAGATTCTAAAAGGTTTGTTTCTGTAGCCTGTCCGAATTTGAGAGTAGAAGAGAGGCCGACCTGAGAATATTAAGAGAAGCGGTATCAGTACTATATAAATAGGAAGTGCAATTAAAAGAACGATCAAAGCTGCGAGCTTGTCCATAGCACCTTTTGCAAGCTTATAACCCTGGTCTGGCTGCACTCCGCAGTTTTCAACAAACCAAGACTCGTTTAGGGCACTGACAGGGATTTTACCTGTAATCAGTTCAGAAAACTTTGTAAGCTCCACAATATTCATGCCTCTATTGAGTCCATCAATCAGTCTCTTTAGAAACTCCTGGTCGCTGTATTGGTTTCTATCAACGGCCACAAGATCAATTTGGTCATCAATATGGATGTCTGTTGTGCTTGCTGTAGAAACTAGATCAAAGCCAAGGTATGGCTTTTGCTTTAAGGATGCTTCAACATCTTTTGCTAGATTCTCATTACCAATAATGAGTGTCTTAAGCTTAAGTCCTTTATAACTAAATAGGGCGAAGAATAACTTTCTAAATAGAAAAATTAAAACTGCGGATAGTAATGCCAGTATAAATACGTTTGTTTTTGGACTTATTCCCTCGTAAGGAAATAAGTAGAAATAAACAAAAGTGATCACTGAATTGAACAATTGAGTTCTAATTAATGAAACACTTAGGCCTTCTGGAGAGAATGTTCTTAAACTATAGAGTCCCTCGATAAAATAGGTGAGTATCCAAAAGGAGAAAACAATACCAAATGGGTACAGATGTCTGATATAGAATTCTGTGTCAATTCTACCTTCTCTGAATATCAATACTGTAAGCCACAGAGAGAGGAAAAGGATTCCCAAATCCCCTAGAATGAGTAAAAATGACTTTAAACGACCAAACATGAGTGAATCATAAAAAATGTGGAGCACAATGACAAACCTAAAGCTTGCTAAGTTGACCTATTTCTCTTTCTATTTCGTGGCCTTAGGCGTCTTTGTTTCCGTGACAGTTCCTTCTGGCTATCACATCTTCGCTGGGATTCCTCTTTTGATATTTTCTTGGAAATACTTGATGGTTGAAAAGCATAAGCTCCCTAAAAGTGCGTGGATTCTTCTGGCATTTGTTCTTCTAAGCTACATCGCTAATTTTTTCAACTTGGATACACTCAATCGCCCTATGAGAAGCTTTGGAAAGCAAAAGTATGAGCTCTTTTCAATTATGACAATTATGGGTCTGTACTATCTTCGAGACTACCTGAGTGCTGCTAAGTGGAGAAAGATCTTAAATGTCTTTTTATTCACGATTGTCGCTGCCGCTGTTTACGGAATTATCAAGGTGATTTTTCAGTTTGACCTCTTAACCATGAGCACTGCTGTTGGTGGTGAAGAGTTGGTTCGAAATGGAGGATTCACTGAGGTCATGCGTTATGGCTATGGAACTGGGTTTGTACTTTCAATGATGTTGGCCAGCATTCCTTTTGTTAAAAGTAGTACCCTAATTAATAAGAAGTGGTTTTGGAGTGCTCTTGTTGCAGCGGTTGTGGGGATCTATTTTGCTAAAACAAGGGGAGCTATACTTGGGGTGTTTGTTTCTATTCCTGTGATAGTTTGGTTTTTTAAAAGGAAGCTTGGCTATGGCCTGGCCACTCTTGGAGTCGTTGGAATGGTACTTGGTCTATTTCTTATTCAAAGTGGAAACTTTGAAAATAGACTATTTTCAAAGCTAGGAAGCGGCTCAAATCTTAAGAGGCTGTCTCAATACGAGGCCTCTATTGCTGCTTTTACTGAGAAACCGTTATTTGGTCACGGAGTGAACCAGTTCTCTAGTATTTGTCCTGCTGTAAAGAAAAGACATGATATCTTCTGGCCAGAATATTGTACGAAGTTTCCAACTCTTCAGTGCGACCATTCTCATAGAGAAGCATATTGCGGACACTCTCATAATGTGTTTTTAGAAACAGCGACTAATAGAGGTGTCTTTGCTTTGTTGGCATTTGTATCATTTTTACTTATGTGGGCATATGAGATGTGGAAGCGTCAAGATGCTATGACTGTTGTGATCTTTGCTCTTTTAGCTAACTTTGTAGTTGCAAGTCAGTTTGAGTATACTTTAAATGCTAATAATTCATTCCTGTTTTGGTTTATATACTCTATCAGTTTTATTCCACTGCCAAAGAAATACTCATTGGAGACTATTAAAGGATGAAGAAAGTTCAATTTGAAGCTTTTAAATCCGAGTTCAAATATCCTTTTAATAAGGCAAACTTTAGGCAGTGGCTTGCTGCCAATCATTCTAAGTTTAATTGGTTCTTTCACAGACATGATGATGCTCTTTTGGGTGTTCTTCAAAATGAGAAGGGTGATGTTGCTGCTGTAAAAATCTTTAAAAGTGGATCTGTTGTGTGCTCTGGTGGCAATACTCAACTTGTTGATCGATCCATGGCGTTTTTTCATCTGCTTTTAAATGATGAACTTCCTCATCCTTGGGAAATTAAAGTGGATGTGGATGCTGTGCAAAATGTGGTCTCTTCGTTTATTGACGGGCGCAAGATTGAGTTTGTTGGGGTGGTTTTGGATGTTGAAACTGAGCTATCCAGTGGAATGAAAAGACTTTTTCACATAGAAGCAGAAAGAGTAAAGACTGATTATCATGTGGTAGATGAATATCTTTATGAAAGATTTGTCTCTCACGGGGATGAGCCGTACCCCACATTAATTCTTGAAACTGACATTCATGAGAGGTTTCATGAGTTTTTTGAAAATGTCCTTGGAAGTCGCGCTTATTGGAATCAAACACAACTAGGCCATAGCTTCTTGTTGTTTTCTGATCAAACTCTGGTTTCTCTAAAAGATATCTACTTTCACCCGTATTCCGCTCTGATTGGGCCAGAGTTTTTTGAAGAGCTAAGCTTTGATGTCTCTGAGCTGGACTTTAGTCCTTTTGAGTTTCTGGGAGTTTACGGGGATCGCTATGAGAATAACTTTTTAAAAAATGTATTAAGTAGAGTGCTGGATGATCAAAAAAAGGTCTATCTTGCTGAAGATCTCTTTGAAGATTTAAGCTCTATTTTGGAAGTTCGAAGCTTTGAAAATCTTGGAAAGTCTGAGTGGAGACTGGTGCAAGGAGATCGTGATCTATATTTGGAAGTCACTCCCTTTGATGATTTTAATGACTGTGTCTATATAGGAAACGCTTCTTATTATCACAGGCCTAGTAAGACCTTATTTAGAAGCTCTTATAAAGAAGAGATGAAGTTTTGGAGAAATCGAGGACTTAAAGGGGATTTAAAACTTAAATTCCCAGAAGACATTGATTGGGGAAGCTTTCACTACTGGCTTGATCTATTTAATGACAAATACCATCAAAGCCTCGAGATTGAATGCGAGTGGGTGGAACCAGACAAGCTTGGTATTAATATCGAACTAGCTGATCAAAATGAAAGCGTCATTGAGTTTTCATTAAATTTTGATGATGAAAGAATTGCGCTACATCAGGTGGAGCTTAAATACATAATAAGTGCTCTTGAGAGTGGACTTGGATCTTTCTTTTATGAAGACAATAGTGAGCTTGCACCCCAGGCCAAAGGATCCAAGCGCCAAAATGTCTTAAAGCTTCTGCGTCACGCTTGATTTTTTCATCTATTGTTTCATGAAGCAATTAGGGCAAAAGAAGAAGAACTGGCAGACACTAAGCTTAAAAGAAGCATTCGTGAACTTGCTGTTGCCGCAGTATTAAAAACTACAAAAGATGCTGATCTTATTTGGAAAGATGAATTTGGAACTAAGGCCTCAAAGATCATTAATGACTTTCTCTCCCTCTTTTTAGATGGAAAAGAGCGAATCTATACTTTTAAAGCTCATGGAAGTCTATATGACACAAACATCACTCCAATCTTTGAAAAGGTGTTTGTCTATATCTCAGATCTGTTAAAAAACACTCTTGATGAGAAAGTTCTTACAAAGCAGAGATTTAAAGAATTTAAACAAGCTAAAAATAGAGCGGGCTTTTATCTAGAAAATGCTCTTGAGGGAGTTCTTTTAACCACAGTGCCAGCTGGGGCAAAGGTTTACTTGAACGGCAAGGCCTTAGACTCATTAAACGCCGAAGATATTGAAAGTATCTTTAAGATCAACGAAACAGGCGAGGCAATTGACTGGTTTGAACTTCACCCTGAAGTGTTTTTAAAAGGCAAAAGAGTAAATAAAAGTGAAGATATCGTTTTTCATGGAAAAGGCTGTATTGAGCATAAAGGACAGTATTATCTAATTCCTCAAACTTCTCTTCCAAAGGTTAAATGGCTTGATTACTTTTGGAAAAAACTCACAAGTGCCGGAGCAAAGAAGAGTAATTCCTGGGATGCAAAAATCGAGCAAATCCCTAAGAGTCAGACCTTAGAGCTTCTTGCAATGCACGAGGCGGGAATACCTGTGCAAGGTGGAGAGCGCTGGGAGAAGATACTTTCTGAGTATTTAAAGCTTAAAAATAGAGACAAGGTAAGCTTTGAGTTTGATAGAGAAGACTACTCTGTGCCTCTAAAAGAGTTTCAAAAATCTGGGACTCAATGGATGATTGATCTCTATAGACTAGGCCTTGGTGGCATTCTTGCCGATGATATGGGACTTGGTAAAACTATTCAATCCATCGGAGCATTGGAGTGGCTAAGAGTAAATGATGAGATGGGGCACTGCTTAGTGGTGGTTCCAACCTCACTTACTTATAACTGGGTGAGCGAAGTGGAGAAGTTTGCTCCTGATATGGCGGTGTTTAACTATTCAAGCCAGACTCGAGATAAGCATGAAAAATTTCTAGCAAAAAATAAAAACTCTCTGACAGTAATTACATATGGCCTATTCAATAGAAACTGCAAAAACCTTGAAAATGATGCCACTTGGAATATCACTCTATTTGATGAGGCACAGAATCTTAAAAATATTACCGCTACTCGTACAGGATACGCTCGTAAGTTTCCATGTAATGTTAAGTTCTGCCTGACTGGTACTCCAATGGAGAACCACTACGGGGAGTTTTACTCACTAGTGGACATTGCTGTTCCTGGTGCTCTTGGAAGCTATTCCGAGTTTATGAAGGCCTTTAACTTTAAAGCAAGTAAAGGTGTGAACTTTAAAAACATGGAGCAAGATTTAGAGTATCTCAAACTTAAAACAGCTCCACTCGTTATGAGAAGAACCAAAGAGAAGATTCTCAAAGAGCTTCCAGATAAAACTGAAACATCAATCAAACTAGACTTTGAAGCAAAACAAGAAAAGATCTATCGAGATATTGCCATTGCTTACAATGAAAAGATCAAAGAAGTGGTTTATCTTAAAGGAGATAATAAGTCTCAACTTGAGATTCTAAGTGCTATCCTAAGACTCAGACAAGCCTGTTCCTATCCGCAAGCTCTGCCAGAGGTAAAGTATGACAAAGAGCCGCCAAAGTTTAAGGCTCTTTTTGGACAGCTTTCTCAAATCTCTGAAGAAGGACATAAGTCTTTGGTATTCACTAACTTCAAAACAACTCTTCTTGCCATAGAACAAGGACTTGAGGAGCTGGGACAAAAGGTATTTATCATCACTGGTGCCACTCCTAAAAAGAAGCGTGAAAAGATCCTAAAAGATTATGAAGAATACGAGGGGGCAGCAGTTCTAGGTATGACTCTTAAAACTGGTGGGGTAGGGCTTAATCTAACTTGTGCAAATTATGTGTTTCACGTGGAGCCATGGTGGAACCCAGCAGCTGAATCTCAAGCAACCGATAGGGCCCATAGAATGGGACAGAAGAACAAAGTTCAGGTGTATCGCTACATTATGCGAGAAAGCATTGAAGAGAAGATTGAAACCTTAAAACAGCGTAAAACCTTAGCAATTGAGGGCCTATTCAGCGAAGAGGCCTTCAATGTCAAAAAAGCGGCATTTGCAAAAACTGGACTATCTTATGAAGACTTTGAGTACCTTGTGGGAAGGTAATTGCACTAAAAAGGCTTTAGGCCCTTATCAAAAGAGGCTTTGGGGTCTTTTTTATGAAGCTCATTTCTCTAATGATCCTGAATGATTTTATAAATTCCTGTGCCTGTTTTTTGGTTTTAGTGGAAACCTTGTCAATGATGTAGAGCCTAAGCATGCTCTCAATATTTTCATCCATGTTTGTTGGTTCGGCTCCAAATCTTTCCCACTTGGCAACTGCGTTGTGGGACTCACTTACAACTTGTGATGCAAACTCCCTAAGAGACATCTCAAAGTATGTTCTTATGAATTTAATCTGGTGGCCTGTCAGCCTTTCTTTTTGATAGGGAAGTTCTCTAATTGCGTTTACAGCTATTTTTCTAATATCAATCCTTGGAGACCACTCATCATCTATTAGCATCAAGGTTATATTTTGAAGCTTAATAGGGAAGCCAAGACCATTGTAGGTATAATTTTTTGCGGTTTTCGTTTTCATAGTGACTCTTTAATTACTCAATCCACATAACGGTTATTATTGGAATCATGCCGTTTTCAAAGGAAATTATTATTCTCATCTTCTTCTTATCTAAATTGTTTCCTTCAATACAGTAGTTCCAGTCTTCATTTCCAATTTCATATTTATCTTTTCTTTTATTTCGGTGTCGGTTTCTATTGCGTTTTCCCTCTAATATATCCAGAACTTCTAAGTCCCTTATAGCCCGATCTTTTTGACGTGATTTGGCGTGCCTTTTAAAAAAGTACTCGCCGTTAGAAAGCATCTTATTTATAAGTCTGAAGAGCTCTCTATCAGTCTTTTTTGTGGGCCGTATTGGTTTACCCATTAAATTTCCTGTTTATGACGTAAACCAGGTTTACATTTTAACATCTGTACACTCAGTTTACAATTGATTGTCAGAGATAATATGCAAAGAGTGATTAAACTTTATATAACTAAGAGCTTGAAATCATGTGACCTCATTGCGGTTCGGAATGTTGTAAAGAAATTGAGTACTACCGGTAAGCTAGAAAGTAGAATTCTTGAAGGAGTGCAAAACCTTCGCAATTGAAGGCTTATTTAGCGAAAAGGTCTTCAATATCAAAAAAGCGGCCTTCGCAAAAACTGGACTATCCTATGAGGACTTCGAATACCTTGTAGGGAGATAACGACGCTATAAAATATCAAATAATTAATTTAAGTACCTATAAACACGAGTATATAGGCCTTATTGATTTATGTGCAAGAAATGTGTATTATATGTACATGGTAAAGCATGTTGCCCTTAAAATTAATTTGCTAAAGTTTTATTTCTATCAGGATGAAGGACTTCGTGCACATATCCATATTGACTTTAAAAATCAAAGGCTTTGCGAAGTATGGCTTGATAACTTCACTATTAAAAAAAATTATGGGTTAAAGGATCATGAAATTGGACCACTTTTAAAACTTGTAAGGTCAAACTCAGATATTTTGAATGATTTTTGGTTGGAAATTTTCGGAGAATAATTATGGAAAATGAATTACTTAATGAAATTAACGAGGCACTTGATAATCCTAAATCGGCTAAGGCCAGAATCAGTCCTTTTTTAAGTGTTGACGTGGTGAGGGCCCTAAAGGCAAAAGCCAAATCCGAAGGAAGACCATACAATATTGTTTTGGATGATATACTAAGATCAGTTCTTATTGATAACTCTTTTGAAAGTAGACTGAAAAAGCTTGAACAAGAGGTTTTTAAAAGCACTGGTACTGAGGGCTAGAAGACTAGCTCTTCCTCCTTCTTATTGCATTAAAAACTTTCACAATTTAAATGGAAAGGCCTTAAATCAAAAAGCGGCATTCGCCAAAACTGGACTATCTTATGAGAACTTTGAGTATCTAGTTGGTAAGTGATTGAAATGATATGAAAAGGCAGCTTAGTTATCCAAAAGATATCTAAGTTTTTCATGGGTTCTTGCTTAGGTGTACACCTAGTGGTAATATGTGAGTAAGCGAGGTATATTATGGAAATCACGAATCCAAAAAAACTTAGGGCCGAAATGAAAGACTACTTAGAACTGGCCACAAGCGAGCCCATAAGAATCCAAAGACGTTCTGGAGAAAGTTACATTCTTATAAATGAAACTGAATACAACAAAATGCAAATGGAGATCATGTCGTTGCAACGAAGACTTTTATCAATGTCTGATATTCTTGATGGTGAAACTCAGAACGTTCCCTCCGGTGATGAGCTAATGTCTCATTTAAAAACAAAATGACTAAGCTTCTTACGACAAAGGCCTACGTCGAGAGACTTTTAGAAATTCAAAATTTTATTTATGAACAAACTGAATCTATTGAGTTGGTTCAGAAGTTTCATGATGAGCATGATCGAGTTAAAGAGTTTATAAAGCAAAATCCTACCACTCCAGCACCGCATCCAAGCACTGGAGATCAATCTTGGCCATTTTCTAATGGAAGATATCGTGTATTTATGAAAACAGTTATAAAAGAAGAGCAAACTATCGTTTACTTGCTAGATCTTATAGATAATAGAATGCTAAATCATAGGGTTTATCCAGATAACTCCATACCAACTTACAATATAGAAGAATAGGCCTATAAAGTTAACCTGTGCTTTTATTCATTAAGGAGAACTTCAATAACAAATTAGCCGCATTCGCTAAAACTGGACTATCCTATGAGGACTTTGAGTATCTGGTAAATGGTTAGGGTCTATGTCACACACCTTGAGTGTAATAATCGTAGGTCATCCTGTGGGTTTGACATAGGATCTTTACCCTTGGCATTACATAATTAGCCGAGCTTTCATTCTTGGCTGTTAATGTATTCAGATGTTTTAGTATTGTTATTTTTTAATTGCACAAAGGAAACCTTTTTGCGCTTTTTTGAAAATGATGCAACTTTGCCAGCCCCCCGAAATTTGAATAAAATGTTGTAGTTGTAAGCAACCGATTTTAAAAGAAAAATTATCAAACCTTTATCTTTCTACAAATTTTAGTGGCAAAAGTTGTAGAAAGACAGTGTTAGGCCCCACTAATATGCTACTATTTATTAAGTATTTTTTGTAGTTAACTACAAGAAAGGGTTGAGAATTTTGTAGGAATTAATATGTCTGAGTTTGAGTTTTTAAATACTGAGTTGTGGTTGAAGTATACCCAGGAAAGGTATGTTCCTTTAGAGGATATCAAGTATCGTTTGGACAAAATTGGTGAATCAAAAAGAAGTTGGCCACAACTCAAGGAAAAAATTCAAACCTATCGAAAAATGGGATCGATTCCGTTATTTTTCAAATCCATAGATAAAAAGTTTTGGTTTTACCCCTCTGATTCTATATTAAAAAAAATTCAGTACATAGAAACAACTGGAAGTAATTTATTTGCAATAATTAGCACCCAAAGAGTGTTTAAAAACGAATTTATATCGAATGCATCAGTTGAGGAGGCCGTAACTTCAGCTATCTATGAAGGTGCGAATAGCACTCGTTCAAAGGCCAAGGCCTTAATCGCATCTGGTGAAAGTCCAAAAAATAAAGATGAGTGGATGTTAATCAACAATTACAATGCGATGAAGTGGATTAAAGACAATGCTGCTCTACCCATTTCAACTGGATTAATTCTAAAGATTCACGAAATCGTTTCAAATAATACGCTATTGGGAGATGATGCAAACTTTTGTGGAAAATTTCGAAACGATACCGTATACGTGGGAAAGCATGAAGGAATACCTCATAAAAAGATAAATGAGGCACTAGACGAAGCAATTGAGCTAACGACGAATCACCCCCGTTTTTTGCATGGATTGATAAAGGGAATACTTCTTCATTATTTCACAGCTTATATTCATCCATTTTTTGATGGAAACGGACGAACTGCAAGAACTCTTTTTTACTTTAAATCGATTAAAAACGATTTGAAATTTGTGGAACTTTTATCTGTATCAGCAGACTTAAAGTCACACGGTAAAAGGTATGTGAAGTCTTTTGATTTGGTCAAAGAGCATGACTTAGATATTACTTACTTTATAGATTTTTGCTTAGACTCTCTTGTCACTGCAGTTGGCAAGGTAGAAAGAAAGTTAGAGTTTTTAATGAAAATTTCAGTTTTAGAGAATAGAGAAAACCTCACCCGGAATCAAACTTCATTGCTTCAGCGTTTAAGCTTGAATAAACACAAAGTAATATCTATAGAGGAATACTCTTCCGATATTGGAAAGTCTCGTGAAATAGCACGGAGGGAGCTGAAAAACTTGCTAGGTAAAGGACTCCTTGATGAGATTAAACAGGGCAAGAAGTTTTTTTACCGAATAAATAAATCGAATCTTAAAGCGAAGCTTTAGTTCGACCTTCAACTCGATCATGTGAGCATTTTGAATAATTAGTGGGAAGATAAATCCCTATCATTTTTCTCTGGAATCCAAAATTTTCAAAAAAGTGCTATATAGCTTAAATTTCATATAAAGAATCATTAAATACTTTGGGGTTTTAAGGCCTTTTCAATAAGGAAACTTAGCAAGTCTAATCAAGGTGTTAGCCTTATTTTAAAATTTTCTATATTGAAACCTTTTTTTCAGATTGTATGCAAAGTTACTAATAAATTTAGATGTTTAAGCCGAAGAGAAAGAGAAGACTATTTAAGGTGATTATATGTTTAAAACATCGGTCGTATTTTTATCTCTTTCTACCTCAATATATGCGGCCACGACAGACTTGGGGCGGATCGCGGTTTTGGCCGAAGAGACGCATCAAGTTGTTCAAAAGCTTGCTCCAGTAAGTGATGATTTTAAACAAGACACTGAAGGAACCGAAAGACTTGTGGCCTATACTCACTACCAAGATGAAATTAGGCAAATCGTTAACGCAGACAATAAAGTATCAATGGATAAAAATGCTGCCACAGTAGATGTTGATGTAAACTGTGTTAACGGTCAGTATTCAGATGCTCAAAAAGACAGGGAAGAAATTAAAGAGCTTGCATCCAAAAGAAAGTGGGTTGTTGGAGCTTACGCAAGCTATAACACTGGTGATCAGTTGCAAAGAGAGCTCTCAGACTTTAGCTACAGCAGATATACTCAATTTATGAGGGATAACGATCAAGCATGGGTGGGTGACTACAATGTCCTAGTACGTCATTATCTCAAATACCGTAAAAACATTAAAGCTAAATGGGGCACGCTTTCAAGCGAAGAGAAAGTAAGTCACATGAAAAAGTACATAAAAGTTAAGTTTGATTTGGATATCCCTGAGTCGATTCTTGGCGTTGAACAGGCCGTGTCAGATTCAATTCAAAATCCTTCGAAATGGAAAGAGAGTATTGGAGTTTTAAAAGACAAGCTTTCTTACGAGGAAAAACTTGATTTTCTTTCTCAATTAGGTGGAAAGTTTTTGAGTACTTACTCGGAAGAAAGGGCCAACTCCAGTGATTTAAGTGTCGTAAGCATAGAGCAATTATTTTCAACTCTAGGGACTGGAGAAGAAGGCGGAACATGTAGAGACATTGTCGCCGCTCAGTCCGAGATTGCCATGGAGCTTGGAATCGATCCAAAAAATATTTATAGAGTTGGATATCAAGCGGCACAGGGCTCTCACCAAACTTTTGCGATTGTTGACCCCAATGATCCGTCCAAGTTATATAAAATTAATTATAATGAAACTCAGGTTGATGATTCAAACAAAGGTGTCGCTCAACTGAAGCAAGGCGGAAGAATGCCAGTGACTGGTATTGCTTATAGAGTTTACGATGCCAAGGGGAAAGCTGTGCTGCAAATGCCCACAGAGCTTGGCAAGATGTTAAGAGAAGCATCAGGCTTTAAAACCAATAACGATATCTCTAAAAATTACAATATTAACAAAGTGTACACAAGCACAGACTTTGGTGAAGGCGCCATCGTTACTGGTGAACTCTCTGATGGCACAAAGGTTTCCGCGGTCACTTTCAACTCGGATGTAAACGGCATCGAGTATGGGGCTTCTTTTTATAAAACAGATGGTGAAACAGCATATAAAACAGTGAGCACTCAGGGCTTTTATGGGTATATGAGACAAAACCCAACTTATACTTATAAGGCGACTGACAAGTTTTCGGTGGCGGCAAACTTAGACCTAAGAGCTGAAGTTCAACTATCAAAAAGTGTCGTTGTGGATAAGAGCACTGGAGAAAAAGTGGAAACAGGTGTTATGCCTGAACCATCGGTTACCTTGACCCCTGGTGCTGAAGCTAGGTATAGGGGCGATGAAGTGGGGGCCTATGTAAGAGTTGAAGCTGACACATTTATTTGGAATAAAGATGCACAGGCCCAAGCTGAGAACACACTCTCAGGAAAGGGAATTATTTTAAACGGTATTAACTATAAGTCTGGAATTTCATATCAGGCCACTGAAAACTTAAACGCTGCTTTAGATGCTGCAGTCTACACCAGAAATATTGGAGACTACTATGCAGTTCGAGCAGCTCTTGAGGACACTAAAAGAAACTACAGCATTGAAGCTAGGCACCAAGCACCAATAACTAAAGATATGCCAACATTTGCGCCTGGTTCATATGCGGTGACCGAAGTTTTGGGTTCAAAAAGCTGGCTCAAAAAAGACAAAACAGGCCCAACAATCACCTTTGGATACACTGAGGATGAACAAGCTGGAGGTAGGGTGAATCTTGGAGGAAGCTGGGCGTTTTACTAATTCAAATTCAACCGTCTAAATGATTGTTTTCGCATACCAGCTCCATAAGCTCGGGTATGGATAAAAACTCATGGAAAATTCACTATAATCTAGTATATTAAAGACTTCTTTAAGGAGTTTTATATGAAGATTTCAGTCGTTGGAACTGGTTATGTAGGTCTTGTAACAGGTACTTGTTTTGCCGAAATGGGCAATAAGGTAACTTGTATCGATATAGATGAAAATAAAGTCAGAATGATGAGAGATGGAAAGTCTCCGATATATGAGCCAGGCCTTGAGCCGATGATGCAAAGAAATATCGATGACAAAAGAATCTTTTTCTCCACTGATTATGAATCAGTAAAAGAGGCTGCAGCAGTGTTTATGGCCGTAGGTACTCCAAGTGGGGATGATGGATCTGCTGATCTTAAATATGTATATGCTGCACTTGATTCTCTAGTTCCTTATATGAGAGATGGACTGATTGTAGTTTTAAAATCAACGGTTCCAGTGGGGACTGGGGAAAACGTTAAAAAATATCTTTCTGAAAAAACTGATAAGAAGTTTATAGTTGTTAATAACCCTGAGTTTTTAAAAGAAGGCTCTGCAGTTAACGATTTCATGAAGCCTGAAAGAGTAATCATTGGAACGGACAATGATGAAGCTTTTAAAGTTATGGAAGAGCTTTATGAGCCGTTCAATAGACAAATCTCTAGAACAATCCAGATGAGCAATCTATCTGCTGAAATGACAAAATATTCAGCAAACTGCTTTCTTGCCATGAAGATCTCTTTCATGAACGAGATGGCAAGACTGTGTGATCTTACAGGCGCTGATGTTGAAGAAGTGAGGCATGGAATCTCAATGGACTCTAGAATTGGAACCAAGTTCTTGTATCCAGGGCCTGGTTACGGTGGATCTTGTTTTCCAAAAGACGTTAAAGCTTTAATCCACACAGCGAAAAAGCATGATCTTGATCTTAAAGTTATCAACGCCACAGAAGAGGTGAATGATGAGCAAAAGACATACATGTTTGAAAAAATTAAAAAGCACTTTAAAGGCGACATCAAAGGCAAGACTTTTGCTTTCTGGGGAGTTGCCTTTAAGGCCAATACGGATGATATCAGAGAAACACCCGCAATCTACATGGCAAAAGCTCTAACTGAAGCAGGTGCCAAGGTTAAGTTCTTTGATCCGGTTGCTGATGACAACTTTGAAAAGTTTGCGCAAGAGCATAAGCTTGACGCTGAAAAGGTGGACTACAAGTATGATGCTTGTAAAGAGGCCGACGGACTTGTTGTTCTTACTGAGTGGAAAGAGTTTAGAATTCCAGACTTCTCAGAACTAAAAGCTGCTCTTAAAACACCGGTTATCTTCGATGGAAGAAACCTTTATAAGACTTCCCAAGTTAAAGAAGAGGGATTTGACTACTACGCTGTAGGTAAAAGAATCTAACTAATTGAGCTGGAGTATATCCCAGCTCTTTCCTTTGGCCAAAGGAACAATTGATTTAAACTCAGGATACTTTTTAAGAATGGGTTGAATGAATTCACCTTTGGCTATGACAAAAGCTTTTCTATTTTCATTAACAGACCTAAGTTGCCTAAGAATTTTTCTAATATCCAGTGGATCGCTAAAATCATAAATAAAATAAACGTCGGCCTGTGGGGGAGTAAAGCTCTCTTTAGATAGGTCCGCGTAGTGCATTTGACACTGCTCAAGCTCAAGTCTTTCAAAGATTCGATTGCCTTCTTCAAGACGCTTTTCAACGATTTCATATCCAGAGAAAGTGGCCTCTGGGAACATGCTGGCCATAACCAGTCCAACTCTTCCGTAGCCAGCTCCTATATCCACAATGGATTTAGGATTGTGAACTCTAAGAATTTCAAAAAAATCAAAGATCTCGTTGTAAGGTGTTTGTAACACTTGGGGATGAAGCCCAATCCAGGTTTCACAGCCTTGGTACTTTTGTTTTCTGCAAGATTGGTCAAAGCTGTAGTAGGCCTTGTACTTTTTTAAAAGCTTCTGTTCAACTTTTGAAATTTTAAAACCTAGGATCTTGTCGAGTCGTTTGGATTGATTTCTTGAACTAGCTCCTCTTGGCAATCTAAAAAAGTCAGGTTGTTTGAGGAGCTGTATAATTTGATTTTGAGAGGGACGATGCTTAGCAAGCTCTTCGTAATCCCCTCTCAATAGGGTCGTCGGCAAAATTAGTATCTATTTCCGCCGCCACCGAAGTTGTTTCTTCTTGGCTTGTCTTCAGCTTCGTTTACACGAAGGTTTCTACCGTCATGCTCGTAGTTGTTAAGAGCTTCGATTGCAGCTGCTGCTTCGTCGCCGTTAGACATTTCAATGAATCCGAAACCTCTGCTTCTGCCAGTCTCACGATCAGTGATAACTTTAGCTGAAACAACACTTCCGTACTGAGAGAAAAGGCTCTCTAAACCTTCATTTTCTGTGTTCCAAGAAAGGTTTCCTACATAAATTTTTGCGCTCATTTAATTCTCCTTGATAAGCGACGAAGAGCAAAGACTATATCTTACGACTACGTCTTCCTCTTTTCTTTCTAAGCTCTTTAAGCCTTCTTTTCTCTGCAGCTTCTTGTTTTTCTTTCATTTCTACAGATGGCTTTTTGTACTCTTTTCTAGCACGGTACTCTTTAGTGATTCCTCTTTTGTCGCAAAGTCTCTTAAACTTCTTAAGAGCCCAGTTTACGTTGTCGGATTCTGTAACTTTTACTGATACTGCACCTAGTTTTTCCAAAATACATGTCCTTTTTAATTTTCGACCCTGGTATCCAGGAGTCTTTTTTCATTCATATTGTTATTAAATAAATAATTATTTTAAGCGCCGAAGATCATCAACGATAACGATGTAGCTGAAATTGAACTCCAAAAGCCGTGACAGTATAGCGCGCTTAAATGATAAAAGATATAAATAATATTGGTTTTAAAAGGGTGTCTAGCCTTCAAATTAGCTTAATTTTATTGTCTGGAAAAACATGCGTTCCTTAAATATACATATAGTGAATAAATTTAAAGTATTCATTATATGTATAATTGTTTTTTATTCAAAATATGAATATAATGTGTCTATGATCAAGGCAAGAACCATAAAAGAATTAGGAAACCTATTAAGGTTGATACGAACAAATGAAGGACTGACTCAATCAGAACTTGCAAAAAAAATTGGTCTGAAACAAGTTTCCATATCAAGACTTGAGAATGGGGAAAGTGTTAGCTTGAAGACTCTTGAAAAAGTAATGATAGGAATGAAATTAGAGCTATCCCTTACCAAGATACCTAAAATCGACACTACTGACCTATCCAGTTTGTTGGAGTAACCAATGGGGAGAAAGAAACTTGTTACCAACCTTAAAGTCTATCTTAACCAGTCTCTTGTTGGTCATCTAAAAAAACAGTCTGATAATTCAATTGAGTTTTCTTACGATTCTAAATGGGTTGAGAGTGGCTTTCCAATCTCACTTAGTCTTCCCTTTGTGAATAGACCATACCGGGGTAGTGAAGCAGCCTTTTACTTTGATAACCTGCTACCTGAAAATAGAGTTATTCTGGAATCAATTGCCAGGAAGTTTGGTGCTGAGAGCACAAATCAATTTGATATTTTAAGCTCTGTTGGAAGAGACTGTGTGGGTGCATTAAGTTTCTACCCTGAGAATGAAACTGCTCAAGAGTTCAAAAGAATGAATGCTAGGGCCTTAACTAGCTCTGATGTTGCCAAAAAGATTAAAAGCCTATCAGGGCACTTTCCTTTAGGAATGGAAGACGGGGATTTTAAAATCTCTTTAGCAGGTGCTCAAGAGAAAATGGCACTTCTTTATTGGGATCAAAAGTGGTGGGAACCTTTGAAGGCCACGGCCACAAGCCATATTATCAAAAGACCAATTGGAAAAATACTAGGTGGAATTGATTTCAATGACAGTGTGGAAAATGAATGGCTGGGTCTGAATATTGCCAAACAATTGGGAGTTAGAACCTGCGAAGCTGAGATTGTTAATTTTGAGTCTGAGAAGGCACTCTCTGTAACCCGTTTTGATCGTTTCTGGAAAGAAGGATTGCTTTTTAGAGTTCCTCAAGAAGACTTCTGCCAGGCGTTGGGACATTCTCCTTCCTTAAAGTACGAAAGAGATGGAGGGCCAGGTCTTGCAGAGGTCATGAAATTACTTAAGACATCAAACAATAGTGAAGTAGACAGAAAGAACCTTTTCACATTAGCGATGATTAATGATCTCCTACACAATACGGATGGACACTCGAAAAACATCAGTATCTATCTTTCAAAAAGAGGATTTGTTCTTACTCCATTTTACGACATTATGAGTGCTCATTTCTTGAAAGGTTCCGCTTCTGAAAGACATGCTAAGCTTCGCTCCAGTTGGAGTGTAGATGGGAAGTACTACTATAAAGATATTAAACTTTCTGATTGGAAAAAACAGGCAGGCCTATGTGACTTAGGTGATGCCGAGTTTGAGTCTATCTGGGAGAATATTAAAGCAAACTTTAAAGGTGTCTCCATAAAGAATAAACTCATCGATCCAAAGCTTATAGAGCTCATTCTAGAAGGTGTTGAAGATCGAATGAAGTTTCTTGAGTCCTAATTAAAAATTAAAACCTTTTGCCTTCAATAATTCACTAAAGCAGCTCTCTTTCTCAGTGTCGCTGTGGCCTATTGCAACTTCAGCGTTTAATTGTCCAAGTTTTAATCTAAGGTCTTGTTCTTCGACTAGAATCCTTAGTTTACGGAAAAGCTCATCAACTGTTTTATCCTTCAAGATGAAATCCCTGGAGTCGCCTTCAATCAATTCACTGGCACCGGTCTTGTTGGAAGTGACCACCGCCTTCCCACACGCCATTGCCTCCATTATGCTCAGACCAAATTCTTCTATGTGGGCCGGAAGCACAAAGATGTCACTTGCGGCATAGTAATCCTCAACTCGATCAATTGATGGAAGGAAGATGAAGTCCTCTGCAAGACCTAGGGCATTTATTCTTTCTTGGTATTTTTCTGTTTTGTCTTTACCAGCAACCAGAACTTTGATGGGTGTCTCTGTGGTTTGCTTAAGTTTTGCAACGGACTCGATGACAAGGGAGAGGTTTCTCTTTTTAAAGTTTCCAGAAGTAATGAAACCAATTACAACGTCTTCTTCGTTTAGTTTGAGTTCTGCTCTTTTGCTGTCGCGTTTTCCACTTTCCAAATTAAACTTTTCAGAGGAGTACATTGGATAAAGAACTTCTATCATGGCCTCTGGCACTTTAAATCTCTCCATCAGGTCATTTTTCATCATCTGAGAGTTGCAAACCAAAACCTTGAACTTTTGCTTTGTAAGAATTTCGCCGTGAATTCTTCCCACCTCATGGTCAGCTGGAATCTTTTTTCCATTGATAAGCTCATATGCCAGGTGAACACAGTTGTGAATGTAGCAGATATCCTGTTCAACAATGTCCCCATGTCCAATAACAAGCTCTGGGCCTAGCTTTTTTACGGCCTTGCTCACTCTTTTTTGGTAATTGATTCGGCGGTAGTAACCGCTAATTGGCCATCTAAAAGTCTTGTAGGGTATCCCCCCAGAATTCAGCACTGCTTCTTTATCTATTCTTTCAGCAATTGCATAGGCCTCATGCCCCGAGTTAGAGAAGAATTTGAGTTGTTGGTGAACAATTCTTGGTACACCACTCTTGGTGGCGTGAAGGTCTTTTTGGCTTATCAATATTTTACTCATAGACCTAATATTAGACTTAAGACAATCAAAATTAAACCTATTAATTCAATGGTTTAAGGAGACCTTTCAGATTTACTAGGTCTAGCTAGTAAAAATACTAGGTGGACCTAGTAAAGTTGGGGAGCAGTGCAGTAACTATTCATAACATTCTTATATATTGTGCGTTGCCTTTGACGGACTATCGGTGGCTTGGAAGAATACTCTTCTCAAGGAGTGTTCCATGTTTAAAATTTTCGCAATAAGTCTAATTGTTTCAGGCCAGTTGTTTGCTGCGTATCTAGTTAAGCAAACTGTCAGATCTGGAAAAGTTCAAATAGAGTCCGTGCAAAAGATCAATAAGATTGTGGATAGAAAGATCTTATTAAAAGATATCCGTGAAGCTATTGCTGAGAAAGAAGCTACTGCAAACGTTCAATACCAAGAGTGGCTTATTCCAAATGGGGAGATCACATCTTCTCAGAAAAAAGTACTTTTTAGTAAAAAGTTTGAAGCGAACTTTCCAAATAGCGAAGTAAGAGAGCTTGTTAAAACCGGCAGAGATGAAAACAGAATTGTTCTGGCAATCATTGGCGATGGGTATACTTTAGAAGAGAAAGACAAATATTTTGGCGATGTAAATAGAATGGTGGATGATTTATTTAGAGAGATTACTTTTAAATCTTATCTTCCACTATTCAATATCTATGTTGTATTCACTCCAAGCAATGATTCTGGAATTACTGATCTCGTTGAAAAAGACACGGCGTTTGGTCTTTATAGAGCACCAAAGGGCTCTAAAAGAGGAGTTATGCCAGGAGATCGCCTGGCGATGGAGAGGGCCCTAAGACTTGCTTCTAACAAAGTGGACTATCCTATAGTAATTGCAAATGACGACTACTATGGAGGACTTGGGGGAAGATATGCCATCACCACAAGATCTCTAAACTCTGGCTCAATGGTTTTAAGACATGAGCTTGGACACAACTTTTCCAATGTTGGAGAGGAGTATGACGGTGGGCAAGTCTATAGTGGCGCAAACTTTTCTAGAAGCTCAAACGTTCCATGGAAGCACTGGGTAAAAGGCAAGACGCAAGTTCACAAAGCAAAGTTTTTGACAGGGGCCTATGTTTGGAAGGATCTGACTGGAGCAGACTTTGTGGACTCGTTTAAGTTTCCGAATATGCCGGGTTACACTTTTTCTATGAAGCTAAGCTCTGTTGGGTGGACTAATGACCAGGAAGTGAAAGTGATGCTTGATGGCAAAGAATTGGAGCTTGATGGGGTGTTCACAAAAGATAGAAGCTTCTTTAATACAGTAAGAACAAGCTTAAGCTCTGGAGAGCATGAGATCAGAGTTCAAGATCACTCACATGATGGTGACAATGTCCTGGCATATGCCAATGCCTACGCCTTTCCAAAGGATTATAACTTTACCCATGGAGTGGTAGGTGCGTTTAATGTGTTTGACGCGTACGCTGATGAAAGAGGATTTAGGCCAACCCACAACCAATGTCTTATGAGAAATATGAGATCAAAAGTCTTCTGCCCTGTGGACCAAGAGAACATATGGCTTAGGTTCTTTAAAGTTGTGGATCTAATTGATGAAGTAAAAGTGGAAGAAAAGGTCCGAGTTGAGACTGTTGATCTTGATAACCTTGATATTCGCTGGTTTAAAAGAGGTTTTTGGGGATCGGAAGAAGAGCTTGAAGAGCTTCGAGGCAAAAGAGAAGTGAGTCTTCCTGAAGGCAAATACCTTGTGGAAGTAGAGTTCAAAACCAAAGAAATTAGAAAACAGAAAGTAATAGATAAGAAAAAATTTCAAATAGATTAGGAGTAAAAATGAAATGGATTTCAGCAATTGCAATCGTTCCTATGTTGTCATGGGCATTACCAGTAAAACATGGTGAACACTTTAGAGTTCAAATTCCAGGCGAGTACATCGTTAAGAATATTGATCAAAAATCAATTCAAAGCATCAAAAGAAGACTTGGGAAAAACCTCTATCTTATAAACGCTCCCGAAAGTGCTGAGGTCGAAGGATGGCCAAACTATGCCTACTATGGAAACTACATGGAAAGCACTCCAAATGATGAGAAATTTGGAGATCAATATCACCATGGAATGATTCAAACCCTTGATGCATGGAATGTTACAAAGGGTGATTCTGAAATTATCGTCGCCGTAACTGACAATGAATTTAGAATTGACCATGAGGATATGCAGGGACAATGGTGGACTAACAAAGAAGAAATCCCTGGAAACAATATTGATGACGACAATAATGGCTATGTAGATGATGTACATGGCTGGGACTTTATCGCAAATGACAATGATGTGAGCGAGGACACTACCACTCACGGCACTCATATCTCTGGAATTATTGCTGCTAAGCCCGGGAATAACTTGGGGGTCGTTGGAATCGCTCCAAATGTTAAAGTCATGCCTCTTCGTTGGTATGGTGAGCAAGGACGTTGGACTAGCGCCATCGTCGCTGAAACTTATCACTATGCTGTGGATCATGGGGCCAAGATCATAAACACAAGCTATAACATTGATATTCTTGTAGATGACAGAGTTTATCTTGATGCTATTCAGTACGCTGTATCAAATGATGTTTTAATTTTTAACTCTGCAGGAAACAACCGCAAGAAAGATCCAGCTAGAGTTAAATTGGAAGATATCATTCTTGTTTGTTCTGTTAAGTCATCGGCCTGGCGACCAGATAGAAAAAGCTCTTTTTCAAACTATGGAAAGGGCATTGATATTTGCGCGCCTGGAGATCCTGTGCTTTCAACAGTGAATAGAAAATTTAATACCTACGGCTCTCTTTATGGCACATCTATGGCATCTCCTGTTGCGGCCGCTGTTGCAGCTCTTATTTGGTCTGCCCACCCTAATTTAAGCGCTAATGAAGTGAAGGAGAGGCTTTACATGGGAGCCGATGATATCGAAGAGAAGAATAAAAAATATAAAGGCATGCTAGGGCATGGAAGAGTAAACGCTTTTAAATCAGTTCAGTAATTAATAGGGAAGGCCCAGGCCTTCCCAAATCATCTTCACCCAAAGAAACAAGAAGTAAAATCCATAACCCCAGATAATTACGGCCAGCGTTTTTGAAATATACTTTAAAGCGTTCTGGTTATTTCTTCCAACAGAGATTAGGTACGCTATAAGTACCTTTGTTCCCAAAAGTGCCGCGTAGAAAGCTAAAAAAAACATGCCCATCTTGGAAGCACTCTGCATTTTTATAATTATCGGAGCGCCAATGGTTAGCCAGAAAAGATAAGGAGCTGGGTTTAGAACATTGGTTACCACTCCCTTTCTTATTGAATTTGCCACTGGTTTTTGCACATCCATTGAATCAAAGTCTATTGCCCATGAATGCTTTGCTATATAAATCAAATAGAGGCCACCAGGAAGATAGAGCCAATCAAGAAGATTGACTGGTATTTGATTTGTGAAGTAGTAGGCCGCAATGATTATCGGAGCGTCTGAGATGAGTGGACCTAGAGTTACCTTTAGTCCTTCTTTAAGTCCATACTGTATGGTCTGGGTAAGCACCAGAACGAGCATAGGTCCTGGAGATATGCCCCCAGACAGTCCAAGACTAAGAGCTAAAAGAGTTTCTTCCACTAATACACCAAATCCAAATTGAAAAAGAACTCAAATAAGTTTTGATTGTCCTCAAGAGTGTTGATGTATCTAAGCCCATAGGTCAGAGGAATTTTTCTTAAAGACAAAGTCTCAAAGAACAATTCTGCACCCAGAGAGTTTAGACTCTGTGGATTGCTGGTCTTAGTATGATCAAAGTAGAGATTTGTGTAGACTCTATTAACATACACCCACCTGTCAAAAGCGTAGTTTGGATAGGCAATAGGCATCATGTAGTTGAGTGAGGCCTTCTGCCAGTCAGAAACGTATTCAAACTCATATCCTCTGGAGAAAGCATAGTTGTTTACACTTTCGGCGGGAGAGACGATTCGGTAGGAAAAAGGATCGGCCTGGCGGTATTCAGAGCTTAAATCAATTTTAAATCCATGATTAACTCTAACTCCTGGTGTGAAAACGCTTAGTTTTGCAAAGCCTAAATAGCTTGAGAAGGAGTCGCTCTCGGAAGCGCTTGCGTCGACATATTGGGCCTGAAAATTTGCTCCAAGACTTGGAAGCAGCTCTCTAAATCTTCTGTCTTTTAAAAAACTTGTGCTAAAAGACATGCTTGATAGAAGAAGGCCTTCATCGTCAAGCTCATAGCTTCGAGCTGTTTTTCTCTCAGACACCTCAAGGTTTCCTGCATTTACAGTGAATGCGCTGAATGAGTTAAAGAGTCCGTGTCTGTATGTGTAAGGAAGTGTGATTCCCGCACCCACAAATGACTCCGACCATTGATCGATGTCGTTTGCTCTTTCTTGGTAATCCATGTTCAAGGAAAGGATAGGGTAGTATTTTTTATAATTAAGAGAGAGATTGGCAAAGAGCCCATTCTTGTTCACTCCCTCTCCAATCGCCGCATTCGCTGAGATTGTATTTAAATAGTTTTGGGTGGTAACGCCGAGCTGAAGACCTCTGCCTCCAATAAGGTTCCAAGAGTGGGGTTTAAAAGCGCCATGCAATTCATTGTATTGTGTTGATTCATGTTTGCTATCATGAAGCTTTTCAAAGTTTTCCACCTTTATCATTTCTGCATTATGGTAGTCAGAACTAGGGGAGTTGCCCAAGTAGTTGGTATGAAGATCCCCTGCTGGAGAACAGTTAAGTCCTGTAGCATTAACTCTTTGGCCGTTCCCAATTTCCTGAACATAGTAAAGTGAATCATTTTGAGCAAAAGGGGCGAAGGCCGCAATCGTTTCATTTGTGCATCTGTAAAGCTCTCCCGTTTCTGTATCCATGGAAAAAGCGTTCACTATGCCGTCATCGTCCGCCTCAAAATACACTCTATTTTTGGAAAGTCTAAGATTGTACACATTGTTTCTTAGAGCTTTTTGCATTGGACTAAATCTTCCTGTAATCAAGTCCAGCTCGCCAATGTGCTTCATGCCCTCTTTATCAAAGGCTATGGCAATGGCATGATCCCCATGCCAGATCGCCTCTGTCACAGTGAAGTCTATTGGGTTTAGCTCTTGAAGTTTATTGCCTTCGAAGTCAAATATGCTGACTTTAAAGTTGTCCGCAAACTCCACTGCCAGAATTTGGTTCTTGTGAGGATGGAGGGAAGGGTGAAAAAGTCTTCTCCCTTTGGTTATTTGCTTTTGTGACTTAGTAACCAGATCCATGACAAAAAGATCTGCATAGTCCTTGTATCCATATCTGTAGTGAGGAAGAAACTGGGTGTATACAAGTCTGTCGTTTTTAATGTCTATCTTTGAAAACCTTGGCTCCACATTTAGTGTGGATATTTTCTTTTCGTCTTTATAGATGGCCCAGAAGCTATCGAGATCTTTTTTAAGATAATAAAGACCACTTTGAGTTTTAATGGGTTGTTCGTATTGGGTGTAGACTTCATTTTCTTTGCTTATCTCTCCCTTCCATCTATTTTTAAGCTCACTTGAAGTTTCTTCAAAAAAGTCTTCAAACTCTTTCCCTGTGACATACTTGAAAGCGTTGTAGAAGGTGTATGGGTTTAAAGGAGTTCTTGCGGCCTTGGAGATAATCTCTTTCCAAACATCTTTCCCATAGACATTGTATGCGCGGGTTATAAGAAAGTAGCCAAATACATAGTGATTAGGAATTTTTGTTGTGTACACTCTGCCTAGAAATTCATCGTAGGTTGGGATTTGATTGTTAAGGGCCATGGCCTTGAGTCTTGCGCTAAACCTAGGATTTCTTCCTCTGCCAGCATCTGAAAGTACTGTCTCGGCCCAAACTGCGTCTCCCTCAAAATACCACTGGGGAGCGGTGACTGCCATAAGTGCGGCCTGTCCAAACTCACCAAAAAGATAGTAGCCATATTGAAGGTTGTCTCTTTTGAGAAAGTCGTACTGAACCATGTGGCGGTATTCATGAATCGCTAGACTTTGATTCCACTCAAGTGATGAGATTAGGGGAGTGATTGCAGCATGGGAAAACCACTCGCTCCTTCTTGGCATAAGGGCAACAAAACCATTTGGCCTTGCTCTTTCAGTTCTTAGAACCAATGGCCAGCTTCTGAGCTCGGCGTCATAACTCTCATTAACTGGATCTCTATAATAGTTAAGCAAGTTCATTATATAATTTGCTTCAGCTTTATTGGAGCTTGGGAATATGACTTGAAAGTTTTTGTTTTCAATCTTTTGCCAATCAAGCTCAGGCCGGTCTTGCATGGTGTCGAGCTGGGCGTGCGCAAAGGTTAAAAACGTCAAAAGGGATAGAAAAATAATCTTATTCATAATAGTGTGATTAAAACCGATTTTTACTGGATTTGCCACTAAGAGGAAATAATGGGTAATAAAACAATTTTAGTTACTGGAGGAGCGGGATACATTGGATCCCACGTAGTTAAACTTCTAGGAGAAGCGGGACATAATGTCATAGTCTACGACAATCTTTCTACTGGTTTCAAGGATGCTGTAACATATGGAGAGCTTGTAGAGGGTGATCTAGAAGACCTTGAGACTCTTGAGTCGGTCTTTGCCAACAATAAAATTGATGGTGTTATGCACTTTGCTGGCTCAATTGTGGTGCCTGAAAGTGTTGAGAATCCACTAAAATACTATACCAACAACACGCTAAACTCCTTAAATCTCGTAAAAATGTGTGTGAAGCATAATGTGGAAAACTTCATTTTTTCCTCCACAGCCGCAGTGTATGGCATGCTAGAAACAGGCAAGGCCACCGAAGAGACTAAAAAAGAGCCTATAAATCCATATGGACAGTCAAAGCTTATGACTGAACTAATGCTTAAAGACACATCCATTGCCCATGAAAACTTTAATTATGTGGCCTTAAGATACTTCAATGTGTCTGGAGCTGATCCTGAGGGGAAGATTGGGCAGGCATTTCCTGGGGCAACCCATCTCATTAAAGTAAACTGTGAGGCGGCCGCAGGTAAAAGAGAAAAAACATATATTTTTGGAACAGATTTTGAGACTGCGGACGGAACAGGTGTAAGGGACTATATCCATGTAATGGATCTAGCTCAGGCCCACTTGGACGCTCTAGAGTTTTTGTTTAAAAACAAAACAAGCGAAGTCTTTAACTGTGGCTATGGACATGGGTTCTCTGTAAGAGAAGTCGTAAACTCTGTAAAGGAAGTGACAGGTGCAAACTACCCGGTGGAGGAAGCGCCACGAAGAGCGGGAGATCCTGCGGAGCTAGTAAGCATTGCGGATAAGATAAAGAAAACAATAGGCTGGCAGCCTAAATATGACGATCTGGCCTTCATCATTAAGACGGCCTTTGAATGGGAGAGAGGAGAAACTCTTTCCAGTTGGATTAAAAAGAAGTAAGTAGAGTTCATGACTGATAAAAAGATTCAAAAAGAAGCGGTAATAGTTCACTCCGGTGGAATGGATTCAAGTATTTGTCTTGCCTTGGCAATTGAGAAGCATGGGGCCTCGAATGTCCTGAGCATGACTTTCACTTATGGACAAAGACACACAGAAGAAATTAAGCAGGCGGAAAAGATCTGCAAAGACTGGGGTGTGGACCACATAATTGTAAACTTGGATTGTTTGCAGCAGATCACAGAATCTTCGCTTATAGGCCATTCTCTTGAAATCCAACATAAAGAGGGTGAAGTTCCAAACACTATGGTTGTGGGACGAAACGGTCTAATGGCCAGAGTGGCGTCTATTCATGCGGACTTCTTGGGAGCAAAATCCATTTACATGGGTATCATTGAGCTTGAAGAGGCCAATTCCGGTTACCGAGACTGCTCTAGAAAATACATGGATATCGTTCAGGCCGCTTTGAGGTTGGACTTTGCAAATCCAGACTTTGAGATAAAAACACCTCTAGTATTTATGACGAAAAGGCAGACTTTGGACGCTGCATACCAGATGGGAAAACTCGAGTACTTGCTTGAAAACACTATAAGTTGCTATGAAGGTGTGATGGGCTATGGATGTGGAGACTGCCCTGCTTGCGAGCTTCGCAACGAGGGAATTCAAGAGTTTCTGGACCAAAATTCGGATATTCAGTTCTCATATAAAAACAAATATCGTTTATCTGATTGAAAATACTTCATAATTCTTAACTTTTCGCTCAATTTAAAACGCATTCTTGTCGATAGGTAGTTGCTAACAAGGATGCTGAATGACCAAGTTCCTAAATTTAACGTTGCTGATCGCACTGTTTGCAAACAACTTAACGTGGGCAAGAACACCTGTGCCGCAAGCTGTGAAGAAAGGCCTGGCCGTGCCGAAGAGCTATCTTGAGTCCAAGAAGAAGCTATCCCCCTGCGAGATAAATTTCGTTAAATTGCTTAATGGACGTATACCTGTGGAAACCATGGGCTATAAAAAAACTAGTCTTTGGGATGAAGAATTTCTGGAAAAAAACTATCTAGACGCGATTCAGGCATCTCCTGAGTTCAAAACCCGCGAGGGAAGGATAAAATTTCTGGACGCTCTGTCTAGCTTTGTGGCCAGAGATCAAGTTTATGTGGATAACGTTGCAAAGCTTGCAAACCTGATGAAAGACTCAGGGCTTGTATCCGCCAAGGATCTGAGAAGAGTCTTTGTTCATAAAGAATTTCAAAACGCAAGTTTCACCTATTCGACTGTTAGAAAAATGCTTGTGGGTAACGTGAACATTGATCCAAAAAAAGCAAAGCTAATAGATAACCTTATTAAAGAGAGTGAGCTTGGACCTAGAATGGCAAAAGAGTACTCTCAAATTTTAAGAAGCTCGGGACTAAGTGCTGACAATCTTAAACTTGCCATTGATAGTGGCCTTTATCTTAGAAATAACAAAGATGCGTTCAATACTTTGCGTCTTTATTTAGAATACCTGGAAAAATACGCTGGCAAAAAAATACATGCTCTAAAAATTAGATCCGCAATGAAAAACATTAACGGAATCTACGCAAAGTATAGTCCTAAGTGGTATAATGTTGAGTCTTGGTTTAAACCTCATAAGAGATTTCTAAAAAATTCTCCTGAAACATTGAGTAGAGAAGAGGCCATTCGCAATATCCTAGCAGATGCGGATGTTCCAAACTTTTTAAAAACTGAATATAAAAGAGTGCTTACAAAATCAAGACTGACCCACGAACAACTAGAGTTCGCATTGAAACATGGAATGACTTTAAGAAGAGACCAAGAGTCTTTTGAGCGCTTCACAGAGTATTTAGTATATCTAGACTACCTTCCTAACTATAAGGTCAGGCACGCTTTAAAGAATGTGGAAAAAATCTATAAATATCCATCAAATAAACGATTCTTCATTCCAAATGAGGCGCTTCCGCCTCATAAGCAGTTTATTGTGCAAAGAAGAAAAGTGAAGGATATGGAAGAGAGACGCTACAAGTCCATCACCAGAGACTTTCAATTGCAGGAAAAAGACAAGCTAATGAAAGAGCTGGATGAAATTCTAGACCTGCAAAGAAGAGGGCTTCCATACGATGAAGAGAAACTAACTCAAATAAAAATGGAAGTTAAGAAGGTAAAGCTATCCCCAGCTCTTGCAAAAAGGGCGAGAGCTCAGGCCGCGGGAGAAGCAAGCATATTTAGCAAGCTATTAAACGGCTGTAATGGCGGGGGAAGTGCTCAGCTTGAATCCGCCAAAAAGAAGTTTAAGAGGTTTAAATGGGCGCTAAGTTTCACTGGGACGCCAATATTCTATCTTACGAAAAACTGGGATAAAAAAGACGAAGACCAGTACTTCTGGGAAAAGCTTGGTCAAGAGATGGCCATGGGCTTTATGTTCACATACGCATCAAACCTAATTGTGACGAACACAGATAAAGGCTTTTGGGCAAAATATCTAGACGGCTACATAAAGTTTGGCGCGATCGATGTGGTGAGCGCAGGCTCTTATGACATGCTTTTTGGCACTAAGGGATACGGACGATATTTTCAGCAAATCTATCAAGATGGGCCTGTGAGGCCTAGTGTTATAGAAGAGGAGCTTGAAGAGTTAAAGAATAGTCCAACTTTTGAGCAAGACGTCCAAGAAATGCTAAGCTTTCTAGAAGAGAAGAGTAAATTGGCGAACACCAAAAACCTTCTTGATCAATACTTCAATCTATCCACGTTCTCGAGCCTTGATGAGGACTTCAAGATTACTCAAGAGGATCTTGAGACTGAAGAGGGCAGGGAAGTGATGCTTGAGCTTCTTGCTGAGAGAATGTACTTGGCAAATATGGGAGAGTTGCCACTGCTTCAAACAGGCAACACTGGCGCTGACCGTTGGGCCTTTTACAGAGCAAGAAACGTCTTATTTGATATCAAGGCCATGGCGCTAAATATCGCCATGTTTGAGATCATGTGTCGTGAACCTCTTGGTAAAATTGGATCTTGGGGACTTGTACTAGGTCTCCTAGTCACTGATTGGGGAATCACAGGAGATTGGACTTACGGCATGAGAAGACAGGCCATCAACCAGTAATTTTTACAAAACATGCTTGTTGTTTCCAAGCGTCCTTTAGACGTTGCTATACTTTTATTATGGAAAAGTTAGCAATGTCTATTCTTTCACTTCTCTACTTTGGAACCAAAATCTCTTTGGTTGTCTGGTTTGTAACCAAAACTTTGAGTGTTTTCTCCATTTAGCATGTAATTCTTACAAGGTTTAACCCGCCGCGCTTTTATTTCGTCCCTACTCTGGATAGCGTTTGCTCAAGAAAAAGGGGACCTATGAAACTTGCACTGTTATTTCTTACCTTAGTAAATTATTCCTTTTCGATGGAATTTGAAGATGCTGATGTCGTTGAGGTTCCAAAGTATCTGCTTTTTGAACAAAGCAGAACCAAAAGCTTTCCAAGCGTTGCTCCAAGCGCCTACGATCCAATTAATAGAGAGTCTTATCAAAAAGTCATTGTGGGAAAGGCACAGAAGGCCAGCTTTCTACAAGATTATGACTACTGGAGATATGTTACGGTATACAATGTTGTGAAAGAACAAGAGCGAGTTGCATACCTTCCATACTTTGAGGAATCTTGCCACGATTCTTCGTTCTTTATGGCGCAATGGGGAGAGAGTAGAAGCATAAAAGTTTCTTTGACTTCCACCTTGTCCGCCGAGGTGCTGGGTATAGGAGGAAGCGTGGCCATGAGTATTGAGGCGGGAGTTACTTTCTCCACATCCAGAAGAGTTCAAGCAACTCTGGGACTGCAAGCAAAGCATTACCCATACAAACTCTCTGAGAAATATGTTGGAATCACCTATATTCAGGTTTACACCGAAGATGAGAATCAGTTCGGCTATGTGACGAAGCCGGGTGGATTTGACAGGTTTAAGGAGTACCCTTACGACTTCGAGCTAAACAACCAAAATGTTGGCTTCGCCGTAAAAAGAGAGACCATAAAGATCTGCGACAACTATGATCCTTCTGCGGATAAGGTCGAAGAGGCCGCTCTTTATATAAGGTAAGGCCTACTCTAAGAGTGCTTGGAAATCTTCCATGCTTAGCTTGCCGTTGAAGAAGGATTCTTCGTCAGCGGCCATAAGATCTTTGAACAACTCTCTTTTTGAATTTTGAAGCACAAGGACTTTCTCTTCCACAGAATCCTTAATGATTGGCCTGTATACGGTAAGCTTGTTTTCTTGTCCAATACGGTAGGCCCTATCGATTGCTTGGTTTTCAACAGCAGGGTTCCACCAAGGGTCCATTAAGAAGATATAGCTTGCAGCGGTGAGGTTTAAACCAACGCCACCGGCCTTAAGGGAGATAAGAAAGACTTGAGCGTCTCCCTCTTGAAATCTCTCGACTTCGGCCTGTCTTTTCTTAAGTGTTTGAGATCCGTCAATTCTTGCGTGCTTGTAACTTCTTTCTCTGACTTTATTTTGAATAATGTCCAAGTATGTAGTGAATTGGCTGAAGACAAGCACTTTATGTCCTTCCTCAAGAAGAACTTCCAAGTTCTCCATGAGAAAGTCGACTTTAGAACTGCGCATGGCCTGGGTCTTTTGCCATAGACATAGTTGCCTAAGTTGCAGAAGGCTTTTAAGTATTTCGCTGTACTTTCTGCCTTTTTGGGCAACTTCCATACGCTTTTTAATATTTACCAATGTGGAGAGATAGTGCTCTCTCTCTTCATCTGTAAAGTTAAGGTAAACGTGGTTTTCCTCTTTTTCAGGAAGCTCAGTTAAAACCTGTTCCTTTGTTCTTCTAAGAATAAAAGGTCTTACCGTTTGTCTGGCAAGCAGGCGGCTCTTTTTATTGGAGCTTGATCTGAAAAAGCTCATCTCCCCCCAAATGCCAGGGATACTTAAATCCATTATGTTGTAAAATTCTGAAAGGTCATTTTCAACATGTGTACCTGTAAGGCAGATTCTAAAGTTTGCTTTCAGGGTTCTTGCAGCGGTTGCGCCCTGGGAGCGAATATTTTTAAGGTGCTGAACCTCATCCATGATGAGGACATCAAACTTCATATCGGCAAAAGTTGTGTATGCCTCTTTCTTCATGACACCATAGCTTGTAAGAATGATCTTGGTGTCTTCCTTAGGCTTTTCTCTGTCAGTTCCATAATAGCAGTGAACGTCCATGTCAGAGAATTTAGCAATTTCGTTTTGCCAGTTAATAAGAATGGAAACTGGACAAACAACAAGTATGCGATCAACTTTATCCACAATGCTTTGAAGAAACATAATGGTCTGAAGTGTCTTACCAAGACCCATGTCATCAGCAAGACATGCTCCAAATTTGTTTTCGTGAAGAAAGCGCATCCAATTATAGCCTGTGGCCTGATAAGGTCGCGCAATGTCTTTAAGTTTGTCGGGTAGGGGATACTCTGGCATTTTATCCATGTTCAGAAGACGCTCACAGATCTTTTCCTCTTCTTCTGTTAAGGCCCCTTCAATTCCATGTTTTTTTAATTCAAAAAGTTCAAATATTCTTGATCTATTCAAAGTTAAAGAGAATTTGTTCATGCCTTGAGCATTTGAGCTCTCATCACCTGTGGCCTCATGCTTGGTGTATTTTTTCATGAACTTTAAAAGCTCTTTTTCTTTTTGATCTAAAAGAACAAGGCCTTGTTCTGTCACAAGGAAGTCATCATTGAACTCAGCGTTCTTGATTACTTCCAAGTCTTGGCTATTTAAAACCAGGTTAACTTCAAACCAGTCTAGGTTGGACTGTTTTCTTTCAAACTTAATGTTTGAAGTCCATGTTTTAATTTCACTTTGATTATAGAAAACTGAGACCCCAAATGGACTCAAGTCTTTGTGGAATTGTGAGATTCCACCTAGAAGTTGATTCTTTGGTATTTGAAACTGAACTTTCTTGGACTCTGCCATGAAGTTTGAGAATCTTACGGAATTTGAACTGAAAGACTCAAAGAAACTTGTGAATATTGCCATGAACTTTTTAGTGCTTAATCTGTAGAGACTGTCTGCTGAGTCGTTGGCGAATAGAATATCCCCATCAGAGTTTGCAAACTCCATATCATCCAAGATCTTTTGTCTTTTAGAGCATGAATAAAGGGACTTCTTGTAATTTTGATTTTCAAACTTTATGGATAGCATTAATTCGTCAATGAATTCATAGGTGTCGTTTTTAGAACGAAATCCATCCAGGTGGCCATTCTCACTGGTCATGAGTTTAAATATTGGCGGAGGTGTTACAAGTCTGTCTTTTTTATCAAAAAACTCTATTTCAAAGTCTAAAAATGATCGTCTTTGTGACTTATGTATTAAACATCTGAAGCTTACATCTTGAAACTCAATTTCATTTATAGGCCTGTGTCTAATTAGAATTTTAAGACTGTCGTCATCCATATATGGACTTAGAATCTTTAGGTAATCATTTAAAGGTCTAAGAATGCCTTCGCGTTGGATATTCTTTATAAGATCTTTGGCATTTGGCCAAGTATTGAAAGCGTCTCCTGTTTCCCAATCAAATAGATATAAGGACTCAAATACGCTTATTTTCTTTTTTACATTTCCCTCAGCGTTTTCAATGGAGAAGATTGGACAAAATTTTCCTTCAATGTTTGGGAAGTTTTCATATTCATCAAGTCCGTTTGCTGGAACAAGATCAAGTCTTAGTTTGCCAGATAGAGTCTTAGCAAGCGGGAAGTGGACAACCTTTCTATTGGTCAGAAGATATTGAAGAGAGGAGTAAGTGGAATTTGGTCTTGCTCCTTCCAATTTATTGGCGTTAGGAACAATCCTCCCATAATGGGTGGCATGAACGCCTTGCCCAGAAGCTGATAGCTCTGGCCTTAGGGGTCCACTCTCAGAGTCTCCAAGCTCTTTTTTCAGCGCTTCATTTAGATGGAATTTGTAAAAAAGGGCGGCAGTATGGGCGCAATGTCCTTCTTCACTCCACTGTGCACAGTCGCATGAAGATGAAACAGATCCAGCTTCTTTTTTATAACTTACTTTGCTGCGTCTTTGTTCGCCATCATTAACAATGCCGCTAATAATAAAGTAGCGATCCACATTTCCTTTCTGGAAAGAGATGTTAATACGAGCTGTTTCCAAAACTCTTTTGCCTTGCATGGCCATTTGATCTGAAAAGAAAGGGCCTCCGGCCTCTATAATATTTTGTGGAATTAGCTGATTGTAATTCATTTTACGAGTAAACCTTTATTATTGTTCAAATGGCCATTATACATGAAAAGCCCGGCCGCTTCCACCTTTGATTAGGACAATTTATTCTTGATAAAAAAGCTGGCATTAAAAAGTAAGGCCACCAAATAGGGTGATGTAGCGGTCAGTGTGATTCTTAAATTTGATATACTTCATATCGGCGCCAGTTAAGACGTCTTGGCCAAATAGTTTGAAACGAAAGTGTTGTTTAAAGAATGCGCCGAATTCAATTAAATCCTGATTAATCATGTCAAGTGGTGGAAGAAGTCCCACTTCACTTCGAAACGAGAAAGATTCAAAGCTTCCTCTTTTGGCCACCCCTGCATAAGGGACTATGGAGCTAACAAATCTAAAAACGTCTTTTTCGATATTTTGAATGTACCAAGGTTCAGAGAAACCAGCTGTGTAGTTAAGACCTTTAAGCCATTTGTCTTCATAGCTTACATTCTTTTCAAAGAGGTAGTTGTTCTCCGTTTCTCTATTTTTAACCTCAGGAAAGTATTCAAACTGAGCGTAGAAGTTTATGTATGCATCGTTTTTAAGCTTGAGCTCCATGTCAAAAGCGCCACCATAAGTGCTGAGAATATCCACTGTCACATTTGAAATGTCACTTTCCGAATACCTTATACTTTGTGCTCCTAGAACACTGTATTTAGAATCTTTTATGAGCTTTTCTTTCTTTTTAGGCTTCTCTTTCTTCTTTCCACCTGCAAGTCTTAGAAGTGCCTTTCTTTGTGGTGTGGAATTTATATAAACTCTAGGTTTAACCCGCCCATTCATCTCTTCAATATAGTTGAATCCCTGTGCTCTTTTGAGCTTCGGGATCATATAGACACTTTTAATGCTGTTGTCTTTTTCAGTTTCATCTTCGAGGTGGTTGATGTCATAAACATCTTGCATAATCCCATCTGGATCCCAAAGGGGAGTGAGGTAGATGGAGTAGATCATTGAGCTTAATAGCTGATTTTCTTCTAGATAAATAAAGTTGTCATAGGGATCTTTCTGTTCGGTTTCACAATTAAGATTGCCCTTAGTGCGAAGTTTTTCCAGTTTTTCGCTTCCACTCTTCACAAAGTACTTATAGGTAACCAAATTATCTGTGGTAATAAGAAAGTTGCAGTATTTGCTTCTAGTATGGGGTGAGGGGATTAACACTTTCTCACCTGGCGTTAGTTCGCCCAATTGAGTTAGGGTCTTATTATTTAGTTTTGCAATTTCATTCATAATCCCATCTGGTCCCCAGATGCGATTCAAGTAAATGGAGTATACCTGAGAGCTTAAAGAATTTCTTTGCTCCTTTAGTAGGTAGTATTCGCTTTCATTAGTTTGCGCTAGCGCTGAGAAAGAAAACAGAAATGTTAATATCCTTGCTATCCTTAACAATGTTTAGTCTTCCTTGACTTGATATTTTTAAATTAAGGGCCTCTATATAAAATTCATTTTATCAATTTCTGAAATTTAGTACAGAGTTTAATGGCAACTACTTGTTTTTACTTGATTAATAAGGAGTAGTTAATTGTTTCACAGGATATTCTCCTAAACCCAATATGGCTCTTGTTCCAAATTTGACGCTTACCCCTAATGTGACACAAATGGCGATAAACCGGCCTAAGAAGTTGGCGATCATAGCCGATTAAGTTGGATGGAACTATTTTCCTATGGTTCTAAAGTCTCCTTTAGTTTTTGCCCGTAAGTATTTGAAATTAATATGTATGCTTGGAAGCTATTCGTTTCAGGCTTAGAACCCTTTCAATTATTAAGCAGTTAGCACCGAAAATGTTAAGAGGTAACAAATAATTCGGAAAGCTATATGTTGAAACAAATTCCAATTGCTCTAATATTTATAGTTCTTTCTTCCTGTGGTGGAGGCGGCGGTGCTGGTGATGGCGCAACTGGCCTGGGTGTAGAGACCCAAGAGTATAAAGATAGTTTAGGCTGTGACATTGAAATCAACCAAGGCTCCACTAATATTGATTCTGTCTTAACAACTGAATGTGTCAACTTCTTTGGTGCGACCGCTCGTGCTGATGGCAAGACTTGGTCACTGTCATCAGACAATACGTGTGCTTTTGTGTCTATTGATGGAAGCAAGGTTATTTCTGGAAGTCCAAATGATGATGAAGTTGGAACTTGTGAAATGGTTTTTGACAAGTTGCCAGGTACGCAACAAGTCTCTGCTGAAATTACTATCATAAACGCTACTCCCACTTTAACAGTTAGTGATACTTCATTGCTAGAAGACTCCCCACTAACAGTCATTTTAAATGATGCCCAAGTTCAAGCAAATGAAGAAACTTTTGGAGTTTACTCGCTAGATAATGCCGCCACTACTGGAACTAAATGTTCTGACAACGGAACTCTTTCAATTGATCCAAACACTGGTGCTGTGAGCTATCACCCAACTATGAACTATAGTGGTGTTTGTAATGTGAGAATTGTTTTTAATGATGAAAACTCTGAAGACAATACTGTGTTTGACGAAGTCGCGGTAACAGTTGTTTCCACAAACGACACTCCATCAATCACTGGAGACTGTTCATCTTCAACAATTGCTCAAAACTCAGCTTATGCATGCTCAGCTTTAGGAATCTCAGACTCTGATTCTGAAGACACTCACACTTGGTCACTTGCTTCATCAAATGACTGTGCTTGGGCAAGTGTAAACTCTTCAACGGGTGTTGTTTCCGGAACGCCAAATGATGATCAGGTTGGAAGTTGTACTCTTGGTATTAAAGTAAATGATGGCCAAGTTGATTCAGCTGATTATACAAAATCAATTACTATTACAAACGTAACTCCTGTTATAAGTCCGATAACTACAATTCAACCTATTACTGAGGATGACCCTGCAACAGTTGTAATTCTTGGGGGCGATGTAACAACAGATGAAGAAGGCTATGGTGTTTATTCTTTAGATAACACAAATGTTACTGGAATTAAATGTAGCGACAACGGAACTGTTGTTATTGATCCTTCAACAGGTGCTGTGACATACACGCCAGCAGCTGATTTTGATTCTACTTGTAATGTAAGAGTGGTGTTTGACGATGAAAACGGCTCATCCAGTACTGACTTTGAAGAAGCGACCATTTCAGTAACTGGAGTAAACGATGCTCCAAATATTTCTACATCATGTCCAACTTCAATTAATGAACTTGCAGCTTATTCTTGCACGGGGGGCGCTACCGACCCTGAAGGTGATTCATATTCATGGTCTTTCGGGACTGGACATGACTGTTCTTGGATGTCGATCAGTTCTTCAACTGGAGATGTTACAGGAACACCTGCCAGAACAGATGTTGGAACTTGTACTCTTGTTGTAAGAGCAGATGACACAATGGATTTCAACGAAGAAACCTTTAATATAACAGTTAATAATGTTCAGCCAGCATTTACGATCGCAGACACAACTCTAAATGAAGACGTAGGAGCTACTGTTGTTGCTAATGATGCAGCAGTAGCGTCTCAAGATGAGGGACACGGAACTTATTCAATAGTAGCCGCAACAGGAACTGATTGTCAGGATCACGGAACAGTAAGTGTTGATGCGAACACTGGTGAGGTCACTTTTCACCCTGATGTAAACTACGATCAAAATTGTAATATCAATGTTCAGTTTGATGATGGACAGGCCAGTGACAATATTGGAACAGGACAGTTTACTGTTAC
>PASN01000007.1 GCA_002711995.1 Halobacteriovoraceae bacterium | reverse complement strand
CCTCGGCCGGCCCGCGCCCATGGCGCGGTTCGTGCGGGGCAACGCACTCGACACCGGGCTGGCCGAGGCGGACTTCACCATTGATGGCGGCACCGCCTCTGGCCTGACGGGCAGCGGCACCAGCTACAGCGTCACCGTAACCCCGGATCACGATGGTACCATGACCATCACCCTGCCCGTCGACAGCGCCGTCAGCGCCACCGGCAATGGCAATGAGATCAGCAATGTGCTGAGTGTTGAGGCAGATCTGACCGGCACCCCAGATCCAACACCGCCCGCGGACCCAGATCCACCACCGACTCCGGACCCAGATCCAACACCGACTCCGGACCCAGATCCAACCCCGACTCCGGATCCAGATCCAACTCCGACTCCGTATCCAGATCCAACTCCAACACCGGATCCAGACCCAACACCGACACCGGATCCAGATCCAACACCGACACCGGACCCAGATCCAACTCCGACACCGGATCCAGATCCAACACCAACACCGGATCCAGATCCTAGTCCTACGACAAGTGTTTACACTCCAAAAGGTGTAGGTGGCGGCGGCGCCATGAGTGGTGTTGCAATTAGTCCTTACAGCAACACATGGTTTGTGGGCACCGATATGGGCACCCTATTTAGAAGTGATGATAGAGGAAAAAATTGGGTTCCAGTTAATCACTTTGAGGCCGTATTTAACTCTCACCTTCCGCATGCTCTTTCACCAGGGTTCGCTGCAGATGGAAAAACAATTTTTCACGCTTCTGCAGGGATTAACCCAACAAGAAGTGTTGATGGAGGAAAGACTTTTTCCAAAATGAACATGGGACTTAAAAACAATGAAAGAGTGGTTTATTGGAAAGAGCATCACAAGAACGCAAATATAATTTTTGCGGGCACAAACATTGGTCTTCTCGTTTCAAAAAACAAAGGCTCAACTTGGTCTAGAACAGCAGCGCCAGCTGCAGAGGCCAAAGGCACTTTTATAGATCAGAATGGATCTACAACAACTGTTTATCACGCAACTGGTGATAAAATTATGAAGTCGACAAACCTGGGCTCAAGCTTTACCAATGTTCACAATCCTTCCCACGTGATCAGAATGTTTACAGGAGCTAGAGATTCCAAAGGACTTACACTCGCTTATGGCGACAACAATGGATCAAGCGCTTGTGTATGGGCAAACGCTTGGCTTTCCGAGTGGGGACAAAGTTCAATCAACGACACATACGCCAATTGTGGATATGTGTGGGTAAAGAAAAACAACTCTAGCTTTGTTAACACTAAGCAAGCTGTTGGTGATCACCTAAAAATGGCAACCAATGACTCTCAAACAATCTACACAACTGGCGCAAAGGCATGGATTCGTCAGTACGGAACAAAAGTTCATATTAGTCACAATGCTGGCGCAAACTGGGACTTGGTTCTTAATCAAATGGACTACGACAATCGTTACTCTCCATGGCCAATGGACAAGATCGAGTATTCTGCAGTAGCTGTTGATGTTGGTTGGTGGGACAATGGTTATGAGTCTTTCACAATTAACAACTTAAACTCTTCAGAAGTTATGGGCTCTGGATGGTTCTTTCTTCACGCCTCAACAAACAAGGGCCAATACTGGCAAGCTCCATTCACCGAGTTCAAAGACAGCGGCAATCCAACTTGGGGCAAAAAATGGTCCACACAGGGTGTAAATGTAATCAGTGTTTACAGACTTAAAACTCACCCTAAGAACCCGAAACTTATGTATGCAGCTAACGCTGACGTTGGTGGATACGTAAGTGAAGACAACGGGGAAACATTTAGAATCTGCAAAGCTCAGTACAACTCAAATTACGACTACGCTTTTGACTCTAATGACCAAAACGTTGTCTTTGCAGCGAGTGGCAACTCTCACGACTGGCCTCTAGGTTGGCATGCCAACGCAATCGTTAATGCTGGTGGTATCTACAAGTCAACAAACAAAGGTCGCTCATGGACCCAGCTTACTCCATCAGGAAGCTTTAATAGACAGTTTCTTTCTGTAGGTTACGACGATCAGAGGAATATTGTTTACGGCGGCTCCCACGGCGCGGGGATCGGAAGATCTGTTGACGGCGGCGCGTGGACTTGGTTCAACAATGGACTTCCTAGCGGGGACAAGATTATCCCTCAGATTACTGTTGATCCATCAAATGGCAATGTGTACGCCTTGCTAACTGGCAACGCTCCCAACTTCACAAACAACACTAAGACAGGAATTTACTTTCTTGATGTGAAAAATGGATCAAATAGATGGGAACTATTAAGAGGAACAGTTCAGTACCCTCAAGACGCCCTTAAAGGCTATGGTCTTTGGTACTACCCGACTTCTTTCACTGTTGATTTTTCTGACCCTAACAGAAGAACGCTTTGGTTAACTGATTACGAGAACAACCGCAACTGGCTTATGACAGGCGTTTGGAAATCAGACGACGGAGGACAAACTTGGGAAAGAAAAGTGCAAATGACGCACGCAACGGGCGTATCACTTGATCCTAGCAACCCTGATCACGTATTCGCTTCAGGGATGTATCAACTTGATGGAAACTGGGGCAATGGAGGTCAGTTCTTCTCTACCGATGGTGGCGACACTTGGAAGAAGAATATGAGTCCAACTCTTCAGCAAAACAGCAGACATGTTGTAGTGGACAGAACAAATCCAAACAACGTGTTCTACACCTACTTTGGTGGTGGAATTCTTAAAGGTCCAAACCCAGCAAGAAAACCTGCAGGGCTAAACCTTAAACCGGTTCAATAACTTAAATGGCCTGGGCAGAAATGCTCAGGCCTTTTTGGTTTTATCTTAAATTCAGCTGATTTTTTACTTTCTTAACGCCTTCAACCTTCCGAGCAAGTTTTTCGGCCAATTCTTTCTCTTTGGAGCTTTTTACAAAGCCGCTAAGAAGAACTACTCCCTTGTAGGTCTCGACACTTACATCCAGAGCGCTTACATTTTTATTTTGTATTAGCTCGCTTTTTACCTTTGCCGTGATTGCTGCGGAATCAATGTACTCCCCAGTGCTTTCTCGTTTGGAAGTGCTTGAGCAACCAGCACCTAGGACAGTTAATATCAAAACTAGCATAGATAGCAACTTCATTGTCATACCTCCTGAGAATTCAAATTATAACATAAAACTGGAGCGTTTAGGCCCTGTTTGCAATGGTGTCTAAGCGCCACTGGTGACAGTATTCCACTTCTAACGTCTTGGAATTATTCCCGATTCATTTGGTACGTTTTCTGCATTTAAACCATGCATCTGAACAAGGAGTGTTCAGAATGGAGGAACTATGAAAAGGAATTTCGGTCACATTGCTTCACTCATCCCCCTACTGATATTTATTTCCTGTGGCAAAGAGCTTACAGAGGTAAACTCAGCACCTGGAACCCAAGATCAGGCGGGAATAATTGCAGCATGTGCAACTGTTGAGCAAGCAAAAGAGTACTCCATTAAAAATGGCTCTAGATACAGGGTTATAAACTCTAAAAGAAACTTGATTGAGTTTTATGACACAGATTTGGAAACGCTTAAAAAGGCCATACCAAGTGTTAAGACAAGATCAAACAAAGTTTATGAGTATCAACTAGTTCAGAGCAACTCTGCCCAAGCACATAGCACTAGAAATCAACAGTTCTACGGGGCACACAGGCCACAGTATCGCCAAGGAGATGTAAGTCGCTACTTCCCACATTTAAGACAAGTAAAGGCACACGATCTAACGGCCAAAGGAGAGGGAGTAAGCATTGCAATTGTGGACACGGGGGTTTACTACAATCACCCACACATCAGTCCTAATATCAAAGTCAATGTAAACGATCGACATGGCGACAATGGAGATGGACGAGACAATGATGGAAATGGTTTTGCCGACGACTATGCGGGCTGGGATTTTTACAATGGCGATGCCTTTCCCATAGACGATCATGGACATGGAACACACGTTGCCGGACTCGCTGCTGGAACATATGGAGGAATAGCGCCAAAAGCAAAGGTTCTTCCTGTAAAAGTTCTAAACTCGGATGGACGTGGTGATTTAGGAACTATAGCCGCAGGCATTCTCTATGCAGTTGATATGGGGGTGGACATAGTTAATCTCTCTCTAGGGGGTCCAGAGGCAGGCCAAGCATATGCAGACATTCAGGCGTTATTGGGCTCAGTGATAAGTGCTAGAGACAACAACATCCTACTTGTTGCCGCAGCTGGAAACGGTGGTGCCGATGGTCTTGGGGACTGTAATGACGCAACTCCAGTTTATCCAGCAAGCTTTGATGAGGACAATATTCTTTCTGTGGCAAGTGTGGACAGGTACAATTCTATAACTTCATATTCAAATTTTGGCACAGAGTCTGTTCATGTTGCGGCCCCAGGAGGCGATAGTTTTTTTGGAGGACTTCTTTCTTTAGGACTTCCAAATTGCTACGGCCCTTGTTCTGATTCCGAACAAAGCTATACCAATATGTCAGGCACATCCATGGCCGCTCCAGTGGTGGCGGGTATCGCAGCGTTAATAAAAAGCGTGAACCCAAGTCTTTCCTTCCAAGAGATCAAGAAGATAATTATGGAGCAAGGTGACTTTGAGGAGTCACTAAGGGATAAAGTAAAAAGTTCGAAGGTTGTGAATGCTTTAATGGCGGTAAGAGAGGCGGCCAATTAGACCGCCAATTTTTATGGTAGATATTTTAGAAGTCTCGTGATTCGGGTTACGTGCTCGCCTTGTCCTTCAAACTCCGGGTCGTCGATTTCACAGTTCTTACCGTCTTGTTCACAACGATTAACTCTCTGACAGTATTTTCCTTCAAATTCACCGTCGACATAATCAGTTCTTCCTCTAACAAGAATGCCTTCAACTTCTAAGGTTTCGCTGTTAAATACCGGTGAGCCTGAGTTGCCATGGAAAGTATCAAGGCCAACTGTGAAGTATTCTTTTTCGTCATTGCTTAATATGGAACCTTTGTCAGCATACTTTAAAGGGAGCCCAGATGGGTGGCCCATTGTAAATAGATCCATCTTCTTTTTGACTTGCCCTATTCTTCTTATTTTTAAAGGAAGTCTTCCTTTCACTTCTCTATCCAGTCTTACCAATGCGTAATCGTTCATTCCTCTATAGTCAGCGACAATTACCTCTTTACACTTATAAATCTTGTTTACAGAAAGACCTCTTGTTTTTACCTTTCCACCTTTGGTCTTATAGTCAAAAACCCAAGCGTACTTGGTGCAAAGACGTGTCTCTTCATTTTTAATGATCTCATCAGTGTTCATTACACAGTGAGCGGCCGTCGCTAAAAGGTCAGGGCCTACAAGAAAGCCTGTGCAGTCAGGCAGTGACTTCTGGGTCGCGAACTTTTCATCAACGCACACATTTTCTGTCCAAGGATCAGAAAGCGCTGGAGCATGTCCAAAATTAAAAGTGTCATCGTGGATTAAAATATTTGCGTTGGAAACTCTACCAGCAATGGAGTTTGATAGAAGCTTTATTTGGGGATTAATTATATGTTCTACGTCAATTCTATTGTCATCTCCGTAAATGACTCTTGGAGCGGCATAAGCGATTGATGTAAAAATAATAAAAGCTAGTAATGATTTCATAGTTCTCCCTGTGAACTTTTTATAGGAAACCAATTACTTTAGCAATTTAATCAGCTTAACTTTTTCTTTCTTTTCAATTGCGCAGTGTCAATACTTCATCGAGTGTTGGTCGTTGTCTAGGCTTTGGAACAGCGCATGGACGGCCGGCCATGATGAGACCAATGACTTCATATTTATTAGGATCAAGATCGAGCACATCATAGAACCTTTCATCTCTAGTTATTTTTGCAGTGCTCCACTTATATCCAATTCCTTTCTCTGCCAGAGACAATGCAAACAACTGAACTGAACAACTAAGAGTGGCGTAGTCCTCTTTGCTGGTAAATTCGCTGTCACTCTTTTCCTGACAGAATGCAACAAGTTTAGGATTTAAAAACTTGTCTTTGATTGCCTCAATCTTTGCTGGCGGGAGTTGTTCACCTTTAGACTTAACTTCCACCGCCAACTCTGCAACTTTCTTTTTAGTTTCTCCAGAGATGAGAATGTACTTCCAAGGAAAAGTGAATTTGTGATTTGGAGCTTTTAGTGACGCTTCAAGGGCCTCAAAGAGTTCCTTCTTATCTACAGAGTCTCGCTGGAATGCGTGGTATGTTCTACAATGTTCAAGGAGTTGATTAAAGTTTTTCATACTCTTGAGCATAGCCAAGTTTCTCGCTTCTTCAAGTTCAAATTATCGATCTTTGGTAGACAGATTAAAACATAGAGAGCTGATTCCCTGTATGTATATCGTCAAAGTTTAGCCCTTGTCCCTGTAAAACAGTTTGCGCCACAGGCCTTATTTGCTTCTCAATATAATGCTGATAGTCCGGCTGATCTCTGTTTTCCGAGGCAGGTCTTGGCCCTTGATTGCTCATTATATAGCTGATTGAACGAAGGCGTTTCTGTTTTTCAAGCGGCAAAAGTCTTGCGGCCTTAATATGAGGGGGAACACTTTTAGTGTACTCATCCAAGCTTTTTGACAACTTTTTAGTATAAACAAGCTTACTGTCATAGGCCCCGCTTTCTAATTTCTTAATTTCTGATTTTATAAATTGCTCTAAGGGCTCACCCATAAAAAGTCTTTCAAAGAGAGAGAACTGGAAATCTTTTGCAAGCTCAGTCCAATCACTTCGAACGTATTCCATTCCAACGAAACTCATTTGACCTTTGCTGTAACCTACATACCTTTTCTTCGCTCCATGATCGGAGCCTCTGGCACTTGAGAAGAATATTTGCTCAAACCTCTTCTCAAACTCCACTTCCAGCTTTGACTTGCATTTAAACTCGTCCGCTATAATTTGAGACAAGTAGTAGTTAAGATCAGAAGCAAGTTTTTCAACATCCTCTCCCCCCATGAGTTTAACAAACAGGGAATCGGTGTCGCCGTAGACAACTTCCAATCCAAGATTGTCAAAAAATGAAATGGATTGATTGAGAATCCAGTGCCCTGTTGTGGTAATCGCAGTGGGAAGATCTGAATGGTAAAATCTAGACTTTGGAGAGCCCATGACCCCATAGAAAGAGTTCATCAATATTTTGATTGCTTGTGACAAGGCCTGATTGTTATTTTCTTTAGCATTGCTTCTTTTAACTCCAAGCTCTTCCAGAAATGGAGGCAGGATGTTTTCAGTTGAACTGAAAGCAATCCCACTTGGAGTCTTTACTGGATCAACATCACTTTTGAGTCTGGAGTATGGATCAATAGAAAAGGTTCTTATGATCGAGGGGTATAGACTTTTAAAATCAAAGACAGCAACATCATGGTAAAGTCCGGCCTTAGGTTCAATTACCATCCCTCCCGCAGAGTGCTCCTCTCTGGCCATGTCTAACACATTTGGTGCTACGTAACCTTTTCTATGAAGCCTAGGCAGAAAAAAGTGGTCGAAGGCCATGGTTGAGATGCCCACCTTGTCAATCTGTTGACCGCTAAACATGCTTCTGGCGTGGATTAAATTATAGATGTCCAACTTTTTGTAGATTTGATGAACGAGCCTGCAATCCTCGATGTTATAAAATGCAAGGGAGGCCTTGTCTTCACGAAACCTTCGCTCAATTTCCTCCACCTTTTCCTTGCCTGTGGCGGAGATGTCTTTTCCAAGGCCTAACACCTCGCCTGCCACTGTATCAAGTTTCATATTTTTAAAGGAAAAGAAATTATTTCTTAGAAGCGGAGGTCCATCAAGAATCACTCTCCCTTTGATGGTTCCATACATCATGTTGTTTCTTTCCTGAAGCTCGATTTGAGAGCCATCCCTTCCAAAGTTTAAGGACACCCCATACTTTCTTGCCTTATTATCTAGAAACTTAAAATCAAAACCAACCACATGCCAGCCAACGATGTAGTCAGGGTCCACTTCTTGAATGAACTCCACAGTGTGCTCAAGTAGCTCTTTCTCAGTCTTTTTCAAATAACAGATTTCACTAATTTGTTCCTCAGTGTCGCCTTTCATGAAAACGATGTCGCGCTCGAGCTCGCCTTTGGTGTAGCTGAGTCCAACAGAGTAGAGACTTCCATCCATTCCAGTTTCAATATCCAATGAAAGCACCGAGAACTCTGGTCGATACCACTCAGCTTTAACTTGAGGGTTTGTAAACACTCGGAGGTTTCCCTGTTTTTCACAATCCCCTGCAAAGGCAAGAGACCCATTTATAAATCTCTCCATCAAAAAGCGAGACTCAGGTCTGATATCATTCTCATAGGACCTTATCCCCTTCTGAGAAAGCTTGTCTCTTCCTTCGTAAAGCTTTTGAAGAGAGTCAAAATACAAGGCCTTTACTGGCTCTCCGTCAAAGGTTTTAAGAGAAATATCCTTCACTCGAGAATGCCCAACATCCGAAGAAATGCTTGATTTTTCACCTATAAAAAACAATGGCTCTTGATTGTCGAATCTTAAAAGAAAAGCTCCCTCATTTGAAGTGCCATAGATTTCCAGCGGATAGGACTTGGTGTCGTCCCAGAAAGAATTGAGTATAAAGCCTTTATTCATTTTTCACCATCGATTATAAGTTTGTGTAAAGTTTGAGAGCTAAGGTGATACTTTTTTTCAAAAGGAGTTAGATACTCCTCTGGAACGTATTCACTCAAAGAGCACTCTCGAGTCCCAATATGCTTGGCCACAAGTGAAAAGTCTTCAAGATACTTTTGCCAGTTGCTTCTTATTTCAATTTCGCAACGAAGCCCCAGGATGAACGATAGCATTGGGTTGGCATACCATCTGCGCTTCACTCCCTTCAGCTTAGGCCATGGATTGGGATAAAGTATGTACTGCTTACAAACATTCAACTCAGTTTGTGTCTGCAACTCATACAGGGCCGGCCAGGCGTCCTGAAGATCGGCCTGCATTAAAACAAGGTTGCTTGGCAGACCTTTTTTGAAAGCATTATTGCGCTCTATTCGACTGACGGACTTGTCTATCCCCAGCACCATCTTATCGGGATGCAATTGAGCAAGCTTATAAGAGCTCTCCCCAATGCCGCAACCAGTGTCAAAGATGACGGACTTACCGCCAAGCTTTTCCTTAAATATGTCTTTCAGCCCTTCCTTTTCAAGGGATGGCCTTTTGTATGTATCGATTGAAAACTTGCCCGCGATCTTCAACAGATCTTCTTCACTGATGTAGGAGGATGCGGTCACAGGTTTGGAAAATGCTTTCATAGTTTTACTTTTAGATGTTTTTCTATAAATTCAGGAACAATTTCTCCCGCCTTGCCCAACAGCGTAGTGTTGTAGCTGGAGCTCATGTTTGTTCGCTCAAGATTAATTTCCACAGTTGGAATGCCTTGAGCGCTGGCCATGCTTACTAGGCCGGCAGCAGGATAAACTTGGCTGGAGGTTCCAACGGCAATGTACAGGTCGGCCTGTGAAATGACTTCTGGTATATGCTCAGAACATTTTATCGCTTCGCCAAACCAAACGATATCAGGTCTCCAGATTTTAAATTCGGACTCTTCCACTTGACCTTCAAAATAGCGGATCTCACCTGTGTGGTTATGCCTAATTTTTCTTAGCTCTCCATGCATGTGCAAAACTTTTGTGACGCCCCCTCTCTCGTGCAGGTCATCCACGTTTTGAGTTATGACGGAGATATTAAAATTTTCATACTGGGACAAATGCCCTATTGCCTTATGTGCGGGATTTGGATCCACCTCTTTAAGTTGTGCCCTTCTAAGATTGTAAAACCGGTGCACCAAGGCAGGGTCGCGCTCATACGCTTCAGGAGTGGCAACTTCCTCGATGGAGTGATTTTCCCACAATCCATTCTGATCTCGAAAAGTCTTGATTCCCGACTCCTGAGAGACCCCGGCCCCTGTAAGAAAGACAATGTTTTTTACTTTGGTTAAATCAAGTTCCACTGGTTTTCCGATGGCTTTTATTTGGATTCGCTGTTAAAAATAAGTACGTAAATTACCTTGTATTTAAAGCGCATTTTTGCAGGTATTTAAAGGCATAACATGAATCAAAACGCGTCAAGTAAAGAAAAAGTCGAATTTATAATGCTGCTGGGCAAAGCATTGCACCATTATGGAGCAAGTGCGGACAGAATAGAAAAGGCATTGTTTGTTGTCGCAGACAAACTCAAAATAGATGGGAACTTTTTCTCAATTCCCACGGGAATCATAGCAAACTTCAATCTGCCAGACCAAGACGAGTTCACCTCTATGGAGAGACTCGAGCCTGGAAAGATAAATCTACACAAGCTAAGCGACGCGGATAGAACAGTTGATGATGTGCTCGACGGCAAGCTTACAATCAGAGAAGGCATCGGCTACTTGAATGAGATCTTCCAAAGAAGGCCTAGATTTCAAGATTGGCATGTGAATATCAGCCTATTTATTCTTGCCTTTGGCGTGGCAGTAATTCTTAAAGGAAGTCTACAGGACGCTTTTGCATCTGGAATATTTGGGTTCGCCTCTGGACTTTTCACTTCAAAGGTAAAGACAGAGAGAATTGACACCATAGCCGAGGCGATTATTGCTTTTGCGGTTTCATTTGGCGCGTTTGCTCTTCCCTACTTTGGAATTCCCATAAACCCAAGCATCGTGATATTGGCGGCATTAATCTTCTTTATCCCGGGTTTGAGCCTCACAATGGCCATACATGAAATTTCTTCTCAAAACCTCACCTCGGGAACGGCCAGGCTTACTGGGGCCATAATTATCATGTTAAAAATCTCTTTTGGCTCATATATTGGAGCTGAAGTCGCTCAAGGCCTATTTCCAACTGAATTCAACGCAATTGGAACGTCCCTTAATCCATTGTGGATTTGGCCAGTGCTGATTTTTGTGCCTCTTACATTCGTTGTTAATTTTCAGGCCAATATAAAGGATGCTTTCTGGATCGTTCTGGCGGGGGTAATCAGCTTTACCTCTTCCAAGTATGGGACTCTCTATTTTGGAGTCATACCAGGAGCTTTTGCAAGTGGCATCTTAATTGGTTCTGGCTCAAATCTATTCGCTAGGTTAAAGCAAAAACCGTCTCTTGTGGTTTCTCTTCCGGCCATCATTCTCTTGGTTCCAGGAAGTATTGGGTACAAAGGTCTAAACTTTTTATTTAGCCAAAACACCATAGATGGCATAAATGCCTTATTTAATTCGGCCAGCATAGGCATGGGCCTTGTTGCCGGGGCGTATTTTGGAAACATCCTTGTTAAGCCAAAAAGGACTCTTTAGGGTTTTTCTTAACAAAACCATAACACTAAACCTTTGATGATTCTGGTATGTTGCGGTTGTCTAACAAGGAGAACCCATGAACACACAACAGCAGGCCGTTACTCAACAAGGGCTGGATAAGACAAAAGTCCTCGATTTAATACTTAGAACCTTGGCAGTGGTTGCCCTTCTTTTTATTTTTTTAGTGGGTGTAAAAACTCTTGGTTCATCTTTTAAGCTTTTAGGTGGAGGCTTTGCAAAGGGTCTTTTAAATGTCACAGCAAACCCAATTCTTGGACTTTGTTCCGGAATGTTTGCGACAGTTCTTTTCCAAAGCTCTTCTGTAACAACTTCAATAATAGTAGGACTTGTGGCGAGTGGATCACTTCCACTAGGCGGAGCGATTCCCATGGTAATGGGCGCAAACCTTGGCACCAGTGTTACAAACTCACTTGTCTCTCTAGGCTATCTTAAAAACCAAGCACACTTTCGAAACGCTTTTGCCGCCGCAACGGTTCACGACCTATTCAATATTCTTACAGTCGCAGTTATGCTTCCACTGGAGCTTATGACGGGAGTTTTAGAGAAGTCAGCATCAGCTTTGGCCACACTTCTTTATGGCAGTGGTTCCGCAATGTCTTACAGCTCTCCAATTAAGGCCGCAATTAAGCCGGTTGCCAAAGGAGTAAAGACCTTAATAACTGATGTCGCAGGATTTGAGGGAGTTTTAGCAGGTTCAGTAATGGTGCTAACTTCGGCAGGTCTTATTATATTTGCTTTGAGTTTTATAGTTAAAATTATGAAAAAGGTTGTTGAGTCCAACAAGGGTGAAATCATTGACAACCTTCTTTCTAAAAACGGATATTTTGCGGTTATCTTCGGATCAATGCTTACCATTGCCGTTCAATCTAGTTCAATTACCACATCCCTTCTTGTGCCTATGGCAGGAGCGGGAGTTATTGGCCTTAAAACAATTCTACCCATAACGATTGGGGCCAATATTGGAACAACGGCCACCGCGCTTTTGGCGGCATTGACTGGAAACGTTGCAGGACTAGGAATAGCTTTGGTTCACTTTCTATTTAATATTAGCGGAATGCTTTTGTGGTATGTTCATCCTACACTTAGAGAAGTTCCTATTAAGCTTTGCGAGAAGCTTGCTGATAGAACCTTAAAGAACAGAGCGCATGGTGTTGCCTACATCGGGATAGTATTCTTTGCTCTTCCTCTCTCACTAACTTTTATTTTATAAACAAATTCTGGGAAGGCACTTATGCCTTCCCTTTATGAAAGTTTGATCAAAAGTGTAAATATTCCTTAATTTTTTCGCCACACAACCGAGTTATGAAAGCCCAACAACCAAGGCCAGTCGCAATGTCGAAGAAAAATAAAAATGATTTAGGCTACTTAGAGCAAAGAATGCAAGCGACGGCCAAGTCAGCTCCAATGCTTATTTTTATGGAGTTTGAATGTCCATTTTGTGAGGAGCTGAACGTTATGGCGAAGTCTTTAAGCTCAGAATACGTTTTATGCTCAAACTCTTCATGCAGAAGAGTCATCCAAATAAAAAATCACGACGAAGTGGCCTAGACCTCTAGAAAATTTATTGGATAGAAGATTTCATGATCTTTATGGACAGGGCGCCCACCGATCTCAACCTTAAGACCTCTTTCAATATCCTGATGAAGTTTCTTCTGACGCTCAATATCTTTAGAGTTAAGCAAGAGGTCATGATCTTCCAAAACTCTCTTCTTACCGCTTAAAGCGTTCAAGATATTCTCTTCGCTATAGTCTGACAAATAGCACAGGGAATTTGGGTGAGTATGCGCTGGCAAATGTGCTGCCTTGAGCTGCATATTTGCAAGCTGAGTGTGAATTTCAAGGGCGCTTGAGCCCCACTGAGTAGCTCCATAGCACATGTGAATCCCAAATACTCTACAGGCGAAGGCCTTAGTTAGTAGTCCAAGTCCCTGGTACTTTTGTCCAAGAAAGCTATTTAATGAGGATAGATTGTGTCCAAACCACCTTCCCCTATCGCTAGTTGGAATGGCCATATACATTGATATAGGAATGAGCCCCTCATATTCCTCTTCAACTGCAAGCATTTGAAGGAAGTCCTCTGGAGCCTTTTCTTTCGGAATGCCAAACCCAAAGATCCCGGCAGGCATTGCTGAACAGTCAAAGAACACCCACTTATCCATTCCCATGCCTTGATGGCCAAATGTAAGACTGTCCATACGATGAACAAGTCCAAAGAAGTCGCTATTCTTAACTTCGAGGCAGTTTTTAAGGTTTTCTTCTTTAAAGCTTTTGCCAAATATAGTCAGGTTATAGTTCTCAAAAGCTTTTGGATTCCCCAAAAGATATGGCTCAGCTTCATTTAGTATATTTTGGTATTTAACATCGATATTCATAAGTGTGATAATATTAGCATAATGGAATGAAATTGACAGCTTTGGGAGTACAAATGAGCAACTACAGCGCCCTATTTAATCCACTTGATCTGGGATTTTGCAAATTGAAAAACCGCGTCATCATGGGTTCAATGCACACTGGCCTTGAAGAGACTAAAAATGGTTTTCATAAAATGGCAAAGTTCTACGGTGAGCGAGCAAAGGGTGGCGTTGGCCTTATTGTTACTGGCGGAATCTCCCCAAACCTCCAAGGAAGAATTCACCCCCTTGGTTTGCAACTGTCTTATCCATGGCAGGTAAAAAAGCATAAGCTTATAACAAAAGAAGTTCATAAGCATGATTCAAAAATATGCTTGCAAATACTTCATTCTGGAAGATATGCCTATCATCCATTTGGAGCAACACCTTCCACGTCTAAAGCTCCTATCTCTCCTTTTAAAGCGAGGGGGATGAGTAAACTGGGCATAAAGAAAACAATTTGGGACTATGCCAACTGTGCAAGGCTAGCTCAAAAGGCCGGTTATGATGGTGTGGAAATCATGGGTAGCGAAGGCTATCTTATTAACCAATTCCTCGCTCCAAAAACAAATAAACGAACTGACGAATACGGCGGAAGCTTTGAAAACAGATCAAGATTCGCTTTAGAAGTTATCAGAGCAATAAGAAAGAAAACTGGAAAGAAGTTCATAATTATATACCGCCTCTCAATGATTGACCTTATTAAAGACGGACAAACCTGGGATGAAGTTGTCACACTTGCTAAACAACTCAAAGAGGCCGGAGTCAACATTGTTAACACAGGAATCGGTTGGCACGAAGCACGCGTGCCAACAATCGCCACGATGGTTCCAAGAGCACCCTTCGTTTGGATCACTGAAAGAATTAAAAAAGAAATAGATCTTCCCGTCGTGGCAACCAATAGGATTAACACACCTGAAAAGATTGAAGAGATCATAGAATCAGGAAAGGCCGATCTTGTTTCCATGGCAAGACCTTTCCTTGCTGATCCAGACTTTTTACTAAAGGCACAAGCAAACAAATCAGATGAGATTAACACGTGCATTGCATGCAACCAGGCCTGCCTTGATCATATCTTTCAAAATAAAATTTCATCATGCCTAGTAAACCCTAAAGCATGTCATGAGACTGAATATTCAAAAGAAAAAGTACAGAGGGCAAAGCGAATTGCAGTTGTTGGCTCAGGCCCTGCTGGACTTTCATTTGCTGTTGAGGCAGCTCAAAGAGGTCACAAACCAACAATATTTGAGAAGGCATCTGAGATCGGCGGCCAATTTAATATCGCCAAAGAGATTCCGGGCAAAGAAGAGTTCAGGGAAACCATTAGATACTTTCTAAAACAGATCGAAGTATTAAACATTGAGCTTCACCTTAATAAAGAAGTAACTATAGACCTTCTCAAGTCATCAGACTTTGACGAGGTTGTGTTTGCAAGTGGCGTTCGACCGAGAATTCCTAAGATAGAGGGAATAGGCCATGAGAAGGTTCTATCCTATCCAGAAGTCCTGTACCAAAAGAAACCTATTGGTAAGAAGGTTGCCGTCATAGGCGCAGGTGGTATTGGATTTGATACCTCTGAATTTTTAATTCACGATCCAGAGCATAACTCAGAATCAATGGACAAAGAGGCCTTCTTTAAACATTGGGGCATAGATACAGACTACAAAGACAGAGGTGCAGTTGCCCCTAAAGAGAAACCCGCACCTTTTAGAGAGATCTACCTTCTTCAAAGGAAGGCCACAAAGCATGGTAAGTTTTTAGGTAAAACAACTGGCTGGATTCATAGACAGAGCCTAAAAGACGCCAATGTAAAGATGCTCAATGAAGTAACTTATAAAAAAATCGACGATAAGGGACTTCACATTGACACTCCAGAAGGGAGCAGGATTCTTGAGGTCGATAACGTTGTAATCTGTGCGGGCCAGTACAGCGACAATGAGCTTTTTCACAAGTTCAAAGAATTAGACAATAGACCAGCACACCTCATAGGAGGTGCTGAGAAATCCATGGAGATAGATGCCAAGCGGGCCATTAAGCAGGGTGTGGATTTAGCGAACAAGATATAAAAGGTATTTTAACCATACAGGGATTCGTGCCTTAAAATTTTTGAGATAATCTCAAATCAATCGTTCACTTCAGTCCATGTGGCCAACCTAAAAGAGAAGGGCTGTAAGCTCGTCTTTCATGGGCTTCTATTTTTGATCCTAAGATAATCTTGCAAGGTCAGGGAATGGTTTTTTAAGTCTCTGCCTTTCTAAACAGAGACTTATTGGAAATCTAGTTTAATTAATGCTTTATTTACAGGCCATACCCATTTCTTTGTCTTTCAATATGCATCACCCTAACGGATCTTTAATCAATTAGGGTGTTTTAATAAGACTACTTCTACTCTTCAATGACATACTCAATGTTGTTCTCATCGACTAATACAAGTTTGGATATAGTTGCGACCCGTTTAACATTTCCATATCTATCTGAATAAACTTCTTTTACCTTTGAATCAAACTCAACACTTCTAATTTCAAAATTATCATTACCTAATAAGTCTAGATTATAATGATCTTTAATAAGGTACACAGAACGCTTGTATTCTCCTAATTTATGTTTAGTATAAGACTGTTCTGGTATAAGGCCCCATAACCCCTCTTCTTTAATTACAATAGTCTCAGAGACTCCATCCTTAAGGGTTAAGTATAGTTCTACAGCTCTATAGCCTTGCGGGATACTGGCAACACTCTTAACATAGTCAAAAAAGGGGCCAACAACTGATGAGACTTGATCAGTATTGCCCAATACTATGTAATCTTCAAACCCCTTAAAGGATATATCCTCCTCGCCAGTACTTATATAAACCCTCTGTCCATTATAATCTCGATTTAGAATCTGTGTTACTTCAGCAAAAGATGAAATTGATGTTAAGAAAGTTAATCCAATTAATAGTTTTTTCATTTTAATCTCCTCGAGTAATCACTCGTTATAGTGATTATTTATTTTTATACCGTGTTTCTATGTTCTTTCTCTTTTTTAAAATGGAGTGAACCCCCTAATACAAAAGTGAGCGCAACTTATCGCAGTGCATCATACCATACAAGATCGAAACTATATTAATGAAAAACTTACAATCTCTTTAAGTAAATCTAATTACTTATAAGCAGCCAGCTTTCTATTTCGAATAATAAATACACTTTTGAGATAGGTTTTTAAGTTTACGAAAATTTAAGTCAATGATAGGTGGCAAGCAGCTCTTATCACACCTACCCCATTTAGGTTGAAGTTTTGAAGAAGTCCCCACCTTCTAGCAGGGACTATGTAATTATTTAGGAATCTAATCTATTCTTGAATACTTAAGGCCAGGGCAACTCTTGAGATATCCTCATCTGTCCATTCAGAGATATTTACGATCTCTCCAGAGTTTATAAAAATATCTTCCTCAATAAGCTTTGATTCGTTTACTAGTTTTTCTTTGAACTCTAAAAGTGCTGGCTGTTCTTCCAAAGTGTATTGTCCGGCCAACACCTCAATGGATTCATTCTGAAGCCCCTCGTAAAAAAGATCATCCTTAAAGAAATAAGCGACACTACTTATGATTGCTAGGCCTGCCACAGGATTAATAGTTGTGATATGAAGGCCGGAGGCTACTCCCTTAATGATTAGAGTTGTTGACATCGCAGACTCGTTTTCTCTTGCATGAACATTGCCCACGAGTCCAAAAATAATAAAGATTCCAGCAAATAGTGTTTTAATTTTCTTCATTTTCATCTCCTAAAAGATTCCGAGTTTTTCTTGAATGCAATTTAAGTTCAAACAGTTTCGCCTTCATTTACATTTGGATACGTTTTATTTTTTCATGAAATAATTACAGAGTTTCCTAGAAGTAATAAGTCCTCGATCTTTAAAATGGTACTCAGGCCTAAGAGTTCTAAGAAACAACAAGGAGAAGCGATGAAGACTGTTCTATTCTTGGCAATAGCTTTAGCAGGAGCCAACTTATATGCAAAGGAGTCCACTTTTTCCAATTTTTTAAAAGCTTTGGCCGACAATGCTGAAGTAGAAAAATGTCTCAATGCCAAGCAAGAAAGCCCAACAGATGCAGTAATTTACCAGAACGCAGATGGAAATTATGAATTTGAGATTAGAACTATGAGCAAGAATGGAAGCGAAGGACCCTACTTTCAAGGTAAGCAGATTTCAAATGGCGAAATTCAACTCTCCCTTATAGACGGTTGTAAATAAAGAGAGCTCACCTTACGGTGAGCCTACAGTTAGTTATTATTAAAAGCTTCTCTTGCGTCTTCAATAACTTTTGCCACCTTGGCCTTAGCTTTAGTAGTATCGGCCTTTTCAACAAGCTTTTGGTTTGCCCGGTTAAAAGCGAGCTCAAGATTCTCTTTGGAGATTTTCACTAAGACAGAACAAACGTAGCCATCATAGTCTTTCTTGGCACCCAGGTCTTTTTCAAACCTTCTCTTTTCCCAGTACTTTTTAAAAGTTTTAGACCCAATTACGAAACTCTGCGTCTCTTTTGCCAGGTTATCCTCGACATATTCTGACAGCTTTTGATCCATCTCAGTTGGATCACCTTGGATAGTGGAAGCAAGACTTTGCTGGATGAATTGGGTAATTTCGCTTGCAATCTCACTAGTTGCGCGGGCCTTGGCTATCTCACACGCTATCGTCTTTGAGTTTTTAGGCTCTGTTGAGTAAACATAATATCTATGGGATTCAAAATCATCATCATCTTCGTCTTCAGCAAATTCCATAGGCTCATTGATCCATTCTGGAATTTCTTTATGACTTGCATCCACTACTTTGTAGTCTCTTTTAAATGATCTTGATGAACAGGAAACTGCCAAAAGCAATAAGGCAATAATCGAAAACTTCATAGTTGCTCCTAAAAAGAATTTTTAATTTCTAGATTGTAGGCCTATCAGTTTGGTGTGTTAAGATCGAGTGCGTTGGCCAGCTAACTATCGAAAAAGTTTGGTTTATCAAGCTGGCTGGCTATCTTAAATGCGGTATTTATAAGTCCAACATGACTGTACGTCTGGGCAACATTTCCCCACTGCGAGCCATCTTGTGGGCAGATATCTTCGGAGAAAATGCCAAGTTTGTTGGAGCGCTTAAGTAGAGACTCGAAAACTTCTTTGGCCTTCTCCACTTCGCCAATATTGGCAAGAGCTTCGGCATACCAAAAGCCGCAAATTAAAAATGTGGAATGAGTTTCTCCAAAATCATCAAGATCCCTGTATCTATAAATTAGGTTATCTTCGGTTTTTAAGAATTTCTCAAGCCCCTTAACGTGGTCTTTAGCAACGTCACCATGTCCAAGGTAGTTCATAGTTACAAGAAGAAATTCTGAGGCGTTGGCGCTTTTATTCTCATGACTTTGGCCATAAAGCTTATTTTTCTCGTCATAGCACTTCTCTATATTCTCAGAAGCGATTTTTTGAATCTTTTGGGCCTTTTCCAAAAGCTTTTTATCATTATAGTTCTTAGCAATTTTTTGAGCACCCATAGCTCCGGCCCAATGGAACAGATAGGACTCTGCGTGGTGTTGCATTTTGCCTCTAAATTCCCATATGCCAGCACATGGAGAATCCATTACATCCATGATCTTATCCAAGCATTTGTGCACCAGATCCAGACTTGGTGGATTTGAGTGATCAAAAACTCTTAGATCTGTAAAAAGCGGCACTAGTGACAAAAGCATTTGTCCATATACGTCATGCTGAATCTGAGTGTATGCATCATTGCCAATTCTGACAGGTTGATTGCCTTGAAAGCCCTCAAGATCCAGCTCATTCTCGACAATATCTTTGGAGCCGTCAATTTTATATACTGGTTGGAAGTGGCCTTCCTCATTCTGGACAATATTTTGGATCCAGTGAGAGTATCTCTCGGCCTCTGTAAAGTGACCTAAGTCTGTTAGGGCCGCCAATGTGAAATAGCTGTCCCTAATCCAGCAATAGCGGTAGTCCCAGTTCCTTCCATGGTTTGGATACTCAGGAAGACTTGTGGTTCCAGACGCAATTATTGCACCTGTATCTTCATACTGGTGAAGCTTTAATAAAAGAGCGCTTCGTATAACCTCTTTTTGGTATATTGCAGGAATTGAAGATCTGCGGATCCAATTTCTCCAATATTCTTTTGTTCTGTCCAAGAACTCGTCAAAAGTTCTTTTTAAAGGCGCTTCAAGTGGGGAGCCCCAGGAAAGAACCAAATGTTTATCTTCGGTTAATATAAAGTCTTGCTCGTTAAGAATATGTGTTTTTGCAATATCAGTTGTAAGCCTAACCTTCGTTTCAAGACCTTCAAAGTTTATGGAGTTGCTTCCCACTACGGCCTCTGCCGCCTTTTCACCATACTCACCCATTGGCCGACAGACGACTTTAATGGAAGGAGCTCCGGATAGAAGCTCTATCTTTCTGAATAGTTGAATTGGTTTATGGTATCTGTCGTAAAGCTCAAATCTAGGAGCGAAATCAACCACCCTAAAGGATCCGTCATCCGCGTCGAACTCAGTTACAAGTATATTGGTATTGGACAAGTAATATTGCTTGGACGAATAGCCACCGGATGGTGTGATCGAATACTGACCGCCCTTCTTTTCACTAATAAGTTTTCCAAATATGAAGCTAGAATCGAAATACGGCCAGCATTGCCAAACGACATTTGCCGATTCGTCGATATAACTCATATAAGAACAATTTCCGATGATCCCAAAAGGATATACATGTTTCTTAGACATGTTTGAATGTTAGGCCCTTGGCCGCTAAACTTCAAGGTAAGAGTTGTCTAGTCAGGAAAATATAAGCTCTTTAAAGGTTAGGTTCGATGAGTAGATGGATTATAGTTAGCAACAGATTGCCTTTTTCATACGACAAGGCCACCAATGGCCTTAAGACAAGCTCAGGTGGACTCGTCACGGCCATCAGAGGGATAAAAACCAAAAAAGAAGTTTTATGGATAGGATCCATCCCAAACAATGTTCCCAAAAAACTGGTTAGACAATACCGAGACAAAGACAACATTAAGTTTTCTTTCCCAGATCTGGACAACGAACTTTATGACAACTATTACAATGGCTTTTGCAATGACGTGTTATGGCCTATTCTTCACTATGAAAGCGACAGTGTGAAGTTTTCCATAGACAGATGGGAAGACTATAAAAAAGTAAATCAAATATTTGCCAAACATGTGGCAAAGGTTGCAAAAAAAGACGACATCATTTGGCTGCATGACTATCAACTGTTCCTCGTTCCCAAACTCTTAAAAGAGATCAATCCAGAACTAAAGGTTGGGTTCTTTCTGCATGTTCCCTTCCCTAGTTCTGAAATTTGGAAGCAGTTGCCAGTGCGCGAGGAAATTTTAGAGGCAGTTATTCATGCAGATTTGGTTGGGTTTCACGACTTCGCCTACCTTAGGCACTTTGTGAGCTCTGTTTACAACCTGCTGGGGATACACTCTTCCCTGCTTGAGATCAAGTCACCTTACAACAATACCAAGCTTGGAATATATCCCGTCTCTATTGACACTCAAGACTTCATCAAAAAGGCCTCAAGCAAAAAGACTCTTAAGGCGATCGAACACTATGGCCTGAATGAAAGCAACAGAAAGTATATTCTTGGCGTGGATCGATTGGACTACTCAAAAGGGATCCTTTACAAACTGGAGGCATATCAGAAATTCTTAAGGGACAATCCAAAATACGTCGGCAAGGTTCAACTCATTCAGATAGCTGTTCCCTCTAGAACAGATGTGCCTGAATACATTAAACTTCGCCACGATGTTGAAAGACTCGTTTCTGAAATTAATGGAGAATTTTCACAAATTGATTACATTCCAGTAAAATATATTTTTAATTCAGTTCCCGTTCATGACTTGATGGCCCTCTATAGGGCCTGTGACATCTTGCTTGTTACAAGTAAAAGAGATGGAATGAACCTTGTCTGTTTGGAATATATTGCTGCTCAAGCCCCCAAGTCTCCTGGCGTGGTTATGCTTTCTGAGTTCGCGGGCGCGGCCTCCACACTGAGCCATGCCACACTTATAAACCCTATGAACATTCAAGATACATCGCTCAAGCTCAAAGACTCTTTAGAGCTAAAGCAAGCTGAAAGACAGAGGCGGCATGGGATCATGTATGATTATTTGAAACAATACACGGCCACTAGCTGGGCTGCGGCGTTTATCAATCATCTAGAAAACAAAACACTTCAAAAGGGCTCTCGCTTAAAGGACATCCAGCACCCCAAAGAGCTTGATAAGGTCAAAGACTTATTCAAAGATGAAAAGAGAGTTCTTCTTCTAGACTATGATGGAACTCTCACACCAATAGTTAACAATCCAAAAGATGCACTTTTAAGGCCTAAAATGAAGTCTTTAATTAAAAAGCTTCAAAGCGATAAAAACACTGAGGTGGTAATAATCACAGGCCGTGACTCAAACTTCATTTGCAAACAATTTGACGGTGTTGAATGTTACTTAGCTTGCGAGCATGGAGCTAAGTTTTACGATTACAAAAAGAAAAAGTGGAGAAACCTTGTCTCATCAAATAAGAAGGATTGGTTTCCACAGGCCGGGCAGATCATAAAAGAATACACAAGAAGAACTCCTGGCAGCTTTTTTGAGAAAAAGAATTACGCTATTGCTTGGCATTATCGAAACTCTCCCCAAGACTTTGGAGAATTCCAGGCCAGAAAACTGGTGGTGGACTTGGAGTCTGGACTAAGTCACTTTCCAGTAAGCGTGATCTTGGGAAAAAAGGTTGTTGAAGTAAAATCTATTGAGGCCAATAAAGGCTATTTCACTCAATGGTTCATCTCAAGGTATGCCCAGGATGGAGAAAAAATCTTCGCAATTGGAGACGACAAAACAGACGAGGATATGTTCGACGCCCTTGATAGGAAAGCTGTCACACTTAAGGTAGGCACCCCAGAAAATACCAAGGCGAACCATTTCATTGAGAAGCAGTCCAATGTAAGCAATCTTTTAAAGGAACTATTTCTTTAATATTTCCAATCACTTAAGTAGTGTTCAAAGAATTGACGCCTATGTAAGAGTTGCATAGAGCCTACGCTCTACCGGGATTAAAAGCTAAAATTAGCTCATGAAAAATCTACTCTTTGCTGTAACATTGATTCCTGCGCTGGCCCATTCTCAACTAACTAATGCCCCCCTCTCAATATGGGAAAAGCTTAAAGACAAGGTTGGCATCAACATTGAAACTGAACTAGAGATTAGCCTCGTTGATGATCATTTTATCCTTAAAGGTCCGGCAAGGAAAAAGCGGCGAGTAATCAACGATCTAGGTAAGCTGAGTAAAGTCAAGGCCTCAGGAAAGTACGATATCAACAGGCCTATAATCATTGATGATATCATCCCTGCTTCCATCAAAAACAATAGATGGGAAATGCATCTTCAAAATGGACCTAATTGCCACAATAACACCCTACTGACCTTAGGCCTAAACAAGCGAAGAATGCACGTAAACACAGATGAATTCAGCGAGTACTTAAAGCAATATTGTAAAAAAACGCCTTCTCCAGAACAAGGAGGGATTGGAGTTCAATTCAGCTCTGGAGGAATTCCAATGCACTCTTATTTTATACTGAGCGACGACCTAACTTACGAAAAAGCAAATATTAGCGGCGGACAGGACCCCATAACCAGGGAACATCAGGCGCCAAGATTTAGAAAGTTTAGCAAAGTCCGAAAACAAGGCGACAGCTTTTTTAAGTGTAGTTACAGAGATATTAAAAGATCTTGCTCCGACTATGTTCTAAAGCTTGGAGATAGAGTCGACCAGCTTCATAAAGAAACTGCAGAAATGATCTACTCCCTAAGAGGTGCTGATAAGTTGACTGAGAAGAAAGAGAGAGCTTATACTTTAGAGTCAAATCTCTTTAGAGATGGAACCTGTGGCGATTACCAAGAGCTTCTTTTAGATAAAATTGGATCAATTATATCCTCCTATCTTGAGATGGAAATGACGGGATCTATTTACGGCATGGGCTCTTATGACAGGCTGCCAAGAATTTAACAGACTACACTAGTCGCAAAATTTCTTTGGCACTTTTCTATTCACTAAGAAAAACAAATCTCACCTAAGCTTTGGTATTCACAGGGATTTTAAGTATTTTATAATTTACTTCCCCCCAAGAAAATATAATTAGTTTAATTAGATTCCCTAAGGCCGATAAACGCTTAAACTCACACGGTTAGGTTTTGGTCAAATTTTCCCCGTTAGTTCTTCCATGATTAAGTTGTAGGATCTCCAAAGCCAATAAAATGAGGATTGAAGACGCCAATGAAGTTACTAAAAGCCATTTTTTTATTAACTTTTTTCTCCTGTCAGGAGCCGCCAATAGCTATTGTGGATGGGCCAACAACTCCTTCATCTCCAAAAAACACCCCTGTCCAATACGTTAGCACAGCAGAAGACTTTATGACTTTTGATTTCCAAAATGGCGAGGTGGAAGCAGGGTTTGAAGACTGGTACTACTCAGACAAAGGATCAAACTGTGGAGTGTATAATGGCGAGGCACAGTCAAAACTTTGCAATCCAGATGGTAGGAAGGCATACCTCTATTACAATCATTACAATACTGATCATATGGGATGGTTGAGATACGGTTTTTTAGATGCAAGTAAAAAGTATTTCACCTCAGGTGGAAGTTCATTGAAGATACAGCTCACGGGTGGAGCTCACAAGGGACCAAATTCAACAGTTGCTTATTCTGGTATTTCAACAAAGTCAAAATCCGACATGCTAGGACAAGACATTAAAAGCGTAGATGACCTCTTCATGAGAGGAGACATTGCAATTTACTTTAAAACCAAAGATTCCTATGGAAGGTTTCCACAATTAAAGAATAAGAACCGATTCTATGTATGGGTTTTGCTTCCCTACAAATCAACAGACATTGAGAGGCACAGTAAGGCCTACATGAGTCGTCCAGGAAATACGGTCAGCTGGTATCCCTTTATAAACCGGTCAACAGGTGGACACTACTATCATCATTCGGGAAACATAGCCATGGGCGGCTGGACAAGAATTCAATTTGACGCCCATCCAAACCATCACAACTCAGGCTCCCCCTCTGGCCATGCTGGCTTCTATAATGGTGGTTACGAATATCCAAATGATGGGTTGAAGTATTTTGAAAATATGGCGACCTTTGCAGTGAGAGCTGGCTTCAACGGGGTGCCGATCAACTCTCCTGTTTACTTCGACGAATTCCAAGTCGACTATGTGCCTTATGAAAATGAAGAAACCATTAGCAACCTGGGCATTGGCTACAATCCAGAAAACAAACAATTTGATATCAGTTTTAATGATAAGTACAGGTGCCTTGAATGCAATGCCACCTATGAAGTCCGCTATTCTTTTGGGCCAATTACAAATGCAAACTATAAAGATGCGAAGATCCCAAAACTTGTAACAAACTTTAATAGAGGTAAGAACAACTCTGATGGAGTTATTTATAAACCAAACCCGGGCTACAATCTAATATGGGCGGCCCTGGACGTTCAGGAACAAGACAAAACAAAACTAAAGCAAGGTTCACGAATTTTCTTTGCAGTGAAAGACATCTCAACAAGAACCGGCTTCACTCCCCATGAAGAGGATTCAGCGCTCGTTGAAGTGCCTGGCCTTGGCAAGATAAGAAAGATGGATCTTGTAAAAACGATCCCCTATATAATTCAAAAAGTCGTTCACCCTCTTAAGTTTAAAACTCAAGAACTCGATGAGGCCATAGTGGGTCAGGCCATCGACCAGAAGATAGAGATTTACGGCGGCGTGCCGCCATATAACTTTTCTGTGGAAGGTCAACTACCACAAGGACTTAGTCTTTCAAGCGATGGCCAACTCTCTGGTACCCCCACATTTAAAAGCAACAACACTTTCCAGATGGTTATCACTGACAGTGCAGGCTCCATCTTAAAGAAATCTTTTTCCCATGAAGTTTCTGCGCCAGAGGACTTTGATGTGCCAAAATGTGGCTTGATTGTTGATTTCAAAGAAAGCAGTGCTGCTTCCAATATCGAAGACTCGAGATTCAATAGTATTTTCAAAGACACATATACCGGTTATGTAGAAAAAGGGACAACAAATGTGGTCGGGTCAAACCCGGACTACAATCACCAAGGTGTAAAAGGTTCTGGTTACACCCTCCAACCGGGAGATCAAGTTAGAATGACTTGGCTAAATGTTTCATCTGACACTCGATACGAGTTCAGCCCCAGGCTTTCTTTTACAATTGAAGGGCGAGCTTCTGGGGCTAGCGCTTGGAAGTTAGGCAGCAGTATTGACTTAAGGCCTGGCCAACGAGGGGTCAGCACTTACACTGTTGCAGAGACAGTTAACTCAAATCTTATAAATGTTAATGTGAACAAATCAAACCATAAAGCTTTAGTCATGGATAGAATAGAGTTTGTGGAACAATCTAGGTCTGAAAGCGAGATCTGCCAAAGACCCTTCTAGAGCCAAAGTTCTGTGGCAATTCTCTTGTAGGCAGTTCTAATTATGTGCCGCCTCAACTGCCTCGTAATTTATATGAAGAGCGCAAAACCTAACTTTTAAAACCCCACTTATTTCAATGAGTTAAATGTAAAGATTGATTCGCAACAAGATGTAATTTTAAGGCCTTAGCAGCAATTAAAAAATTTTTCTTAATATTTCAGTGTTAAAATTTTCTTATGAAAAACTTCAAAGTTCTTATTTTTATATTGTCGGCCCTACTCGTTTCCTGCGAGGAAAAAGCGGCTAAAGTAGCTGAGGCCCTAGATGGGCCATCTGAACAACTTACACCACTCTCAATTGCTACAAGCGCACTTTCACAGGCCAAAGTAGGCGAATCGTTTGAAGCAATGCTTTCCTCTCAAGGGGGAGCTGTGCCTTATGCCTATTCGACCATAGACTCTCTACCGTCTGGAATGATGCTTACAACTGACGGCACTCTGACTGGAACTCCAAGTGAAGTTTTTAACGCAACCATAACAGTCACTGTAACTGACGCGGAAAACACTACAACTCAAAAGAGCTTCACACTTGAGGTTCTACCTCCTGATGGGGTTGAAAGGTGTGCCGTTGTCGTTGACTTTGACTCTGCAGGATCTACCTTGCCTGATACCAGGTTTGATACCATTTTCAGTGATGTTTACACAGACGTCTACCAAGACGGCATTACAACAGTCATTGGATCGCATGAAAACTATAACCACGCTGGCATAAGCGGGTCTGGGTTCAATTTATATGCTGGAGACATAATTAGGCTTGTTTGGAAGAATGTTTCCAGCGTTAACAGTCACACCTTCTCCCCTAGGATTTCTTTTATTGAGACTGGAAGGTTCACAACATCAAATTCAGCGAACTGGCTTCTATCGTCTTCACTAACTCTTAATCCTGGAGAGAGCGGAGTTAGTGAATACACTATTACAAGTTTCACCTCGTCAAACAGCTTCAATGTAAATCAAAATATAAATCAGGGTAAACAGTTGCTCTTGGATAGAATTGAGTTTGTTGAAAGTGCAAGGGCCACTAACGAAGTATGTGTGATTGATTGATAAAAAAAGGGAGCTTAAAAGCTCCCTTGATTGTTTTATTCTTCAGTCGCTTCAGTAGCTTCTTCAGTTGCTTCCTCAGCAGGCTTTTCAGCTGGCTTGGAAACTTTAATTAGACCTTCAGAAGAAAGAATTTTTGTTTTCTCGTCCCCGTTGATCCATTTTTTGTTAGTGCCTTTAACACCGTAACGACCACTTTTTTTCTTAAAAATAGTGTAATTTTCAGTAGCTTTAACTTTTTCCATTTTTTCCTCCATCCCCAGTTACCCGAGGGAAATTGACTTACTCATTAACAATGAGCCAAGAATATAGCCCTAAAATAAACGAAAATCAAACAATGTATGCTGGCAAAGACTCATCGCCCAATCTACAATGGTTGCATGTTGAGAAATCTAGCTTTGGGATCATTACTTCTATTTACGACCGGTTGTTGGGTGGGTTCCCTATTTGTTAAGAACCTGGACACTCTTATAAGCGTAAAAGTCTCCAACACATTTGATTTATACTATAAGCAAAAGCAACAACTAGATGAAGATATTGATAATTTTTTAAAAAGAAAAAAACCTTTGGCAGACATAGCGCTCAAAAAGCTCTCGGAGTACCAAAAGCTTTCATCAAGCGCAAAGTTGGACCAAAAACTCATTAAAAATGAGTTAATGTTTTGGCAGAAGTTTTACACAGAGATTATGCTGGAGATCGTTCAGAAACACTCTTCCTACTTAATAAATCTTACTGAAAAGCAGCAAAAACATTTTTTTAAAGAATACAAAGAGCGCACAAAAGAGCTCAAAGAAAAACTCGAAGAAGATCTCCTTGAGGATCAAATTGAAAAATACGAGCGTTTTTTTGGCGAACTTAATAAGGATATGACCAAAGAGCTTGCTTCCAATGAAGACTTTTTCAAATCAAGACTTATGGCATATATCGAGAGAAGAAAAGAGTTTAGAATAAAGTTGGAAGAGCTTTATAAAAAGAAAGCAAAAGACAAAGATTTTAAAAGTCTTTTTTCAAAATACATAGAAGATCGATTCAGCAAAACTGTCACAATCCATCATGCTAAAATAATACATAATCTTTTAAGAAAGATGGGCTCAGACCAAAAGATCGCATTGAAAGAAAATCTTACAAAGTATAAGACCTGGGTCGAAGTCTTTAAGGAAACAGACTACTAAAGTCTTTGGGCCTCGAAGGAAGTGATCTCTTCACCATCGCAAGTGTAGTGCACCTCGATTGGATTACAGCATACTTCGCAGTCCTCTATATATGTCTGCTCTCCATAATAGATCTCAAACACCATAGATATAGGGCTAAAGCAGTAAGGGCATTGAAAATGGTATTCTTTCTCACCTTGCATGGCCCTAGTGTGTGATACTTTCTCCTATTTTCAAATTTTTAAGCTTGAATAACTTTAAAACGAACCTTAAATAGTTGATTTTACGAAAGGCGGTTAGGCAAAACCTAATACTTCTATTTTATTAACTAACTTTATCGAATTTACATATATGATCTAAATCAGAGAAAAGGAGTTCACATGAATTTAAAGAATTTTAATTGGAACGAACAAGCTATCGATCAGGTAAGTTCAGAGGAAGGACGTTATACCACATATAACGGTTACGCATCTCACGACTACCACACAGATGCTAAGTCGGACTACAGCAGCCAAACTGAAGGTTCAAACTTTCACGAGGAGCTTTCGGCGCTTTAAATAAACTAAAATGGGTAAAAGAGGCCTCTTTCGGGCAGCTTCTTACCCATCCCACATCATTTTTCAAACGAAACGTTTTTAAACTCTCTCGATTCTTGGCACCATTGCTAGTACTTCACTTGCTACAATGCATTTAAAACGGTCTTGTAAAAAAGTAGCATTTCATTCCCTTGGCCTTGTCATGATTAGGGAAACTTAATACAAAAAGCTTATTATTTTCCTTTCATCATGATGTTTATAAAAATACAATTTTCTATAATTCGTTTTTGTATATTTATATTTCCTAGGTGCTGAAAATGCTCTTTTTTAAAAGTTCGATCTTGTTTCCTTTCTTATTCTTGGCCCTTACAAGCTGCTCTCACAATTCATATGATGGCAAAATAGAAACCTTGTCCACAGGCCAAGACGTAGCTGTAATTACCGGCACAGCATCGGGTCTGGGCAAGTCAGTTGCCATAAAACTCTTGAAGCTAGGCTATGCGGTTTATGGCGGAGATATCGATGTGGAGGGAAACAAGTACCTAAAAGAATTAGGTGGAACACCTTTTTACCTAGATGTGAGAGATTCATCAATGGTAACTAAAAAGATTAATGAGATAATTCAAAACAGTGGAAAGATAGACGTGCTTATTAATAATGCAGGCTATGCAGAGTACGGGCCGGTTGAAGTAATTGATATAGAAGATGTGATCAACCAATTTGATGTGAACGTATTCGGCTATGCAAGAATGCAAAAGGCCGTTTTGCCCCACATGCGCGAAAGAAAATCAGGTAAAATTATTAATGTCTCCTCAGCTGTAGGAAAGTTTTCTTATCCTATGCTGGGTTGGTACTCTGCAACTAAACACGCTGTCGAAGGCATGACTGATGCTTTAAAAATGGAAGTGGCCCCCCTCAATATAAAGGTTGTTAAAATTTTACCTGGAGCTTTTAAATCAAAGTTAAATCCCAAAAGTATTTCCAAGCTAGACCAAAGAGATATCCCTGACGATTACAAAACAGGTGTTAAGAAATTTAAAGCAACCATAAAAGGCATGAACGAGGGCATGCCAAGCGCAAAAGAAGTTGCAAACGTTGTTATTAAGGCCGTTCAAACTAAGAGCCCAAAGTCTGAGTACTTTGTTTTGGACGATGCAAACTATTTCATCAAGAAGAGAAGAGAACTCACAAATGATCAGTTTTATAAAAAGATCTCGCCCTGAGAAACGGCCAAGGCAAACCTTCTTAAAAGACCATACGGCATAGGTACAAAGTGTTATTCAATTCATATGAATTTATATTTTTATTTCTTCCTATAACGTTCTTCATATACTTTCGTCTAAATTCTAAGTACTCTTCTAATCACTCTAAGGGCTTTTTGGTCCTTTCATCTTTATTCTTTTACTCTTGGTGGAACGTACTTTATCTCCCCCTAATTTTAAGCTCCATCACCTTTAATTTTTTTATCAAACACATCATGGCGAGAAACGTTGGACTAGCGAAGAGAACCTGGCTCTATATTGGCATAGTTACAAATATAGGACTGCTAGGCCTATTTAAATACACAGACTTTTTATTCACTAATCTAAACTCAGCATTTGATACAAACTTACCAATCCTAAACTTCGCGCTTCCACTAGCGATTTCATTCTTCACATTCCAGCAGATAACGTATTTAGTAGACTCGTACAAAAGTGATATTGGAGCCCATAGCTTCGCTGAGTATGCTCTTTTTGTATCCTTTTTTCCTCAATTGATTGCAGGCCCCATAGTGCACCATAAGGAGATGATGCCTCAGTTCCTTAGTGATCGAAACTTTGCCCTAAATCACCGCAATATTGCCAAGGGACTATTTCTTTTTTCAATTGGATTATTTAAAAAGGTGGCCATTGCAGACACATTTTCAGTATGGGTAAACGCTGGATTTAGCAATCCTACCGCTCTCAACTTTCTAGAGTCCTGGATGGCCTCCCTTTCTTTTTCTTTTCAAGTGTATTTTGACTTTAGTGGCTACACAGATATGGCAATAGGTGCTGCTTTATTATTTAACATTAAACTTCCAATAAACTTCAATTCACCTTATAAGGCCAAGAGCATAAAAGAGTTTTGGAGAAGATGGCATATTACTTTATCCAGGTTTTTTAGAGATTACGTATATATACCTCTAGGTGGAAACAGACATAGTGAAATGAGAACATGTCTTATTTTGATTGTTGTTTTCTTTTTAGGGGGTATTTGGCATGGCGCAGGCTGGAATTTTATTGCCTGGGGGGCCCTCCACGGCCTAGGCATGGTTTTTCAGAGGATCTGGCGAAAGCTAGGTATTGCTTTGCCAGACTTACTGGCCTGGTTTATTACATTTAATTTTGTAAATGCGTCATTGGTCATATTTAGAGGTCAAACATTAGACCATGGACTTGAAATTTTAAAGTCCATGGCAGGTTTTTCAAATCATTCATTAAACCAACAGCTCTACCAATTTTTCTCGTTTAGAGAGGCAAACCTGTCTTTTTATGAATTGCTTTCAGGAATTCAAGGAGACATTACAACTTGCCTATGGCTATTGTTTGGATTATCGATAATTTTGCTATTTCCAAATTCAAACCAAATCATAAAGGATTTTAAGTTAACATATAAAACAGTCATTTGGTCAGTCGTGGCGTTTACAGGAGCAATAATGTCACTGAATAGAGTTTCTGAATTTATTTACTTCAACTTCTAAAGAAAGAGTTTTTATGAATGCAAAAAAATGGGTCATGTCATGGTTTACCATTCTTTCTATTTCTTTGATGTTAATAGGTTCTTTTAACCTTTTAATCGATCCTATGTGGATTTTTACTCATACTCACCCATTAAACACTTTGCAAAGAGCGTTCGATGAAAGGAAGCTAAAATCTTTCTACCTAAAAAATAGGCCAAAGACTTATGACTCTTTGCTACTTGGCAGCAGCAGGACAGCTTACTACAACCACAAACACTTTAATGGTATGAGAGTGTTCAACTACTCTTCCAGCGGCGCAAAGCCATATGAGTTTTATGACTTCATAGAAAATTTCAAGCAATATAACGAGTTAAAAAACCTCATCATCGGATTTGATTATTTTGGGTCCATGTTAAGGTACAAGGAAGATGTTGCGGCCATAGTCAATTCTAATAAGTTAATGCTGAAGGAGGTGAACACCAGAGGAAAACTAGAACACTTTTTACTTAACTATTGGTCAATCGACATAACAAGACACTCTCTAATCAACCTCTATAGATCTGTTACCAACACCTCTTCAGCTCGATCATACAACAGAGCAAATGAAAATATCGTCACCACGGAAAAAATTCCAAAGTCCGAGATCGTAGAGCCGAATTTTAATAGGTATTACCCCAAGAATCATAAATATATTTCAAATTTTAAAAGTATCCTTAATAATATTAGCAAAGAGAGTGAAGGTGCCAACTTAATAGTTTTCACGACCCCCATATCAACTACTCTACTTAGACTGATCCATGAGAATGAGGGTCTCTATGCGAACTACAAAAGATGGATCAAAGACTTAGTATCTGCTTTCCCAAAGGTATACTTTACCACCTACTTAAATCCTCTCGCACAAAATTATAAAGTTTACTCAAGAGACGGTCACCACTACTACCCTTTCATAAACAGTGAAATCAGTCGCTATATAACCCTGGGTAAGACATCCAATACAGATGTATCTGACAGTATTAAGGTTCTTACGGAGGAAAACGTTGATAATTTTTTAAGACAAATTGATACAATACACACAGAGGGTCTTACATCTACTTCTCAAGACTAAATATTCCCATATATTCAGCATTCATTTCTTTATCAAGCTTATAATGAAAACCTTTCTTCCACCTACCAAAAGGGTTTAGCTGGTAAAAGTGCCTAAATTCTTTTGACTCCATGTCATACAGATTGCTTCCACCAAACTCTTTTCCAGCTTCAGGATCAATTTGGAAAAGAACAGTCTTGGGTAAATCTCGTAACTCCCCTGCGGTGCTTAAGGTCTTACCTTTAGCTTGACCAATTCTTTTAAATAAAAACATAGGGTGATGCCTATTGCCGAGATTTCCAAGTTTTCTTCCATAATCCTTGCCGTGATCTGAGTGAACAATAATCAAAGAATCGTTATAGCGGTTCAACTCTTTTAATTTGCCTAAAAATTGATTTATCATTTTCAGACTACACTTATAGCTTGATTCATAAGTTGTATAATTCAGTATAGGTTCATGATTGCAACTTTCATCCAATAGATAGGGAAAATGAGGGGACGTTAAATAAATTAGTGAGTATCTCCCCTTGCCTGAAAGGTCTTTTTCCTGTTCTAAAAATTTCTGAAACCCATATTTTTCTGAATAGATTGTGTAAGGGTATAAGTATTGATTTAGAAACGGCGCTCTAAAGAATGGTGTGTACTTGCTCTTAAACAACTGTAAAAACACAATAGTATTGTTTAAGGCCTTATATTTATAGACTGGTTCATCATAATCAAAATCTTCAAATCGATATCGGTGGTCAGATTTTATGATATCAGGCAAGTTCCCCACTTTGAGTGTCTCATAGCCTAGCCCCTTGAGCTTTGACAACAACGTGGTTCCCCCGTTAAATGCATTATTTAATTTGGAAGTTACACTATCTCCTTCATTAAGATACTTTGAAGTAAAGGTGGAAAAGGCCGAGCCCTTACTGAAAGAGTAATTTGTTGTAATATTTGAAAAGACATCGAAGGAGGAGAAATGCTTTAGTTTTTTCTCCTTAACAATTTCCTCAAAAGACTCAAATGAGGCCTCATCTAATAATATATGGTAAATATTAGGCAGGGTATCTCTACCTTTTGGTGAGTATTCAAAACGCTCATAACCTGCTGCCTCTTGTGTTTCATTGAAGATAGTTACTTTGGAGATATAGTATATATTTAAAGCAAGATAAGAAACGGAGACATAAACTATTATATCCTTAAACTTTGCAAGATAGGAGTGAACAAGTGGAAACAATAACAATCCTATAAAAACAAATTCAGCAAAATAACCATACTTGTTGTAGCCAATTGCAATCTGGAAGAGCACAAACAGAATGGAGAAGTATTGTATAAATGAAACGGCCTTTTGTTTCTTTATCCTTTTTAGATAAGCTAATAAAAGGGTTAGAAGCGTAAAGGCTAAAATAACGGGGAACAACAAGTACCACTTTCCATTCGAAAAATAACCAATACTTTCAATTTGCAGCAGATTTAAACTTGATGACAAAAAAAGAACTTGAGCGGGAAATATTAACAAGAAGAAAGCTTTAAGTTTATTAATCACGGCCTAATATCCTTTTAAGAGTTGCGCGGACTAGAACTTTTCCAGCAATAAGTCTTAGATTTAAACTTTGTGCGAGGTTAATATCTCGTTTACTGCGAGAGCAATCAGCCGCAACAAGAGATCTGTCAGACATGTAATCGACATAAAAACCTTTAAGCCAATGGATATCTTTAACTTTAAGAATACGTTTTTCACATAAAAAGTTCATTCCTTTAGTGAAGGAAGATTCAAAGAAAAGCTTAGGTTCGTAGATATAGTTGAACTTAATGATCTGATTTAGAACTAGTTTTGTTTTACTTTTTGAAAATAAAAACAAGTTAAGGAAACTTTCTACAAGCAGAAAATCTGTAGTCAGGCCTGCAAGCACACACTCCTTCACAAGACTCTGATGTTCCTCGTATAAGTCTGGACTGCCAAATAGTAAAATTGAGGATCTCATCGCCTCAATAAAAATAATCCTCTTTGCATTTGGAGTCTTCCTTGCGCACTCAAAAAACTCCCTCCATTCGTGTAGACTTTTAACTGCTTGTTTTGAATCAATTGACATGCCACCCGAGCATATTGGTATTCCCAAATCTTCAAAAGAGGAAATACATTTTTCTGCAATTTCTTCCCTTCTAGCTTGCTCAACATGGTTTGCAAAAATTAAAATGCTGTCACGATCATAGGTTTTCGAGGCCTCTCTTCGGGCTAGACTCCCCATAAAAATCAACGAAAATTCATTGTTTTTATATCCAGCTAGGTCAAGTGCCAACTTTTGTTTGATCTTTTGAATCTCACAATTCGAAGCTAAATTGAGGGAATCACTAAACTGCTGGAATTTACTGGTAATTTCTTGATTCACATTCATTGTTACCTTAAAGTAATTAAAATGATTATAAGAGGTATAATATAAAACTTCTAAGCTTATTTTATTTGGCATTCTTCTCAGAAAATGCCTTGGCCTACATCGACCCATCAATTCGGGGCTATTTAATTCAGGGAGCGGTTTTTTTATTTGGCACGATACTCTATGTCGCGAAGCTTTTAATACAGAAGACCAAGAACATTAGGAAAAACAAATCAGAGCTTAATAATGATGAATCCATTTAACAAATGTGATACAATAATTAAGATTGACACATTCACATGGGAATAGAGATGAAAAAAATTAAACTCTCAACCAACATCATTCACAACTATGAAGCAGAAAGCGACACCTATATCTGTTGTTTTCTGGATGATGATGCTGACTGTATAATAGAACTATCAGGTCAGGCGAGTTCCGCTTTTAAGAGTATAATTGATGGCGATCTTTCTAAATTAGACTCTGAAAGCATGCCTGTTGCTCAAAAACTTTTAGAGCTTGGAATTTTACAGTCTGAGACAAATTCCGATGCTACCTTAGACAATGCTGACCTTCAAAACAAGCTCACCCCAGAGTTCAATGAGCTTGGTATAAAACTCAAAACTTACGACGAACTATATTCACCGGAGTTGGCCGCATATGGATTTACGACACTTACTGCCACTAACAGTTCATCTTATTGCGATAGTACTTGATTAATGAATAATAAATCCGATCTCAAAAGAGCAAATCTTTGGTTTCTACAAAACTCCAAAAAGCTTGATCTTCACAGCTTCAAAAGGGAGTGGTCTCTCCCATTTAAAGAAGTTCTCCCAAAATTCTACACGTGTTCCTTTTTAACATACAAACATAAAACGGCCTTTGGCATTTACACATCTAATGATCAACTAACCTCATTAACAGTAAGCTTAATTGAGGCATTAGAGAGAATCGTCTTTGTCGAGAAAAAGCTAGAGAACTCTAATGGCTGTGCCATGCATACAGATCCAGCGCTATGTGAAGAAAACGCTGTAAATGAGTTAAAGGAAAGAGATCTCTACATGAGAATCCACTTCTCTGGCGCATCCGTCGAGGTCTTTGACATCAAACCTGATACCATTGAGCATTTTGCCACGAAAGAGCTAGCAAAACTCGGCGTTGATTTAAAGTTTGGAATTATGGCCAGCAGCCAAGAGGAGGTTGCAGTGATGGCCATTGCTGATGGAAGAGGTGCCTGCAAAGGAGGGTTTGGTGTATTTTTAGGCTTTGGAGTCGCTAAAGATCTAAGCCAGGCCACAGCTAAGGCATTCAATGAGTGCATTCGTTTCATTGATGGTTTCTTTTCCAATGACTTTCCCTATGCCCCTTTGAGTTTCGATCAATTCTCCAGTTTGTCCAAAGTAGGTGTTGACGAGCATATCTCCCTTTCTATGGACTATAATTATTCAAGCTTTTTATTGGAAAAATACACCGCCAACAAAAGTTTAAAATTCCCAGCTCCCAAAAATCCAAAAATTAAAAGCTATGTGGAGAAGGTTGAACTGCAAGGCATGCCAAGTTGTCCCCTCTACTTTTCAAAGGCAGAAAGTGATGACTTAATAAATCCTACCTTTAGCAATGATCCAAACCATTCTTTCCTAAAAGGCCACCTGCCCAAAGAAAATATCCTAAAATTTAATAACAAAACTGCATTTCATATTCTAGGATAACTAAATGGACCATTTTTTAAATATTTCACCATATCGTGTTTTAAATCAAGAGCCCTTTTCAAAGCTCATTTCCGTAGACAACGATCAACCAACAACCTTGATTCTCTACTCCAAATTTTCTGACAATTGGCTCTCAATGGCCAAAATCAACAAGAGAATCATCTCTAAAGTAATAGAACAAAATCCCAAAACGATTCCCTACGTAATTGATGTTACGGACAAACATTTTGAAGAAAATTACGAATTAATTCTAAAAAAATGTAGCTCAATTATATGCATGAATCTTAGTAAAGAAACGGGACTCTTCTTAAAGAAGCTAAGGCAGACTATCTCCATTAGCTGCAACTTTGTAATCACAAACAATTTAAAGTCTCTAGGCTATCAATTTAAATACTTTGGACTTGATGCTTTTGATGAGTCTGATAGCTTCCTATGCCTATGTGAAAGTGATATGGAAATATTAAGAACTCTCTTTCCAAAAAATCCAGTAAAAAAGCTAGATATTCTGAGTGTGAACGTGCCCAAGAAGAAGTTTAAAGGCACGAAGAACATAGTCTTCTTTGGCAGACTGCACCCAGACAAGGGAATCACTGAAATAATCAACTCATTTCAGGCCTACAGACTTAAGTATGGAGCTTTGCCAAACTATACCATCAATTTTTTTGGTGAATTTGACTACACAGGTAAATCGAACTCTCAATCAAGAAACTACCAGGATACAATTCAAAAACAGTTGGAGGTCCTTGGTTACAAAGATCAAGTAAAGTTTCATGGCTATAAAGACCAAAATACCATCCGAGATTTTTGTGAAAGAACTTCGCCCGTAGGAGTTTTTTTAAGCACGTACTCTAATGAGAACTATGGCATTGCCCTCAGAGAGTTTTTATCATGGAATACAGCTCCAGCAATCATCAGCCGTTGGGGTGCACATCAAGACCTTATAAAAGAATATAAAAGCACAAATCGCATCATCGAGGTGGATGTTAACTTGGCAAGCAATAAGCCGATGATCAACCCATTTGAAGTAGCAAAGGCCATTAAAACATTAGACTGTTCAACTCCCCTGTACATGGCACAAATTTATTCAGATGAATCAGATTTAGTCTTACAAAAAGCAATTAAACATAGAGCTCCAATAGACAAATCAGTCTTATTGAAAAAAATCAGTAGAAGCGAGAAATCTGTAGCATTAGACTTCAACAGAGTTTATGCAAAAGATGCCAAAATATTGGATTTTGACTCAGTTAAAATATTTCTTGGCCCACTTATTTCAGTAAGAGATTGTGCTATTTACCTCGATAATGAACTAATACTCGAACAAAACACAGAAGAGAACTCCCCTAGGAGAACCTATAAGGCCTATAGCTTTTTAAACAATGAGGAAGTAGAAATTTTAGAAAATCATGTAGAGTATTTAGTTAGAGAAAACCTGGCATTTTTAGGCAGTTAGACTTATTTCACACAGACTAAAATATTCTCCATCTGTAATATCCGACCACAAATCCTCGTAAACCCCACCTAAGGCACATGCTCCCAAATTGTTTTTTTGGGCGAATTTGTACACCTCAGAAATTAAGACTCCCCCATTTAGCATATTCAGAGCTAAACACGTTTGTGCGTATTTCTGATAGTAAAAAGCAGGGGAAAAGATAAATTGAATTGTGGCGGACGGAAATCCATTTATTGCCCCCCATGAATTTTTAAAGGACTGCATGGATGTGTGAAAGTGGGAATCAGGTACCTCCATCTCGACAAGACAATGCTTTTCTTCATCTATTGAGTACACCCCCTTCTTCATCCCGCTGACATTATTAATGTATATTATGGGTATAAGGCCATAGCCTGATCCTGCGCTTGGAAAGTTCTTTTTCTTAACCCGTCCAAAGTATGGATCATCTAGAATCGCCTGAATGGAAAAGACATCCTCTAATAGCCTTAAAAAAGGCTCCTTAGGCAATTCTAGGTTACTTCTTGAAGAGTTACGTCTAAACACACTTGGTAGTTTATAAAGATTAAGCTTTTCAGAGCTTTCACCATATAAATGATTCAGACTTTTAAGCTCTATTTCCCTTCGATTCTTTATTGTGCCCTTAGGTAAGTCTGTGCGCTTTCTAAGGTTATAAAGAAACAATTCATCTTTAAAATCGAGCAAGCCGTTTTCATTACAATTCAGAAGCTTAAGATGCAAACAATTTAAAAAACTCGGGGAGAGCTTAGAGGCATCCCCCACCTCAGATTCGGTTTTAATATAAAAGGGTGAAGATGGCGCGTCGATTTCCCATTGCCTCCCCACCCTTCTCAAAAAAGCTTTGCTTTCAGAGTCATCACAAGTTTCAAAGTTCGCTTCGTGGATGTCCTTCATTGCTTTTGAGTGTTTAGGATAAAAAACAAAATCATCAGAGGAGCGATGCTTAAATACAAAGAATGTCCCTGTAAAAAGCTGATTTAAAAGCAACTTCAACTCTACAGATTTATGAAAAAATTCTTTTGTCTCGCTCAAACTGCAAAACTTCTTCTGAAGCAGTTCTAGAAATTCCACTACACCCTCACCCTTAGGGATGACACCAACTTTTTGATTTATGTAGTTTCCATTTTTAGAACAAATAAACCTTTTGTCCTTTACGGTAATAATTTCGACTTCAGAGTTAAACTTAATTAGTTTAAACAAAACGAAACCTCCTCTCTAAAGCTCCAATCAGCCTTTCCTCAAGTGATAAATTAATGTAGCTATCAGGATGGAAAGGAGACCAGTTTCTAAGTGTTCCAGCATGAAAGGTCTCAATATTTGATGTTCCGAAACAGTCTTGATAAGGGTTTCTAGATGAACCGAAGAAGCTTGCCCCCTCTTTGAGAAGCTCCAGCGTTCTATGAAAAAAGGGTTGATGATAAGATGTGGAGCAATTAATGATTAGTGTGCTCTCAGGATCTAAATCTCCTACTAAATCTAGATCTTGTCCACCATGACCTTTAAAGTCCATTAAAATCTTCGAATAGAAACTCTCCCAATGCAAAGGTGGCTCATGGATGTGGAGGTCAAAGTCAGAAGTAAACTGAACTGGGGCCCGAACGCCGGGCTCTACATGCGTTGATATGTAAGCATTTAGGGCCTGGTTCTTGCTTACTATTCTGTGTATCAGTCTAGTGGAGATATCTATACCGCTAAAAAAATTAGCATGTCCTTCATATACAATATTTTTAAAAGACCTTTGTTTACCTGTAACCCTTTTTTCCATAATCGGGGGAACTAAGTGTAAATGAGCAGCTGCATCCGGGAAATGCTCTAAAGCGATTTTAAGATTGTAACGAGACAAAAAATATACATTTTTCCCACTCCTTAAAAGCGCACCAGCCAGATTTGGAAAAAAACCGTTGAATAGAAATGAGTTGTGCTTCTCTATCAGCCTTTGATTGTTGTGATTATAAATATTGATTTCAACCAATTCATCTTCACTTGTGTATAAGAATTTCATTCAGCAAACCTCACTTAACACCAAGTTTTAAATTCTTTAAAGGTGAGTCATTAACTGAACGAAACATCCTGTCCCAAATAGTGAATACGCCAGCATAGTTAGATCTTTGATCTCCCATTTCCACGGAGTGATGAATCCGATGATAATTTGGTGTCACCAGAACTTTTTCAACGTATTTATTGCCAATTGGCAGCTCTGAATGGGCCATATAGTTTATAAAGTAATTAAAGATAAGCAAATCATAGAAAAGATATTTCGGAATTCCCAACAAAGAGTAAACGATATAAATCAAGGAAGTCGTAATGGCCAATTCTAGCGGGTTGAATCGAAACGAGCTATGCCAACGAACAACTTTAGAGCTGTGGTGCATTCGATGGAGGATCCATAGTTTTTTATGGAACAGGAATCTATGTGTCATGTAACCAACAAAATCACTGATTAAGAATCCTAAAAAGAATAGCACTTCTGCTGGTAGTTCGAAATGGTCCAATAGAGGCACATAACCCGGGCTGACTCGATGAAGAAAACTAATGTAGTAGAAGAAGATACCTTTAATCAAGTAGGCCGGAATCACAGTGTTAAAACAAAAAAAAGGTATATCCTTAAGGAAATGTATTATTCGATCCGTGAGGTTCGTCTTCTTGTAAGTATAAAAATACTCTGAAACAAAAAAGACAAAACTCAAAATGAGAAGTACAATTGTATTTGAGCTCATAAAGTATTATATTATCAAACAAGATACTTGAAATAAATATATATCCCATCTCAACTAGAACATCTTTTTCCTGGAGCTAAATCATCAAGTACTACAGAGGAATAAATTCAAATCTAAGCAATCGGGATATACTTAGCCCCCCTGCTTTTGACTTTTTCGTTCATGAGCATCTAATTAAAGATAATTCTCTATTTGCAGGAATTTATAAAAACCTGGATCACTATATTGCAGAAATAAAAAAACGAAAAAATCTTTTACCAAAAGAGCATAGGGACTTTATCTTAAATTACTATAGGCTATGCAACCTTTTTTCAGATCTTTCCAACCATGAATTAGAAGGGCTTAAGGATATAATAACTGCCAAGTCCAAAGACCTGATTCATGAATTAGGCCTAAATCTAAAGATTACTGACCATCACGCCTGGTTAAACCTATTAAATTCAGGAGAGCAGGCAACCAGACATTGCCATGTTGTTAAAGGCGAACAAAGTATAAGCTGGGTACTATTTGCGGATGATTCCGACACTTTATTAAATTTGGAAGCTCCTCACTTCATTCATGAAGAAGATAAAGTACAATTTAACACCTACATTAAAATCAGACCCCAAAAAGGCAAATTAATCTTTTTCCCAAGCTGGATGTTCCACTTCACAAATATACATAAAGGAAAAACCCCTAGACTATCCATAGCCGGAAAAGTCATATTAACGCATTGATATGGAATCGTTGGGCGTGCAAAGTTATTTTGGAATCTCTACCCGTTTCTTAATCATTGCTAGAATCCTTTTTGTAGCTTCTATTTTATTAAGATGTTTTGAGCGTCTATTTTTCTTTGTTAGTTTCTATAAGGAAATTCCAGGGATTTACAACACAAACTTGAACATTTTAGAATTAACAAATTACAGCCTTACAAAGGGTTCAATTCTATTAGTACCTATTCTTTATGTACTTACTATTTTCTCTGCAATCATCTTTTTAATTAATAAGCACTTTCATAAATCAAATTTGTTCTTGTTATTTTCATTACTAACGATTAGTGCTTTAGATGGAGTATATATTGGAAAAGGGCTTCGAATAATATGGCCATACCTTATATTTTTCTTTTGCCTGCCAAAGGTGCCACTTTCAAAGCTCAATATTATAAACAACGTTAAATACTACAACCCTCTTGTTAACTTATCTCTTTTTGTTTTTGCTTCTGCTATATACTTTTGTTCTTTTTACTTTAAAACAGATCCAACTTGGACAGAGTCCCGAAATGCCCTATCATATTTCTTGCTCTCTGATCAATGGTCCCTGTCATGGACCAAGTTCTTGACCCAATATCCTGAGCTGCTAAAGTTTTTGACGACTTCGTCTTTAATTCTGGAGGCGTCGGCTCCATCCCTACTTATTTTTGCAGTTTTTAAAAATATTAAAGCAAGTGTTGCTTCAAAAAGCATTCTCGCAATCAGCTTCATAACATTTCACCTAACAATAGGCATAGCAACGGTGCTCACAGTGTTTTCATTGGCAATGATATCTTTTTGGGCTTTATTTCTAGATACTGGACCAAAAGTGGAAGTAAACTACTTTAAAGTCAACCCTTTGAAAAAGGCTCTAATTGGCCTTCTATTCATTTCACTTATTGCATGGAATTACTTTCCAAAGAATTTAGATCGAATCCCGAGTGGGTCTATAGAAAGGAAATTTGCCGAGGTTTTAAGATCATACACAATCCCTCAACACTGGGGATTGGTAGCCCCTGCTCCAGGATTTCACAACTATGAAGTTTTGACTTTTAAACGCTTCCCATCCAGAGGCCCTCAATTTCTCTTTAGCTCTAGGAAAATGCCTCAAGGCAAATACTTTGCAGATGCTTTTTTTACATCGGCCTATCTAGAACAGTCTCTACTAGAAGGCTTTTTACCTAAATACTGTAAAGATGCAGATGAAGTCCTAGAGTTTCAATACCATAAGAGAAAAATAGACGTCATCAATAAAGAAGATAAACCTTATAAGGTGTTCAAGTTCACCAAGAAGTGCAGCGATTATGTTAAACAGTTGTAGTTCTTTAATATGCTCTCTGTATCATTCTCTAAGAATTTTTTAATTGGTTTGGGGATAGAACATCCATACTCTTTAGATGTACTTTCTAACTTCTTTTCTATGTATGAATTTATTTTTCCTATTAGGTAGCTCTTCCTCTCTTCCTTCATAGAACTATTTTCAATTTTTAAATCCAACAACAACAAGCTGGACTTAGCAATTTTCTGAATGCAATAAACAAATGATTCCAATGCAACCTCCTCACTTAGCTCTGAGATGGAAACAAGGGATCCTAAATCACTAAACCCGCCGCTAAGAAGAAGATTCTGTGGATCAAGCGCAGTACCTTGGATCGCAAAATGCTTAGTTCCAGGAAGAAATCCAATAAGAACTGATTCAATTAACAAATCACACCAAGAAAATATAATAGAATTATTGGACCCCCAAAAGAGCTCGGCCCTAGGATCTCTGCTTCTAACATCCATGACTCTAAAAGGGGCGCTAGGGTAAAAGTACTTCATTACACCGAATGAATCATTTCTTGTTATAGTTATTATCTCCTCAAAGACAAACTTAGGAACGCTTTCTTCTAAAGCAGTGAGAATCTTCCCCTTATATTCATCATCGTAAGAATAGATTGCTAATGGGATCGGAATATTTGGAACTGTTTTATAAAGCTCTAAGTACTTTTCGATAAATCTCACACTAACTTCATACTCTTTCACTAACTCTGAATATAAACATTGAAATGGAATCTTTCTTTCCAACATCGGAAACATTTGTGCGGTGTTTTTATTTCCCAAAATGTTTTGATCCGCCTTCAATAGCAAGGAGTAGTCTGACAATTCGCCTAAGAACCCCTTCAGTGAGAGGAAGGCGCCTTCTTCAAGTTTTTTAAATTTAGACCTTTTATGGTTTTTAAGGGTAAAGACGCCATCTATAGTTAAATTACCAGAGAACACCTCTTCAGCGCTCATCTGCTTGCTGTAACTTTGCAGTAGCTTAAAGATTTCTGGAGAATCATTTTGCAGAGAATTAGTTAGAGAAATCTTTTGTTCCATCATATAATTAAACCATAACTTAGAATTACTTTATTATCATTTTAATTATACACGATATTTAAGGTTGTGCAGATTGTGAGATTTAAATTAAACAAAGATATTTACCTCATTTTTGATTTCAACAAAATTCCCCACCTCTTAGGCCCAAAGATTGAAGATTCAAGAAAACTTAATAACTTGAAAGCTCTGCTTTTCCATTATTTTGAACAACTTCAGGTTTTCACCTATGAAGATGTCATGGCCTTACACCATAAAAGTTCAAACAATTCCCCAAATGAGACTCTGCTTATAAAAACGGCCTTTGATTGGTACAGGGCGAATAACTATCTTGTAAATGAACAGCAGACCTCAGATTATAACGACAAATTAACTGTGGAATATTGTTTTAAGAGGCAGGGCGGTAAAAAATTGCCATTACGGGCCGAAGTATTTAATAGCCCTATCGCAAGGCAATGGTGCTACGCTTTGTCCTTCCAATTAAGAACTACCCCGAATTTATTAAATGATGGACTATTTTATGGAGCTTGTTTTGAGGATCTCGATCATGTGACAAGCTTAATTTTATCAGAGCTTAAATCCTGCGACAAAATGCTTAAGGCCCATTTTGAATTTGAAATCTCTGATTATGCTCCCACTCAAATTACTCGACACTCATTATGGAGGCTTCACCAGGCCTTCGAAGATTATTACCCGAAAGTACTAGAGCTTATAAATCAATCCTCCGGCAATAAAGAATTAAAAGAACTAGGCCAATCTATGAAAAATTTGAATTACTATATTCACATGGCCGAGGATTTATTAAATGACTGGGAGGGTGGATTTGTGGAGGTGATTTTTGATGGCCACACAAGACCTATTCCTCTTCCATTTACGGAGCATAATAACCAGGCCTTCTCTACCGAACTAAAAGAAAACCATGTGTATTTGAATTACTTTCAAATAGGCTACTCTGTTCTTGCGGCATTTGAGGCAGGTACGGATTCCAAACCAAACCCTCAAGTATCCTTTTGCGCCAATCACTTTTTATACTTTAGGCCTAGCAACGATCTCCTTAACAAGGATAATTTTGATTCGGTCAAAGACTGGCTTAAAACCACCCATAATCTTGATATAAATGATCCCAATTTGCGGTTAGGACATATTCCTTTGGCAAAATTCACCGGTCACTCTAGTTACAAGGAAATATTAAAAAATATCTCTGGCTCGCATAAATTGGCTTCCATCTCAATCGAGCAAACTAAAGAGTGAGAACGCTTGGTGCGCATAACACATTTATTTGTGTTACACTTAATTGGTAAAGACCAAACTTTCAAAATAACCGCCTCTTCTTGTCTCTTTGGCTTTGGAGAATTAAATGAAAAAATTAATTAATTCAACAAGCAGTCTTTGGAATTATTATTTCGACTTTTTGAACATTAGCAATGGGCTCAATGGTTTCTTCAATACTGTTATTATTGAAACAACAACATACTGCAATAGAAGATGTTCATACTGTCCAAATGTTAACTTTGACAGAGGAAGTCGGAAGAATGAAATAACTCTTAACCCCAATTTGTACTATAAAATTATAGATGAGCTTTCAGAGCTAAAGTTCTCAGGTAAGCTGCTCCCTCACCTATATGGCGAACCATTATTGGATAAAAGGCTCCCAGAAATGCTTGGGTACGCTAAAAAGAAATTAAATGATTCGATGATTGCCATTCACACAAATGGTGACTACCTCAACGAGGAGCTGATACAAAAGCTGGCCAAGAATTCAGTTGATGCGATCATTATAACTGAACATGGTGATAAGCTTAGGCAAAATCTTATAGACCTCAAGCATAAATATTCAAACCAGATAAAGATCACTTACCGCCCAAAAACAGAGCTTGAATTGATGAATCGTGGCGGAGCCGTTGATTTAAGCGATTATAAACGATTCAAAAAATGTATGTACCCATCTCAAGCTTTGACAATAAATGCTCTTGGAAAAGTAGTTCTTTGTTGCAATGACTATCACGGCGACTATGTTTTTGGAGATCTTCAAACAGAGACAATTTTAGATATTTGGAACAAACAGAGTTTTTCCAAAATTAGAAAGCAGACCAAAAAAGGCAATTTTCAGCTCGATATTTGTAAAAAGTGCACAAGCTAGACCTCTTATGAAGAAGGGCTTTGTTTTAAAAATCGTTTGAGTCCTCCCAGTATTGGCCTGGCCAGGAAAAGAGTTGAAATCGGTAAGAAGTGACTGTTGATAAAGTTTATTTCAAGTGTGAGAAGTATCATAAGATGAAATCCAAACAGCATTCCTAGCACGTAAAATTCTGTTTTTCTAATAAGCAGGCCAAAGCAAAATATAAGTTCTAATAAGATTGTAAACCAGCTTATCACAATTAATAAGTTTAAGTTGTCCACGAAATTAAGAACGAATGTGTTACCGGTTAAGATATGCTTCTGTATAAAGTATGCTTGCAGCGTATACCCGTCCATCCAATCCAGCCCACTAGTTTTTAGCTTAATATAGGCACTTCCAAAGTAGCCAGTGCAAACAATTAGCTTTAATAGGATTAGCTCCCACAAATAAAACTCTTTGCTTTGAAAGCTTAAAGTTTTAACTTTGTTTACAGGCAGGAAGTTTAGGGCCAACAAAATATAAAGAATCATATTGTGAGAGTGCCAAACATAGTTGGAATTGGGAGACTTCATCGAGCCAAGATAATTTCCCATAAAGAGGAAGAAGAGCACAGTGCTTAAAGCTGTGAAGATTCGAGGCAGCTTTCCAAAGGCCAGAAACGACAAGGATCCAAGCAGCAGTATGTAGAGAATCTTATTTACACCCAAGCTCCACTGCTCAATTTTGAAAAGCTCGAACAAAGGTATAGGATTATAATTTCCACCATAAGGACCTGTGACGTAAAACCAATTAAACAGCAGATACAAAAGCACAGCGATGCAAAAAAGAAAGCGAAAAACAAAAAATTGGCCGCTACTCAGCTTGTTTGTGAAGAATCTATTTATTGAATTCATATTGTTTGATTATGGATCGTTTTAGTTTTAATGGTGATGTGTTTTCAACAGAAATCATCACAAAGTTGACATCAAGCCTGCCTTGCCGTTTTTTTAAATACTGTTCAAACTCTTCACCTTTAAGGACCCCCGAGATGTACTCCTCAAGCTGGTCATAGTTTTTTGTATAATATGCCTTGTAAGTAAACCTGTTAAAGGTTACTGGGTCAAAGTTAATGTTCTCTAGAAACTTCTCATCTTTATTATCACCGGACTCTGCCTCCAAACTAAACACATAAACACGATCCGGATGATAACTGTAGTTAAACACTCTCCAGTCTGTAAAAGGCCAGCTCTCGATCTCTAAAAATATTGGGGTATAAAACACTGTGAGCAGTGATATGAACACCAGCATATTTTTAATGACCTGTGGTTTAATAAAAACGCCCCTTGCTATTAATAAAATTTAACCTCATTAAGATTTTACTTATGAGGTCATGTAACAGACAATTAATTGTTATTAAGGGCCTGTAGGCCACAAATAGATTTTAATTAAATGTTTTCAACACTGAACAACTATATATCCAGATTTACACCTGAAAGACTTGAACTATACGATTATGATGGCTCCTTTCAAAATCAATTGTCAACTGACGGCCTGCTCGACTCTATAGTTATTAATCAAGACCATAAGGTACAAAAGCTCCTCAATGGTGGATTTAAAACATTCCTACATCCAATTGAGCTAAAAAACTTAAAAGAGGAAGCGCTAAATAACCAGTTCAGTTTCAGGGTAATGGATGTTCAACATGGCTCTGGCCTAATCGACACTATTTGTGGTGCCTTATCTCTAAAGTATAACTGCATATGTAGGTGTAATTTATACTTTTCTGCAAACGGTATTCAGGCACTAAGCAAGCATTCAGACAATTACGATATTTTGATCATACAGTTAAGTGGTTCAAAGACTTGGACCCTAGGCGACAAGGAATTCAAGCTAGAAAAAGGCATGGCCTTCTACCTGCCACAGGGTATGGAGCATGAGGCCATCTCACATGAAGAATCCATACACCTGGCGTTTTCCATTCCCAAAATTGGACTTGCAGACTTCATAGCAAAATCCCTGGAGTTGCAAGGCCAGCCTATTGATCTGAATGAGCAGTTCTTAGAGAAATCTTTAAAAGGACTCCAAACTGAAGAGTTCTTTAAATTCTGCATTTCAAATAAAGAAAAGATCATTGAAGAGCTACATAAGAAAGCACAACTGGCCAATTTAAATAACTGTCAGCCGCCCAAAAGAATGAGTAAGTTTAACCCTTCTCAATTAATTGTTCTAAACTATAAGAATATTTTTAACGTGGAAGACTCAGGCGAGCATATCCTGATTTACACCCCGGAGAAGCTATTTAAATTTACAAAAGCTCTAGAGCTAGAGATTATTAGAGGCCTAGTTAATCTAGAACCTCTTGATTCACTTAAGTCCTCAATTGAGGGCATATCATTTTTAAAGTTCTTAAACTCACTTAATCTCGTCAAAAATGTTTAGGCCTAAAATTTAAACGGCCGCCCAACGCATGAGCTGAGCGCAGAGCCACGCCCCATATGTCCCCAATACGTAGCCAAGCACTGCAAGAAGAACACCCACAGACGCCAACGATTGGTGAAAGACACTAGCTACTACTGGAGCTGAGGCCGCACCTCCAACATTGGCCTGGGAGCCTACAGCGATAAAAAACAGAGGTGCTTTGATAAGTCTTCCAACTCCAAGCATTAAAACTGCGTGGAAGAGCATCCAAACAAAGCCAATTATAAATAAACCAGGATGGCTAAAAATCTCAGTTACATTCATGTGCATTCCTATCGTCGCAATAAGCACATAAAGCATCACACTTCCGACTCTACTTGCTCCATAATACTCTAGCTTTCTTGCTTTAGTGAAAGATAGCGCGACACCGAATGTGGTGGCGCTAACGATCAGCCAGAAGAATGAGCTCGTAAGACTAAACCTTGAAAGCTCCGGATAATTAGTTTTTATAAACGGAGCGACATTGTCCGCAATTAAATGGGCAAGGCCAGTAAGAACAAATCCAACCGCAGCAATTATCATTAGGTTTTGTGTGGAAGGAGTTTTTTGATTTTCTTTTTGTATCTTTTCCAATCTATCTTTTAGATCAAATATCGCTGCGGTGTCCGCTTTAAAAGCTTTATCCACCTTGGCACTCCTTCCAGCGAGGATTAAAAGGACGGCCATCCATACATTGGCCACCATAATGTCCACTACAACAAATATTGAAAAGGCCTGATCAGACACTTCGAAAATCTCTTTCATGCTGGCCTGATTGGCCCCCCCGCCAATCCATGACCCCGCCACCGTAGTCATGCCACGCCACATCTGTTCAGCTCCCATCTCAGCGAACATTTCCGGAAAAAGGGTTTTAGTGAATAGGATTGCCACAGGTCCTCCAAGAATAATCCCCAGAGTTCCAGTTAAGAACATAATTAAGGCCTTTGGGCCTAACTTGAAAACACCAGGAAGATCGGCTCCCAATGTAAGTAAAACAAGGGTTGCAGGGAGTAGATATCTAGATGCAACATAGTAAAGCTTGGAACTTTCACCATCAATAAGGCCAATTGAATTCATAATTCCGGGGATGAAATAGCAAAGCAAAAGAGCAGGTACAACTGCGTAAAATTTTGCGAATCGATCAAGAGTTTCTGTGTAAAAAACTGTGCCTAGAACTAAGAATAGCAGGCCTAAAACTGTGGCGTCGTTGGTAATTAGTGCGTCCATACCCCTTCCTTTTCTTTAATACATACTCAAACAATCGCCTATTGGCAAAAATTAGAAGGAGGGGGGGTGGTTATAGACCCCCACCCTTAAGGGTGGGGACAATGAAGTTATTTAGTCTTGATACTTCTCAAGTTCTTTTATGATCTCTTGCTCAGTCTGATGCATCATCTCTAGATTAGATTCATATTGATTAGAGTATACATAAATTCTTTCACCAAAGTCATTGTTAGCTCCCCTATCAAGACTTCTATGAGCTCTATATAGAAGGATAAGGTTGTTGCGAGTGATTTCTTCCATTTCTAGGAACAGATCAACTTGTCTTGCCTCTGCATCCTCTTTGTTTTCAATCCAAGCTCCATGACGCTCAAGGTAAACATTGTTTCTAGGTAAGTTGTAAAACACTTCAAGCTTAGATAGAGCAATTGTTGTTGGCGACTCTCCGTAGTATGCAAGTGTTGCGTACTTGGATAGTGTTACTATCCCACGGTAGAAGTCTGCTGTTTCAAGTCCAGTGCCCATAACCATATGTGAAAGATCAACAACCGCAGCTACCTGTCCCACGACCGGCACTAGATAAGTCATTGTTGCCGCGACTCTTGTAGAGGTTTCACTTATGTGATCAAGTCTTTCCTTTCTTGTTTCAATATACTGATACTCTATTGCCGCAGTGGTTACTTCAGCGATAACGCCAAGTGCCACAAGACCTTTCATTAAGTTTCCATTTTGAATGGTCTTATTGCTATTAATTTTATCAAGGACTTTCTTCCCAATCTTGCTTTGTCCAAGAGATGCAATATTGTCAAAGACATTCTGAGGAATTTTAAAAATGCCACCACCGAGAGCTCTTAAAGCATTAATGGCTTTTCCGGCCAAAGAAGCGGATGCTGGTTGGCTTCCTCTAATTGAGCTGGACCAAGATGCCAAAGTATCAAAGATTTTGTCAATTACGCTTATCGTAAATACTCCGGCCTTGCTTGTTCTCATTTCACGACCGTCTTTAAGTCCAACGGCCACAACTTGCATAAGTCTAATAAACATCAGGTCTTCACCTGACACACTAGAGATCACAGACAGAGAGGTTCTATCACCCTCGTCCTTTTGTTTTTTTACTTGAAGGCTAAGGTTTGAAATAGATCCTGGTCTATCAAGTTCATATAGCTTTGAAAGGTTTATTGATAGCTCATCATCGCTTGAGTTAACAATTCCCTCACCTAATTGATCTTTATAAGCAATAACTTCTTCTTCAGTTACCTCAGCTGTGTCGCCAAGATCAATTTCAACTCGAACCGATTTTAAAAATTCTTGCAGCTGAGGATCAACAATAGCAGAGCCAGGCTCAGCAATTGCCTGCATAAGCATCGACTGGTAAAGATACCTATTCATTACTCTATGCTGGATTTGTCCATATTCACTTTTAATTTGAGCAAGTTCTGCAGCGGAGGTGGCAAGCCCCTCCATAAATTCAAGCCATGCCTCTTCATCTTCAGGGGCCTCACCCACTTCTGGCAAACCTAGAATATCAGGCTGGTTCATCCCCATACCAGCGTTTGATGGGGAATGACTTTGAGCATTGCCATCAACTGACTCTGTAGACTCACCAACTTTTGCGCGATACATGTTCTCTTTAGTGTATGCCCATGTTTTAAAAGCAAACTCAGATGTTGATGGGTAGTGAATCTCCACCTTGTCAGGGTGTCCTGGGTAAAAATAATTTTTCAGAAGTTTTTCAACGAACAAAATTTCGGAGTCACTTGATTCGTTTAAAGCAACTCTAGAGTCCATGATTGCTTCCGCAAGCAAGTGTCTTGCTTTAAGGTATGGTCTCTCCTTAAATCTTTTTGTATTCAATAGTCTTGTTAAAAAGTTTCCGTCTCTATAATTCTCAATGCTATTAGCGGCCATTTGAATTTTCTTTCTAGAAACTTCGTTAATTGTGTCATCATTTTTTAGCAAGTCTCTAAGGAGCTCGTAGGCCTTATCACCACCATCTCGTGTATTGAGAAGCTGCTGTGCTTGATAAAGCTGAGAGTTTGCAGTGCTAAAAAGCTGAGTTTTCACCTGTTCCTGACCAGTGCTCTGCGCATAGGCAGGCATTGCAACAGTATTAAAAGTGACTGATAACATCACTGCAAAAGAGGCGGACTTAAAAAGATTGTTGGCGCTCATAAAGATCCCTTAGAATAAAAAGCTGTTTTTTATTTATTAATACTTAAACTTTAAAGGGAATCTTAAGTCTGAGGTATGAGCAGTGAAGACTTTACAGTCCCCACTGTCAAAAGTTTTTGCGCAATTTATTCTTTTCTAAATCTCGTCAGAGCCTCTGTAATCAGTGTTTCCTCTACCTTTTTTAGGTCTTTTGATATCTTCGTCTTTGATGTTTCTGTGCTCTCTTTTTCTATCTTTCTCAGTCTTTCGCACTGGCTTTTTAACATTTTCCATATGTTACTCCTTTTTTAAGCACAGATAAGTACTGCATATCCCATGCCGTCCCCTTTACGGAATAAATTTCCTCAAACAACTTTGATTCATATTGGTATACAATGATTCTTAAGAAATTCTTAAGAGGACACAACAAAATATGTTGATACGGAGAAAAAAAAATGGGACAGGATTCACTCTTTAAATCAGCTTTCACTCATTCCTCAATAGGTATGGCCCTAGTTGCCCCTGATGGAAAATGGCTGGATTCAAATGCGTCCCTTAGCAAGATTTTGGGTTACACTAAGGAAGAACTCCTTTCAATTGATTTTCAAAAGCTAACCCACCCTGATGACCTTAATGCTGACCTTGATCTGCTCAAAGAATGCCTGTCTGGAAAAAGAGATTCATATCAAATAGAAAAAAGATATTATCATAAAAACGGGTCTACAATTTATGCCCTACTAACAGTTTCTCTAATAAGAGAAGATAACACTCCCAGCTTTTTTATCTCACAAATTCAAGACATCACCGAAAATAAAAAGGCGCAGCAAGCATTGGTTCAAGCTGCAAAACTCGCCACAATAGGTGAAGTGGCCGGCACAATTGCTCACGAGGTGAACAATCCTCTCACCATAATTGAAGGGCAAACTAGCCTATTGAGGAGATCACTTGTAAAAAAAGGGTATGACGACCCTAAGGCATTCGCCCAACTATCCAAAATTAATAATACTATCGGCAGGATCACTTCAATTATTCAGAGTATGAAAAATCTCTCAAGAGAAAGCTCTAGTGAAAAGGCCAGAACCTGTAGTGTGTCTGAGTTGGTGGAGGAAAGCCTGGCTCTTTGTCGTCACCAACTTAAAAAAGACCAAATTGATGTTTTCGTTGATGTTGATAAATCACTTTGCATTAACGCGCGTCCTACAGACTTTGGACAGTCATTGCTAAACCTCATTAACAACTCAAGACATGCCATGAAGGAGATGCCTCTAAAGCAGCTTAAAATCACGGCCAAAGAAGAGCAAGGCCGTGCCATGATTCACATTGTGGACACAGGACATGGTATTAGGCCTCAAATAGCCTCTAAAGTAATGGATCCTTTCTTTACTACCAAACAAAGGTCTGAAGGCACTGGCATTGGTCTAAGTATTACAAAAAAACTCATCAACAGGATGGACGGAGAAGTTAAGCTTATTAAACCACTTAACAACACCACTTTTTGCATCGAGATGCCGATGGCGTACCAAAAATCGCAAAATATCGCGTAATTTTGGCATAAGTTTAAGTATATAATGGCCTTCCGCTAGCTTTGGCGCTACATTGACGCCTCGCAATTAAGCACATACCTGAAGGGCATTATGAAAAAGAAAACACTAGCAGACACCAAATTTACATTCCTTGAAAAAGACTATGAGGGCGCCACAGTCTATATTGGCAACCTGAACTATAAAAAAGATGAAATTGGCGTAAGAGATCTATTTAGAAAGTTTGGCAAAGTAAGAAGAGTAAAACTTATGAGAGATGAAAAAACCCAGCTTAAGAAAGGCTTTGGTTTTGTTCAAATGCCAAACAAGGAAGACGCCGCCAAGGCAATAAAGTCACTCAACGGCAAACAACTTGATGGTAGAACTCTTAAAGTAAGTGTTGCCAATAACAACACTTCAAAAAGAGCTCGCTAGGCCTCAAGACCTAAGTATTCATCGTAAGTGGAGTACTTATCCTCCACTACCTTCTTATCTAGGTCGATAATTCTATTAGCAACCGTTTGAATAAACTCGTGATCGTGGGATGTGAACAGCAACGTCCCACTGTATCTAATAAGTCCTTCGTTCACAGCTGTAATACTCTCCAAATCCAAGTTGTTGGTCGGGCCATCCATAACAAGAACATTTGCTCCGGAAAGCATCATCTTAGAAAGCATGCAACGCACTTTCTCTCCACCAGAAAGGACATTGGTTTTTTTCAATGCCTCTTCACCTGAGAAAAGCATCTTTCCAAGAAAACCTCTAAGGAATGTTTCATGTTGATCTTCTGAATACTGTCTTAGCCAGTTAACAAGATCGTGCTCTCCAGATTCAAAATATTTGGAGTTGTCAGTTGGAAAATATGATTGGCTAGTGGTCACACCCCAAGTGAAAGTCCCAGAGTCTGGCTCCATCTCACCCATTAAAATTTCGAACAACACAGTTTTAGCAGTGTCGTTAGGTCCTAAAAAGACGATTTTGTCTCCTTTGTTAACTGTGAAGCTAACATTGTCCAAAATCTTTTCTCCATCAATGGTTTTAGAGATGCCGTTTACAGAAAGAACTTCTTTACCCACTTCACGCTTTGGCTCAAAGTGCACAAATGGATACTTTCTATTGGACACGGGAAGGTCATCAATTTGAAGTTTTTCCAATTGCTTTTGTCTGGAAGTGGCCTGCTTGGACTTTGAAGCATTGGCGCTAAACCTTTGAATAAAGTTTTTAAGCTCCTGCGCCTTGTCCTCGGCCTTCTTTCTTTCATTACTTCTCAGCTTCATTGCTAGCTCGCTGGATTTTCTCCAAAAGTCGTAGTTGCCAGCGTAGCTAGTGATTTTTCCAAAGTCGATGTCAGCAATGTGTGTGCATACTTTATTAAGAAAGTGTCTATCGTGAGAAACCACAATTACAGTGTTCTCAAAATTCATTAAAAATTTTTCAAGCCACTGAATAGCTTTAATATCAAGGTGGTTGGTAGGCTCATCCAGTAAAAGAACATCAGGTGAACCAAAAAGAGCTTGAGCTAGTAAAACCTTAACCTTTTCAGAACCAGTAAGGTCCTTCATTATTCTATTAAGGTACTCTTCACCAAGACCTAAACCTGAAAGTAAAACGGCCGCCTCACTCTCAGCTTCCCAGCCGTTCATTTCAGCAAATTCGGCTTCAAGCTCAGAGGCCTTTACCCCGTCTTCATCAGAAAAGTCTTCTTTGGCGTAAAGAGCGTCTTTTTCTTTCATGATATGAAAAAGTCTCTCGTTGCCCATCAAAACGGTCTGCAAAACTTCACAGTCGTCATAAGCAAAGTGATCCTGCTTCAATACTGAAAGCCTGGCCCCTTCATTTATGTTTATCTTGCCATTTTGAGGTTCAAGATCTCCTGAAAGCAACTTTATAAAAGTCGACTTTCCCGCTCCATTGGCCCCAATCAGGCCATAGCAGTTACCAGGAGTAAATTTAATGTTTACGTCTTCAAATAGCTTTTTTCCACCAAAGCTTAAGGCTACATCATTTGCGCTAATCATGAGCGTAAAATAGCATCTATGACCCGAGGTATCAATATTGAAAACAAAGAAAAGCGCTTCTATACTAATGCCATGTGGATACTATTAGCTTTATTTTGTTTATCGGCCTTCTCTGAAGAGCTGATTCCTCTGGAAACCGATATTGTGGTCGAGGCCAGGTACTTTAGCGACAATAACTTTGTGGGTGAAAAAATAGATGGCTATCATGCAAATAGATGTCTGCTTTCCAAAAAAGCCCACAACGCCCTAAAAGCAGCGCAGAAGCTAGCAAAGAAGCAAGAGCTATCCCTCAAAGTCTTTGATTGCTATAGGCCGCAGAAGGCCGTTAACCACTTTGTAAGGTGGGCCCGTGATTTAAATGATCTTAAAACTAAAAAGGACTATTATCCAAGAGAGTCAAAAGATACTCTTTTTAAAAGAGGTTATATTGCAAGTAAGTCTGGCCATAGTCGCGGCTCTACAGTTGATCTTACACTTGTTAGAAAAGTGAGCGGAGATTGGGTGGAGCTGGATATGGGAACACCATTTGACTTCTTTGATCCAAAAAGTGCAACCATGGCATTAAAGGGAACCAAGGCCCATAAAAATCGCTTAAAATTAAAATCTATTATGGAAAGCTCTGGTTTCAAAAACTATTCCAAAGAGTGGTGGCACTACACACTCAGAAATGAGCCTTTCCCTGATCGCTACTTTAACTATCCAGTTGATTAGTTGGAACTTTCATATTTGACTGAACCCACTCTAGAAAGTCAGAGCTCGCTGCGTCGGTTGCTGGTATGGGTTGAGCCCCAAGCCTTTTAAAAATGTCGGCCTCTTCCTGGTCAAAAACTCTCACTACAAAAGGCGTATCTTTGGCAAATTGCACAACAGCAAGGTTATCGCTAAATTTTCGCATGGACGAAATGGCCATTCTAGCTCCAGAGAGGTTTGCCCGGCTCATTACAGTAGTGTCTCTTCCGTTGCCTAGAATTGCTTCGACTCCCCTCTCTTTTAACCCGCGGACAACGCCTATATCATCGTCAATGACAACGACCTGTTCGCCCTTTTCAAGAAGTTTTTCAACAGCCACCATGGCGCTCTCTCCGCAACCAAAAAATATAAAATGCCCACTGTAAACTAAAGGCCCGTCTTTCTTTCTGCTAAGCGCTGCAAGTGCAAGCATTGACCAAGAGGCCACCTTTTCGTTTGCTAAAAATGGAGTCAACGTCATTGTAACGACGGTCATAAAGGTAATCATCCCCAAGTGGTCAGAGCTTAGGTGTCCATTGCTCATGCCAATAAGCGCCAGCACAATAGAGAACTCGCTCGTTTGAGCAAGCAGCAATCCGCTCTCTATGCCTGTTCTAAATGGCATATCTGCAAATGCAGCGACACTTAATGTGAGAGCGGGAGTTAGGACTATGATCAATGCGCAAAAAACAAAAACGGAGTTAAACATTTCAGCAGGCGGCAACTCCACAAAGAAACCAAGAGTCACAAAGAAGACGGCATTAAAGAAGTTATTCAGCGATGCAAACTGTCCTTTGAGGGCCCCATTCACAGGGAACGATGATAAAGAGATGCCTGCCACAAAGGCGCCGGCGACAAATGGAAGGTTAAACAAGTGTGAAACTCCCATAAAGAAAAACAGGATTCCGACCGCGATGAGAAGTTGCTGCTCTTCATCAACATCATCCCTGACTAGAAGCCAAGGTATGATCCATTTTTTAAAAATTAAAGCAAGCAAGGATAAGACGCAAACCAAAACTCCTGCGATCACCATATCCATGGCGCCAAAATCAAAGCGTTCAAGGACAGAAATTACAATCATCATGAGAAGGTCTTGAACAAGAAGGGCCCCAACCATCATCCGCCCAAAGGGCTCGAACATCTCACCTCTAGATTGAAGAAGTTTTATTACCACCAATGTTGAACTGGAAGACAAAGCTAGGGATAAATAAAAACTCTCCATTAAAGTAAAGCCCATATAGGCGCAAACAAAAAAAGAAATGAGTCCTATGAGCATAAACTGCGCGGCGCCAATAAAGAACGCAAGCTTAGTGCGCTCTCCAATCCTCCATGGGTTTAGGGAGGTACCTGAAAGAAAAACTAAAAATATGAGCCCTAGCAGAAGAGCGTCTCTGGCCAGGTCTCCATCGATGGGAGCATTGAGGTAATCAAGTCCCCCGCCAGCAAGAATGAGCATAGGGACACTTGGGATCTTTAAAAGTTTAGAAATCCCAAGTCCAATTGAAGCGGCCAAAAGAATGTATAAAATCTCCATCATGTCAGCTTCACCCCGTGCTCTTCTAACTTAATAAAAAGCTTATTAAGCCAGGATGACTTACTATCTATGATATAGTCCGTCTCCAGTTCCTTCAGATCAGGAATGACCGTGCTGTCAAAACCGTGTGCCGCAACTGGAACGCCCATTTTTTTACATTGATAAACCAAAGAATTGTTTACATCCTCGATTCTCAAAGTGGTTACAACTAGGCGTGCGTGTTCAAAGCTTGCCTCTTCCAAGATGGAGGTGTAATCAGCGCTCCCAATCAAGGTGTCACAAGGCAGCCCTCTAAGTTTTTTGGGATCGCTATCCAATGCAAGAACATTATGGCCAAGGGCGCATAGTCTTCTACAAATTTCCCGCCCCAGAGAATTCATTCCAATCACTAAAATATGCCCGCTTCTCTTTGTTGAAGGATATTCATCTTTTGATTTGGTTTGAGAAGCGTTCATAAACTTTAAAAGACCTTTATTTTTAAACCAAAAATAAATCCTCTCATTATAGGATATTAAAAACGAACTTGAGATGAATGTGGCCACACCAGTAAAGGCGACCACCGCCACGATGGTCTCGTCAATCAACTCGTTCTTCAAGGCCAAAGCTGCAAAAAGAAAAGAAAATTCACTTATTTGAGAAAGAGTTAACGCCGCTACAAAAGAAGTTCTTTCGTTAAAGCCTTGTCTGCTAAATACAGTGAAGAAGATCAAAATCTTGCCAAGAATGACAAAGACCGTAAAAACCAGTGCCATTTTCCAAGAGGCCAAGGCCGTTCCCAAGTCAATCTCCATTCCCAAAGCAATGAAGAATATCCCCACAAAAAAATTCATTAGCGGATGAACTCTTTGTTTAAGACTGTTCGACAGAGGCAATTGCGCAAGGCTTATTCCGGCCAGGAAAGCGCCAATTTCGTGGGATAGATGAAATGCATGGGCCCCTGCCACCACCACAAAGCACCAAGTAAGACTCCATATCAATAGCAGTTCAGTAGAGGATGATGCCCACTCCATCAGTCTTTGTAGGAATTTTTTTGCAACAAGCCAGGCGATGGCCGCCAGTCCAGCAACCCCGGCCATTGCTTTTGCAAGTTGAGCAAGAACTGTGCGCCAATCGTGATCAGCTCCCGTTCCGAGTGCTGACAACTCCGTCAGGAACAGTATAACCACTAGGTCTTGGACCAATAAAACCCCTATGGAGATTCTGCCATAGAGAGCGTCCAAGTGTTTCTTCTCACCCAAAAGCTTAACCACAATTACGGTGGAGCTAAATGTCATAGCAACAGAAAGTATTATTGAAGGTATAACTTCAAACCCGGCCAAAAAAGAAATGCCAAACCCCAATATAACACTGAGTCCAACTTGCCAAAGACCTGCCACCACAGCGTCATTGCCTATATCCTTAATCTTGGAAAGACTAAGCTCCATTCCTACTAGGAAGAGAAGAAGCGCGATTCCGGCCTCGGAAATCACTCTCACCGCCCCAAGACTTTCTTTTAAAAACTCTTTATCAAGAAGCGCCACCTCGGCCTGCCCAAGGGCCAGCCCAGTTATTATGTAAAGAACGATATGAGGCAGTTTTAATTTACGAGTTAGTAGAATGCCGACACTCGCGCAAACGATCATTACGCCAATTGTTTGCAAAGTAATCATGTTCCACATTTATCTCTCCCACTCTTAGGCCAACTAAAGTTTTACCAAAGAGAACCAAAGAATTACACCTGGTTTTATATTTTTTGAACACTTAGCCACCTAAACTTTTCACGGGCAACTCTAAATAAATTTCACATGAGTGGAGGATGACGCAGCTCAGCGCTAAATAACCTTCAATATACCTATTTGAATTATTAAAGATTAGGAAAAGCTTATGTTTGTTTTCATTCTTATTATTGCATCTGTGCTCGGCAACGCCTTTGGACAGGAGGACTTTAATTTTAATGATGTTGATCCAATGGACTACTACAGAGTCAAGGATGAGGATTCTCAGTATGATTATAGAACTCGAGCTCAAGTTGCTTATGACAAATATTTAGAAGGTGTGGATCTACGAGTGGCACTTAATCCGGAAGACTATTACACAGTGGAAGAAATCAGAAAAACTGTAAAACCTTCCAATTCCAGATTTATCCCTTTGGATATAAACAAAAAGAATCTTGCAGTATTCGCGGCAACGACAAGCTTAGGGTTGGTAATTTTTAAAAATGACCAAGAGATCTTGGATTGGGTTCAAGAGACAAAAGATGAAAACATTCAAGAGGCGGCCGATTTCATAAATGAGTTTGTTAAGAACTCTATTCCTGTTGTGGCGGCAGGAACCTACTTCCTAGGAGCTACTCTGGAGAATGGAAAGCTCAAAAGGGCCGGCCTGATAGCCATTACAGGTGGTCTTGCAACGGGAGCTGTGACCCAATTAGTTAAGTACACCACAGGAAGAAAACGTCCCAACAGAGGTGAAGGCCCTTATGAATTTGGACACAAGGGTGAACACTCATTCTTCTCAGGACACACTTCTTCAGCGTTCTCTTTGGCCACAGCTATTGCTGAGGTTTACGGCAAAAAGAACAAGGCAGTGCCCTATATAGCCTACGGCATGGCAGCCTTTGCGGCCTATGCAAGAATGTATGACAATAAGCACTGGGGAAGTGATGTGTTTTACGGGGCAATCGCTGGGCATTTAATTACCAAGCTTGCGGCAAACTATCACAACAGGCCTGACTACTTAAAAGGTTTAAATATATTCCCAGGCGTCGACGAGCACGGTCAGTTTCAAGTAAACATGCAGTACAGAGAAAAACCAAAGGTCGGCCCATTCAAATGCAGAAAGATCAAAGATTGGAGAACCCGGATAGACGCATGTATCTATGAGGCCTATCTTAGGAGTCAATAATTGGCAAAGAGGCCATTGAGAGATAGCATGAAAACATGTCTAAATCACTAGCAACTAGAATAGCCCCCACCCCCAGTGGATACCTCCATGTTGGAAACGCGCTTAATTTCATTCTCACCTGGTGGGTGGCCAAACACAACAATGCCAAGATTCATCTAAGGATCGACGACGCAGACTTTACAAGATGTCGGGATGAGTTTTTAGATGACATTTTTTACGGGCTGGATTGGCTTGGAATTGAATGGGACAAAGGCCCTAAAGACGTCCAGGACTTTAAAAACAACCACTCCCAAACAAAAAAGCTTGATCGCTATTTTGATGAAATATGCGACCCTAACCTCTTTTTCTAATGTGAATGCACGAGAAAGGAAGTTGCCAACAGTTTGAACGGACTCTATCCAGGCACATGTGAATCCAAGCGTATTGAGTTTAAGAAAAACCTCTGCTCTAAGAGAGTCAAACTAATTGGCGAGACTACAATAGAGGTGGAACAAAGCAAAATTGATCTTGCAGGCCAAATGGGCAATTTTGTTGTATGGAGAAAGGATGGTGTGCCTTCATATCAACTTACAAGTGTGTTGGATGACTTAGACATGGGCGTAAATTTAATAGTTCGAGGACAGGACTTGATTGAATCCAGCGCCGCCCAGATCTATCTGGCCAGAATACTTGGCATGCAACATCTTGATAAAGCGAAGTTCATCCACCACCCTCTTGTAAAAGATAAAACAGGACAGAAGATCTCCAAAGGAACCATGACAGGAGTCAATGAACTTCATTTAAAGAGAATGAGAGAGAAATGCATTGATCCGGCACATATTCTTCGGGAATATTCCGACTTTTTCGGACTTGAAAAAGGCTTCGATGGAAAGCTCTCCGAGCTTTTGCGTATAAAGCCTCCTTTTTCCCTGTGATTTTGTAAATTGCGCATTGAACTTTTTCCGACTTAGGCCTAAACTCAAACGATGTTTTCAATAGGTCAAAGATGGTTTAGCAAAACCGAACCCGAGTTAGGACTTGCCATAGTCGAAGCTGTAGACGACAGGTTGGTCAATCTATATTTCCCAGCAGCAGAAGAGTCGAGAGCTTACAACAAAAAAAGTGCTCCCCTTCAAAGATTGACGTTCCAAGTTGGTGAAATAGTCAAAGGCGAAGACGGAACTGAATTTGAAGTTCGAGAGCTTAAAGAACAAAATGGCGTGATATTTTATATAGGGGACGAGGGCGTTCTACCTGAAACCCAACTTGAAAGCTCAGTCAGTTTAATAAAGCCTCAAGAAAGACTTTTTGCCGGCGACTTTGACTCCCCCGAGCTTTTTAATTTTCGCTATGAAAGCTTGGTATTGAAAAGAGCTCTTCAAGAGTACCCAGGAAAGGGACTGGAAGGTTCACGAATAAACCTTATTGGCCATCAAGTTTCCATATTTTCGGACGTTTCCAAGAAATCTAGGATAAGACTGGCGCTTGCAGACGAGGTCGGCCTTGGGAAAACCATTGAAGCGGGAGTTTTGGCCAAAAGCCTTTACGAGAAAAAGCTAGTTAAGACGATCCTCATAATAGTGCCAGCAAGTCTTCAATACCAATGGTTTGTGGAGCTTTACAAAAAGTTTAATTTTCTTTTTAAAACCCTTGGCGCAGGTGATGAAGTGGAACTTTCCAGCAAGGTGGAAAATGATGACTTCATTATAACCACCGCTTCCCACATATTGGAGGATGAGTCTGCCAGAAATATCATTGAGTCAAAAGACTGGGACCTTGTCATCGCAGACGAAGCTCACAGATATAAAAAAGACTCCCCAGAGTTCAATCTTCTAAAAGAGGTAACCCTTAAGTCCATCCATGCACTGTATCTGAGTGCGACGCCGGAGGCACTTGGCGAGGAAAACTTCTTTGAATTGTTGAAAGTGCTAAACCCAGAAAAGTACACTTCCTTTGATGAGTATAAAGAAAGTGAAAAGCGCTACATCGAGAGCTCCCCTACCAGTGAGCTGTTAGAGCAATACAACTATGAAAGAGATTATTTCCGAAACAGACGAAAGAATCTAGAAAAACAACAAAACCTTTTTCCAACAAAAAAATTGTTCGCTCAAGCTCTTAATATAGAAAGGCCTAGTGACAGCAAAGTTATCGCCGCTAAAGTTGAAGAGCTTGCAAGACTGTTAATCGAAAAGCCTGAGGCGAAAGTCCTGGCCATCGGAAAGAGTAGAAAGCTTGCAGTCCAGGTTCAAAAAAGACTATCAGAGACTATGAATGTTAAAAGTGCTCTTTTTCATGGAGAGCAGTCCCTCCTGGAGCGGGACAGACAGGCGGCCTACTTTGCCGACCCCGACGGCGCAAGGGTATTAATCAGCGCTGAGTCTGGCAGTGAAGGACGAAATTTTGAGTTTGCAAGCGAGCTCTTTCTTCTAGACTTGCCTACCCACCCTCAACTTCTTCTGCAAAGAATTGGACGCTTGGACAGGATTGGTCAAAAGAACGAGATATCCATTCATTTGCCATATGTTGCTAAAAGCATAGAAGAGAATTTATTCAAACTGTACAATGAAGCTTTTCAACTGTTTGAGCGTTTTCCTACGGGTGTAGTGGAGTTTTACGAAGACCGACTTGATGAGATTCACCAAGCTCAGAAAACTCTCTCACTGGAAAAGCTTGAAGAGCTTGCTAGAGACTACGGGCAGTACCAAGACAATATCGAAAGTGGAAAAAACGCCTTTCTTGATGCTCACTCCTACAAGCAAAGCAATGTTGAAAAAGTCGTCGAGAGCATAGAGCAGTTTCACAAAAAAAGAGATTTGCAATCCTATCTGGAGAAGGCCTTCAATATTGTGGGCGTTGATATTGAGGATTTGTCCCAGGATGTTTATTTTATTCGTCCAGCAGACAACATGCTTCTTCCTAGCTACCCAAACCTTCCTTCAGAGGGAATAAGCTATACGGCCAATAGAAAGCTCGCCATTAAGCGCGATGAATTAAAATTTATGAGTTTTGAGCATCCTTTGACCCAGTCAACAATAGAGCTATTTACCGAGGGAGAACTCGGAAACGTTTGCGCTGTAACTCACAATGAATCATTGGGTGAAAACGTCTTCTTTGAACTTATCTTTAAGGCCGAACCAAAACAGAAATATTACAATGACATCGAACAATTCTTTCCGATCACCCCGATTCGTGTTCTTGTGAACGCTCAAGGGTTGGACTGCACAAAAAAATTCCCTAAAAAGCATATTGATGCCGTCTCATCCCCTCTTGAGGCCAGCAAAAGAGAACAGCTGGGAGAAGCTCTACCCAAGCAACTTGTCTTAGACCTCATTGACAAGGCAAAGGCGCTGGCAACGGCAAGGGCAAGCAAATATAAAACGATGGCCAAAGAGAAGGTGGGACTTGTCTACGGGACAGAGATTAAAAAGCTTAAAACTTGGGGAGCGCAAAATGAGTTTGCGGCCACAGAGCTTCAGTTCTTTGAACGCTCCCAGGAAAGACTTCTCAGTGAAGTAGAACAGATTCAAATCGATTTTGATTCTTTGAGAGTAATTGTTTAATTCTTTTTAAATTCTTCCATGAGAAGGATGTTTAAAGCTGCGAAAAGGCTTGATCTATTCCATCGCATAATTGCTCTATAGTTTGATCCTCGCAAAACGAGAGGTGAATTTTTGTGGGGAATCAGAGCTATTTTTCTTCTCCAATTTCCCTGAAGCTTCTTGCCATCCAAAGTTCTCAGTCCAAGCTTATTGTACTGAGAAGGCCTTCGCATTTTTTTGTGATTAAAATTCACTTTGCCTTTTTTTGTTGCAAGCAAACCAATCTCTTTATTCTTTTTCCAACCTGCGCGCTTTAAGTAGTAGGCCATTGAAGCGAAAAGATCTTTTTTATTTTTCCAAATGTCTTTTTTGCCATCGCCGTCAAAGTCTTGAGCGTACATTAAAAAGCTTGTTGGCATGAACTGGCATTGTCCCATGGCTCCCGCCCAGCTGCCCTTAAAGTTTTCTCGATCAATATGGCCTTCTTTTAAAATTGTTAAAGCTGCCATCAACTCTTTTTCGAAAAAGGACCTTCTTCTTTTGTCATAAGCAAGCGTGCTCAGGACAGACACAATGTCATAGTCTCCAGTGATGTTGCCGTAGAGCGTCTCAACTCCCCACAATGATACGATCGCTTCTTTATCCACACTGTACTTTTTCTCAATTTGTTCTAAAAGCTCTCGATTCTCTGAAAGCAACTCTTTGCCTTTGTTTACCCTAGGAGGATTTGAACTCAACCATCGATCTATAAAACTTGGATAGTTTATGCTTGAATCCGATGTGAGCTGATTTCGATCTTTCTCGATAATCTTTGGCTTATAGCTGACTGATTCAAGCTGGTTTAGAACAAACTTTGAGTTTAGGCCTTTCTTGGAGGCCTTTAAGCTGAATTGCTTTTTCCATTTATCAAAATCAGAGCTGGCCCGTATGGACAGGGGAAAAACCAAACCAAAAAGAACGCCTATTGCTATTGTTTTCATATTTAAATTTTAAACAAATACTCCCTAAAAACAAAGGCTGAAGTTTCTGTAGCCACTTGCATGGCGCGTGAAATGCACCATATATCGCTAAGAAAAATAGGAGCCTACTATGAGCACAGTAAAAGATTATATGACGACAGAGCCTGCCTGCTGTTCTCCGGACACTGAACTTAGAGAAGTCGCCCAAATGATGGTCGACTGCGACTGTGGAGAGATTCCAGTGCTAGACAGTGGGAGAAAGGTTGTTGGAGTTATAACTGACAGAGACATAGCCTGTCGTGTCGTTGCAAGAGGAAGAAACCCTTCAAAACTCACCGCGCGAGAGTGTATGAGCGATCATATTGTAACAGTTAAAGAGGACGCATCCTTTGATGAATGCGTCGACCTCATGGAAGATAACAAGGTACGCCGCCTGCCAGTGGTAGACCAGGAAGGTCGCTGCTGCGGCATCATTTCCCAGGCCGACGTTATCAGAAACAAAGACTTTAGCGCAGGAGAAGTGATCCGAAGACTTTCCAGACCTTCTGACACTCCTTCAGCTGTAGCATCATAGACGACACCCTTGGGGGGCAGACTATTGTCTGTCCCCTTTTATATGATTTCGTAGTCAATCGGCTTAAAAGATCCGTTGTTTGAGTCAAGAGCTGAGCAGGCGGTAAGTCCAACAAGAAGATCCTCTAGTGCCTCTATGACAACATAATCTCCAGCTTGGCTTTTAGGCGGTCGAACGTCAATTTTTCCGTCCTCCCGCATCTGCACATTCATAAATAAATTTAAAGTGGTTGGCAAACATCCAAGCTCAACTCCAAGAGAGCTGAACGCTTCAATCAGATTTCCCTCACATCCTTGATGGGGATCTTTATCTCCATAAATGATTCTAAAAGTGTCTTTAGAGCATGGAGTTAATAAAAAGTCGTGCCTTCCACAGGTGTCCTCAACAATTTTACACATTGCTCGGCTTTTGCTTGAATAAAGAGTGTCTCCCTTTTCCATATATATTTTAGAAAGGTAATCAATAGTTCTTCCAGATGAGAGATACTCATCTGGAGAATCCTGCATTAAGCAAAAAAAATCGGAGACTTGTTCCCCTTGAGGATCAACAACTTTTAACTTTTCACCTTTTTTAAGGATGAACCCCACGCCATGTCTTGGTTCTATAGTTTTCATAGATATTTTATAGTTCAATTACTGCGTTTTCTCCATACCTTCGGCCTGAATATTGAAAGACTTCCGATGTTGTACCAAAGTCGTTTAACATTTTGTTTTCAGATCCCTGCAGTGCAAAATCCATTTTTCTAATTTGATCTCTAATTTTAAAGAAAATATTCTTTTTTCTAAGAGTTTCGAATTGTTGGTGAGGATTAAAAACAATCGTTGTGTGTTTAAAGCGCCTCGCAAGTCTAGGACTTTGAGGATGGAGTAAGAGCACAAACATTGCTTCCTCTTTAACACTATAGCTATAGGAGCCACTTTTAGGATTGCTGGAAACTCTAGGGTCATGGGCATACAGGGATTGGTCTATGGACCTCATCTCCTTCAACACTCTCCAAAGCAGTTTTTCTCCCTGCTCAAAACATTTCTTATCTTCCCCTGGAAAAATGAACACACAACTTGAAAGCCTTTCGGGACACTTTCTATACTTTTCAACAAACTCGTATAATCTGGAAATAATTTGTTTGGCGTCAACTTTATCCATGGTGTGGGTTTCTAGATGGCCTTTGTTAGTTAAACTTTTGGCCATTAGACATGGAAAGCTCTTTGCCCTAATGAACTTTACAAGCTCCTCAGTCATACTAGTGTGTGGCCGAATTCTTTGTTTGTAGCTTTAAGAGAAAAGCGTCGCTTTCTAATCTTTCCTTATCCCAATCTGCCAGCTTGGAGGCCTTTTGGTAGCATTCATCCAAAAATTCCAACAAGGCCGATTCAGGATTGGGCGACACTGCCACGGCCTCATATGGGAAAATATACTCTTGGAGATTATGATGATAAAAGCTCGCCTTGTTTCTAAGCTCTCCATCTGAAAAGCCTTTCGGCTCAGGATAGATGTAGCAAAAAAAGGCCGGGTGAGGATAAATTTCGTTTCCTGGCCAGAAGCCGCATGTGAATATTTCTTGGGAGTACGCTTCTTTGACTACCTTGTCAGGAAGGTGTGGAACTCCTCCGGGATGTTCTGGAGCGCTTCTTCCGGAAAACCTAGAGCAGGCCAGATCAAAGCTTCCCCAGAAAAAAAGTGGATCATTGGCCTTGCCGGTAAACCTCGCCCTAAACTTTGAAAGAGCAATATCAATCTTTGTCATCGCTTGCCATAGGTCTTGTGCGTAAAAAGGATCATATTCACAGTGCTGAGTATCTTTATAAAAAGGCACAGCGTCGGGCAGTTCATTTGGTCTTGCGCTAAACTGGGCCTTGACATCTAGAAACTCAAGAGTTTTCTTTACCCTTTCATAGAAGTCCGAAACGCTCTCTGACCTAAGGTCTCTAGTGACATGGTCTCCATCGCTAGTTGTGAAAGTTATTGAGTGTGATAAAAAATCGAAGTCAATTGTCAGCGTTCTATCTTGGTCAGGAAAGGGCATGGTGCTTAGACCAGAACTTGTTAGTTTATAACTTGCATGCCAAGAGTGGTTTGGGCATGGTGCCTTGTTCAGTTTTATTTTTCCAATAATTTGGAGCCAACGGTGAAGCGTAAAATAAGTTTCTTTATATTCCTGATAAAAAAGCTGTGGCCATTGAGAGTACATTGTTTCCCCCTTTAAAGGAGGAATTATTAAGCAAGTTTTGTGCCTGTAGCCTAAGTATTATCGCTATCATTCAACAACTCCTGTATCTTTTCCAATGCGCCATCTGGTGGTGGACAGTCAGACTCTCTTATTTTGAAATACTCTGTTTCGCTTATTCCCATGAGTGAAACGAGATCATCCAACTTTAGATTCAATTTTAGAAATGCGCTATCTATTGTGTCCCAACTTTCTCTCCAACTTAATTTAGAATGCTTGTTTTTTTTCACCAAACCCCTCACTTTTTTGTTGTAACCATCTTAAAAAGCCGCTTAAGTTTCTCTAAATTCACATATACTTCCAGTCACTTAGCTTTTTTCGTGAAAAATTTAGGTGCCAAACTATCAAGGCATAGTTAAGAAAATCTTAAAAAGGTTCTTAAGTTTCCCTTCTTTATCACTCCACTTATATTGATATAATGTGAAAGTGAAAAAACTTTTAGTACTAACACTTATTATTTTTAGCTCTTCATGCTCACTTAAAAGTTTAAGGCCTTACAGAGCAACTATTGGCCCAGTGGGAAGTTCATCTGAGTTTATTTCAGAAACCAAGGACGGAGATGAAAGGGTCATCTGCGTTGAGTCTACTCAAAGTGTTAATGATGTGGAAATATGCGGAGATGGGTATAAAAAGGATGAAGGTGTTGGTTATATTGAACCATGGTTGGAATTCACTCCGACATTCTTCAAGTCTAGTCAGTTTGGTTGGTCCTATTTCTTTGGATACAACCAATCCTCCACGAAACTTTTAGACTACCCTATTGAAGGCGATAAAACAGAGGTGGACATCGAACGTTTTTCTCTCAATCCCTTTGTATTTTACAACTGGGGAGACAAATTTTTTAAAGGGGGCAAAGGCATGGCCTTTAGGCTAGGCCTGGGAGCATCCTTAAATTATGTAAGCAGGTTTGATTTAGAGAGAACTTCAAACAACGAAACTTTTGAGGCGAGCAACAAGTTCAGCCCAGGAACATCTTTTTTTATGGAGTTTAGCTGGAATTGGTTCATCCTCCGAGTAGAGCAGTCATCTATAGAATACGATGATAATAAATTTGAAGGTGTGGAGCCGGACACATTAAGAGTGGTGACCAGCAAAGCGTCCTTTTTATATGCTTACTACTTTTGAATCACCTTCCTTCGTAAGGAACTCTGAAGGTTTTTTTTCTCCACAATGGGCACAGAAATCCCAATCTAGCTCAAGCTCTTTTCCACAGCTTAAACAATCAGGGTCGGCTTCATCATGCCAGTGGTCATCTTTATGATAAATGATTTGACCTATAATGATCACAACAGGGATCGTGGTGGCAACCTGCTTCACAACAAAAATCGTAGATCCTTCAGCCCAAGCTGTCCAAGTAAGAATGCCAAATCCAGTCGCAAGAAGAACATGGTAAGTCATGGATAAATCCCGAACCTCTTTGTGCAGGTGAATTTTCCAAATCTGGAACCAATAACTTGTGGATAACAATATTACAGCGAGCCACGAAAACGTTTGCATTAAATCTAAGTTTTCCATTCTAGTATTGTCACATTTTATATTTGCTTAGCACACAAAAAAGTAATCTGGTCAGGCTTTGTTCATAACAAAACCCTTAAGTTCTCTTAACTCTGCAGCCAATCTTGCCGAATAAGATATATCTATGAAATACTTTTTATCAGCATTTATTATTATAGTTTTAACTAACTCAGCTTATTCAGCATCATGCTCAAGCAATCAAAACTTTAGAGAGCTAAAATCTTTAAGGGCACAGTGTGCTTCTAAATCAGTTCATTTAACCTTTGATGACGGTCCAGATCCCAAGGTAACGCCAAGAATCCTCAGCAGTTTAAATAGAAAAAAAGTAAAGGCCTCTTTTTACGTTTCCACCACAAACCTTAAACCTGGTGAAAAAAACGAAACTTTAATTTCTATGATCAGAACAGGCCATGTTGTTGCAAGCCACGGGCACGAGCACAAAGCGCATGACTTGCGCGTGATTGGAAGCAAATGCGATCCACATATACTCACCGCCTCACAATCTGAAAGACAAATAGAGAGAAGTCTCTCCCTTCTTCAAAGCGCCACAGCAGGCCTATTTAATAGGCAACCACACAAGCTTTTTAGATTCCCCTATGGCCGAGGCGCATCTCCATCTGCCAAGGAGCTAGGCCTAATGCTAAGACATGGGCAGTCTAAAAGCGCATGTTCATCTAAGCGTTTAAAGCACGCGGCTCCATTAGAGAGAGAGTCCTACAAACAATCTATACAAGAATACCGAAGATTTAAAAGCAAAGCGCTGCAAAGAGTACATGAGTCCTCAAGGGATCATGTAGGTTGGAACTTTGACTCTGGAGACAGCAACCCAAACGTGGCAAAGAAAGCTAAATCCAATCCAGATTGGTATGTAAAGAGAACCCTTAAAAATATGTGTCAATCAAGATCAAATGTCTTGATTGCTCTTTTTCATGACAGGGGTAAGGATTTTAACGCCGATACATTAGACAAGCTTATCGACACAGCGAGATGTCTTGGTATCGACTTCATCAGCTATGATGAGGCGCTAAGACATAAAGAGTATCTGGCCAACACGGGTGTTCTGCAAGAGGCACCTAAGGAAGAAAACGATATACTTGGCTCTTTTATAGAAGACATTCTAAATAAAGAAGAACATCAAAAACACTTTTCAAAAACTTGCTCTGACGATCACGATCATTCTTTTAACACTTGTCTTAGCAGCAATGGCAAAACCTACCAACAATGCCAAGGGGAGAGCTCTGTTTGCGTAAATGGCCAGTGGCTTTCAAAAACGGATCCTGTGGCAATCAAGCGTTGTGGTTTTAGAAATTGCTACAGCAAGTACACTAAAAAAACTTACCGCCACTGTGAGGGCTCCAATTCAATCTGTGTGAATGGAGAATGGCTAAAAAAATCCAAAGCAAAATCAATCTGCAATATCAACTAAGTCATTTCAATATCTTAGATCGTTCAAAGTTTAAACACTCCCCTATGCCACTTTGTAATTCTTTCCAAGCGACTCCTTCTCGCTCCACTTTACTGATTTAATAAAAATAGAATCAAATAAAATAGGATTATGATGAAAGTATTTGCAGCTTTACTACTTTTTACGTTTTCAGCGCTTGCCTCCAATGATTTACCATTGGTGACATCGGCTCTTCGCCTGAACTTTAAAGACAAACAAGAACTTAAGAACACGATCAAGGATCTTTTGGATGAAGAGTCAGCAGTCTCCATAGTCGACCAAGTGGGAAAGGGCAAAGTAGAGCTTCTACTTAGAAACGACTACAACCTGCACAACGTATTTTCATCTTTGACACCTCCAGATGACATTGGCATGACACACGGATTTAAACTATCTATTCACAAAGATGTTACAAAGGTGGATGGTGACTTATATTACGCAACCCTTTCTTACGAAACGAACCTCTACACGAATAGCGTTCAGCCAGAACAATTTCAGCAAGATTATTACGACGTGCTTTATAAACAGGACGGAGTTTATATGGCGGATGTGTACTTTAAAGAGGAAAATCTTGTAAGCTTGATCGTATCTAAGATCAAAAAGCACGATGCCTTCTATTGGAGCGCTCAGGGTGGCTATCATGAAATCAACACCAAAGACAGCGAAAGACCACTACTCCTTTCTTCAATAACACAACAAGATGCCTGGCATGGTGTGATCAATGCTGGAAAGGTAAGATACAGACATTATAACTATCTAGACTCTGATGAAGGCCAAAGCGGACTCTACGGACAAGCTGAGGCGGGATTCGACAAGACACTTTATGAATCTGAAGGATCAAGGGCCTTTGCTCGCTATGGTGCCAACGCTAGAGCAAGCATGGTTGAAGGAGCAAGCTATTTGGGTGGCTTTATAAAGCTTGGCTATGAGAGGGATAGTAAAGACAGCTCAGTTAGGCTTATGACTGGCCTCGAGACTAAGGTCTACACCAGTGGAACGCAAAGTATGGCCTTCATTGAGGCCGTGGGCGGTGGAGATGACATACAGTTAAGATTTAGAGTGGTTAAGCCTTTAAATGAGGAGCCTGGATACTTGAATCCATTTCCACAAGACTTTGCAGACAGAGAAAACACCTTTCTCCCTAACGAAGCTAGACTTGAATTGGGAATTCAGGGTAAATTTGATCAAAGGTAGATATCTTTAGACTTTCTTTTCATTTATTACAAAGACTGACAACTTGTTGACTTAACTCGCTGCTAGAGACGACAATGAGTGAAAAGGAGTTTTTATGAAACTATTTACTATCGCAGCATTGCTGCTAACTTCGTTAGCGAGCGCATCAGAGTTAAAGATCACAAGCTTTTACTACTTAGACAATGAAAGCAGAAACGACAGAGCGGCAGAGATCTGTTTCTCAGTGAAGCCTGCCCCCACCAGCCCAATTTTCGCAAACATCACAATTGACAAGGGAACAAACTCAGAAGGTCACTACAACACTTTCGTAGGCCCAAGAGGAAGAGCTTGCGTTGTAGTTGCGACTTGGAGAGGAACTGGAGAGGTTTCTATTCCTGAGGTAGAAGTTCAAGCAAAAGAAGTTGCTGTTAACAAAAAATAAAAAAAAATGGCCCAAACACTTTGGGCCTATTCTCTTATCCTCTAAAACTTCTTCGCCTTCTGGCCTTCTTGCTCATGCTTACTTTCTTTTTGGGTTTTTGATCTTTTTTCTTTCTGTCTGGGTGAAGACTAAGCTTTTCATGAAACGGCTGCTTTTCATCAATCGGTATTTTGATTTTTATGTGCTTTTGAATGTCATTGAAAAGTCCAACTTCAGATTCATCACAAAATAGGATGGCCACACCATCTCTTCCAGCGCGTCCGGTTCTTCCGATACGGTGCACGTAGCTTTTTGGATCCTCTGGTGGATTATAATTGATGACATGGCTTACCTGAGGAATATCAATCCCTCTGGCAGCGATGTCTGTTGCAACCAAAACTCTGATCTTTTGATCTTTGAATCGTCCAAGCGCGCTTTCTCTTTGTCGTTGAGACTTGTTTCCATGAATTGCGGCCGCCATAATATCATCTTGAGCAAGTTTTTTAACAACTCTGTCCGCTCCATGCTTGGTTCTGGTGAACACAAGCATGCTCTCTATTGAATCGTCTTTTAGGATTTCTTTTAAAAGGTCTGGCTTTTTAAGTTTGGCAACAAAGTGTGCCTTCTGCTCAATTTTTTCAACTGTTGTTGATTCCGGAGTGACCTCTACCCTCTTGGGGTTGTTTAATAAAGAGTTTGCAAGAGAAGCAATATCTTTTGGCATAGTTGCGGAGAACAAGAGTGTTTGTTTGTCTCTTGGAAGTTTGGAGATGACCTTTTTAACATCGTTTAAAAAGCCCATGTCGAGCATTCGATCAGCCTCATCCAAAACAAAGACCTCGAGTTGGTCATATTTTACATGCCCTTCACTCATTAGATCCAATAGTCTGCCAGGAGTGGCCACAAGAATATCAACTCCTTGCGCCATTGAATTCATTTGCGCCTGCTTGCCTACACCGCCAAAAATTACAGCGCACTTCAGGCCAAGTCCTTTGGAGTAACCTTTGATGTTTTGTTCAATTTGGGACGCCAACTCACGCGTTGGGGTGAGAATTAAGCTTCTCACTCGTCTCTTGTTTACCTTAACTTTGTTCTTTGCAAGTCTATCGATTAGGGGCAGCGAAAACGCTGCTGTTTTGCCCGTTCCGGTTTGGGCAATCCCCAATAAGTCTTTTCCCTCCAACAGGTGTGGAATTGACTGTGCTTGAATTGGTGTGGGTTTTTCGTAGCCTTTGTCTTTTAGGGCCTTTTTAATTTCTGGAAGCAAGTCCAGTGAACTGAATTCTGACATTTATTAGATCCGATTGTGCATTGTGTATTAAAGCGCACCTTACCGATTATAAAGGGTTCAGGCCAATAAAATGTGAGTTTAGTCTCTAAGCCATCGAAATAGCATTGTGTTGGAGTGATTTGCTTGATGCCAGCGAAATAAATAAAGCTTATACGGCCATGTATCTCCACTTTAGCTGATGTATATTAAAGGATAGGACGGAGGAAGAATGCAGTCAGAAGAAAGAGAAAAAATCGAAAAAAGCATTGAGATAGACGCCCCTAAAGAAAGAATTTGGGAAGTTCTCCTAAAAGACCATTATTTTAGACAGTGGAGTTGCGCCTTCGCTCCAGGATCCTACGCCGACACGGATTGGTGCCTAAACTCCACGGCCGAGTTCAAGGGCCCCTCTGAGGATGGACTGTTTGGAAAAATAATTCTCAGCCGTCCCCACGAGGCCATAACGATCAAGTATGAAGGGGTAATCTATAATGGGGTCAAAGATTCCGAGGGGCAAGAGGCCAAAAAATGGGCAGGGTGCCTCGAAACATATCACATCTCAGAAACAGGTAATAACACCTGCCTTCTATCCATCTCTCAAGACACTCCCAAGAGATATGCCCACGCCCTATTTTCGAACTGGGATGAGGCCATGGAGAGAATCAAAAACCTGGCCGAAGGCACAAGAGACTACATTGAAGAGGCAAGCCAAACCAGCTTTTGACTTGGATGCGGCCACCCCTTATCATTGAGAAATGAAAGAACTATTTATTTTGATTGACTCCGCAACCAATGGCCTTCACCCTGATGACAACGGCCTTCTAGAAGCTCTGGCCAAACATGGCATTAAAGGCGTTCCCGTTGTTTGGGAAGAATTCACTCCACCTACGAACTCAAAAATTTTAATTAGAACTCCTTGGGACTACGCCCTGAAAAGAGAGAAGTTTTTAAGGCTCCTAGATTTGATTGAGCAGTCCAACTCAGAACTGATCAACAGTGTGGAAACAGTTCGTTGGAATATGGACAAGTCTTATATGCTCGAGCTTAAAGACCAAGGTGTTAGTATAGTTCCTACCAAGGTAGTCCGAAAGGCCAGGATAGATCCATCAATTTCGAACGACATTGGATACCCATTGGTTGTAAAGCCGTTGGTGGGCGCTGGAGGAAAAGACACTTTTCTAATACATTCTGAAGATGAAATTTCAAAAGCGAATCCATTGGCAGATAGAGACATCTTAGTTCAACCTTATAAAGAAAGTGTGAACTCTGTCGGTGAGTACTCTTACCTATTCTTTGATGGCGAGTTCAGTCACTGCATACTTAAAAAAGCAAAAGACGACGAATTTAGAGTTCAGGAAGAGCATGGAGGCACAGTACATAAGCACTCCCCTTCAAAAGAGCACCTAGATATAGCAATCAAGGCCTTTGAGAGATTGAACAACAATTACTGCTACGCCCGACTAGATTTTGTGGAGGATGGTAATGATCTTCTTCTCATGGAACTTGAAGTTATTGAGCCTCAACTGTTTTTCTCGTGGGCGCCCGAAGCGATTGAGAGGCTCGCTACGTCAGTTGCAAAGAGGATTTCTTGAGAATTGCCATAATCTCACTTGGATGGCTAGGAAGCTCTTTGTATGACTTTTGGGAAGACCAAGGCCATGAGGTGTTTGGCACATACCATTCAAGTCCTAAGTTAAAGAAAAATGAACAGCAATACGACTTTAATAATGGTGTTGTTCCCAGACAAGTCATGGAGTCAGACCTAATATTTTTCAATCTCCCTCCTTCCAAGATTGATTCTATAGATAACTATCGAAGGTTTATTAATGAGACTTCTGGCCAGAGAATTGTTTTTACGAGTTCAACATCGGTTTATGGAAATGAAGGGATTGTTAACGAGGACACCACACCAGTTCCCGAAACTTCCAATGGAAAATTTCTTGTGGAGTTGGAAAATTTAACACTTGCACACTCTGATAAAAATGTCGTGATCCGTCCAGCAGGGCTTATTGGTGGAGACCGCCATCCTGGCAAATTTCTTTCGGGTAAAATATCAAGATCCCACACCTCCCAGAAGGTTAACCTTATAGACAGAGAAGATTTAATAACTTTAATAGACAAGGCCATCAATCAATCCAGTATTCAGGTTTTAAATGTCGTAAACTCCCATCATCCAGAGAAGGGCCAGTACTATATTGAATATTGCAAAAAGAATGGACTTGCGTTGCCAGAATTCAAAGAGAATGGAAGCTATAAAGATAAGATTGTCGAAACAAAGTATGAAGATTTCAAGGTAAAAACCAGGCTGCCCTAGGAGGACCGCCTGGCGAATAGTCTTATAATTCTCTTTCTATTGCATCCAACAGCTGTTGCTTTCCAAACTCGTTAAGAGGTTTCCCATTTATGAAGAATGAAGGAGTTCCTCGAATTTGAAGAAATTCCGCATCCTTCATATCCTGTTGAATTCGCTTTTCATATTCAGGATTGTTAAATTGTGCTCTAACTTTCTCAACATCAACACCGGCCTCTGGCAAGTAGTACCACAACAACTCAGGTCTAGGGTTTCTGTGGTTGCCCCAATTTGGCTGATATTTAAACATCACGTCCAAGACTTCCCAAAATTTGCCTTGCTCTCTAGACGCTTCTAGAAGCTTTACAGCAAAAGCGGAATTTCTATGGTAAGTCGCATACCTTACAACCAACTGAACTTCATCTTTGTACTTTTTTAGAATGTCTTTTACAAATGGAGAAAACGCTCTACAGCTCTCACACTAAGGATCAAGAAACTCCACAAGAACAACCTTTGGATCTGTTGGGCCAGTTCTTGGAGAATAGTCTCTAACTAAACGCTCTGGGCTCTTGTCTGCGATAATGCCAAGACTCTCCCCTTGATAAAACTTATAGGCAATGGCCCCACCAATAAACATGGCCCCCAAGGCCAAAACAACACCTAAAACTAGATTTTTTTTATTCTTCATTACTTTCCCTTTTAAACATAATCAATAAAAACACAATTAAACTAAAACTTATAAAAGACAATACCGGTATCGTAATAAAGCCAAGCCAGTTAATATACACAGTAGAGCAAGGCACACCCTGGACACAAGGAGATGCAGATTCAGGCACAATTCCATAATGCAACAGATTGTGATAAATAGAGATAAATAGCCCTATCGCAGCAAATGGCATCGCATACTTAAAGACTTTTTTATCAATGGGAAAAAGTCCCACCAACAAAATTATCACCAACGGATACATGGCAATTCTTTGATACCAACATAATACACATGGCACAAACCCCATGATCTCGCTAAAAAACAAAGATCCAAGCGTGGAGATTGTAGCCAACACCCAGCATCCAAATAAAAGATACCAGTTTTTTTCATTATTCATAAATAACCTTTAATACAAAAATTAAGTTAGATACTTTAGTCAAAGAACTATGCCTTTGGAGGTCTAAAAATCTTAAAGGCCATGTTGCTAACCTTAAAATGAAGGTCAGAAAAACCATTAGTACATTCTTTTTCATAATTTGACTGAATGATTGGCCTACTTTCAAGAATAGCATAGGAGTGGCATTGTCCGAATTGACAGCAATCAACATCGGAAGCTTTCTCAATGTGGCAATCCGAGGAGCACTCCTGAGCTGGAGACGCAATTTCTTGGATTTCAAAAACACTACCAAATGAAAGCGCGTCCAGACCGATTAAAAGAAGTGCTAGAGTTAGAAAACGCATTATTGACTATCTCTGTTCGAGCTTCAGATTGACACACGTCCATGTTCTTTCTATGGTTGGCCTTACGTTGCTCATTAAGGCCTCCAATGGCATTTTGTCTTTATCAAAAACCATAAAGTAACTAGATTTGTTCCAAATGCCGCCATTTGAACCGGAAAACATTTCATTGAATAGCTCAGTAGTATCTTGACCAAATGCTTTGTCCTGATCATCCTCAGCATTGACTAGACTTGCGCAAGACACAACCCCATCTCTCCAAAAGGATCTTGATGAATAAACAGTTTCGGTGGTTTCTGGCTGCTTATTTTGTTTAGTTTGAAAATTGTATTTAACCTTAAGCTTCGAGCAGTGAACCCCTTTACTTAAGTGGGGTTTAATCTCCAGGATTTCAACGGTACATCTCTTCCCAGTGTCGCCGTGATTATAGATCTCAGTCCCAATAAAAATGTCGCCCTCTTTTACAAGAGTTAGTTGGGCAAACAATGAAGTAGACATACACAGACAAATTATTAGTTTCCACATGGCAAATCCTTTTTGTGTATAAAATTCTAATTAAACATTTACACAATGCCAAATCAAACTATCTCAACGCTTCACAGCAAGCTTTAATGAATCCCGGGACTTAATTGGAACTCCTTTAATGAATGGTAACTCTATCCAGCGATACGAAAAGTTGGATAAAAACAAAGTGGCGCAAACCGCGGCCATAAATCCCAGAACCTGAACGAAAGCGCTAAGGTTTTGAGGAGAAACATTAAATTGTAGACGTATGAAAAAGCTCGTCAGGTCTTGCACAGGGACGTGCATTAAGTAGATTGAAAAAGATCTCTTGCCAAGCCATTGAAAATAACTGGAGCTAAGGATCCCCTGTTTTGAGCAATTCACCACTAATAACAAGTAAATAGAGATACCCACAACTAAAAGGGTGTCATTTTTTAAGTAATGAAACCCTAAAAGCATCAAGATGGCCCATAAAATAACGATTGTCCTTGAGATAGCAAACCTCTTATATGCATAAATGTTTAGACATACCCCAATAATCATTCCGACCAAACATCGATACCAGCCTGGAGTCGAGGCAACATCCAAATGACCAACTTTGCTCTCAATAAAAAGAAGCCCTATCATTAGACCTAACAACAAAACAGGTACTAACCGCTTTAGGCGGGTCAAAATAAAAATAAGGCTAGGTATGGAAAAATAACTAAGCCACTCCACGCTTATGGACCAAGAGGGATAATTCCAGCTTGTGCAGTCAAAACATCCCCTATCGCCTATGCCAGAAGAGTGAATGAGTAAGACGTTGGAGAACAAGGAAAAGTTCCCTCTCCGGACTTGGAACTCATCAGGAGGGATGTCAGGATAGAACGGTAAAAGCCAACGGTGAAGTATAAATAAAAACATCAACGTTGCTAGATGCAGAGGATAAACTCTAAAAAATCTTTTACTCATAAAAGAAAAATATGGCCTAGACATGACTGTGGTATTGAAGGTTTCTGAATACCTTAAACTCAATACAAAGCCGCTCAATATGAAAAACATATCAACAAACAGATATGTTCGATTTAACATTGGTGTGAAAGATTCAACGAATGAGCCGATATCAGAAAAAAGATAGCTCGAGTAGTGAAGAAAGACGATACTTAAGGCGGCAACTCCTCTTAAACCATCTAAAGAGTAAAGATAACTTGAACCATTAGTGTTTCCAGGCAAAAGTCATCCCCTTGTAGTGATCTAAAGACCTCTCTGTTTCAAAAGCGATTGCGCAACTCTTCTCTTCATTGTTCCATTCGTCCAGTAATTCATAACCAAGCCCCTCAAGCCCGGATATAAATTCAGATCGCTTTCGCAAAAGGTAGGGACAAAAAGAAGTTCCGATGCTTTGAAGAGTTATTGTACGAGTATTTTTGTGTAGTGGAAGCATATTCACTATGAGAAACTTTGGGAGTCTATTCAATCTTCTAAGCTTTTCGTGCAACTCCCATTCTAGATACTGTAAAGATCCATTCGCTAAAAATAAATCATATCCATCGCTGTTGGAGACATCCGTGACAAAGTTTAGAATAGTTCCCTTTTCATACAGAGGGAACTTTCTGGCCTCGTCAATGACGGCAGGCACTTCGCATACCGTCCAACTAGTTAAGTTCGAAAAGCTAAAATACTTTTGGTAGCTATAGAAATGAACTCCTATGTGCCCACCAAAATCAAAAACTGTTTGAATTCGTGATTGAAACTTGGTTAGCCAATATAGCACTGGATAATCTGTGCTGTAGACTCTCTCAGTTCTTTCTTTATACATCCTTGCGGCAGGGGCATTGTCATAACCATGCCTCTTAGTGTTCGGAGCATCTTGTAGAGCGTGCTTAAAGGAGGGATAAACACCCCTAAAATAGTTTACATTGCAATCATTTCTAAAGTGATACTCAAATCTTGTTCTTCTTAATTGAAGCAGAATTGGAAAATTTTTTACATTCGCAACCACAGAACCTCCTTGCGAGGTATAACTACTTCACGATGCTTTCCAAATCAAATTTCCCAAGAGAAATCTTATAAGAGTCGAACTGAAGAAAGCTAAATCTTTCTGGTTAATTTCCTCGAGCAAACCAACATGGAGGTCGAGAGTGAATACTTTTGTCACATTCAAGTTGGGTGTTCTTATTGAAGTCCATTTCCAAAGAGTATGGACATAAAGCACCGGCAACCATGGTGTCCAGACGGCATTGTGGCTCAGGATGGGACAAAAGGGTCTCAGAAACAACATTGTCACTTCTTTGTACTAAACTTAGACTTACCGGATAGAACTTGGAGTCTGCATACACCCTCGCAAGCCGATATGCGGCCTCAACAATCCTTTTACATCTAAGAGTTCCACCGCAAAGATAGTCGATATCGGAATTGATATCTTTACTTATGCCCTCAGACGCAAATTTCTGCGGTGTGCTCTCGAAGGAGAGCAAGGCCTTCATACAATAGGCGGTTGCAAAATAATCAGCCTGTCCTTCAGCTGAAGACCAACTTTTCTTTTGTGAGCGTCCTCTGTTCTTTTTAGGACTTCCCGCCAAAAAGTGCCCAAGCTCGTGGCAAATGACTAGATTAACTGAGTCTTGATTCATCATTCTATGGTTAATCATCCCCTCGGTAAGTAGAACATAGGGAGCTCCTTCGTCATCAAAGCTTGCATAGGCATTTGGTCTTAAGTTTCCCCACTCTATCAAGACTCCCAGTTTTTTACCGTCAAAGTGCTTGGAAAAGACCTTGCCAAATTTAGATTTAAGACCCACTGCCATCTGGGAGCTTTGGTTTACGTTTCCCATTTTTCTATTGAGATCAAGTGATTGAAACCGCCCAAATGCATTGCTAACAAGTAAAAATGTAAAAAGAAGTATAGATATATTTTGCATGTGTTATTCATGCTACAGGTGAAGCGATATGTTGCTGATATATATCATCTTTGCTTATTTATTTTAGCATGTTTTTACGTGCAACCCTGCGGGTTAACCATTGTTTAAAAAGATTTAAACATTTGAAGTCAAAGGAATATAGAACTCATCAATACAATTAAAATACATATAATATGTTTTTAAGGATCACAGATGAGAATAAAGAAATTCTTAGGCTCTAAGCGAAATTTAGTTTCAGACCACGGCCCCATCGCTCTACTGCTTATCCTGCTTTCAATGACCTTTGCTATTAGTTATGCACTTTTCCTAAAGAACAGAGCGGAGGGTGTTACAGAATTCACAAATATAAACAATCAAGTCATAACAACTATTAGTCGAAGTCTTACACCTTACACTGAAACCGTCCAACAGACTTCGATTCTATTTCTGGCCAGCGAATTCGTTACAAGAGAAGAGTTCCAACAATACTTTCTAGGTTTAAAAATACAGGAGAGGCTTCCAGGTTTAGTCGCACTGGGATTCGCCTCTTATGCCAAGGTTAAAAAGACTGAAAAGGACACAAAGCATTATGCCCCATTGAAATACATAGAACCCTTCTCGGATCAATCATCGGCACTATTAGGTATGGATATTTTTCCTAAAGAGAAGAATTTCAAAAACCAGCTTAAACACGCACTAGAGAAAGATGTAGTCATAACAAAAAAGGGCCATATCTTGGACTACGACAGAGCGAATCTGTCTCTTTATATGCCTATCATTAACCCTAAGGCCCCCCAAGAAGTCTCTTCAGAAAGGATGGAGTCACTTCATGGTTTAATCATCGGCCTTTTAGACGCAGAACAGGTCTTCAAAACAATAATCGATTCCGAAAAGTCTTTATTTAACAATGTGCATTTTTCGGTATTCCTAGTTTTAGATGAAGAAAAACAGGAGCTGGTATTCACAACAGATGAAGAACAAATAGATGAGCCCAGACCAAGACCACAGTTTAAAAGCACATCAAAGGTGCGCTTTGGCAACAAAGACTTTCTAGTTACAGTTGAGAGTTTACCAACGTTAGAGGCCACACTAACCTCTTCAATCGAGTATGTAACTTTCACTCTTGGGACTTTGGTGAGCTTTCTTATTTTTCTCATAGCAAAAGCTTTTATAAGAAACAGTAAATCCATTGAGGAAAGCGAATCGCGACTCAGATACTCAATACAAGCAAAAACACTAATTGTGAATGAGAGTAAGCTTTTGAGTCAAATAAGAAGACCTGACGAGCTATTAAACTCTCTAGCTAATTTTATATCTAACCACATATCTGCAAGTTGTATGATAATTTATTCAGAAAGTGGAGGCACGATAAATGCAATACTCAAAAATTGGCCAGAAAACAATTTAGAAGAGCTTAAAAGCGCCGAACTAAACAAAATTTTAGACCTAAAAGAAGTAGTCGTTCAAACCAAGCAATATCAACTTCAAGAAGGATTATCAGCACACAGCTTCTACCATGCTCAACCTATACTAGTAAAAGGAGACGTTAAAGGCGTCTTAATCCTAAAAGGTCCTCGTGAGATTAGCGATCCAAGTCTTCCAAAGCTGGATGAATTAACCTCCATCGCTGGCATTTGTCTTGAAAACACCTACCTAATTAAAGAACTCGAGCAATCCAACAGTTTAAAAGACGAATTTTTAGCAACCGTATCCCACGAGTTAAGAACACCCTTGAATGTGATCTATGGTTATGCCCAGTTGTTAGTAGAGGAAGACTTACCAAACGATTTAAAAAATCAAATTACGGCAATCCTAAGGTCCGCAAAAAGACAAAGCAAAATAATCGAAGATATTTTGGACGTATCCTCCTTGATTAAGGGAAAGGAGAAGTTTGAACCAAGGCCATTGGGATTGAAATGTTTGCTCGAACACTCTGTAGAAAGCATTAAACTTCAAGCGAATAAAAAAGACCTTAAAATTCATTTCGAATGCCCCAGCAAAGTGTATGTCTTAGGCGTCGAAACAAAGCTAATTCAAGTTTTTTTGAATATTCTCTCCAACGCAATAAAGTTCACGCCTCAAGGCGGTGAAATTTTAATTTCGGCTTCAGCGGAAAAAGACTCCTGCATTGTCACATTTAGAGATACTGGCCGTGGCATTAACAAAGACTTTCTTCCTCATGTTTTTGAGAACTTTAGGCAAGAGGATCAAACATCCGTTCGGAGCGAAGGTGGTCTTGGTTTAGGCCTAGCATTAGTATCCAATATAATGAAGCTTCACAAAGGATCCGTAAAAGTGGAAAGTGAAGGAAAAGGTAGAGGCTCAACCTTCACAGTAACTATTCCTAGAGTTGAGCGTAAGCAAATAAATGAAGAAGGGTTGCCAATCAATGAGGATTTTAAGCTCGAATCCAGTCCACACATCCTAGTGGTAGATGATGAGCCCGAATCAATTAATGTCATCAAACAAATGCTAAGAGATCAAGATGTTAAACTCGGCACCGCCACAAGTGCCCAAGAAGGACTGAAAAAGCTCAAAAGGCAGAGGTTCGACATCCTGGTAAGTGATATTGGCATGCCGCACATGAGCGGATTTGAATTAATAAAAATTATAAGAAATAAAGAAAGTGAAACGCAACACCTGCCAGCAATTGCATTAACCGCCTATGCCAGAGAAACCGATGCTGAAAAAGCTATAAGTAGTGGCTTTGACAGTTTCTTGGTAAAGCCATTTGATAAGTTGGATTTTTTAAAAGCTTTAGAAGAAACTTTGACAAAGACCAAAAGTTGATATTAATCAGGTTTATTACTGGGCAATATAATTAACGATCTGTTTTCCAAACGGAATAATCACTCCAGACACAATCATCTACGAGGAGAGATTATGAAAAAAACAATTTTAGCTATTTTTACTTTTGCTTTTGGCGCAGGCCTTGTTCAAGCTGGTGTTCCTACTCAAAAGGTTATCCCAGTGACACACGTATTTGTTCCATCAGGATTTGACTCAAACGACAATTCTGAAATAATCATAACTGGATTTTTACCCAACCTTTGCCACAAGACTCCAAAAGCGAACGCGATGGTTACTGGCAACAAGATAGACATTCTTTTGACTTCCCTTTACTACGATGAAAGCAATCCATTCTGTCCAGAGATGGTGGTTCCTTTCACTGAGACTCTAGAGCTTGGGGTTTTAGACAAAGGCAAGTACGAAGTGACAGTAAACGGAAAATCAATTTACAAAAAAGAGGCAAAACTTAAGGTGAATGAGTCCACAAGTGCGGCCATCGATGACTTTAGCTATGCTTACGTTGAACACATAGACAAGGAAAGCGCTAGAGACGGACACGTTATACTTAAAGGCTACAACCCAAGTGACTGTTTTGAACTGGATAGCATTGAATATATCAGCAATGGCAAAGACACTTACTCTATCCTACCAAAAATGAAGCAAGTAAGAGCGCATTGCCCAATGAAGCTTGTACCTTTTGAGTATGAGTGGAAAGTGCCAAGCGATATAGATAGAAACGAAGTGCTCCTTCACGTAAGAACTCTTGAAGGAAGATCTAAAAACACTCTTTTCTACCGCTAGTTAAATTGGCCCTCCATTCCCGGGGGGCCAACGATTCAGAACCTAATTCTTTTTAAATGGCAGAAGCAAAAGTGTTTTAAGCTTATGAGATTGAACATCTTGGCAGTCTAATTGACCAATAGTGAATTCCCCACCCACATCCCCCTGATAGCTTCTGAAGAACTTATCCCAAATTGAAAGATTAAATCCATAGTTAGTGTTGCTAAACTTACTTAGCGTAGAGTGATGAATAATATGCATCTGTGGAGTTACAATAAAGTTTCTTAGCTGAGACTCAACCCGTTGGGGAATATAAATATTGGAGTGATTAAACATTGCGGTGAAGTTTAAAATAACCTCAAAGACAAAGACGGCCTCAAATGAGGCGCCAAGCAAAACCACCCCCCCCCCCTTATAAATTATTGAAAATATTATTTCCACAGGATGAAATCTAAGAGCGCTGGTGGCATCCAAATCTGCATCAGAGTGGTGGACTCTATGGAATCGCCACAATAATGGAACCCGATGACTTAAAACATGTTGGAGGTAGACAGCAAAATCTAAAGCAACCAAAGCGAAAATAAACTCCAATGGGTAATGCATTTCAACATTATTGAGAAGACCTACACTTCCCTCTTCCGCCAGCCTTGAGAAAGACAAAAGGCTCAACGGTGCTAATCCAGTTAATAAGACATTCGATATAAAAATAAGAAGGAGGTTGCCAGGCCATCTCTGAGAGCGCTTAAAAAGCCTTTCACGATAGGGTATAAAATACTCTAATGACGAAAACAACACCAACCCAGACAAGAATATTCCACCTCTAAGAAAAGACTCGCTCATTCTCTCCTCTGCCTTTCAAACCCAGACTCCAGCCACTCATCCATACCGCCGCTATAATTTTTGACATGGAGTCCGCTTTCAACCATCACCTTATATGCCTTTGCTGACCGTCCACCAGACTTGCAATAGATGACATACTTTTTTTCAGAGTCAAGGTTTTCAACAAACCTTTTAAAGTCTCCCTCGTAATAGTCTTTCACTTTGGCACCTGGAATAACCCCTGTGTCTTCCACTTCCTGCTGTGTTCGAAGATCTATCACCTCAAAGTCTCCGGCCTTGAGAATTCCCTTAACAAACCTTTTATCAACATTGTCTTTTGAACTTCCTGATGGGTTGCAGCCCATAGCAAGCACGAACCAGAAAAGAAAAAGAATTTTCATATATCCCCCTATTCTTTCAAGCCTACCAAACCATTAGTTTGAATTCCTTGATGACGCTCAAGCTTTTCGGACAAAGATAATTGCAAGTGATTTTGGTAGTTTAAGAGAGAAGAAACTTGGACTCTTCACAAGAGTCAAGGCCCAAGTTGTGATTTTTTAAACTTTTGTTAGAAATTCGGCATTTGCCATATGCAAAAAGTGGAAATGCTTTTCATACTGAGTAACAGCATCGGCAACGATTTGCTCTTGGTTGTAACCGTAAACGTCATAGTCTTGGCCGCCACTAGTTAAGAACACTTCCGCTCTATAATAGTTCTCGTAATCTTTTTCCACATAACCTGGAACGCTGAAAGGTCTTAATTGAACCTTGTATTCAAAGTCTTCAAAGTCGCCCTTTTTGACAACCAAAGATACAGAAATATTAGACTCTTCAATTAGCTTAACATCTAGACCTCTTTCGGCCATTTCATCTTTTAGTTCGGCCAGCCCAGGTCTAACGACTTCTTTAAGGTATTGGTTCACCTCATCAAATTCTGGGTACTCCACAAGAAACTTTAGTCTGTCCTTCCACGCAGCGCTTGTTTGAGCATACTGTCCTGTCGTTGTATGGTTTTGAACGGAGCTAAGGTGCATATAATCAGATCTTAATGATTTCAATAGGCAGTACGCCCCAATAAGAATCAAAAAGATCATAGGAAATGCGGAGGCAATCGTCATTGTTTGAAGTGCTTCAAGTCCTCCCGCAAGCAATAGAATGGCGGCTACAACGCCTTCAGCCACGGCCCAAAAAACTCTTTGCCACACAGGTGGCTCTTGTTTCCCACCGGAAGTAAGGGTGTCAATAACAAGCGATCCAGAGTCAGAGGAACTAACAAAAAAGGTAGTCACAAGCAAAAGACCCACTATGGATAAAGCTGATGAAAATGGGAAGTATTCAAAGAACTTAAACAAGGCCACTGGCACATTTTCGTCCACAGCTTGAACAAGCCCAATTGCATTCTCTTTGAGCGCAAGGGAGATTGCAGAGTTTCCAAATACAGTCATCCAAAGAAACGTGAATCCAGTTGGAACAAACAGCACCCCAACCATAAACTCTCTAATAGTTCTTCCTCTAGAAATTCTTGCGATGAACATCCCCACAAATGGTGACCATGAGATCCACCACCCCCAGTAAAGAAGTGTCCATCCGCCGATCCAAGATTCTTTCTTGTCGTAGGCGTAGAGGTTAAAGGTTTTGTAAATAATATCTGAAAAGTATGCTCCTGTATTTTGAACATATGCCTGCATCAGATCCACAGTATTGCCCAAAAGTAAAACCGCCCCCATCAGGACAACGGCCAAAGCAACGTTGATATTGGAAAGCTTTTTAATCCCTCCATCTAGGCCTGCCACAACTGAGATAGTTGCAAAGGCTGTGATTATTGCAATTAGAACAACTTGAACAGTTGAGCTTTGTGGAATCTCAAAAAGATAGTTTAGTCCTGCGTTCACTTGAGAAACGCCAAATCCCAAAGATGTGGCCACACCAAACATAGTTCCAATTACTGCAAATGAATCAACAATATCTCCAATTCTTCCATGGATTCGCTCGCCTATTATTGGATAGAAAGCTGAACGCGGAAGAAGAGGAAGATTTTTTCTATAGCAAAAGTAAGCTAAAATTACGGCCAGAATAGCGTATACGGCCCATGCATGAAGTCCCCAGTGAAAAAACGTAATTTTCATGGCCTCACGGGCACTCTCGATCGTTGCCGGGTCACCCACAGGAGGTGCAGAAAAATGCATCATTGGCTCGGCAACGCCGAAAAATAAAAGACCGATTCCCATACCTGCGGAAAACAGCATGGCGAACCAAGATATGTTTGTGTAGTCAGCCTCTGAGTGGTCTGGGCCTAGTTTAATATCGCCTAACCTGCTAACCATTAGATAGATGCTTAAAAGTAAAATGCTTCCAACCGCTAGGACATATATCCAGCTTGTTTTGGCAATAAGCCATGCTTGTATTGATTTAAAGAATTCACTTAGCTGTTCAGGCCAAATCGCACCTGAAAAAGTAATAAGGGCAATAAAGAATACAGAAGTGAAAAAGACATTCTTGTTAATATCTGACTCGGTAGAGATAGCGACCTCCATGGTTAATTTAACTTAGATTAAATAAGATTAATTTTGCTTAAGCTTAACACTTTTTAGAAAAATTAGTAGGTGAAGAAGGGACTTTTGAAAAAGTTACCGGCCATAACTTATTTGAATTTGGTTACGTCTTAATTCTCTATTCTGAACTTAGGATCTCTTTTAGCCTAGAGATAACCACCTTAAAAGGTACAGGTTTATTGAGCCAATAGACTCTTGAATACTTCTCTAAATCAAAATCTCCAATGGATGCCGAAAGCACTAATATGGGAATCTCCGAAAAACGCTGACTCTTTCGCACCTTTTCTATAAGTTCCTCTCCATTAAGTATAGGTATCGAAAGGTCGGTTATTATCAAGTCTGGGTTCCACTTTTGAATAAGTTCCCATCCTTTAAGGCCATTTTTGGCCTTTTCCACTTTGTACCCTTCAATTCGCAACAACGTGGCGTAAGAATCAAGAATTGCCGGCTCGTCTTCTATTATAATGATCGTTCTATCCATGGGTCTGCTCCATGTAGGTCCCATGCCTGAACAGTCTTAAATCCCTGTCAAAGTTGGCCAAATCAAGCCCATTGCTATTCATCGTGAACTTTTTGTACTGAGGGTCATAATTTCCTTCCCTAACTTTTAGTATGGAAAGAAACCTCTCCAAAGAGTTCTTATGCTCAACGTAGCCGAGGTAAACTATATTTTCTATAATTGCGGCGAGCTCTCTTTCACCTGTATTTTTCGTACTCTGAAAGACCCCTAATTCTTCGGAAAATATGACAGTAACTTCCCTGCTTCTTAGTTCGTTGCAAAGAGATGCCCAAAAAGAAAAAATTCTATTTGGATGATCAGTGGCAAATTTAAATCCATCAATACCATCTATAAACAATCTCGTTACTTTGTGCTCCTCCACTTGATCAAGAAGTCTTTCGGCCAACTCGTCCAGGTCATTTTCAAGAACTGGTTGCCATACGTATTTTATATATCCTTCATCAATAAACTTCTTGAGTGGTATTGATAAACCATCCATCTTTGTGCTCAGCCTTTGAATTGTCTCGTAGAACCCAAAGTACATGCAGCTCTCTTTTTCTTGAGCTCCCTCGCACAAAAACTGAACTCCTATAGAGGTTTTACCTGTGCCAGGAGCTCCGAGCAGACTTGTCATAGAGCCCTTTACAAGTCCTCCTCCCAACATAGCATCCAGTTTTTCGATGCCCACCTTTGACTTTGTCAGAACATCGCTCGTTACTCTTAAAGGATCTCTATAATAAACTTCCAGTCGCGGAAAAAAAGAACAGCCTGAATCTGAAATTTTAAAACTGTGGGGACCCAAAAGATAGTCACTTCCTCTAAGCTTCAGTACTTCAATTTTTCTTACTCTTTTTTGCTGAAAGCAGGAAACGGAAAGTGAGATTATTCCATCTAGGTCTGCTTGTTCCTGATGTCGGTCTTGAACGGTGATGTTTGGTGTTTGAAGTACAAAAAGAGTAATATCCAAAATCCTGGCGGCCGCCTTAACCTTGTTTACCATAATTCTAACTTCATCGAGCTCGAAAGGTAGAGGATCAAATGTTTGAAGGGAATCTATAACGAGCATACTGACTTCAAGCTTTGAAAGAAGCTCGGTCAAATTCTGTGTAAAACTTTCAAGTCCTTCATCAGGATTGACCATTGAGAGAAGACTATAATAATAAATACTTTTGTTTGGAGCGTTTTGATCAAACCAATCAAAGGCCTTCAAGTGTTCAAGAAATGCTTCATTTCCCTCAGCAAGTCCTGACAGGTACAAAACACGGCCTCCATTCGATGCATGTCTAAATGCAATTTCATTGGTAAGCACCGTCTTACCAGTGCCTGGATGCCCCTTTAAAAGATAGCTTGCACCCTTTATGAAGCCACCCTTTAGAATATCATCCAATGCCCCAATGTTACTTTTAAATCTCATTAGGCCCCCCGCTCTTATAGAGAAAGGGTACTAACTTCATAAAGTTTAAGTAAAGAGGTTCAGCTTAGACAAAGGTGTTTCAAAGTCACTGAGACAATAAATTTGAGACGTTATCAAGAAGTGTTCTTATACTCACTGGTTTTTTGAGAATTTTAAACTTTAATTTATCTGGCATCTTCAGCAAAGTACTTTGCACTTCTTGTTTTCCAGTTACCAGCAGTGCGGGAGAGATCCCTCCCTTGATAAAGAGTTCTTTTATAATTTCTTCACCATTCATGCCAGGAAGATAATAATCACACATAAGGACATCCGGTTTTCTTTCGACTTCCAGTGCAGCGATTGCATCCTCTCCCCTCATAAAGGTTTTGCACTTTATACTATAAAGCGCCATGGCCTTGCTCCACACATCCTGAAGATCTTGATCATCTTCCACAATCCACAAATGCAGACCTTTCAACTCATTATAGCTCATCACACTCCTTTGGAAGTTCGATCTCAAAAATGGTAGTACCGCCACTACAATCTATTCTCATATAGCCACGGTGCTCTTCCACTATGGAGCTTGTTAAACTTAGACCTAGGCCGGTTCCTTCTTTCTTCGTTGTGAAAAAAGGTGTCATTATTTGCGACTTCAAAGAGTCAGGAACCCCAGGTCCATTGTCTTCCACTAGAATCTTAATCGTCTTATCCTGATTCAAGAGTTGAAGCTTTACCCACTTCTCCTCTTGCTTCTTAACGGCGTCAACTGCATTTGTAAGCAGATTAATTACCACTTGCTCTATCTGGCGAGGCCTGCAAACAATACTTACATCTTCACTACATTCGAATCTAAGTTCGATGCCGGCGTTTTTAAAATAATAAGCTGTCGCTTCTTTCACTTGCAAAAGAAGCTTGCGAACCTCAACGGTTTCAGAGGTTAGGGTCTCATCCATTTTTGCCAATGATCTCAAACTCTTAATAATCCCACTTATTTTTCCAACAGTATCTATAATTTTCTCACTCATGAACAAGGCCTGCTCTTTTACATCCTCACCTGCCTGAGCGCTCAATTCTAATAGTTCAGCACTGGATTGAATTGTTTGAAGCGGAGTATTAAGCTCATGAGAAATACCTGCGGCCATTTCACCTAGGGAGGCTAAACGGGCGGACTTTAAGATCTCTGCCTGATGCTGTTTTTGATTTCTTTCTTCAAGCTTCTTTTCAGTAATATCATTCAAGATAAGATGGAAGCCATCAGGTTTGCCCTTCCTTCCAGGAACGAAAGAGGACCTGAGCTCATACCACCTAGGTCCATCTTCTCCATCCATACCTTTGATTTCCACCCATTCAAGGCCTTCGTTTTTGATACTCTTGATCAAACGAAGAATTTTTTGGTCTTTTCTTCTTCCAACGATGTGTGAGAAGAAATTGAAAAAGTCTTTATTAACAAAATTTCTCGCGGGCACCCCTAGCATTTGTTCAATATTGTCAGAAACATAATTGGTCAAAAAATAAGGGTGTCCCCTTCTTTCGGTTTCTTCAGCATTTTCGAAGAAGATAAGCGAACAACTCTTTGAAGAGGATACTATGTCTCTAAAGAGCTGAAGTTCGTGCTTTGTAGAAACAAGTTCAGTAACGGTAAAGGACATAACGCAAAGCCCATACGGCTTGCCATCTTTATCGAGCAGTCTGAACCTATAGGAGTAGAAGTTTTCCGTTCTTTCTCCAACTTTATAAGTCTCTTCCCTCATCATCGCACGTTTTGATCTTAATGCCTCAATTTCGATGTCTTTTACACGCGCAGCTTCCTCGAAAGAAAACAATTGATAATCATCTCGCCCAATAACTTCTTCTTCTTTTTTTCCATGAAGCTTTAAGAAGTTAGAGTTAGCGTAGGTGTATTTTCCAGTAAGGTCCTTAACGCTTACTGAGGCCGGGGAGTGTTCAAAAATTTCTTTTAACTGCCGCTCACTGCCCTGCAGGCGGCTTAGAGCATTCTCTAAATCTGTATTGTCATTAAGGGAGAAAACCACACCTTCGACTTCATTTTGATTTCCCAGAATGGGCTGGGCCTTAGCGAAGAAAACCCTTTGTTCAATATTCACCGTCATGGTTTCAACACTTTTAGACCTTAAACATTTAGAGGCTAAGTTCACAAGGTTCACACCTGATGAATACTTCAAGAATGCAACCGCTAACTCACTGTTTTTGGTGGGGTCTCTTTTCAGGTCAAACATCTTTTCAGCAGACCTGTTAAAACTTGAAAGTCTTAAAGAACTATCAACTACGATGACAGGATCGTCTATGGTTTCGATTACATTGTTTAGCTTTCTATTCACTAATACAAGTTCATTAGATTTAGAGTTTAATTCCTCATTAAGGGTTGTAAGTTCTTCATTTGTGGATTGCAGCTCCTCATTGCTAACCTCTAGCTCCTCGTTTGTGGACTGTAGTTCTTCATTAGCTGACTGCATTTCCTCATTTAAAGCTTGAAGCTCCTCGTTGCTTGTTTCTTGCTCTTCCACAACGAGGTTTAGCTGCTCTCTTGTATGAAGTAACTCTTGCTGCAATTCCCTCATTTCAGAGTAGCTATCAAAGTCCGAATCCGGGGGCGTTGTGCTTTCATCTACCTCTTCGACTTTCTCAGAAAACGAAACTATGATTTGGGGCTCTATAGGGTCCTCGATATAGAAAATATCAATAAAGACTTTCTTAGGATCCTGCTGTGAGCTAATACAAACTTTATTAGCGTTTTGTTTTAGTCTCCTGCTTTTTAGCAAGGCAGGCATGAGTCTTTTTTTATAGGGCTCTAAAATCAAGTCATCAAGCTTCAGGCTAGCTGCCCCTTCGCTTAAGGAAATGTATTCCTGAGCAGATCCAAAAATTTGAAGCAAAGTAAAGTCGCTGTCCAACAGAAGAGAAGTGGGAGCTATAGACTTTATGTAAGGCTTTATTACTTTCAGTGAGTCCCGTTTTCCAGTCTTAGAAGTTATAAATTTTGGCTGATGATCAATTTTGAGAGTGCCAAAAGATATCGTGCCATCCGATTTTTTAGGAAGCTTTCTGTAAACTCTAGAATGAGACTGACTTGGTTGAAAGTAGTCTTTTATAGATGAGGTTGCCTCAGCTTTGCCTAGAAACAAAATACCTTTTGGATTTAAGGAGTAGTGGAAAATTTTCGTAATCCTCTCCTGTATGGCCGGGCCGAAGTATATGAAAACATTTCTGCACGAAATCAAATCAACTCTAAGAAAAGGGGGATCTGAAGTAAGATCGTGCCTAGCAAACACCACCATTTCTCTTATGTGTTTATTTATTTGGTAGTGGCCATCCAACTTGGTAAAATATTCATTTTTTATACTTTGCTTTACAGACTCCAATGAACGCTCGGAGTACACACCTTTTCTAGCGGCCTCCATAGTTGCCTCATTAATATCAGTTGCAAATACGGTCATTCGAATATTTTTATTTTGCTTTTTTAGGACTTCATTCACAGTAATTGCAAGAGAGTAGGCCTCTTCCCCACTTGAACAACCAGCGCACCAAATACGAATTGTGTCTCCATCGTCTTTTCGCTTTAGATAATCTTCAAGCTCGGTCTCAAGCTCTTCAAACTGAACTTGATCCCTAAACATTTCAGTTACAGAAATCAAAACATCCTGGAAAAGAGTGTGCACTTCAGAGGGATTGTTTGTTAAAAATGTTGCGTAGTCATCCAAGGTTAAAATTTTATTCGCTAACATTCGCCTTTGAATTCGCCTTCTAATGGTTGGTTCTTTATAGTGACTGAAATCAACTTGAACCTGCTTTTTTAAAATTTTTAACACTAAGTTGTACGAATGATCTTTTCTTTCAAGACTGACACTGCGTTGCGCTAACCCTCTAAAATTGTCTAGAATATCTGCCAATTGCTCCCCAAGCTCCGATGGGGATAGGACAATATCCGTGAATCCCGAAGAAATGGCCGAACGGGGCATCCCATCGTATTTGGCGGAATCGGGACTTTGAGATATGGTTAAAAAGCCTGCGTTTTTTAATTCTTTAAGGCCTTGTGTGCCATCGTTGCCAGTTCCAGAAAGAACAATACCAATAGCTTCAAAACTCTCAGTTTTGGAAAGCGAAGAGAAAAACCCATCTACAGACGGCCTAGGGCCAATAGTGTTTTCCGAAGGTGTGAGCTCAAAACAATCCCCTCTTAGCATGATATCCTTATTTGATGGAGCTATATAAACGACTCCCTCTTCAATAACTTCAAGATGCTCTGCTTCCTTAACGCGAAGCTTAGTTGTATCTTTTAAAAGCTTTGGAAGCATTGTTTGATAGTTTGGTGAAGTGTGTTGCACTACAACATAGGAAAAGTTATTTAAAGCTGCGCAATGCTTAAAAAATTCGGTTAGGGCCTGAAGGCCTCCGGCGGAGGAACCAATTCCAACGAGGGTCAGCTGTTCATTTTGGGACTTTTTCTTAATCATTTCTTAAGCTTAGTTCAGAATTAAGGTATTTTAAAGAAGTTTATAGAAGCTTGAATGGCGCTCGCCCAAATTAGTTTTATTTAACAACGTCTTCTTTTATTAAAAGCTTGTGAAGTATTCAGATCGCCATAAAATAGAGATTACAACAGAGGAATTCATATGCTTTTCGATCTAATCCCCCTTTTAATGTCCGGACCATTTCTTTTAATGGGTGCCTTAGTTTACTACTTCCTAGGTGGTATTGATTCATATTACCGAAAGCATGGAAAACGAGGAAAAGGTAAAGTCATTGCATTTAAAGAGGAAACAAAAACGAGAAGCAATGGCGACGGCTCTAAGAGTCGGGTAACGACTGTCTGCCCCGTGATCAAGTTCTATAACAATGGTGAAGAAGTTATATTTATAGGGTCAAATCAAAACTATCTGGAAGGACAGATTGGAGAGGAAGCTGAAATTTATTATATACCAGGGAAAAAAGACCATGTTATCCAAAAAAAGAACTCCTATAGAATTGCAAAACTAATCGGACTTATTTTTATCGCCGTGGCCTTGTTGTTAATCTATTCAAGAGACGCCGATATTACCCACAAGATCCTTATCCCCCTTATTAGTTGTTCATTTTTTTCTTTGTTTCTACTTAAAATCAAGAAAACTATGAAGAAGAGAGCAATAAAAGAAGGTAAAACAGGAAATCTGCTTCAACTTATTTGGGAAGAAATACTTCCGAACAACAATATCATTGATCAGAAGGAATTGGACCAGGGCAAGGGCTACATCAAAAGGTCCACTGAGCTTAATTTAAAAAAGTCCAAAGTAAACCTTTTCGGGATTCTTCTTTCTGCGGCCATGTTGACCGGTCTATACTTTCTCGTTATGCACATCTATACAAATCGAGCAGGCCCAAAAGACAGGGCAATCATAGATCGATTCATCAACAATCCTGAGAACTTTCAAGAGATACTTGGCCACATAGGATCTAACAATGACATCTCTGTAATTGTTTACCTCACAGGGTTCTCAGTAATAATCCTTCTGGGATTCTTGATGAATTTGAAGGGGTGGCTTAAGAGTCGATAAGACCACCNCAGGTCCATTTATATTTCCACCTCTACCGTCTTCATATTTTTAGCTCTATGGGCAGTCTCATACTTGTAACCTTTCTCCACAACATATGCTGGAAGCTTTAGGTTCTTTAAAAGACTAGAAGGGCCAAATTCGCTTATCAAAGGATTCATTTGAGTGGAGACCGCTCCAACCTCATATTTCCCAGACCTTAATGGATGCTTCAGTAATGATGATAAGTCTATTTCGACTAAAGACTCCTCGCTCGACAGCGAGTGAAGCTTATAGCTTTCATGGGGAACTTCTCCCTCATATAGTAGGACTTCTTTCACACCAAAAAATCCTCTTCGCTTACTCAAAAGTTTAATAAAAGGAGAAAACTCTTCTTCATTAAGCACCTTGCCAGTTTTATAGGTAAGTTTATCTTTTTGAAGGTTTAACCTTTGTGCCTCCCCTGCATACACATGTTTAAAACTATCTGCAGGAAGGATATCGACATAATAGTCTATCTCCAAGACCTCTTGTTTCGCTGAAAGCTCTTCAACCGAATAAGTGTAGTCATACACCTTATATACAACTTCATCTTTCATGCTTTCAGACAAAGAAAAATTAAACTGATATGACGCCTCGTTTTCGGATTGATACTTAATATGGCTGACATAAAAGTGAAATCGGTCTTCAACTGTTAAGCTAGGAGCAAGATTATTAAAGTGAATCCTTATGTTGGCTTCATAACGTTTTTTAACAACTGTGCTTGAAGAAGAGGAACATGATTTATACTCCATTCTGCAACTTGTGCGTCTCACTGTCCTACATCCCCTTGGAGTACATTGATTTCTAGAAACGGGTCGACACACTCTAACCTGAGGCCCATGACACGTGGACACATCTCCGCCTGTGTAAACTTTGTGCTCACCTGAAAGAGCAAAAGATAGTGTGTCGTTTTCGGCCTTGTAAATTATGTTTTTTTGATTGCTTAAAGCAAGCGTGCTGCTTGAAAGCAATACTGCAATGAGAAAAGAAACTAAATGAAGCACTTTGCCTCCTATTTTATTGATCTTTATATTTCAAACATGAGGTCCGTCAACGCAAGTGGGACTTGGTTGGGTCTGGCGTTTTACTTTCAATCTGGCCCCATGACCTCTCTAAGTATGAGGCGAGCAATCCTCGCCCCAGTTGTAGTAATTTTTAATAAAGTTTTACAGGCCCAAAAAATTCTTCAGTCTCTGTTTTGTTGTTTCCAAAAGACCTTTCAACTTTCACAGTAAAGCGGACTTTCTTTCTTCTTTTTATCGCTTTTGGAAGAATGTCTAGTTGGCCAACATGAATTTTAATTTCGTCATCTGTAATTGTAAGGGCGTGGGAAGGAACCTCTTTATCGTAAACCACATACCAAACAAACCAGCTACGGTGAACAAACTGCAGCTTAACCTTATTCATAACCTGTTTGCTTAAAGACGCTTTATCTTTAATCGTTATAACAAGATCCTTACTATGACCTTTGGTTCCTTCTATTTTAAGCTTTGTAAGTTCTTCTTTCTTAAACGCTTTGGCGACTGTCACGACAACAGTATCTTCCAACTCTTGAACATCGTACTCCAAAAAGTCCTGACCAATATCTTTCATAATGATCTTGTTGCCATCAAACTCAAGTTCAAACTTATTTGAAGCAAATTCCTCAACAGAAGCACTCGCATTCCAGACAATCTTAAACTTTTTTGTGGCAAGTCTCACAAACTCTCTATAGGAATCGTTAATGACTGATTGCTTTGAAAAGAGCGAAGTAGCCCCGATCTTTGTTTCCCAAATTCTTTTACTTAAAAGTACTTCTTTTTTTGAAAGCTCGAGCACACTGTAAGTTCCCTTTGGAAACTGTGCGGGTAACTCCTTTAGGTCTTTTACCAAGCTGATCAGCCCCCATCTTCCATCCACTCCATCGCGTCCATCCTTTCCCTGAGATCCATCACTTCCGCTTGAGCAGTAATAGGTGTCTGTACTGCAGGAGGTTACTGGAGTACACCTTCTTCTATCGTGACAAACCCTTGCTGGAGCAGTTACTCCATCTTGAGTTCTGGTTGTTCCTGTGTCTTCACACACTCTCGTAGTGGTGCAAGATTCTGTTGTGGAGCAACTCTCGAGAGACCAGCTGCTTGAGTAGCACTGACAACCGTATCCTCCATCAGATCCTTTACCTCCATAAGCGCCCAATCCTCCAGCGTTCTCAATTGTTATCTCTTTTAAATCTTTAATGTCGGAATAAAATATTGTGACGTCTCCGCCTCTTCCTCCATCGCCGCCTCGACCACCGTCACCGCCGTCGCCGCCATCGGCTCCATATTCATTTCCGTACCCCTCGCTATACGTGCAAGCGTAGGCATTGGATCCATACTTCGCATCTGAACCGTTGCTGCCATTTGTTCCGTTGAGCTGGAAGACTTTCATCTCGCCAGAAGCGTACATTGAAATGTCTTCGCCATTTTTGCCATCAAATCCATCACGCCCATCCGCGCCGTTGTTCCCACTAATGCCGAATCCGTAAGCTTGTCCGGTAATCGCAAGTGATCCTAATAAAACCAAAAGTTTTTTCATACCCTCTCCTCTCCTGTCCTAGTAGTGTTGGAATTGCAAAGACTTCTGCAATAGTCGGGCCAACTGATCAGGTAATCATATTAAAAACTTAACGCATGACAAAACATGAGGTGGTGCCGATTTGTCGACACCTGCTTCTAAAGGATGGGGCCAGCCTGACTCATTTTGCTTTAAAAAAGTGTTTCTCGTAAAAGTAAATGACGGCCATAGAAACCAAAGCAATCCAAATTATTGTGAGGTCATCTTTTGCTTTAATATAAAAAAGTCCAAACAGGATTAGAAGATCGAGTCCAATGGATGTTTTTAAGACCCATTTTTCTACTTTTACTTCACTGTGATCGGTCCGAGTAAGAACACCCCAGTGAATCAAGATATCCATGGTGATATAGAAAAACGCTCCAAGGGCAGCGATTCTTGAAACATCGAAGGTTACAGTCATTAGACCCGCCAAAACAGCAGTGTAGACCAAAGTATGCTTTTGAATCCCTCCAGGCATTCCAAAGTGTTTGTGAGGAACCATCTCCATCTTGGTTAACATTGCCAGCATTCGCGAAACAGCGAACATGCTGGCGATGATGCCGGACACTGTCGCAATGATTGCCATACCTACTGTGGCCCTGACACCCCACTCACCATACAGCGGTCTTGCTGCCTCGGCCAAAGAGTAATTTTTTGCATCTAAAATCTCTTGAAGACTTAAACTACTCCCGACTGCAACGGTAACAACCATATAAATTGCAAGGCACAGTATCAAAGATATACCTATGGCCCTGCCCACATTCTTGTGGGGTTCTTCTATCTCATCCCCGCTATTGGTTATCGTCGTGAACCCTTTAAAGGCCAAAACCCCCAAGGCCACGGCTCCAATAAAACTCAAAGCGCCCGTTTCGCTGGAGGTTTCTCTAATAAACATAAGGTTAACCCCACTGGCGTACAATCCACCAAAGGCAAGTGCCAATAAACCTACAACCTTAATTACAGCTGTTACCAGGGAGAAACCTTGGATCCACTTGTTGTTTAAAATGTTTATCAAAAAAGAAAAAATAACAAGGCACAGGCCTAACCAAGGTATAGCACCTTTCCCTATGCCAATTCCGTCGATTTGAGTTATATAGTTCCCAAAGGTTCTGGCAACAAGACTTTGGTTTATTACCATTGAAAAAAACATTAACAACCCGCCCCAAGCCGCAATGGGGCTGGCTCCATAACATTTTTTCAAAATCATCCCAATGCCCCCTGATGATGGATAAGCGTTGGACATTTTTATATAAGTGTAGGATGTAATTGCGGCCATAATGCCAGCTCCCAGAAATGCCAGTGTAAAGTATTTCCCGGCGTAATTGGCAATTTCTCCGGTAAGTGCAAAAATACCGGCCCCAACCATCACACCAGTCCCCATGGCAATAGTGCCTATTAAGGATAGACTGCCTTTGTTATATTCAGACATAGCTAGTTCCTCCTTCCTCCAGTTAAATTGTAAAAAAAGCTAGCAGACCAAGTGAGCATCACAAAACCAGTCAAAGACACTATTCCAGTCATGAGTTTCATATGTCCTACAGGGTTAAAAGAACTTAGTCCAAGAGTGCTGTACGAGACAGTGGAAAAATAAAAGTAATCTTGAAAGGTTTGATCAAACTTGCCGGAAAAAGAGCCTAATTTCACAAGGTTCATAATATAGAGACCTGCTGTAAACCAAAGAATCTCTACAAGATGCACTCCAAATAAAAGAATTAAAACAGATATACTTCTTAAGAAGTGAGAGTGGTGCCGATTGTCGGGCATAATTTTATAAAGGCCTTGAATACACCAGAAATGCCATGTAATTACGACCACAACTAAAAAGGCGACAATCAAGAATGCCGCTATCATAACTCGCCACTATTCAATGAAACGTTTAAGGATTCCATAGTCCATTTTATATAATGGCCGGACAGTTAAATCATATACTGGACTTAGGCATAGGCNGAACAGACTTGTTAGGGATTTATAAAAAGATTACCACTCTGGGCCTTTTCAAGAGGATACCTTTTAAGAGGAAAGTTGCTTTGAAGCACCAACAGTTCGTGCTCAATATCTTGGGTAAAGTCTGTTTTGGAGAACTTAATTTTAATGACACCATCTTTGGGGTCAAGGTCATCGAAGCGACCTTTTCCTACAGAGTTGTCTTTTAGCAATACTTTTGTTTTCCATACTCCTTTTTCCTTTTTAAGAATATNAAGCAGTGGTCTCTCCTTGCTGGTTTTGATTACTAGCTGATAAACAGAGTCACTTAAAGAAAAGCTCTTTAAAACTTTTGCAGGCAGCTCTTTATTTGGCAAATATGTGAAAAACAAACTTCTATTATGAAAGCTCGCATCCTCACTCTCAGCACTGAAAGAGTCTATCTTATAGCTTTCTCCCTGCTTGATTAAATACAATCCCCTAGGAACCCCGCCAACTTTCCAAGAAACAACCACGCCGCCTTTATAATTAAAGTAGCTTCTAAGGTAGGCGTTTTTAGCGGCAGTTAAAGTTTTCCACTCTTTTTCTATCACTGACTTTCCTAAGGACTCCATTTGTGCCAGAGCTTTCTCCGTGAACAGTGTCTTAAAGGCCTTTTCGTCCTTTGACTGATAAGTTAAAAAAAGCTTTTTAACAAATCCCTCAATCCCACCTTTTTTAAGCTCGTTCACTGTTTTATTCACAACAACCCCTCCATCATAGCTGTAATAGACGTCCTGTTGACTGGGATCTTTTTTGACTCCGTCCATGAAAGACGGAACTTTAATTTCCTTAAGCTCTTTAGCACTAACAAAGTTCAGACTAAAAAAGAGGAACGGAAGTATGCTTAGTATCTTGATCTTCATAAATTACTTTAACCTCATTATAAGAGAATGCCCATCCGAGCCTTACATTTACAATGGCGAGAACTCTCCCAACTTGATAACTAAAATCTGCTGGTGGCAACTTTGAAGAGAAAGTATCCACACATTGCTTGAAGGCCATATAAGGCACCCATGAAATTGTTCCTTGAATTGATCCTGCTCCGGCCAGGGCTTCGGCATATAGGCCTGCAGAGACATTTATCATTGGAGACGTTTGCGCACATTGCACCTCTTCACAGGTCTCTGGTTCACTTCCGCCAGCAAGTGTAACATTAAATCCAGCGCCGATCTTAGCCCCAACCTCGGCCAAATAAGGCAGTCCAAAAAATGCCCTACAATTCATTCCGCCACCCCAGCTGAAGAAGTAATAGCTTACCTTTCCTTTCTTAACAGATTCATCACAACAGACGTTTCTATCAGCTTTGAGTTTGCCTACCTTAGGAACTACGATTGGAGACTCAGGTTCGCACCGAAACATGGGTCCAGGAATTTTAAGAGCGTTTAAAAGTTTCAGCCCTTTAAATTTCCCTCCTGTAGAAGTACTTGCATTCAAGGATTTAAGTCCCTCTAAACCATTTTTGCTATAGGCACTGAAGGCATCTTTTGTGCCTCCTAGCGATCCTCTACTATCACTTAACCCAAAAACTTCTTTGTTTCTAAGCTTTGGATCAAACTCAACCCCTGCGCACACACGGTTGGTGTATTCATACAAGTTGGCCGGGGCCCTACTCACTTTATTGCCAGCGCCATCAAGGTAGTATGACCTTACAGAGCTAAAAAGCTCTCCTGAGTCCTTCCCTTCCAATGCCTGCGATTTACTTAAAGTCGTTATGTTGGTGAAGTCACTGGCGCCTTCAAAAGCTTTTATTCCAGAAGGTTTTCTTGAGCATGTTATTTTATTGAAGATTCCACCGCAGAGTTGCTCATCAACTTGAAACTGTGAGATCGCTGCAATGGCATTTTTCTCATGGCCTTTAATCAAGTTGCCAAAGGCCTTCTCTCCCTGCGCGCCCTTCAAATAAACTTTGGGGCTTTTTTGATTATTAAGACTTTTAACTAGATTAGATTTTTCCGAACTCAAACCGAGCTTTTTTCCAAGCCATAGAATAGCAAGGTCCTCCTCTTCCAAGCAGTCATCTCTTAGAGTGCAGTCGCTTTCTTCAACTTTCTTAATTAAGAGCGCCGCCACCGCAGGTGGCAGTTTAACATTCTGTCTTTCAGAGAATAAAACCGCTTTTTGATAGGTTTGGTCTTTGCCGTTTTTAAAGAATGACTTTAGAGCATTCTTTTTTAGGTTTTCAGCCGCTTCCCCCTCGATTGATGCCTGAAGCTTATCTATTTTCTCTTTAACAACACTTCTTTGGAATGAATCCTTAGAAAGTCTGCTTGCCAACTTTAATTGGGATATAACATGTAACTTGGCCACAAGAGCTTGATTGTTAAATACATCCCTCTTTAGGCCCACCCCTAAGTCTTGGTCACAGGCCTTCTCGACGATGGCCCTGGTGCTGCCGATAAAGCAGGCAAATACAAATAAGATTAATTTAAAACGCATATTAATCATCACTAACTAATCGTCAAAAATTAGGAAAAACTTAAGACAGAAATCTGTAACTAACTGAATACACGTTATGCCTCTTTAGAAGCTTCTACATAGCTTTGATCTGTTGCTTAAATATTATTTCGTTCTACAAGATCTGGTTGAATCGTAGATCCCGCTATAACGCCAGATTGCACTATTTATCTCTTAAGGTTTCTTCAGTTTTGTAAAGTTTATTTAACATTCTGTTAATGAAGCTTAGTAATTCCTATGGAATGCTTGAGTACATAGGAATAACCGATAATCCAAAGGAGGATTTTTGAAATTTACAACAGGACTTATCTTTTTACTTACCCTGGGTCTCTCGAGCGCGTTTGGAATGACTAAAGAAGAATTTAAGGAAAGCGCTGAAAACAAGATCGAAATGATTGAAGACAAGCTTGAAACCGTTGAAGAAAAGATGGCCGGTGCAAGTGGAGAAACAAAGGCAAAAATGGAAAATGCCTACGAGGACCTCATGGATAGCAAAGAGGAATTAAAAGAAGACTTAAGCGAAGTTTCTGAGGATGCCAGTGAAGGATACGAAGACTTTAAAGATGAGTTTAGCGAAGGTGTCGCAGAACTTGAGAAAAAAGTAGATCAACTGCTTAATTNATAATCAAAGGAGGATAGATGTTACGATGGGCATTCATATTTTTTCTAATCTCAATCGTTTCAGCAGTGTTTGGTTTTGGAGGCATAGCCACGGCCAGTGCAGGGATAGCGCAAATACTTTTCTATCTTTTCCTACTAGGCTTTGTAATCGCAATGGTGATGCACTTCACTGCAAAAGTTGACGAAAAAGCAAATTACTAAGTTAGAATGGAGGGTTCCCACAGGGAGCCCTCTCTCTTTCAGGTTGAAAGTTGTTCAAGCTTTGTTCAACCAAAAATCAGGTCTTATTTTTGCCATCTATTGGATATAGCAACCGTTTAGGTTAATATTTGTGTTCAAGGTAATAGTCACTTTTAATTTAGAGAAGCTGCAATCAGAAATTTATTTTTATCATTCTTCCTATTTTTCTTTTTATTAGGCGAAGCATCCGCCCAAATCTCAAAGAATTTCACAAAGAAAAAACAGCCTATATATGAGATTGGAGCGGGTATTATTTCACTCAGCTTACCAAACTATCCAGGCGCGCAGTCCACAACACTTAGAACAATCCCCTTCCCTTGGGTCATTTATAGAGGCGAGTATCTAAAGGCGGATGAGGAAGGCAACAGAGTTCAATTAATTAAAAGCGAAGGGTTTGAGTTTGGTGTGAGTGGAGGGTTTAACTTTCCTATAAAAAGCGAAGAGAATGAAGCGAGAAACGGCATGCCTGACACCGACGCATTGTTGGGATTTGGTCCAGGTCTCATTTTTCGCTACCCTACAGAAGACAAACTCACAAGGCTCACCTTTGGTCTTGGACTTAGAGTGAATTATTCAGTCGCCCCGGGACTGCACTTCAAAGAGCAAGGTTTTGTCGCAGAACCTAACGTCAAGTTGTGGCATAGGCCATCCAGCGATAGCCGTTTCACCTTATTTTCCAGATTTAGCGTGGCCTTCGCGGACGCTAAATACAACGACTTCTTTTATGGAATAGAAGAGGAATTTAAGACAGAACAAAGAAAGGCCTTTGACGCTAAATCAGGAGTAGTTGACATTGGGGGCTCACTTGGCTTTTCTATGGAGCTTACAAAACACCTTTTTCTATTTACAAGCGGCTTCTACTCCAACCTCACTCTTGCGGCCAACAGGAAGAGCGACCTGGTGGAAACCCAACACAATACAGGGTTTATATTTGGGCTTTCTTGGATGTTTTTTGAGAAGTACCTGTAAGTGCGACTTAAATAATTCACAAACTATATGGCTTGATTACTTCGTTTTATTCCATAAAATTATTATAAAACCTTCTACATGGGACTAACTATGAAATTGTTAATAAAATTAGCTTTGGCATGTTTATTATTCTTTTCTTGCAATGAGCGAGTGGCCAAAAAGCCTTTAGATGAAAGCGTCGTACCAAGTTCAGAAAACTTCTCTCCAATTGGCAAGATTACTGCCAGAATGATACATGGGCAGTCAGTTTACGTGCCCATATACTCGAGCATCTATAATCGTTTTGAGGGAGACCTACTACACCTTACCGCGATTTTAAGTATCAGAAACACTTCTCCCAGTGAGTCTATAGTGATCACCCAAATTGATTATTTTGACACTAATGGAAAACGCATTAAGAGCTTCATCGACAGACCTTTCTCCCTATCTAAAATGTCTTCTAAGGATTTTGTCATTCCGGAATCCGACTTATCCGGTGGAACTGGAGCAAACTTTATTGTGAAGTGGGAAACTGAAAGAAAGATATCAGCACCCATTATTGAAGCAGTGATGATAGGCTCAATAGGAACGAAGGCATTCTCTTTCACATCAAGAGGAAAAGAAATAGAAGCACATTAAAAAAGGCCAGGTCAACCCTGGCCATATTCAGCGCTAGTTATTGCGCAAAACTTCAAAGGCTATCAATGCAGCAGTCAATACAAGAAAGCTGAGCATAAAGACCCACTCTTTAAGGTTTTTCATATTCATTCCTTAGTTAAAAATTTTAAATGATTAGTGTTTTTAACTAAAAAATGGTGGAGAGCGACTTCCTATACTTCTTGATAGTAACAGCCTTAGGACATTATTTAAGGAATCAGTGCTGAAGTGAGACTCAATAGGTTCCGGCCAGCAACTGCTCCAAAGCCCTGACAAAGAAAACTTGCGATCTTCAACAGGTTCGAATGAAGTAGTCTTGCTGGAGGCCCCAGATACCACATGCCCGTTCTTTAACCCATTTATGGATGACTGTTGATTTAGGTCAAATACATTTGAACCAAGCTGAAAAGTTAACCCAGCAGAAAATAAGAGTAAATATAGACAGATAAACCTAATCATACTTTAAAGCTTGCTCTTTATTATTAAGACTTATGTTTATACCCATAATCATGTTATAGTCGTTCTATGGAAGGCAAGGAATACTTCAATAAATTAAAAAGCGAACACTTTTTTAAATCTATTCGATTTACCGCCTTCTTATTGCTCGGCTACTTCGCCCTCTGTTCCACAATTTACGATCCAATCGTATTAGTGGATGATACTCCTAGAAAGCCTTTTTTTAAAAGTGTTTTAACTTCTTCCGGTGGAAATTTCATTCATTCCACTGCTAGACATAAAATATCAGATAGGCCAGAAAGACAAGAAAGTGATCAGATTGCAGTTCCAGTAAAGCGAGTTGCTCTGCAATCACTTCCATTTTTCTTATGCCTACTTTTCTTAACAATTCTAATCCAAGAACAAAGAAAACTGTTCTTAAAATCACTCCTCATTAGGGCCCCTTCAATCTAGCTCCCGTTAAAATCGTGTATTTTTAAAAGACCAGTTACTTGGTCTGCGATCTCTTATGCTCGGAGGAGAAATGAAGCTAAAAGTAAAAGCGTTCATTTACCTCGTCTTGCTGGCACTCCTTTTAACAGGAGGTTATTACGGCCTTTCAAAGATTGAGGTTGATGAGGGTATTATCGTAGGTAGAATAATAAGCATCGAAAAGAAATCTCTGCTTATTGATACTTACAATCTAAATTTATTTGTAGATGGAAAGGTAGTTCCTTTCGCAGTTAATGACATAGATATAGCCAACAATGTCATGAATAGTGAAGCTGAACACGTGGAACTGATATATACAGAAAGCCTAACTAGAGGATTTAACATCTCCAACATGACTGTAAAAAAAATAAGCAAGCTAGTAACAAAGGTCGATCGAATAAGTGAGATAAAGTCCCTAATTGACCAGAATTTGGTTTGTTCAATGCTTGGCGAGCTTAATCAGGACAAAGAGCTCTACGATGAGTTCATTGAGTATATTAAAACACATAGTAAGCATTCATTTGAGAAGCTTTTAAATTGTGGACTTACACTGAACTAATTTAAAGGAGAGCGCCTACCTAGCTCTCCTTTAGATATTAACATTTAGGCTAAGCCCAACATTGGTTCTGTCTGAACGGATATCCTCTGCAATAAATCTTAAGTTTGGAGCAATTGAGATGTCTCTACTAATAAAGTACGTCATTGCGATAGTCTGCTGAAGGGGCTGATGATCTAAATTATCTAGTTCATCCCCTCTCATTTGAAAATATACGCCTAGGTCTGTAATGGCCCTGAGTGCAAATTTTGGATTTAGGTAGTATTCCATTGCCAAACTAAGTTTATACTCCCTTTCTTTCTGATAAGGATATAGGGATGTCTTTCCAAGTAAAGGGTGTTCGGTGCTGGACTTATCAAAAAAGAATTGAGTGTAAGTAAATGTCCCTGCCAAATAAACCTTCTTTCCCAACGGAATTGCTGAGGCCTGACTAAATGCAAATGCTGAGTCATAGCCGTAATCAGTATAAATACCACGTGTGCTATGTTGATATTTAAAAAAGCTTATGTTTTGAACGCTACCGACATAATAGGTTCTAAAGTAGCTAATCACAGGATCATCTAAATCTAGTCGTCCATTATTGTTATTAAAATCTTCCTCATTCTTTGAAGAGTTGCCATCATAATTGGTATGAAAGGGTGCCGTCATATAGGTCCCCACTTGGAGAGACAAATTGTCTTTCTTTGAAAGTCTATATTTAATCCCTACAACACCACTTAGAGAGGTTAATCCGGGCTCCTCGGCAGCTTTGGTTATGTTTGGTCTTTCCGAGCTAAGTGGTTTCTCTAAAGATCCCCCTTTGTAAGTGAATGTTGAATAGAGGCTCCAAGAGGATAAGGCCCCTGATAAAGTTTTTAATGTTGGGTTTTCAAGCACTTCTTCCTTATCTGCGGATCCGTATGCAAGAATACTACTTATTACTAATATAAGTGTTAATTTCATTTCAAATCTCTCTTGTGTTGGATGTAAATTTTAAAAGGTTAGAATCTCTACTAAGTATCTGATAAGACGCTTTCCCTGAAAGGTCATTTACAATATTTGCTGATCTCCATGCCATAAGACTAATCTGTGGATCAGCAATACCATGATTATGACGACTTAGATTCATTGCATAGATTTTTCCGTCACCATCCCATTTAGTGGAAAGAGTATAATTGTCATTGATAACAGGCCGTTCATTATGATCAAATTGAATTTCCGAATAAAGCTCTCTCATGTAGTTGGGAAGGCTATTTCTAAAACCCGTTGCCAAGATAACAATGTCAGCTTTGTAATGTTCTGAAGTTTCATACATTTTATTTAGTACAGTTGCATCGTACAAACCATCATGACACTCCAGATGATCCAGCCAGCGCATAGGAGCGATCTGGTAATTACAAAAGGAGTGATAGTAGTTTTTATCTAGATAGAGCTCTTTATAAAACTCAGATAAATAGGAAGGAGTATTACCATCACTTGTCAGAAGCTGCTTTTGAACAATTTCCTCTTTTATATGAGGACTAGTTCTTAAAAAGGACTCTACATAACCAGGAGAGAAGAACTCATTTGTAAAGGCTCCCTCATCTAATGGCTGCAAGCTATCTCTACCAGAAATAAGGGTAATTGATTCGGCCCGCCCCCATTTTTCTTTTAGTCCATTTCTAAGAATCTCAACACCAGTTTGTCCGCCTCCGATAATTAAAACCCTTTTACCTTCGAGGTTGGCGTTTTTCATTTCCACGGATTTGGCATGAAAAACCCTATCTCCAAGCCATTGCCTGGTACATGGAGGAATATTTTTAACAGGTCCAGATCCGATGCAGATATTCTTAGACAAGAACTCCTCTTTGCCTGTTTTCACGACAAAGAGATCTCCTTTTCTGTTCACACTCTCAACAAGAGAGTTGAACTGAATACTCTGTTCGAGTTGTTTTGAAACCCATGAACAATAGCCTTCAAACTCCACGCGACTTATATTTTGGCGTCCAGTATTCATAAAACCATAAAATAAGTCATTCTTGACCAGATAATTCATAAAACTATAGGGACTCGTTGGATCGACAGGTGTCACGAGATCCTTCAAATATNAGGTTTGCATCATGGAGTCCGAATGCATGAGCTCACTATGCCATGAGAAACTTGACTTGTTATCCAAGAAACAAGTTTCAAGCTCTTTGTGTTGATCAAGGAGTGCTGCGAGACTTAAATTAAAGGGGCCAAGACCAATTCCTAGCATGTCATACACTTTACTCATAATTTACTCTCTTCCATACTCCTAGCAATGGGATTTTTTATATTGTTTCCTAAAATGGGTTTCAATCTTTGAGAAGTTTCACTGTAGCCAGAAACAAATCTAACTTTGTTTACTAGAATCTTTTCAAACTCAGACTTTCGCAGGTCAACGCTGATATCTATTTTGACTTCAGTGCTTCTCAGGTAACTATCAATCACTTCACCAAGAACTGCGTAGAAATCTTTTTCGGGCAAAGACAAGCTCTCCTCCATCACCCTGGAAAGATAGCGCAGTACAGTTACAAAGTGCCCAGTGAATAGATCATGAATAAGATAGTGTTTTGGTAGACGCTCTAGAAAAGCGGCAAACTCACCATCAAACTTAACACTTTCAGATACTCTTAGATCTCCGTGAAAATCCTTAATAATCAGCCCAGATGGCCTAGAATCCTCTAGTATCAGAATAGTGTTTTGACCATGAGCCACAAGTCCTATTCCATGTTTAATTTGCAAATGATAAAGAGGTAGGACAACCTTATCAAAGTAATGCTTTAGCCACTCTTTTGGACTTAAACCTGAATCTAGAACATAAAACTTAATTAAATGCTCCCCATTATGATTCATGATTAGTGCACCTGTTGGCACGGCCTGTTCTCCACCACGCAATACAGATGCCACACTCTCGCGCCAAACACAGCCCAACAATTCTTTGTAACGGTAAGAGCATCCTTCAACATTTTGATGAGACTCTAAAACTGCAGAGATTGCTGCAGTTTCTTTAAGAACGCGAGTATTGTGCTCTTTGAGAAATTCATCCTTGCTTATTGTTTCATCTACAAATTTAGAGATTTCATATCCCACACCTACATACTTTCCAGGAAGCCCTCTAATGCAAGATGTATTTAGTATGGAAGTGGAGACTTTTATATCAAAGGCCATCGGATTATTGTTGTTTGTCAGAGTTCTAATGGATGCCTGAGGCGTATAAAAGTCACCTAGTACACCGATATACACCATATCCTTTTTAAAAATATAATCTTGAAATTGAATACAAATGTAGCGATCCCATTGCCATGGATGGACTGGAATCACATAATATGAGTCAGGATTTAAACCATGTTCTTCAAGTGAGACCCGAGCACTCTCAACTTGGCGTTTATTCAATGAGGATAAAAGAAGATCCTCATATGAAATGTTTGGATCTATGCCGGCAGAAAGTTTCTCCTTTTTTATAGCAATCCAAATCAATTGAAATGATTGTCCAGATTCCGGAGTATATGCGGAGAGCTCGCCTATCCCCCAACCGAGCCTACCCTTATTTAGCAAAAGCTTGGGATGCCCAGGCAGTAGCTGATCAATTTCGTGAAAGGATAGTTTTGAAAGCTCACTCGCGGTGTAAGCTTTTAGCCTATTAAACCTAAGTTCATCGCAATATAAGGTTTGATGCATCTCTTCTAGAAATTGACCAAGTGTCGCATCATCAATCCCACAAACGTCCTGAACTTCATAAAAAAAGCTAGCAGCAGTATAAACAGCTTGCTCAAGGCCGTATTGGAATTTTTGGAGGGAATCCTCTTGCACTTGAATATTGTTCCATGCTCCAACTTTTCCCTTAAATTGATATTCGATATTATTTCCTGCGTCTAACTTCCACATTTTCTCATTAATCTTCTGAATATGTAATAATTCTTCAAACTGCAACTCTTCAATGGCCTTTACAATCAATGCCCTATTAAAGAAAAAAAGATGACTACCGCTCATAGTTGCCCCTTTTCTTTAAAGAATACGTCCCGTTCACATTTCAACAGGGCAGATCGCTTGTGAGGGAAATCAAATTCTCTTTGAAAACTCCATCCAGGCAAGGCCTGTGAAATTTTTAAGATCTTTTGATTATCAGAACGTGGTTCCCCCCAAAGGTTTTTTGTGTGCTCACAATCCTTAAACATATAATTGGATGCGTGTAAAATTGCGTAGAATGCACAACGGGTGTTCAAAAAGCGTTCTTCACCAATAAGAAGATGCAGACCTCTATCATATAGTTTAGCTTCGCAATAAGGTGCAATACGATCATCATAGGCCCAGTAAATTTCAAAGTAGCCAACGGCCTCACCCTCAACCTCGAAGATGAGAGGAGTTTGATAAGCTCCATTAAGAAGCTTTAGCAAGTATTCTTTGAGTTCTTCCCTGGATTTGTCCATTTCCCAAAACTCACTGACAAACTTTTTATTATGCCATTTATGAAAAACCTCTAAATCATTTTTAGGATCTGCAACGCGAAAACTAAGTGTCTTCTGCATTTTTGGCTCATAGGCCCGATAAACTTCACCTATTCTTGCAGTTTCTAAGCTTCTTAGCTCAGTCTTCAAAGGGTTTGGAATTTTGTTATATATTCTCCAAGGGTCTTGAACAGTGTTTTCATTATGGCCTTCTAAACAGCAGCGGAAGTTGCCTTTTTGCCAAAGAGTCCCAGATTCAAGCAAAAAATCATAAATTGACGAATTACAAGATATCATTCTCAAGTTAAATATGAAGTTTCTAAATTGACTTAGTAGCTTTCTCTCCATCTCACTTTCAGAGTCTGCGATAGAGCTGATTACACTAAATACTGTATTTATAACAAAGTAATAAACGAATACCTTATTCGTATCCTCATCACCTAGGATGTTTCCATTCTTAGGTGAAATGTGAGGGTGTTTCAATGACAGTTTTTCATAAGCTCTCTTAGAAAATCCACTGCCTTGGCAATCTCGATATATTGCTTTAACAGGAAGCNAATAGCTCATTTGAACGATGATGTTTTGCATGTGGGCTCCAAGAAGTACGCCTTCTTCTGAAGCTAGTGTTAAAAGTGGCCTGGCAACAACACTTAAAAATTCACCAAACCATTTCTTTGCTGCAACTTCATAATTCATATCGAGTGTGCTTATTTTTTCCTTTAGATAGGAAAATCCTTTAAATGGATTCTCTTCCACCAAAGTTGCAAGTAAAAATGAATTCTTCCAGTCTAGGTTTTGACGAACTTGCACAATCGTCTCTGGGATCACTATTCCCTCTTTGCTTGCAATTCCAGCAAACGACGGTTCGGACAGAACTTCCAGATCACCCACTGATTCCTTTGATATATCACGAAGGACTTTACTGATTTGAATCCCTCTCACGGCCTCTTTTTGCTGCAAGTGTCTAATTGAATTGGTAAGTGTTACATCCATTGAAAATTTTAATTGAGCAGGAGCACCATCACAGTATAGAGTCCTTAAAGAGGAAAGTGCATGCCACTCATTCCTCCCATATCCGAGTTCTAAGATTTCTTTATTTTTGATTTTATTCTCTATGATTTTTTTACTTCGAAGACGGCACCACTGCCATGGATGCATGGGAAGAAGTCTATAGTTTTCTTTCTTAATATGACTTGACTCATCCCCAATATCGAAAAAGGCAATATCTTCAAAGGAAACGCCACAAGTTTCATCTGAGTCAAGAATATATGTACCTTCGGCACANGCAATCCAAAACAAATGTATACTTTTTTGAAACTCTGGGGAGTATTTTTCAACATCAGCTTTTTCCATCCCCTTTTTACACTTTGGGTACGGGTGAAATGGATGCCCTAAGATTAGGCTTTGCTCACTTTTTAAATAGTCTAGCTCGGTTGAAAAATCGGAAAGCCTCTGCTTTAGAATAAGCTCCAAATTGTATCGAGAGTTTTGAACATTCGCCATAAATGAATCAACACCACAATCACTGCCGTGAGTATTAGCTAAAAGTGCCACAAGCTCATCAAATTCAATCTCTTTTTCTTTTTGTTTAGAGCAAAGCCAAATATTTCCTGTATATTTGTGGGATCCCAGTAGAGATTGCTTTTCAAGCTCGATCTTTAGGAAGTCAGCATCGACTAAAGGCAATTCAATAACATTATTATTAATTACAACACCCTTTTCTACTGCGTAATCACGTAAATAAGAGTTAAAAAACGCTTTCATAGAGTATTTCTGTGAAATTGTTTTGGGGCTCATACAAACACCTTTTTCTTTTTATTTATTACTAGATAGATATGTCCGCACAGAAGCATGAATGCGAAAAGTAAAATCAAATTTGAAGACATATGATCAAAATTGAGGGCCACACCCGCAAGCATTCCTCCAAATGCATTACCCAAGGTTTGATAAAAACTTATTTTTCCAGATATTAGAGCTTCACCCTTTCTTTGCTGACTAAAAATTTTGACAGAGTAGTCTAAAGGAATAAGAGCTGCNGCAAAAGAGATCAATATAATAAAGAGGATAAGAGCATCTAAGTCCTCGATCCTATGAAAAAAGTAGGCAGACCCAACAAGAGATAAATAAGCTATGAAGTTGATAACTGCTACACGGTAGAGTGTGGTTTTTTTAAGAATTATTTGGAACAGTAATATAAAAAAAGCAATGACCAATAGACCAAGGTATAAGGCCTTGGTCTGAAGAACGACCACTTTTTCAAAGTAGGAAACAGTTTTAGATAAGGATGTATTAAAGTAAGCGATGACACTCATAAAAAGCAGTGGTTGAAAGTAAATCAAACTTATGGCATTCGATGTTTCAGGTTGTTGGGCCTTGATTTGCTCTACACTTACACTCCAGAAGCAGATGCATAGATTCAAGATCATTGAGCATAGAATTGTTATCAATAGCAGGGTTGTAATATTGGTGTAGAAAATTAGCCCAAGAAAAAGCCCGCTAAAACGTCCAACTGAAAGCCATAGGGAGTGACTTAACAGGCCACCAGCCTCCCTTCCATGAATCTGAGCTCTGAGTCCTTGGGACAAGGGAATTATAGAACTAGCACCGATTGCATGAATCAATCTAGAGGCAATAAACAACACTCCTCCAGCTTGAGTAGAGTATATTGAAAAAAGTAGTGCAGCATTGGATAATGCCAACCCTCCTGTTCCTGCTAGTAGGCTCTTTTTTATACCAAATTTAGGAATGAACTTTCCCCAACATAGGGTGAATATCAAATAAACAAGGATAATCAACCCATATATAGAAACAACTATTGCTAGTGGAAGATTTAGTGCTTTAGAAATGAATGGAATAAGACCTAGAATCATTGTTTGAGAAGCCCCAAATAAACAGGAGGCCAAAGATACGAATATCAAAGACTTATTCACCTAGACCTCCTTCCTTCTCCCAGGAAGAGATCATTAAATAGATAAATGGCCATTAGCAAGGCCATAAAACCAACAGGCCCCTTCCATCTCTCTGAAGAATAGTAACTTATAAAAACCAGTATCATTGGGGCGAATAGGATAAATAAAATAGATTTTTTCCTAAAGCTCTTAGGAAGTTTAATGGAATCAAGATTAACAACCTTTTTCCGTGCTAGAAAAATCATAAGTCCGCTAAAAGGTATAAGTGAGGCACCAAGTCCCATAATTGTCCAATAGACTTTAAGAAGAACCCCACCATAGTTTCCAAAATGAAGTGGTTCAGAAATCAGCATCAGCTCCATATACCACGGTAGTGAAACAACTTTCGAAACGTCACCTGTATCCCCTTCTACAAAAAGAATCCTCTTTAAGCTCTCCCTCTCTACAAGCACAGCAAAATGGCCAGGCAGGGAAAATTCATTATCTGGGTAAGAGATATAATCAATAGAAAAATGTGGAAGTGCCGCTTTTACATTACTTTGAACCGTTTCTACTCGAACATAGTGTGAGCGTGCATTTTTAATTAAAGCCTTTTCAGAATCTAAGCTAGACTTTAAAAACAATGAAATCATAAGACCGTTAAAAGAGAGCAATATTCCAGTTAACGTTATCAATAGTATCCATGAAAAAGAGGCAAGTCCCCACCGCTTGTGGAGGATGCCAAGGCGAAGCCTGTTGTTTACGGCCTTTAGATTTTTGTAAAACTTGGGTGCTATTATGAATCCAGAAAGAAGGATGAAGGTGATAAAAAGGCCAAGTAGCCCAACTAAGTATTTTCCCTTGCCAGGAATTAATAACTCCCTGTGGATCGCTAGTATGAGTGAAAGAATGCCTTGGTCTTTAGTTGTCTTAGAGTGCAGCTGATTTCCCTGCGGATCAAATTTTAATTTAATTGCCCCCCTAAACTTCTCTTGGCCTTCTTCACCCAACCTTGCTTGAAAATTTCCACTGTCATCAATAAATATGGACAATAATTTCTTTGTTGGATAATTTTTTAATACATACTCTTGTACATTAACAAAGCCATCAGAAGACGATGATGTGTTCTCTGGGCCCTGACCTGAAAGCTCATCTTTCCAAATGAGTATTGTACCGCTTAAGCAAAGGATGAAAAAATTCAATGCCAATGCCAGGCCCAAGATGCGATGAATTTTTATTGTTATTCTGATTAGTTTTTTCATAAAAAAATGGAGAGGGAGTGCGCCGCCCTCCCCAATCTTTTTGGTGTGTTAGTCTTATTCTCTAACACGCCCAGAAAGAGTAAAATCAATTGCAATGTGAGTTGCCCCGGAGCCACAAACACTTGCAGCTCCTTCATCAGGAACAACAATGCTTACGTGGTGCGGGTGCCCCCAGTAGAGGTATTCATTTAGAGCGAATTGTTTATCAAGCATATCCTTGCCTTCTAAACAGTTAGAGTCTCCATTTAGTGCAAATGCCCTAGACTCAACAAACTTAACAGTCTCATTGGCGTTGTCTGCAAAAAGTAAAACGCTATAGCTACAATTGGACCCACCTTGATCAAAGCTTGCTTTAACCAAAACGTTATCCAAAGTGTAGTCTGTAGACAGTTGGCTAAACTGAACATTAAACCTCTCATGACCCGGAGTTCTCTCAACAGTTTCTTCAAAGGCGTTGCAAACATAACCTGTAGACTTCGCAAGCCATCTTTCTCCTTCCAACACCAGGTCCGACTCCTGACTCATAGCAAAAGATGAAACGACAAACATTAAACACCAAACAATTTTTTTCATAATGATCTCCTTTATGGTTACAAGATCGACACTAAAAACAAAAGTTTGAAGTGTCAAACAAAAACAACCAAAAGCGAACACATGTAATATCACATAAACGGCTATCAGATACAGCACCGAAACAAAAATTAGCGTTTAGCTGGAAATAGATACCAAGGGTGGAAGTTAGTTATTAAGAAAGCGTTGAAGCCTTCTTAGGATTTTTAAAATGGAAGTGTAACCTAAAGCTTAAAAAAGTTAAGGCCTGAAAAGGCCTTAACTAATTAATGCATTGTAAATTTATTGTAATGAATCTCAATCTTTTTACCTTGAGACTCTAACTTATCTTTAAGTTCATCGAGGTGTTCCAGGATAGCAGGGTCAAGATATTCAACCTCTCTCAGACAGATTTCAAGGTTTGAAACGTCTTCAAGACCTTGTGTCTTTAGTTTCTTTGATAAAACAGGAAGGTCCAAAAATGAAAGCTTCCCATTAAACTTTAAAACCTTATTATCCCCTCTTTGCTCAACGCTCAAGTCAAACTTCAGAACATCCCAAACAAGAATTAAGATAGAAACGGCAAAGCCACCTACTACACCGACTAACAAGTCCACAGTGATCGTTAGGCACAAAGTAGTAAAAAAGATCAAAGAGGTTTTATTGCGGTTTCTGATATAGTCCCAAATGTGAAAGATATCCAGTAGCTTGTAACCAATATAGATTAATAAACCTGCAAGTGCTGGAATAGGAATATACGCTAAAACGTCTGGAAGAAATAAAAACAAACCAATCCAAATGCCAGATAAGATCCCAGCAAGCTTTGTCTTTGCACCAAACTCAACATTGGCGGCACTTCGACTAATTACACCTACAACCGGAATAGCTCCGAGTGCCCCAGCAACCAAGTTGCCAGTTCCTTGCGCCATGATCTGTTTATTGTAGTTTGAGTCAGTTCTGGCCATTTTATCCACAGCGCTTACACACAACAATGTTTCAGCACTGGCTACAAATGCAAATCCCAACGAGTAAAGAACGAAGTTCATATCAAGAGCTGCAAAAATTCCTAGATAATCGTAGTCAAAAGCTTTTGAAAAGATATTTTCAGGAAGGTTAACCATTTTAACTTCCCAGCCTAAAGCCAGAACTAGAACAGAAGCAACAACAGTGGCCACAAGTGGTCCAGGCAATAGCTCAAAGATTTGATGCTTCCCCTTACTCCATAGTGCAAGGATTACGATAACGATCGCTCCAAGAATTAGAGAGTGTGTTTGCAGCTCGTTTATGTTCCCAGTAAAGAGATTTCCAAATATTGCAGGAAGTCCGGCAATATTCTTAAGACCTTCGGAACTCATTTTAAGATCAAATAGAATGTAAATCTGAGATAAGAGGATTGCTGCACCAATTCCCGAAAGCATACCTTTCAGTAGTGCTGGAGGTGTGGCCTGAAAAAAGTGAGCAACTTTAAAGAAACCAGTCGCAAGTTGCGCAACCCCCACGATAATCCCCAGTGGGATTAAAGCTGTTGGGCCATACACATCCACAACATGCAAAACCATAACTGCAAGTCCAGTCGATGGGCCGCTAATTTGGAGCGGGGCGCCAGAGAATATCCCAACGATGACTCCCCCAATGATACCGGTAAAGATTCCAGCAACAGGGTTTAGTCCGGATGCAATGGCAACGCCAAGGCAAATGGGCATGGAAATTAAAAACACTACAATTGAGGCAAATAAATCTTCTTTTTTCATCATGTGAAAATGGTAAATAAGAAAAATGATAAAATCCAGTAAATTCGGTCAAGTGTCAATTTGACACATCTCAACAATAGCATTGGCATGAACTTCTCAACCGCTGAATCAATCGTTATAATTCTGACTTAAGATCTGGAAAGGTATTTTTTAAAAACTATTATTTCCATTCCCAACCAAAGTAGTGCCCAAAAAAAGCCCAAACACATTCCTGCTAATACATCGCTAGGCCAATGCACTCCCAAGTACACTCTGCTAAATCCTATCATTGAAGCAATAAATACAGATGTTAAAACCACATAAATCTTTGTGGCTTTTGAAGGCAGTGACCTGGTAGCCAGAAAGGTTAAAGATAAAAAGATAACAAAGGCCATGGTGCTGTGACCGGAAGGAAAGCTGGCCGTGCTAACATTTACTAGATGAGATACAGCATCAGGCCTTGGGCGATCGAAGCCAATTTTCAAAAAGTGGATTAGGCCTGTGCCGCTTACGACAGAGAGAAAACAAAACATGGCCTCTATTTTCTTTTTTAAAAGCAATAGTAGTCCTAGTGTAAACAAAGTTGTTAAAGAGACTATAGTGTAGCTTCCTAAAGCAGTGATATCCCGGGCAGCCTCTTCAAACCATAGAGGGCCGATAGGATTTGAAAGGTCGTCTTCCTCCCGAAGAAGAAAGAAGATTTTTTCATCAATAGCTTTTGTTTCTCCCTCTTCCACTTCTTCGGCCATTTCCAAAAAGCCCAAAAGGGCCCCACACATCGTTCCTAAAAAAAGCAGAACACGCAATGTTGCATCAAAAGTTGTCACCCAATACAAAAGCTGTTTCCAAATTTTCATTGGTTCATTTTTATTAAGTTCGACGCTTTAAAACAATTTAAAAGACTTAAATAGAATATTTGTAAAGCCAATCCTTTTTTTGTAGGGAGGGAAAATTATAGTTCGAAGTCATTTCAACGAGCTGTAATTTTTAGGCCTATAATTGAGATTACCAACAGAGTTAAAAATACAATTCGGCCAAAGGTTTTTGGCTCTTTAAAAAGCAGCACGCCAAAAACACCCGCTCCAACTGCTCCAATGCCAACCCAAACAGCGTAGGCCGTTCCGATGGGAAGTGACTGGGAGGCTTTGGCGAGAAGATACATACTTGCCGCCAGGGTAACCAAGGTGAATAGGCTTGGACCGAGACGGGTAAACCCCTCAGTATATTTAAGCCCGATGGCCCAGCAAATTTCCAACAATCCAGCGAAAAATAAAGTAAACCATGCAGATGACATTACCAACCTCCTTAATTTTGAAGGCGTCGTCTTGTCTTAACCGGGTACGGCGCATCTCGTCCGGGCATTTACCATGCACTAGGTCATTAAAACACTTAATGAACCACAATACAAATAGCCACCAACTCTTCACAAGTCATCTTTCTAACTGAAAAATCATTTACTTATAATAATCAAGAGACTTTTCGGGCTCAAAAGCAATTTTACANGACTTTTCCTCATTCTCCCATTCATCAATCAACTTGTACTTAATCGTTTCCAGTCCACCCACGAAGTCATGGTGAGAGTGGTAAGACCATTATAAGAAAACAATCAACTGGTCTAAAAAGTCTGTATACATACAAAGAGTTTGGAGTCCTGGAAAACAATCCGAATTTAGAAGAAGATGTGCTTATTGGGGACCCATCAATGGTGGAGGTAAGGTCGAAACCAATTTAGGTACATGGAAAATCTTCATCGATGGCAAAGAAATAGCTACCTATACCTATTCTCATAAAGAGCTGCAAGACAAAGAGAAACATAATTCAAAGTTTATACAAACTTGCTCAGTTTCATTGTTGTAGCTTGTTTTAAATAGGGACATAACAACTGTCCCTATTCTAAGTTTTATTTTTATATTTTAAATAACAATTATTCTATAATAGAAATCTTATCTACTAGCATTATTTCTCCACCAGGAACCACTGGTAGGGTCGAGAACGAAGGACCATCCAACTCGACAACAATGCCTTTACTAAACTTGTTAAAATAATTTTTAACTTCTCTATCGTCTATACTGACTTTAACATTTAACTGATCACTATCAAATGATCTTCCAGTAATAGTATAATATATTTCTCCACATGGCATGCTTACTTCAACACTGTCTCCACTCAAAACATCATAGGAGTTACTGTGGGCTTCTGTTCCTTTATAAATCCTTACATTAAACCTTGCATCATCATCTGTAATACTTCCATCTGCAAGAGATGTACTAAGCTCTAGTTTTAAGTTAACATTGCAAGAGTCAGTACTGGCAAATGAAGATAATGATCCTAATAAAGTAAAAGCAATTAATAGTTTTTTTCATTTTATTCTCCTGTTCATTTAAGTAATGGTTTATATCCTAACCGTGTTCAATATTTTGGAGTGAACCCCATCGACTGGACACTCTAGGCAATAGTTTCTGAACAAGACCAACTTAGCTTCTCAGCTATAATAAATATGAGGAGTTTAAGATGAAAAAATCAATTGGCAGGCCTCACAAACTGCCCCACGAAGTCAGAAAATCCATTGCTGAGGCCGTTGTCGCTAAAGAAATGACCTACAGGCAGGCCGCTGCTAAATATCAAGTTTCTCCAGGTGCAGTGGCCAGCTGTGTGAAGGAATTTAAAGGAAGCGGAATTAAGAAAAGCAATCCTCCAAAGTGGGCAGAAGAACAAACTAAGTCAGAGCGAGAGAAGTCTCTTGAAAGAGAAAATCTATCTCTGAAGGCCGAACTTGGAGACCTGTATCTGCAAGTTAAGATGTTAAAAAAAGCGGAAAGTTACATACAGTGGCTGAAAAGCGAATCTTCATCCGTAATCACCTCAGAGAATTGGGAACAATTCAAAGAGGATGCGAAGTAATGGGTATTTCAAGAAGTAGCTTTTACCATAAAACAAATAAGGAAAAAGTAACCTCAGACCTTGAGTGGAAGAAATTGATAGTGGAAATAAATGGAGACTTTCCAGGCTATGGATATAGGCGGATTGAGCGGGAGCTGAGGTCTAAAGGCCATTTGATTAATCATAAAAAGGTTCTTCGCTTGATGAAGAAGTTTGGAATTGAAAGTTGCCATGTCAGAAAGAAAAATCAATTTCAAGTTTATCAAAAGCTTAACGATGGAAGGCCATTCGAAAACCTTTTAAGAGATTTTGAAGTTACAGCTACCGGCCAAGCATGGGCGACAGACATTACCTTTATAAGGCTTGAGAGCGGTTTTGTTTACCTGGCCGCAATTATAGACATATATTCACGAGTCGTAGTTGGGTGGGCGATTTCAAAGAAGATGGATTACGTTCTCTGCATAAATGCTTTGGACTCAGCACTCTCTCGAAGAACAATCAAAGAAGGTTGTATTCACCATAGTGATCAAGGTGCCCAGTATCGATCTGAAGAATACGTTAGGTATTTAAAAGAGTCTGGATTTCGGATTAGTATGTCAGACAAAGGTAGCCCAACTCAAAATGCTTTTATCGAGTCATTTTTTAAGACTCTCAAGTATGAAGAAATCTACTTTAAAGGATATAAAACCTTCCACGATGTGATGAAAAAGCTTCCAAAATTTATCGAGGAAGTATACAACGCCAAAAGACTTCATTCCTCTTTGGGGTATAAAAGTCCTTTGGCATATGAAAAAGAATTAACTGACAAAGCTAGTTAGGCTTGTTCAGAAAGTGCCCGAAGATCTGTCCAACCAAC
>PASN01000006.1 GCA_002711995.1 Halobacteriovoraceae bacterium | reverse complement strand
AAAGTCCTTTGGCATATGAAAAAGAATTAACTGACAAAGCTAGTTAGGCTTGTTCAGAAAGTGCCCGAAGATCTGTCCAACCAACGGGGTTCACTCCATCTTTCTAAAAATATTCATCAAGCCCTGATTTTTAAGACGATCTTTCATGATCGAAGTGGATTTTGTTTTAAGTCTCTGTTTTTCTAAACAGAGACTTAATCGATAGCTAGTAATAACTAACTATGCGCCCTTTTGAGTATCCGTCATCGCTAAAAGGCATAAGCGCTACACTTCCATTTGGTTCAATAGAAATGGTAATTTTTGATTTAGTTTCAATTTCCTCAAGGGTGATCTCAACTGAGCCATTTCCACCTCTTTCAATGTAGTCATGGACGTCATCCCACTGAACCTGATGACCTTTAAGGTCTGAAGTTTTATGAAACTGGCCTCGTATAACCAAAGTTCCCTTGTATGAGCTATTTCCAATTACAACAACATCATCAAGAGAAATTTTACCTTTAACTGAACAATAAAAGTATTTAGGCCATGACTCACAGGACCAAAGCATTCTAGTTAAATCAATTTTTGGAAGAGTAAATTGTCTTTTTGCCCCAATCGTTTCCTGAAAAACAATATTCTTTGGTTGAGCAACAAAGGCACTGGCCTGAGAGCTGATCAGTAAAGTAAATAAAGCTATGTTCAACATTTTCATTTTGTTCTCCTCGATCTTGTAGACACCAAGCTAATGGTTTTATTTCAAACCTTGTTAATAATTTCTTTGTCTTTCTATTCATGGTTAGAAAAGCATGTCTTTCTGAACCATTCTTAAACGCATAAATGGCGGAATTGTTCTCAATGAAGGGAAGTTGCCACAAATGAATGCACAGCGAAATGACTAAGTCGCAATCAAGTAAAACTTATATAGACATTAGAATTCTCTATAATGGAGTAGACCTTTAAAGTGAGGATTGTGATTTATGAATCTCTAGAATTTATGGTGCAGTCGGCAGAACCCGTCACCAAATAGCACTAGACCAGTTTGGAGCAGCAGACACTTCAGGTGGCAGGTAACCAACAACAATTGGGATTCACTGTGTTTCTTTTGCTGAGAAAGAACTTTAAATCAAAAGGCAAGTTACCGATACTAGATCTATGAAAATTTTTAAGAGGTTCATAAAAGCAAGACATTTAAGAATAATTGCGAAAAACTTTTTAAGTCATCTACAAAATCGTTATGGAGCGTCTTCTTACTACACCTATAACCAAATCACTAAAACCCTCCATGAATGCGGCTTTGACAACTCTCTAGTTCAATATCCCATGGCAATGTACTTAACAAATGAGGACTTTGAGCAACTTATGAATGAACTCAAGCTTACTTATGATTACGAAATTTTGAGAAAAGAAATTGCCGCCAAATACTTTAAGGGAGAAAGCTATCAAAAGGCCCCTGACAATTTTTTCACCTTACCAAGGTTTCATAGCGAAGATTGGCCACCTAATGGAGGGGCAAGCGGGCCGCCAGGAATCATACCGGATGCTTAATCCGGCAGACGACTACCAAGCCGGCTGCTTGGTGATCTTTTGCTCGCCAGCCAATTCATAATGATCATGCAGGGATTGAGCGCGGTTCAGTCCACCACGAAGTGTAAAGAATCTTAATTACTTACGTGAAGCGTAAATGGCGCAGTCGGCAGGTTTGACAGCGTCAGTTTATTAACAACTACTTGCGAATGATTTCAATAGCTTGTCTTCTTGATATTGCTTTATTTCTCCATTTTTTCTTGTTTGTTCCCATCGAAAACTGTGCAAACCAAAATGGTGAAGTCCAATGCTTTAACTGTTGTTGAAGTTTCCCTATGCCAACACAAGTTCACTCTCACATTGCGAAATTCTGCAATAAGTGCTATTATGTTTGTTATGAAACGAAGGGAATACGAGATACCCCCCATTATTATTAATAAGAAGGTTATCAATAAAGTGATCATTGATCCTCATTATGAACGGAAACATAGTTCATCAATTGATGATCAACTCATTCTCGGATTAGTAAAAAAGTTAAATGGCCATCTTCAATTGCCCGATGATCAAGAGGGAGAATTCAGTTATTTCGCGACTGTGGTCGAGTTAAGGAAGAAACAGTATAGGCTTATATGGCTTCTTGAAAATGAGGAAATCTACATTGGCATAGTAAACGCTTTTCGCGATAGCAAAGGAGAATAATTATGGCTTTTCCTGATGAAAAAAAACTAAAAGATATTAGAGACAAGCTGGAATCGGCTGAGCCCTCTCGCACCTTGCCTGAAAATGCCACAAAGGCTGAGAAAGTGAAATACAAGATATGTGAGAAGTTTGTTTCTCACCTTCTTGAAAATAATGTCAGCCAGGCCGAACTCGCTAGGCACTTAAAGATGGACCCTGCGAGGCTCAATGAGATAGTAAAATATCGCATTGACCTTTTTACGATTGATAAATTATTGGAGATTGCCGAAAGACTTGATCCAAACATAGATATACGAGTAGCCTAATCTTTGGAAAGAACCCAACTTTCTTGAAGTGTCCGGATAGAAGTGGAGTTTAATTCGTGCCCTGCGATCAAAGACAGGGACTTATTTGCTTACCCAGTGTTATTTATCAGGGTCACGATAAAGGGCCTCGACATTATGCCCGTCGGGATCAATTACAAAAGCTGCATAGTATCCGGAACCAAAATTTTCTCTATAGCCAGGCCTACCATTGCACTTACCACCATTTGAAATGGCTGCTTTGTAGAACTCGTTGACTTGCTCTACAGTGCTTGCTTTAAAAGCAAGGTGCATGAAGGGTCTTACATTTCCTCTTCCATATAAAAGAAATGCAGTAGTCTCACCTGCCCCAAAACCAGCTTCACTATGTTTCTCATCTACAAACCTCACTTTGTAACCAAGCTTTGACAGAGAGGATGAGTAAAACTTGAGTGACTCTTGAAATGACCCTACCGAAAATTCTACATGATCAAACAATCGCAACACCTTTGGAAAACTATTGGTTCTTTAAGAGCAGCAGAAAACCCTTTCATCAAAACTATTGACTTTGAAGACGATCTTTCGTGATCGAAGTGGATTTGCTTTAAGTCTCTGCCTTTCTAAACAGAGACTTTTTCGATAACTAGAGGTTTAGATCTTTTTTTCTAATCCATTACAACTTGCCCTAAGCCTGGAAACAAGTCCTTCCTGTGATGAAAGTTCTCCATAGCTCCATGATGTGAGTTTGCGTGTAATGTAGTTAATTCTTGAAAGCTCGTGTCCGCCTTCATAGTCTAATTCAATGACTTTATCTGCTGTTTCGAATGGCCAAAAGCAAAAATCACCACTATCTGCACATTCGATATTATGCCTTCCTGATTTAACAAGTTCCCCATCATATAGTCCGCTGGTTACTTTAACAATTTTCTTATTCTTAATGTAAAGCTGGGCAACAAACTTGTCTTTATCCTGAGAAGTAATTTCAACTTCACAAGCATGGCCACTATCAGACGTTCCACTATACTTTCCTATTATGTCTGATGATATCGCATTAAAAGATACAGTAAGTGTTAATACGTAAAAAAAAGTCTTCATTCTTGCCTCCAGATTCGGCGATCACTTAAGTAATGGTTTATATCCAAACCTTGTTAATAATTTCTTTGTCTTTCTATTCGTGGTCAGGAAAGCATGTCTTTCTGAACCATTCTTAAACGCATAAATGGCGGAATTGTTCTCAATGAATGGGAAGTTGCCACAAATGAATGCACAGCGAAATGACTAAGTCGCAATCAAGTAAAACTTATATAGATATTAGGCTTCTCTATTATGAAACGGGTCTTTAAAGTGAGGAGTGTGGTTTATGAATCTCTAGAACTTTATGGCGCAGTCGGCAGGTTTGACAGCGTCATTTTATTAACAACTACTTGCGAATGATTTCAATAGCTTGTCTTCTTGATATTGCTTTATTTATCTTATTTTCCCCCTGAAACTGTTCACGTCAAACGCCAAACGTTGACAAGTACGTAAAAAAAACGTACTGCAAATAGATGAAGACTCTGTTGAGAAAAGAAGCTAAAAAACAATTAAAGCTGATCCCGGATCATATATATAGAAAATATCTCTATTGGATAGACTTACTAGATACAGTGGGGCTGAAAGAAGCTAGAAAATACAAAGGCTTTCATGACGAACCATTACGGGGAAAAAGAAAAGGTTAAAGATCGGTCAAACTTTCAAAGGCCTACAGAGCCATTTATCAAGAAATTGACTCAGGCTTCGAGGTAATAGAAATCATTGAGGTAAATAAACATGACTACTAAGCGAAATGAAGATTTAACTTTTGGTGACTTTATTAAAAGCTATAGACTCGGCGAGGAAATGACACAACAACAACTCGCTGATGTTCTTGGAATCTCAAAACAGAGAGTCTGTGACATAGAAAAAAACCGCTCCTCTGTTAGTCTGAACCTGTGTCAACAAATTGCTGAATCTCTTGAATTACCGCCTGAGTGGCTCGCTAAACTAGCACTTCAAGACCAAATTAATAATGCGGGGCTAAGCCTAAAAGTAAGTTAATGCCATCCAGAAGGCCTTCATCCTGATGTCCCCAAGGTGTGGAGAGGTTCTCCCAAAGGATTGTGTATAAAGCCATGTTAGTAAAAAAAAGGCCAGCGGATTAGCTGGCCTTACTTTTTCTGAGTTTCTGTGTTTTTTAATAAAATAAAGATTCAATTACTTAGTCTTTCAAGACTTCTCAAAGTGCGGCTAAAAATACAGTTATATTTTTTGTAAAAAGTTTAATTTTTAATTCTACTCACTTCTAAAAGTCTAGAGACAATTCAAATTTTAACAGAACTAGAAAGTTTCGCTTACTGATTTCGAATTCGATAACCACCGCCACCTTGGTGCTCGACACATGTTCCTTTAGGCAAGAGCTTTCTAGATTCTTGGATACCTTCTAATACTGTAAGTCCGTAGGACTTGGCAAGGCATCCAGATCGGAAGGCTCCATCTGGGTAAAGGCTAACGGTTCCTACTACTGAGATATATTCCCCACTATCATGCTCATAGAACCTAAAAGGATTTGTAACTAAAAACTCACGATTCTCGACGACGAGTCCATTTTGATTGTAAGTTCTAAGGGGGGTTCCCGCTGGAAGCCAGGTTAACCTTTTATTAAATGTACCGACCCTAACCCTAATCTTCTCGTACAAGTCCCCAGAATTAAACGTCTTACCATCTTCTAGCGTAATGTTTCCCGTAAATTTAACGGGATACTTTCCGCTAAGCAAATTGAGTGAAAGTGCTGATCTTGTGGTCAAGGCATAGACCTTTTCTTTTTCATCTACAATTGCTTTAGAAATCAAGATCCTCTGATTTTGTATTTCCACAGGGCAGTTTTCAGTAAATTGAAGAACAATGGTTCTCTCGTTATTTTTTCTAATTGTATTTCCAATTAAACAGTCCTGACCTCTTATGGCCCATTTATTCTCTCCAGAAAGCATATAGGATGAATAGTCCCGAGAGATAGATTTAACCTTGACCTTGTTCCCCAAGACCTCAACCAATTCAGGTCGCACAAAAGAGGCTCCTAGATTTTGGACAATACCATTTTTAATCTTAGCAATTAGATTTTTGGAACTCCCCTGAAGGTCATCAGCATGTATATCAACAGGTTCAACGTCCCGCCACTGTCCTTGATATAAAATCCGGTTTGTAGAAGTTGGAGCCAGACGACAATCAATTTTTTCAATTCTATTCAGGTCAATAGGTTCGTTAAACAATCCGTTCCCAACTCCCTGAATACGAAGGTTTCCTTCACAAGTCAGATCAAGGAAATTTGTTTTAATGCTCAAAGGACTTGTTAAAGACAAAATTAAAGTCTTTCCACTGCCGTAGACCTTAGAAACGCGTGCCTCTAGTCCCCATTTTGTAAGATCAATCTCGGGACCATTTGATGGCGCAACGAAACTGAATGACTTTAAAGGCTCATCAACAAAGTAAAGGGGGTCATCTGCTTTGGGCAAGGAGCAATAATCGTAAATATATCCATTTTCAAATTCAACGCGACATGGCTCATTTAAATTAACTCTCTGGTCTCTTCTAAAAGTAAGAATACGACCTCTTCTACTTGATCCTGTTCGATAGTCCATCATGATGCCAGCCCTGCGGCCAGACTCATAGATCATTGAATCTTTCGGATCATATTCTGATACTAAATACTGGGAAAAGTCTTTTAATGCTGTGGAATCACCATCTAGGCTCAGCTCTTTCAGCAATTCTCGAAGGGTAATTACGAATCTATCCGTCTTGGATAGGGAGTTCCAAATTTTTTCCTCTGTCACATATACTTTGACACCATCAATATTCGCGATCTTAAGTCCTATACCGACTTTACAACCCGAAGGCAGACTCGAAACCGGATCATCACTTGGTAACGGCATTACATTTACAAATCTAAGCTTTTTTGGAAACTCCTCAAACATAGATTCAAGCTTCTGGGAAAAACGTGGAGAACGAAAAGCCATACGATATTTTAAAGAACTGTGGTTGGTTACTTGTAATGGTAGGCCTTTTACTTCTGTTAGTTCAAAAAGGTCCAGTGAACTATAAGTTCTACCCTCGTCGCAGACTAAGAGATCAGCCATTTCTTGCTCAGAAGTAGCTCCAGCAAACTTTATGGTGGAAAAAAAAACTAGTAAAATATAAAATATTTCCTTCATATCCCCTCTCTACAATCAAAGTGAAAATGTTTTCTGAAACTATGTCTAAAGGTACAAGATATCAAGAACCAAATGGTTTATATCCAAACCTTGTTGATTATTTCTTTGTTAGGCTTCTCTATTGTGAAACGGGTCTTTAAGGTGAAAATTGTGATTTATGAATCTATAGAATTTATGGCGCAGTCGGCAGGATTCGAACCTGCGACCGTCCGCTTAGAAGGCGGATGCTCTATCCAGCTGAGCTACGACTGCGTATCGGATGAGCAAAGAATTTATAGCGATATGGTGGAGTTGTCAACAAGGTTTTTTAATAATTATCAGGAGTTTGCGCTTCGCACTGAAAGAATTTCACGATATAAGTAATACATGCAGGACAAAGTTCAAGGAAAAATATTTAGGTCTGGGAAGCGTCGCTTTGAGTGTCGCATACCAGGAAGTGATGAATTCGTAGAAGCAATCGCGCTTCGTGAAGTTATCAGAGGCTCCCACCCCGTTGTTGGCGATAACGTCATACTTCAAAAAGCGGTAAGTGGAGACGCTTATGAGATCACGGAGATTGTAGAGCGCGAGAACGAGATCTACAGAAGAATTGTTCGTGAAAACAAAAAGAAAGTTATCGCAAGCAATCTTGATGTTCTCTTCATTGTCACCGCAGTCTCCAAGCCAGACTACAAGTCAGGACTTATTGATCGCTATCTTCTTCGTGCAATAGAGTGGGACATTCCAGCAGTCATTATATTTAACAAGATGGATCAGTTTGAAGATCAGTTTGATCTAGAGTTCGAAAAATACAAATACGAAAAACTTCTAGGAGCACAAACCTTTAGCGTCTCTTCCGAGTGCCCTGAGCAATCAGAAGAAGAACTCAATATACTTCGCGAGAAACTTCAAAATAAAACGGCCATCTGTCTTGGACAGTCTGGTGTAGGAAAATCAAAGCTGATATCAACTCTTAGTGATGGCAAGGTAGAGCTCATAAGTAGAAGGCTTGCTAAGGGTGTTCTAAAAGGATCCCACACTACGACATGGGCAGAGATCATAGACTGTGAAAACTTTCTTTTAGTAGATTCTCCAGGTGTAAGATCCCTATCAGTTCTGGATGTGCCTAAAGAAGAGCTTCCAAGTTTTTTTCCTGACTTAGAGCCCTACTTCATTCAGTGCAAGTTTAAAGACTGCAGACATGAAGAGAAAAGCAAAGGTTGTGCGTTTCATGAACTAGATGAAAATGAAATACACGACCTGGCAGTACTCGACAGGTTGGAGTCATTCAAGAAAATGAGGGATGAAGTCGAGTCTATTCCAGAGTGGAAAAAGAACTCCTAAATCGTCTGCTCTCCTGGCGCTTTTTTAATAGGCACCCTGCCGTCTTTTCTTGGACTCAATACATTTTTTGATTCAGGAACCAGAGATATAACAATACTCTTGCCATCTTTTTTAGGTGCGCTTGCTTTGTAGCCTTGAGGGATACCAACAGAGCGAGAAAAGCTTTGCATTGAAATGGACTTGGACTTTGATTGTCCCTGGGTGTTTTCTTCCTCCACCTTCACTTTGCTTTTAATGGTGATCATGTTGTCAGTGGACTCTATATCTAAATTCGTGTTCTTGTTTTGAGGGGTGATGACTACCGAGATAGTTCCATCTTTTTCCATCCTCTCCTCAACTTTAATATTGTCACCAGCACCAGTGAAACCTTTATAAGCTCCTAGACCATGACGTTTGAGAGATTCAAACATGTCGTCTTTAAAGAAGTCATCATTGAAGAACTCATCGTCATCAAAAGCTTTCATGATGTCTTTCATCATTTTTTTATGCTGATCTAAAAAGCGTTGGATAATCTCATCGTGAGAGTTTTGAGCGTATGTAATAGGTGTAAGAGCTATAAATATAAAAAGAATAAACTTCATGAATTCTCCTTACTCCATTTAGAAAACAAATCTATTAAAATATCAATTCCATCCAGTATTGGAGCTGGCCCTGGCTGTAAAAAGATCTCAGGCTCAAGCTCTAAAACATAGTCGTTTTTGACAGCGGAAATCTGATCAAAACCATCTCTGTTTTTAATTGAGTCTATTTTGACTTTTTTCCCACACCAACATCCTAATATTAAATCTGGGTTCTTTTCGATTATTGTCAAGGGATCGACAAACCTCTCTTTCGCAAGGCTTCCTCGGGAGAGATCTTTATTAATCTCTTCTCCTCCACAAAGCTCAATAAGTTCGCTAACCCATTGAATTGCCGAAATCATAGGATCATCCCACTCCTCAAAGTAAACCTTTGGCCTCTTTTTAAGTTTTCCCGCAAAGTCTTTTGCTTTGTTTATTTTTTGAAGAAGGTTCTCGATGAGCCTCTCTCCCTCCTCCTTCGCGTCGACCATTCTAGACAACATCGCGATATACTCAAGTATCCCCTCAATAGATCGATGATTGGCAATATAAACATTCATCCCATCGCCTATAAGGTCTTTGGCAATATCCTTTTGAATATCTGAAAAACCTAGTACAAGGTCTGGATCCTTATCTTTGATTTTATTCAGATTCGAGCTGGTAAAGAAGGAGACTTTAGGCAATTTTTGCGCGGCTTCAGGTCTTTTCACAAAAGCCGAAACGCCTTTAACAAGCTCTTCCTTTCCAAGGAGGTACAGAGTCTCGACGGACTCTTCGGTTAGACATATAATTCTACTAGGATAATTGGATTTAAAATTTTTCATTAAATGAATTATAAAGTTAAAAAATACAAATAACAAAGGCCCTATGTTGAAACAACTACTTATACTTGCTCTATTCTGTCTAAACAGCTTTGCTCAAAACCAGAACGTACAAATAAGCGCGCAGACTTTTGAACATCAAGGACAAAACTATTTGGCAGTGTCCCTTGAAAACGCTCCCAAATGGCATACCTACTGGAAAAATCCTGGAGATGCAGGCCTTGCTGTAAACATAGACTTTTTAAAAAACGGTGAGGAATTAGAACTTAAGGAACTGCCATGGCCTGTTCCAAAAAGATTTGTTGAGCCGGGCAATATTTTAACTTTTGGCTACGAAGGGCTTTACCACTTCTTTTACAAAGCACCACGATTAAAAGACTCTGAGCTTTTAATCAAAGGCCGCTGGTTGGTTTGTAAAGATATATGCATACCTGGGGAAGCTTCCACCACTCTAAAGGTGAACAAAGATGGAAAAGGCAAGACGTCTTCTGAACCAAATGTGGCCAAAGAAGAGCTCGTAAAAGCGCTCGAGGCACTGCCAGAGGTGACCACAAATAAAGATGTGGAAATATTTCTTTCAAAGCTTGATGAAGAGAACAAGCTGCTGCTTCAATACAGTGTAAAGAACTTTGATGTTTCCCGACTAAAAAAAGATTTAAATGTTATTACTCCTTATTTGGCCAACCTTTTAGATTATCAACATGAAAAATTATTCTACGATGAAAAGAACAAGACCCTTTATGGACACATGGAGATCGACTGGGATGGCATTTATGAAGAACCAGAGATAGCCCTTCCTAAAGATGGTCAATTCCCTTCTCCAATTGAGGCAAAATTCTTATTTACCCAATACGAAAATGAGAAAGGACAAATCTTAAGCAAAGATTTTAAGCAGTTCGCAGTGGGAGGCATAAAAGGGTACAAATCCTTCATAAAGGGACTAACGCCAGTTAAAGAGCTTGGCAAAGCTTCCCCAAAAGAAGAACAGGGCATTCTTCTAATTCTATTATTCGCTCTAATTGGAGGCCTAATCCTTAACCTTATGCCTTGTGTGCTTCCTGTGATATCGCTAAAGCTATTTGGATTAATAGTTCATTCAGATGAGAAAAAGAGCGCAATCCTAAAACACAATCTGGCCTACACTGCTGGAATAATTTCCACTTTCTGGGTACTGGCGGGTGTCGTGCTTCTGTTAAAAAGTAGTGGGGAACAAATTGGCTGGGGCTTTCAGCTACAGTCCCCTATTTTTGTCTTCATCATGATGGCGGTAATTTTCATATTAGCGCTCAATATGATGGGACTATTTGAGTTTGTCACTCCAGGTGGCTCAAAGCTTGGAAATGTTCAGATGAAGAAAGGCTTTTTAGCTGATTTCATCAACGGTGTTTTGGCGACAATTTTATCAACGCCATGTTCGGCTCCTTTTCTTGGAACCGCTTTAACGTTTGCTTTTACCACATCAAACTTTAATATCTTCCTTACACTAACCTTTGTTGGGTTGGGACTGGCGCTTCCATTTATAATTACCGCAATCTTTCCAAAGCTTGTATCTTTTCTTCCAAGGCCTGGCGCATGGATGGAAAAGCTTAAAAAGTTTTTGGGACTAACACTCCTTTTAACTTTTGTTTGGCTCTATGACATTTTAAGCTCTCAGATTGATTTTGGTTATGCAGGTATCTATATTAATACAATCTTTGTTATGACCTTCTTTGCCTTCTTTTTTAGAAGCGCGATATCCAAAAACATATTCTTAAACATAATCTTCTTTTTTATACCTATAGCACTTACGGCCAGCTTGGTGCAGACCCAGGGCCTTGCGGAGCTGGAAGATCAACCAGAGGTGGTCAAGAACTCAAGTCTTGACTGGCAACCGTGGTCTAGGCAAGCCATGAAAGATCTGAAAGGAGAATTGGTGTTTATAGACTTCACTGCCGACTGGTGTTTAACATGCAAAGTTAATGAAAAGCTTGTGCTAAACACAGACGAGTTTAGATCTCTGGTTAAAGAAAACAATATTGAGCTTCTTCTAGGTGACTGGACAAAAAGAGATGAAAACATCGCAAGCTTTTTAAGAGAGCATGACATTGTGGGTGTTCCTGCCTACTTCGTGCAAAAGCCAAATGGCGAACTAGTCAAGCTTGGAGAAGTTTTGAGCATTAGCGCAATTGAGAATGCCATCTCTACTCAATAGTAGAGATGGGCAACTCCATTAGCTGCTTTAGAACTTTCTCAGGTCTAACGTCATTATAAAGAATTTGGTAAATCCCATCAAAGAGTCTTGTTTTTATATGATATTTTTTGGCGACTCTATGAGCGGCAAGAGCAGTCTTATAGCCCTCTACTGTTGAACGTTGTGAAGAAATAATTTCCTTGGGAGTTCTTCCCTTAGCAATCTCTTTTCCGAATGTTTTGTTTCTAGAGAGGTCACTTGTAGTGGTTAGGATCAAGTCCCCCATTCCAGCAAAGCTATAAAATGTCTCAGGTCTAGCGTTGAAAACTTTTCCAAACCTTAGCATCTCAGTAATCCCACGAGTGATCATGGCCGCGCGAGTATTATGGTTGTAGCCAAGGCCTTCTAAAATACCGCCGGCAATTGCCAAAACGTTTTTTAGAGATCCACCAAGCAAAACTCCCTTAACATCATAAGTTGGAATGGCCTTGAAGTAGTCAGTTTGAAGCATTTCAGAAACAGGAAGAAGCGTATCAGGAGTTTTACCCGCAAGGGATACAATAGTTACCTGTCGATCTAAAATCTCCTGTGCAAATGAAGGCCCTGAAAGATAACAGAGCTTATCGCTGTAATCAGAAAAGTAATGCATGAATAGGTCATCCGGCAGCTCACACGTGTCGGGGTCAATACCTTTGGTTAAAGACGCCATTGGTATCCCTTGTTTGAGCCAGTCGAGAACCTTTTCTTTATTTTCAGAGTAAAAAGGATGGATTGCTCTTGTAGGAAGTCCATTAACTAAAAGGTTAATAGTTGAGTCAGAAACGCACTCATCCAATTCTTCCCAAGTTAGGGCCGGGTAAATATTTTTAGGAAGCTCGCGGCCGGGGAGATAAACGGAATTTTCTCCGTTTTTGATCGAGTTATAGACTTCCTCTTCTCTGACTTTAAGAATGACTTGTTTAAAATTTTCGCTCAGAACTGAAGCGATTGAGGTGCCGAATGCTCCGGCACCGAAAACTACGGCGGTATCGAATCCCATGGGATCTCCTATTTATTTATAGAGACATGATCCCTTCAATTTTACTCACCTCTTGATAAACAGCAACCACATCGTCAGAACTACTTACAAGTTTGCGGCTAGTTATGCTTGTGTAGGCGCCATTTTTAGATTCTTTTTCATTTATGGAGTGATCAGAAAGCAGATCAAGAAGCTCGGTTTTTCTCTCCGTCTTGACCACAAACTTGAATGTGTAGTGCCCAGGCCAATCCATTTGTTCATCTAGTAAGATCTTGAATTTAGTGAAATCCACTTCTTTTCCTCCAAAAAAATTCAAATAGTAATTAAATACCTTCAAGTTGAAGGCAATATTTGCCGATTTAATTAGGGAAGATACTTAGCGCAGTGCGCAAAGTCAAGGATGATATGACTAAATTAACACTATTTACTCTTCTTTTCTCACTCTTGAGCTTTGCAAGTGCTGCAAACTTTCATCACTTTTCACTGAAAAACGAATTAGCTGAAATGGCCAAAGATCCCGCCCCTGAAAGAGGCACAAGAGGTTTCATGGCGGCCAACACAGTTTCCAAAAAGAGTGAACTACAACGAGCAGTCGAAAAGAAGCTTTTAAACTTAGATAACAAATCCTCGGATCCAAGCGCTCCCCTATATGAGAAAATCGCGCAGGCCTTGGCCGGTCATTATGAGGACATTGGGAAAGAGCAAACAGCTCCTTTAGTTTTAAATCACAATATGGGCGGTGGGGTTCTAAATTTCTCAGGCTTTACTTGGAATAAGCCTTTTGCAAACTTTCGCCTTTACGTAAATAGACAATTGAGCCCAGATTTAAATGATTCGTGGCTCGTGCACGACACTTTTATTATCTCAATTGATGCAACCACTCTTCTCACAAATTTGAAAGAGGCAGACCTAATTGAAATTGGCGAAGACGGCATCGCCGCATTTGCCGGAGTAAGCTTTCTTAGAGAGTATAAGTACAGCCATGTTGCAAGCACCTTTCTAGAGGGACTTCAATCGGACTACTCAAAGCTCTTTATGGCCTTCACAAAGTTTAACCCACAAAGCGTTATAGGCCTTGGACCGAACCAACTCCTTAGACAAACTGACAAGTTCAGCTTCAACGCCGGAGGGGTTGTAAACGTTCCAACCGGCGGAGTATTGTCTGGCAGGGCCGGAGTATTGGTGAACACCGCCTATGAAACTGAAACGACTATTCATATGATAGGAGAAAATGAATCTCCAAGAGAGGGTGAATTTTTAAGACTTGGCATTCAAAAGACAGTGGAAAAAAGCGCACAGGCACACCTCTCCCTTCAGGTGGATTTTTACAACCTCTTAAAGATAACACTATTATCCACTGAGCTTGAATACACCTACGGCATGTCCAACAAAACGAACATGAGCTTTTATGAGTCTGACAAGAAGTTGATAAGTCGCTCACACAAGCACAGAGAAGAGTTTGCATCTCTGCTAAAAGGCAAGGCCGAGGAAGTAAACAACTTTAAGAAGAACATTGTCAGCGCAGAAGAAAGAATAAACGAAAACTTGAACTCGAGATTTTCAGCTCTTCTTTTTGGAAGCTTGAAGAAGAAAGAGACTGAGCAAGTTAAAATAGTTAAAGATGGTGTTGAAAAGATCTTTTTTAAGCACTATGCCGAGTCTGTAAAATACGTTCAAAGTCTATGGAGCAGACTCACTGGCATTGTTTTAAACAAACTTTTTGACTGGAACCCTGCAGTCGCAAACGCTTCAGAGTCAAAGAAGAAGCTTGCAATTGAATTTGAATACATGAAGGATCTTGGCGAGGCAAAGGTAGATTCTAGTGACAAGTTCTCAGTAACTTTAACTTCCAGTTACCAGGCAAGCAAAACACATAGATGGTGGCATGGACACTACAGAAGAAAGGCCAGAAATCATCTAAAGGATATGACGAATCTTGATCCAAAATATGAGAGGATGGTGAACAACAGAACTCTCCGTGGCCCATTGGAGATCTCTACAAAAATCACTGTTCTTGCCATGGGCCTTGATCATTTCAACTTTATGGATGAAAACGATGCTTTCGAGCAGTTCGAGTACATGTGTGAAAACAGAAACGAGAATAGGCAAAGAAGATGTTTCAGACTTTTAAAAAGGAAGTATCTCTCATACATGGCCTATTTTCATAAGTACGGGATTTCGGACCTTATGAGGTTTAAATCATTCATAGGATCATATTTTAAAAGAATAAAAGATTACAAAGACCTCCACACGCTCTTTGGCGCTCAAAATATATTCCTAAGTGGAGAATTTAGCGCTCAAACCAATAAAGGACTTCCCTTTACCACCTATTTTAAAGAGGGTGAGTTTCAAGGCATCGGTGTCATTGACAGCTTTATTCGTGAGGGTGTAAGTAGAGCCCCTGCAAACATTGTTTCAAAGTAAAAACTAAAATGAACGAACTTGATAAGGCCATTAAGCTATTAAAAGACGGCGACGTCGTTGCTCTACCTACTGAGACGGTATACGGTCTTGCTGGTTCAATAGATTCAGAAAAAGCGCTCAGAAAAATCTTTGCAGTTAAAGAAAGGCCATTTTTTGATCCTCTGATCGTCCACGTCAGCAACACACAAACAGCTAAAAACTTGGCAGTGTCATGGGATCAAACCTGCGATGTCCTTGCAAAGGAGTTCTGGCCAGGACCATTGACTATGGTTGTAAAGAAAAACGAAACAGTAAAAGATGTCATCACTGCAGGCCTTGACAGTGTAGGCCTTCGCTGTCCGGACCATCCTGCCACCCTAGATATAATTGAAAGATTGGGCTCTCCTGTTGCCGCACCCAGCGCGAATAAATTCAAGAGAACCTCCCCCACTAAAAAAGAGCATGTTCTCAAAGAGTTTGGGGAAGAGGTATTTGTCGTAGAGGGAGGCGAATCAAGAGTTGGAATTGAATCCACCGTTGTTGGAGTGTTTTCAGACAAGGTGGAGATTTACAGGCCAGGCATGATTACTTCTGAGGACATCACAAAAGCTCTTAACCAGCATGGCATATCTCTACCAGTTAATGTGGTTCAAAGCCCTGTGGCGCCAGGCCAGCTGAAGCATCATTACATGCCAAAAATTCCCATAGTGTTATCTTGGGACAATCAGTCACCAAAGTTAGACTCCTTAAATATCGATACTTCAGATCTAGCACAGTGGCACCTAACTAGTGAACCTACTCAAGCGGCAAGAAAATTGTACAACTTTTTTCGAGAGTCTGAACAAGAAGGTAAAACCGCAATTCTTATAAGTCTAAAGTCATCCATGAAAGAAAGCCCACAATGGGCCGGAATACTGAACCGCCTTGAAAAGGCCAAAAGTTTTGAAATACACAGTTAATAATTTATCTTTAATTACATTTCTTAATTTATAACCCCACATTTAGCCCACTCTTATTTGGCCTGTTTCTTGAACTGCACTGTTGCATCAAGGATGAACCATGCAAAACAAAAGGCCCTTAAGTCACGGACAAGAAGTGGAGCAAATGCAAAGAGACTATTCAGACCATAACTGGAGTGATCCTGAAACCCAAAGCGCCACTTTGCTTGAAGCGATCACCACCTTTGAAGAAAACAATCTTCCTTACGCTCTCATTGGCGGAATAGCTGGAAGAGGACTAGGAAGACCTAGAGTTACTCATGACATTGACCTTTTTATAGCTCCAGAAGACGCAAAATGCGCTCTTAAAGCACTGAGCGAGCGAGGATTCACCACAGAAGAGCGCGACCCCGCCTGGCTATTTAAGGCCTGGAAAAACAACACTCTTGTAGATCTAATTTTTAAGTCGAGTGGAGATATATACTTTGATGAAGAAATGCAAAAGCATGTGCAACGAGTGCCGTTCAATGATCATTTTATAAACCTAATCAGTCCTGAGGACTTTGTGGTTATCAAAGCCGCGGTTCATCAAGAACACATTCCTCATCACTGGCATGACGCATTGGCAGTTTTAACCGAGGGCAACTTGGACTGGGAGTACCTCGTTAAGAGAGCACGCTTTTCACCAAGAAGGGTTTTATCACTTTTAGTGTACGCACAATCCAATGACATAGCAGTTCCATTGGAGGCAATTCAAACCCTTTACAGAAAGCTTTTTGAAATGAGATCCCAAGTTCCAAAAAAGGTCATCTACCCTTACAGAGAGATTCATGAATCCAAAGAGAGCTCAAGGCCAAAGGACTCAATAATTTACATCAAAGCAAGAATTATGGAGGCCTTGAACACAGATGAGAGGACGGCCGATCATGATATCAAAGTCGTGGTTACAGAAAATTCTGTGGACGTGCGAGGCGAAGTCTTCACTAAAGATCAACAAAAGGCCGTGCATGAGGTTGTGAGGGGAATATCTCCTGATAAGGAATTTAGAAACCATGTCTTTGTTAGAACTCTGCCAGGGCCTGAGGAGAGCGAGGTTATACAATGATAAGAATTGCGGCGGGTGGAGATGTTCACTTTGACAGACATTCTCAGAATAGACTCTGCGAGCATTTTAATGGCCTCGAGACAAAAGCGGACTTTCTGCTTCTAGCGGGAGACCTTACCCAGACAGGCCATCCGGAGGAAATAAAAGCTCTGGCGCACGATTTAAAAAAATGTCCAATACCAGTAGTGGCGGTTCTAGGAAACCATGACTACCACTTAAACATGGTCGAGGAAGTTAGAAAGATTCTTGAAGATGTTGGAGTCACTGTCCTAGAAAACAGCGCAACAACTCTTCATATCAATGATCAAAGTGTTGGCATTGCCGGAGCTAAAGGCTTCGGTGGAGGCTTTGTTGGCGCATGTGGATCTGACTTTGGAGAGCGAGAGATGAAGGACTTTATGAAGCATTCCAAAGATTCGGCAAGGACATTTGAAGACCAGTTAAAGTCATTAAACACAACTTACAAAATAGGGCTCCTTCACTACTCCCCTACAACTCAGACTCTAATGGGAGAGAAAAAAGAAATATATCCATTTCTAGGTTCTTATTATCTTGCGGAAGCGCTTGACCATGGAGGAGCGGATGTGGCCTTTCACGGACATGCTCACAAAGGTGTTGAAAAGGGTGAAACTTTAGGCGGAGTGCCGGTCAGAAACGTGGCGCAGCCTGTAATCCGCCACGCCTTCAACATCTATACATTGGACAAAGATTCTTTATCTTAAGAGTTTGGCAAAGCCGCCAAAGTGCTGAACAACAAACAAAACAGTTCCAAACAGCACAAAGAAAACAACCAGTTTCTTGTTAACAGTCATGGCCTTCTCAAGCTTTTCTTTCCCAAGATTTCCAGGAATGTTTTGTTGATCTAGAATTGCGACAACCCGGTCAATGTTTCGAATCGTAAAAACAAATTCTTCATCAATGTCGCTTCTTTTAACACCCATAAGATATTTAGGATGAATTATTTTATATTTTGAGATATTCGAATACAAAAAGCTTCTATTAAAAAAAGGAAATCCCCTATTTATGGTCATTCCTTTTTCATAAAAAACAATCCCTCTAATGAACGAGTAGTAAATTGCTGGAAACAATATTGTAAAACAATATACTAGAAAGTCTTCAGGGTATTTAATATGAAAGTCCACGACTCCAGAAAAGGTCTTTTGGAACTTTTCTGTAAAAAGCGGATTGCTATAAGTCTGAAGCACAAGGTTAGTCAACAATATGCCTGCAATCCCCATATACAGGACTTTAAACTCTTTAAGAGCTGTGGATTTATAAAGGCGTTTTCCCAAGCTCTCCATCTCTAGTGTTCAACCTTTGGAACGATTCCTTGCGCAAAGCGAAGCATGTCGATGACCTCTCTTGCACATCCCTCTCCGGCGGAGAAATGTGTGACGTAGTCCACGGCCTCTCTTATTTCCATGCTGGCGTTGGGAACTGTAGCTGAAAATCCCACTCTTTTAAGAATTGGAAGATCAAAGAACTCATCACCCATATAAAGAACTTCCTCGTCAGAAGCTCCTGTGGACTTCAAAACTTTCTCAAATGCACTTCTCTTATCTTCATCACCCATATGGATCATGTCGTCAGCAAGGCCAAGTCCTCTCATCCTTTTTGATACACCAACGCTGTCTCCACCTGTGATGATTCCAACATGAAGGCCAGCGTTTCTTAGAACCTTTAATCCATACCCATCTCTGACATGGAAAAAACGATTAAAGCCAACTTCCTCTCCAGACCAGTAAACTTTGCCATTTGTCAGGATGCCGTCGACGTCGAATATCGCCACTTTGATTTTTTTAAGCTTTTCGTGAAAAGGCTTTGCAACTTCTCTTAAATCTAAATTTCTATCTCCACTAAACATTGTCCACCACTTCCTTTATTTCCAAAAGTTTTCCAATCATGCCAGCCACTTGATCAATTGGTAGTTGGCTTGTTGCATCTGATAGAGCTTTTTCTGGATTTGGATGGGCCTCCATAAACAAAGCGTCAGCGCCAGCTGCGATTGCGGCCTTTGCCAATGTAAATATCTGCTCTCTCTTTCCGCCAGTGCTCTTTCCTAGTCCGCCTGGTTTTTGAACGCAGTGAGTGGCGTCATGGACAGTTCTCACGCCAAATGACTTCATAATTTCAAAGCTTGCCATATCAACAACAAGATTGTTGTAGCCAAAGCTGGTTCCTCTTTCAGTTAATAGGATTTTATCCAGAGAAAGAAAATTGGACGCCTTTTCAACAATATTCTTGCAGTCCCAAGGAGCAAGGAATTGACCTTTTTTAACCTTCAATTGTCCACCATACTGTTTACATGCCTTGGCGCCTGCAACGATCATATCTGTTTGGCGACACAAGAATGCTGGCACTTGAAGAGTGTCCACAACGCTTGCAACAACTTCTGCTTGTTCAGGGCTGTGAAAATCTGTGATGGTTGGAACATTAAAAGTCTTAGAAACTTTTTCCAAGATTCTCAATCCCTCATCAAGTCCAGGACCGCGGTACGAATCAATTGAGCTTCTATTGGCCTTGTCAAAACTTCCTTTAAAGCTCATTTTAATTTTGTCTGAATAAGGCTCCAAGTCTTTTACCAATCTCTCAGCGACATTCATCGCAAGCTCTTCCGACTCCAAAACACATGGGCCTATGAATAGTTCCATCTTTTCCATTACTTTCCTTTTTGCTTGTTCCATGACGCTTCCACGAAGGTTTTAAATAGTGGATGCGGATTGAACGGTCTAGACTTAAACTCAGGGTGGTACTGACATGCTATGAAGTAAGGATGCTCTTTTAGCTCTATCACTTCCACTAGGTTTAAATCTTTATTTATTCCGGAAATTGTCATTCCGGCCTCTTTAAGCTTATTTACATGCTCATTGTTTACTTCTAGACGGTGTCTGTGACGTTCAGAAATATCAGACTTGCCATAAATTTTCTCGGCCAAAGATCCTTTTTCAAGGTGACAGTCATAAGCGCCCAGTCTCATAGAGCCGCCCTTTTGAATGTCTTTGGATTGGCCTTCCATATAGTGAACAACAAAGTCGCCTTTGCCTTCAAACTCCATGCTGGTTGCATTTTTAAGACCTGCAATATTTCTAGCAAATTCAATCATCGCTAATTGCATTCCAAGACAAATTCCAAAGAAAGGAACATTGTTCTCACGAGCATACTTAATTGCGGCGATCTTGCCTTCAGTGCCTCTTTCTCCAAAGCCTCCAGGAACTAGAATGCCGTCAACTTCTTGAAGCTTGGTATCCTTGCCTGACTCAATTTCCTCAGAGTCGATATAGACCATTTTTAGCTGTGCCTGATTTGCGATGGCACCATGTCTAAGAGCTTCATCAAGTGATTTATAGGATTCAATTAGGTCGGTATACTTTCCAACAACGCCTATTTTTACTTCGCCTTTTGGATTCTCTACGTTGTAGACAACCTTCTCAAGGTCTTTGATATCAGGCCTGCTGGCCCAAATTCCAAGTAGTTCAGTAACTTTTGAATCCAGGCCTTGCTCATGAAAGCTTAGGGGCACTTTATATATGGAATCCAAGTCAATTGACTTGAAGACATTCGCTTTGGGAACGTTGCAGAATAAGGAGATCTTATCCAATATATCTTGATCGATATCTCTATCAGCTCTACAAATAATAATATTAGGAAAGAGACCAATTGATCTTAGTTCTTTAACAGAGTGTTGAGCTGGCTTGGACTTAAGCTCGCCTGCAGCGTTAAGATAAGGAATTAGAACCAAATGTACAAACAATACGTTTTCTGGGCCAACATCGTGAGAGAACTGACGAATGGCTTCCATAAAAGGTTGGGACTCAATGTCACCAACTGTTCCGCCAATCTCACCAATTAACAGGTCACTGTCTTCCGCAGCTAAATGAATTCTTCTTTTAATCTCTTCTGTGATATGAGGAACAACCTGAACAGTCTTTCCTAAATATTTACCTTCTCTTTCATTTTCAATTACCTGAAGATAAACCTGTCCAGTCGTGAAATTATTTTTCTTTTTCAAAGTAAGACTGGTGAATCTTTCATAATGGCTGAGGTCCAAATCTGTTTCAGCGCCATCATCTGTTACGAAAACTTCACCATGTTGAGTGGGGCTCATTGTGCCAGGATCAACATTAATGTAGGGATCCATTTTTAGCATGTTAATTTTAATGCCTCTTCTTTCAATCAAAGACGCAAGTCCCGCAGCTGCAAGTCCCTTTCCTAAAGAGCTAGAAACTCCTCCGGTAATAAAGATATACTTCTTATCTCTTTTTCCCACTCAATACTCCTTCAATTTTGTGTATGTCCTCAGGTGTGTCCACTCCAATTAATTGGGCGTTAGTCTCAATCGCCCCGATGCTCATCCCGTTTTCAAGGGCCCTGAGCTGCTCTAGCTTCTCAGCCTTCTCCAGTCTGCTCTCTTCAAGAGATACAAAGCTTTCAAGCGCTTTGGTCTTATATGAATAAAGTCCGATGTGTTGATGCCAATCCCCTACTTGGCCATCTCTAAAAAAAGGAATAGATGCCCGGGAAAAGTATAAACATTTCCCATCTTTTTCAGATAAAAGGCATTTAACAACATTAGGATTACTGTATTCTTCATCAGAAGAGCTTCTTCTTTTAACTGCCGTGCAAATATCGAATTCATTTTTAGTATGAAAGTCATTCAGCTCTTTCAGAAGCTCTGCTTTCAAAAGAGGCTCATCACCTTGAACGTTTATAACGTATTCGTAGTTTTTCTCAGAGAAGTGTCTACTCAGGGCTAAGGCTATTCTCTCAGAACCAGTGGTCACATCATCATCCACCCTTACAACTTGGTAATTGTCTTTAAGCGCAGCTTCAATTTCATCGTTGTCAGTAACAACTGCATAATCGAATCCGCTGGCCTGACAATTTTCAACAACATGCTGAATCATTGGTTTATTATTGATTTTAGCGAGAGGTTTGCCCGGAAATCTTGAAGATCCATACCTAGCTGGAATCAAAATAAGGGTTTTTGACATGTTTCCTCTGTAGTGGTGGCGCAATTAAGCTCAAATACTACCCAAAAGCGGCCCTAAAGGCCATGAATTATTGCGCGCCACGAAGCGGCAATTTTTTTTATTCCCTGTGCTTATTCTCGGGAAATACCTATAATAAGAGTATGAAACGCTTCTTTATAATCTTTATTGGAATGGTCCTTATGGCCAGTGCTCAAAACTTGGAGAACTTGGATCTTATTAAGGATCCTGCGATAAGTATGCGTTGCAAGAACCTACTAGAAAAGAGAAGCACCAAGATTGAGATGCAACAACGTCTGAACGCACTGCTCAAGCGAAATATGAAGCTATTAGAATCACTTCCTAAAAATAGAGAAATGGTCCGCGAGAAACTGGAATTTACAAAAACAAGACTTAAAAACCAGATCAGACTTTCCAATTTGGGCACCCAAACCTTGGAAGAAACCATAGTAAGAAGAGGCTGCCCAGGCGTGGCCCTTTAACCTTTTCTAATTGCCTGACCAAGACTATACACTTCACATTTTCTGATGTTAGAATTCAACTATTCAATAGAGACAAACACACTGTTGAGAGAAGGATTTTCAACGACTCATGAAACGGATTTTATTTACAATTCCATTTATTCTTTTTGGGACACTCGGGAACGCTCAAGACATTGACCTGGACGAGGTTGAAAAAAAGATAAAGCCTAAAATGTTCGCCCACGCTCCGGAGGCAAAGGTTCTTTCACTTCACGATGCTATATCTCAAGGGCTTCGGCTTAATAATCAAGAGAAAATAAGAAGCTACCGAAAAGGCCTGATAGAGTTAAACTGGAAGGACGCGTTTGAGGGCTTTTGGTTTCCTCAGCTAAACCTAACAGTTAACACTTCCGGCCATCACGTTCAGAGCATCTACAGCAACGAAAATGAAACAGTCCTATCCGAAACCCCAGCGGGTTTTGTGGGTCTTGAGTTTGAAGACTACACAGTTTTTAACTGGGGCAGAGACTACCTGGAATATTTAAACCAAAAGGCGACTTACATACGAGAGAATCAAATTCTCAAAGAACAGAGAAGAGATCTAAGATTCAAAATCATAGACAAATACTTCAATCTTTCGCTTCTTAAACAAATACGGCTTATTAAGAAGTCCCAGCTGCGCCACACATCTTTTATTTATAAATTATCAAAAGAAAAACTGAGTCTAGGCAGAATCAACAAGCAAGCACTTCTTCAAGGCAAAGAAGAGTTCTTGCGCGCTCACCAAGAGTTCCAAGATATTAATGCTCAAGTTGCCACGACAGAGCAGGATCTCGCCACACTTCTTGGAGACGACCTCTCCACGACCTACACTCTAACTAATCAGCTGAAGTTTTCACCTTTGAATATACAAAAAGATGAAACGATCACCCTCGCTCAACAAAGAAGTCCTCAACTAAGACAGGCAAACGTTGAGTTGGCAAATGCGAACAGATCGTTTGAAAAAAACTTAAAGGACAATCTTCCCCTTCCAAAATTCACTGTTCGCCTGGGCGCTTACAGACACTCTTTTAGCAATCAAGGCTCTCAGGACAGCTTCACAACTTATGGAAACGAAAATGACGTTGAAGTAGCAGCAAGCATCAATATGAAGTGGAGAATCTTTGGCTCTGGTGGTTTTTTAAACTCTAGAGAAAGAGAGAGGGAATATTTTAATAAAAGAATTGCCGAGATTGAATTTACTGAAGCAAAAAGAGACGTAAAAGTGGCTATTTTAACTTTCCATAAACAGATCTCGCACCTTGAAAAAAAGGTGGAAGCCGCGGAAGCTAGACTTAAAAATGCCAGAGTTTTGTTTGATGCAACATTGGATAGATATATCTCGGGCCAGACTTCATTTCCTGATGTTTCACTGGCATTGGACTCGCTGATTAACACTCAAGAGGCCTATGAAGAGGCCAAGTACGAGCACTTGGCGCAAAAGCTAAACCTGGCAAACCTTGCGGGAGTCGATGATTTCCCAGGTGAGAAGTTTGATAACTTGGTGATGAAATGATTAATCTAATTTTAATTACAATGGCCGTGTCTTTCTCTTCGTTTGCAGAGATTACCGCTTTAGAAGAAGAAATTTTACTTGGGCCCGTCAGTCCTAAAAATCTAACCACGGGCGCCATCGAAAGGAACAAACAACTTTATCTTTATAAAGAAAGTGTTCTAGAACAAGACATGGATGGCTACTCAGAAGAGTTTTTTACTGGTGAAGACAAAAACAGACTATCACTCTCCTATCAATTCTCCGCCAATGTCAGAGATTTTGTGGAGCTAAACTCCATTGAGCTAATTCTTTCAAGAGAACTTCAAGATTATGCCAACACTTGGATTTCAGTCATGGCAAAGAGAACAACTGGAAAGTACGAGGCATTTGCCGATGACATCGACACATCAAATGGAGCAAATTCAAGAAAGGGAACCGACCAAACCTTTACAACGTTTGGAGCCGGAGCGGGTTATCGTTTTAAGGCCTTAACAGCGGTCTTTGAATCCTCCAGAGTCTTTGAAACAGTAGACGCCTTTTTGACATACAATACACATGTTGACGGCCTTGACTCAGAGTCGTATCAAGGCTTTGGAATTCAAACAGACTACGGTCTTCATAGAAGATCCGGAAGAAGCTTTTACTATGGAGGGAAACTCTCCTACAACATTGCTTCACTGGCGCGTTCAAAAAAGGGTGATGAAAAGCTTGAAGATCGCTCACTTGTTTTTGGCTGGCTGAGCATGGGTTTTGAAATGGGTTATTACTACTGAGGTTTTATGATCAATAGATACGACTGTCCTGAGATTTCTGAAATTTGGTCCGAGAAGTGCAAATTCCAAACCTACTTGGAAGTGGAGCTTGCTCTTACAAACGCTTTGGAAGGAAAGAAGATTCCAGAGGGTGTGGCCAAGACAGTTAAAGAAAACTCAAAAGTCGACCCCGAAAGAATAAAAGAAATAGAGAAAACCACGAAGCATGATGTAATTGCCTTTTGCACATCAATTACAGAAAACCTTCCGGAAGACATATCTAAGTATTTTCACTTTGGTTGCACTTCAAGTGACATTATTGACACCGCCACAAACCTGCAAATAAAACGATCGTTAAAGCTAATCCTTTCAAAATACGAAGAGCTTCTTTCCTCTCTAGCGAAGAGGGCCCAAGAAACTAAAGGCCTTGTTTGCATGGGTCGATCTCATGGAATGAATGCGGAACCAATGAGCTTTGGACAAAAACTTTTAGGCCATTACGCTGAACTTTATAGACACTACTTGGATTTAAAGTCATTTTATGAAAATGACATCACTGGGCAGTTCTCTGGAGCTGTCGGCAACTACACTATTCTTGACCCAGAAATAGAGAGGGACGCAGTTGCAGAGCTTGGCCTAGCTGTAGAGCCACTCAGCACTCAGGTTATTCCAAGAGACAGAATAGGAAAGCTCATTTCGATAAACGCTTTGGTTGCTTCCGCCATCGAGAGACTATCTGTTGAAATACGCCACCTCCACCACAGTGACATTGGCGAGGTGAATGAAGGGTTTAGCAAAGGGCAAAAAGGCTCTTCGATCATGCCACATAAAAAGAACCCAGTTTCAGGTGAAAACCTAACAGGAATAGCAAGAGTTATAAGGTCCCACCTGAGTGTGGCGCACGAAAACATTCCCCTATGGCACGAAAGAGACATTTCTCATTCAAGTGCTGAAAGGATGATGCTGCCAGACAACTTGGGACTCATGTATTACGCCTTAAAGCGCATGAGCTCCACAGTTGAAAATCTTGTCATACACGAAAACTTAGTTGAGGCAAAGGTTCTAGAGAACTTCACCTATCTCTCCAGTTATGTGCTTCACCTAATCATTGAGAAAATGGATATTTCTAGGGAAGAAATATACCCAATAGTTCAGCAGGCGGCATTCGAGAGTGAAAGCGCCACTCAATTCATTCAAAAAATCTCTTCACACACTAAATTAAAAGACTTAGACCTGTCAGTGATGAATAGTTTTGACGCATCCACGATAAAGAAACTTTACCTATCCCAAACAGACAAGGTATTTGATAGAGTCTTTGAGACCTACCCTCTTACTGATAATTAAAGTTGTTGGATAATATAATCCTCGCCTTGGAATAGGCCGGATTCTTTTTGAAGGTATTTTTTAGCATCTTCAATTGTGTCGAAGATTCCTATACTTACTCTGTACCACGTTCCTTTTCCAGGGATAGTGGCCTCATTAATGATCACATCATAGCCTTTAACAATAAAAGCATCGGCAAAATCCTGCGCGGCAGACTTTGATTGATTAGCGTACAACTGAATTGTGAACTTGCCCTTAACGTCGTCTTGAGGAGCGTAAAGGTCATCAGTGCTTTCAATTCTTTTTTCTTCACCAGCGGATGCTTGTGGCTCTTCCTCTACTACAGGTGACTCAACCTCCGGAGCTTCTGCAGGTTCAGTGACCGGTGTTTCAACTTTACCCGCTGCCAACTTCTCCATCTCTTCTCTTAGTCTGGCCTCTACTTCAGCGGCAGACTCTTCAGCAGGAGATTCTTCATTGCTGATTGCGTCCTCGAAGTTACTTGGTTCTGCAGGACCTTCAACAACGGCCTCAACATATTCTTCATCAACGCTTTTTAGGTCGATGTTTTGAACATCAGTCTTTGTGTACCCATCCTCTTTAAGCGACAAGCGCTTGCCTATTCTCACTCCTAGAGTGAAAGCAGTCACCGCTATTACAACTATAAAGACAAAAATCAGTACGACTTCTTTCTTCTCAAAAACGAACAGTTTGCTGTTATCTTCTATCATGTAAGATATTTTATAACTGCTTGTAATTTCACGCAATCGTTTTCCTTTTTCATATACGGAAAATTAAAAAACAATCATTTCTTATCCGGACACTCCCCTAACTTTTTGCGCTAAATAGTCCTCTTGTCACTTAGAACCGCTTTTATAAAGGAGATAGAGATGAAAAAAGTTGCTAAGAATCAGAGAGGTCAGGGAATGCTGGAGTATGTTATTTTAACAGGCCTTGTAGGCATATTTTGCCTGGCGGCCTTCAAGAGCATGGGAAAGCATATCAAAACCCGCGTAAACCACATGAATGAGAAGATTGTTGATGAGATAAAGATCGATTGATGGTGGTCCTTCAATTTTGTCTTGCCGCCTCAATAATTGTAGGGGTTTTTCTTCAAGGCGCAGATTTGATGAGAAGAGCTTACTGCAAATCTGTGTTTATAAAAAAATCTGCAGAAATGGCGCTGGAGAAAACAGTGAACAGGCCTCACCTCACTCTTGGCGTGAGGGCCAATCTAGGCTGCAGAATGTTTCTTCGCTACAAAAATGGACAGTATGAAGGCTGGTCCTTCAGTAATCCAAAAGTTATGAAAATGAACTTTGAACTCCCATCAGGGCTTGATTATGAATAACCAGCGAGGAAACATCACCATGTTTTCCTGTCTATTTATTCTAATGATGAGCTGCTGGTCCTTGGTTTATCTTCAGCGCCAGGCCAGCTCTTTCAAATCACTTAAGAAGAAGATAATTGCATACAAATGCGTAAAGGATTTAAACGGCAGCTCTAAAAGTCATGTCCACAAGATGGAAGGATTGAACAAAAAGCTTGTAATCGCAAAGGCCGCGGTTCTGCTGCCCAATCCAGCACTCTCCAAGGCCGCGCTTTTGGCAGCTAAAGGCCTCAAAGTAGCTATGGAGTACAGGCATGCTTCATTTTTGAAAAAATTGTTCGACCTTGCCTCTCAAGGCTGTCTCTTCAATCCCAGCACTTATAAAACACCTTATAAAAACAAAGGCGTTTTAACCCGGGACAAATTAGGAAGAGCAATTTTAAGGAGAAAAAAATGGAACTCAACACTGATAAACACAAAAGTAGTGATCAAATCGAAATTCAAAAACACAGGAGGCGATGTCAAGATAGAAACCCAGTCATGGGAACTTCCAGAGGATTTGCTATAGCTGAGGCATCTCTAACCCTCTTTTTTTTCTTTTCTATATTTAGCATGTTCTTTGCTTCGAGCCTCTTAATAGAAAGTAAAAAAAAGCTGATGTTAAGCAAGCTGAAAAGAGACTGGATCGAAATGGATAGAAAATATGAAAACTAATTACACAATTAGACAAAAATTGCTTTTCATTTTTCTTCTAGTTCTTGGCAATGCAATTATGGCCATTCTCACCTTTTCTGAAGAGCCCCCACGCCCGACTCCTAAACAGGTTATTGATCGCCCCGGCTATGTTCGCATGAGAATCATGGCAGAGATTCGAGCAGAACTGGCGCCAAATGTACCCGTTACCCTCTTAGGAAACACATCCAAAAATATTATTAAGGATGTTTTCATTGTTAAGAGAATTAAAAAAGAACCAGGGCCTGAGGACTTCATAAAAAAAGAACTTAAAGAAAGCTTCTTAGTGTCTCTACCAATAAAACAGGCCCAAAAACTATTCAACAAAGAAAGCTTTTCAATTTATCCACATGGCCTTGATTTGAAAGTAAACAAAAGGAAAACTAATTATGAAATTACTTATTAGCTTAATGATGCTGAGTTTACTCAGTTACGGCAACGCCATAATTATCTATCAGGTAGATGCAAGCAACTATGCAAAGCACATCAAGAATAGGTTTATGTCGAAATATGGTGTACCGGAAGAATTAATAGAAGTACGAAGTGTGGATTATTGTGAAGAGTTTTACAGAACAACAAACGCACTTGAGCTCTGTATAAATAAAAAAGAGCTGAAGGTTTTAAACTCCAGCTCTTCTATTGTTCAATCTTTATTAGTTTTTAAAGGTGAGAACGAATGAATTACTTATCTTTGTGGATTGGGAATTTTGGAGTTGTTCCCTGGTTTTCATTCTTGTTCTTTCTCTTCTTACCCATTTTCTTAAGTTTAAGAGCTCTTCTAGTTCTAGTCTGTTGTGTATTTGAGGCCATGATATATCCCTTTGCTAAATTATTATATTTAGAAACAAGATTTTTAACCTCATCAGCGCTTATTGTCAAAGTATTTTTGTTCACAAATCTAGGGATTATGGCCATCTCTCATGCCAACACATTGAAATCAGATGAATTCTTTTTGTCTAAAGGTGAACAGGTGGAAATAAATATAAAAAATTTAAACTCCTTCTCCATTGGAAACAAAGAGGTCATAACAAGCAAATTCTATGCTGCTAAGAGTAAACTCTTGGTCAAAGGTAAAAGCTTGGGATTTAGTGATTTGGTAATTTGGTCTCACTCAGGCAAAAAGCGCAACATTCATTTCTATGTGGTTTCAAAAAGGGAGCAACTTAAAACCTTCCAACTGGCCAATGACTTTAAATCACTTGGCCTTAAGGTTAAGGCCTTGGCATTTGAACTTTTAATAAGTGGAGAGCTGGATTCACCAAGGGACTTGAGAATGTTCACGCTATATATGGAGAGAAGTAAAGAGCGGGTCATAAGCACTGTTTCTATTTCTAAAAAGCTAAGAAAGCAAATAATCAAGGAGATCTACTTAAAACTTCGCAACACAAGCAGGGGTCTGATTTGCAACTCCAACGCCACATCGATTGAATGTTTGTATGAAAAGCTTGATATCGAATCAACCCGTGTAAAAAAGCTCGCTCAGGCATACAATATTAAATTCATTCCAAAGTCTCAAAGTTTTGTAAAAGATAACTTCCTGGTTGAAATGAAGATAGTCAAAATCGACAACACAGACCTTTCAACCATGGGATTTGGACTGAACAGATTCAGCTCCACCTTTTCAGAACTTTTAAACTCTGGCCCAAAGGCCATAGTCGCAGAGAACGAGGTTTCTCTTTCCAACCAAAAACTATTTTCAAAAGTAGTTTCCAGTCCATCCATTCTAACGACAATAGGAAAAGCATCCAAGGTTCAGCTTGGAGCAGAGATACCTATAACTACAAGACACAGGAGTGGGCAAACGAGCACAACTTTTAAATTCGCAGGTCTTCAAATTATATCGAGTTTAATGCTGAATCAGAAGAAACTAAGGATTCACCTTTCAACAGAGCTTACCTACCCCGTAGGACAACTAGTCAGGGGCAGTAAAAGCGAAAGTGATTTTTTCCCAAAACTCGGTAAATACGCCAAGGCCTTTCAAATTAGCTATAACGCTACTTCACAAACGACTCAGGCAGTACCAGGTTTATCTAAAATTCCAATTATCAAGCATTTATTTTCTTCAAGCGACAATCAAAACTCTATTCAATGGCTTGTAGGCTATATAAAAGTTACGAGGCTAAAATGAATTTCGATCAAATTGAAAAACAGAAAACCTTAATTAAAAACAAGATTGCCAAAGGGGTTTTACTTTCTCCAAGAGAAATCCCTTTTGAAGACGAACTCTCACAGGAGCTTAAGTCATACATTAAGGCCTGGTATCAAAGGGTGTATGATTTTGACTTTATCGATGTTGAAAGCTTTGAAGAGCAAATATTTCACTCCCCAGACCACATACAAATAAATGCCTCTGACAAAAGGCTCTTTGACGGGGTTGACTCCACTCAAGAAGACTTCCAGCTAGCGTTAGAATTAATGTGTCTAAAAAAATCTATAAAGTGGAACACCTCATCCCCCTTTGTAAGCTTCGATATAAAAATAAAGTCTCGCCAATACAGAGCGACCCTTTTACATCATAGTCTCTGCAAAGAGCATGGATCTAAACTCTTTCTACGCTCTCAATCTAATGATGTTTTTCCTTTGAAAGGTTTCTACGACCAAAATTTTCTCAAAAACATGGTAGCCTCACGCAAAAATGTGTTGATCTGTGGCCCAACAGGTTCAGGCAAGACATCGCTTTTAAACTCCATGCTCAACTCCACTTCATCAGAAGATCATCTTCTGGTTCTTGAAGACACTTATGAAATTCTTTCTCCTCACGAGAACACCACGAGACTTTTAGCGAAAGAGGAAAATGATTTAAAAGATTTCATGTCATACGCCATGAGAATGAGTCCGGACCGAATCGTACTTGGAGAACTAAGATCAAAGGAGGTTGAGTCATTTCTTCTTGCTATGAACTCTGGACATAGAGGGTTAATGAGCACAGTTCACGCCAATAGCGCTGCAGACGCGGTATCAAGAGTGGCCCTTTTAACGAGGCTTTACAGTCAAAATGCTCTGGACTACTCATTGGTTTTAAAGCTTGTGGCGCAGAATATAGACTACGTCCTCTATATGGAGAACAAAAAGGTTGTGGAAGTGATCGAGCTTTTTGGAAGTGAGGCGGATCAGCTTTTTTACGAACGATTGGATAAAAAAATGGCCGCTCAGAAAGCGGCCATTGGATTTTAATCTCTTTTAAGTTTTTTATAACTAATTCTGGAAGGTATCTCGGCAGCATCACCAAGCCTTCTCTTTTTATCTTCCATATAGTCAGAAAAGTTTCCTTCAAACCAAACAACTTTAGAGTCGCCCTCAAATGCAAGTATGTGAGTGGCGATTCTATCCATAAAGTATCTATCGTGGGAAATAACCACCGCACAACCAGCATACTCTTCAAGAGCTGACTCAAGAGCTCTTAATGTGTTTACATCCAAGTCGTTTGTAGGCTCATCCAGAAGCAATACGTTACCGCCCTCTTTAAGCATTTTGGCAAGGTGAACTCTATTTCTCTCCCCACCAGAAAGCTCGCTTACCTTCTTCTTCTGGTCCTCTCCGGAAAAGTTGAATTTTGAAATATAGGCCCTTGCGTTAACTTCTCTTCCGCCCACATTAATAAGGTCTAAATCTCCAACAACCTCTTGAATGATTGTTTTATTGCTATCCATCTCTCTGCTTTGGTCAACATAAGCAAGCTGGACAGTATCTCCGACAATAAAATCACCACTGTCTGGCTTTTCCTGTCCTGTAATCATTTTAAACAATGTTGTCTTACCAGCGCCGTTTGGACCAATGATACCAACAATGCCACCAGGAGGAAGCTTGAAGTTCATATCATCATATAGGAGCTTGTCCCCAAACGCCTTGGCGACATGGTGTGCTTCAATAACCACATCACCCAGCCTGTCGCCACTTGGAATGAAGAGATCATTTGTTTCATTTCTCTTCTCTGCATTGTTGTCTTCAAGCATTTTATTGTAATTGTTGATACGGGCCTTACCCTTTGCCTGTCTTGCCTTTTGAGAAGACTTAATGAAATCAAGCTCTCGCTTAAGGGCCTTCTGTCTTTTAGACTCGGCCTTCTCTTCTTGTTCAAGTCTTTTTGTTTTTTGCTCAAGCCAAGAAGTGTAGTTTCCTTCCCACGGAATACCATGTCCCCTATCCAGTTCAAGAATCCACCCAGCAACATTGTCCAAAAAGTAACGGTCGTGGGTAATGGCAATAACAGTTCCCTTATATGCCTGAAGGTGTCTCTCCAGCCAGTACACAGTTTCTGCATCCAAGTGGTTGGTAGGCTCATCCAAAAGCAGCACGTCTGGCTCTTGAAGAAGTAGTCTACAAAGAGCAACCCTTCTTTTCTCACCACCAGACAATACACCACATTTTTGTTCAGGAGCCGGACATCTCAAAGCATCCATAGCAAGGTCTAGTTTAGAGTCAAGGTCCCAAATATTGTGCGCATCCATTTGGTCTTGCAGTTTAGCCTGATCTTCAAGAAGCTTATTCATTTCATCTGGGTCAAGATCCGGATCAGCAAACTTTGCATTGATTGCCTCATAGTCATCTCTAATTTTAACCAGCTCTGCACCCCCTTCTTCAACAACCTCTTTTACTGTTTTCTCAGGGTCAAGTTTAGGCTCTTGCTCTAAGTATCCAACACTGACACCCTTTGAAAGGTTTACGTCTCCGTCAAACTCCTTGTCCACTCCAGCTATAATTCTTAAAAGAGTCGACTTACCGGCACCGTTAAGTCCAAGAACGCCGATTTTTGCCCCGTAATAGAAAGATAGGGAGACGTTTTTTATTACTGTTTTTCTGCCTGGATAAGTCTTGCTCACTCGAGACATTGAAAAAATTATTTTTTCACTCATAGATTTTCCTCTTAATTATTGGTTTGGCCTATTTAAGCAAATTAGGGATAAACCGTCTAGTGCCCTTGCTGTAGGGCCCCAACTAGAGAGAAAAAGATGAAAAGATAGCTTCCTAGAAAGAAGAGAGTAATCACAAGCAGTTTGAGTCTTTTTATCTCCTGAAAAAAGCGGTCAAGTTTCTCCTCGTAACAGTACCAACACTCCGCTCCAAGCTCAGCTCCTTGTGCCGAGTCATAGATTCCCTGGGACTTTATTTGTTCCAATATCATCTCCATCCTGTCTTCAAGGTGGTCTAGGGATTTATCTTTAATTAGGGAGGAAAGTGCCAGCTTCTTAGCGATGATATTCACGGGTTGTCCTGTTTTGATAAAAATGTCTAAGAAGCTTGCTGCCTTAAGATATCCTTGAAATGGTCTAAAGTGCTTTTGCCGAAGTTTTCCCAATGCAAAAAGAAACAGCCCCACTCCCAAGGCCTGCCAGCCAAAAGCAAAGATTAAAGCGACTCCCTCTATCTGTATTTCAGCGTATGAAGTGGCAAAAATTGTGAATAAAGCGCTCATACCAAAAATCATTCCCATCTCCGCCAGCGAGGAGCCTCGTGCTCCAGAAAGTCTCTTTTCATACTTAATGTCTTTAAGAAGGTTTTTCCGGAGTTCTCCAATATGTCCAAAGATGTTTGCTCCAGTCTGTTTATAGCTCACTAGAAGTTCATCCAGAAGTTCGGTAAAGAACTTGTACCGAGTGAGTTCAATAGATTTACCGCTTGCAAGCTTTGCCCTGTTTAGACTCAGAAGTTCTCTATAAAGCTTTTGTCCATGCCCCTTCTCCTTGAGGGGCCAAGCCTTTGAATTTAGGTCAAAAAGAGGGAGCTTTTCTAGAAAAAAGAAGGCCAGTAAGCAGATTGTAAATGTGGACACTAAATATGGTAAGAACATCACTTGTAAATAAGCAATACCGCTGCCAATCACCTTGACACTACATATAAGCTTGTGAAAAAAGTAGTTATGGAAAAAAGGACCCTTTCAAACAATGCAGATTCAACCAAGGACAGTGCTGAGCTCGTACAGAAGTTCAAGAAGCATGTTTCTGGTCTTGGAAAGAAAGAGTTGGAGCTGACTCAAAAAAAGCTTCAATATCTATGTTTAGAATTTGATCCTTACCAAAGCGATGATCTTTCCAATGAAGAGGAAAACATCATCAACGAGTATGAGTTGGAAAATAGCCTAAGCAACCCATTTGAGTTCACCAACATAGTTCTTCAGATGCTGGACGCTTTGGAAACAGAGATAAAATCAAGATCACACTGAATTTCAGGCCTTTAAATGAACAAAATTTTACCCGCATATGATGTGCACCCAATCACCGTAAAGATGCTCCGAAAAGGACATCCTTGGATAATCAAGGACAAGTTCACAGAAAAGTTCCACCCGCGCGATCGATTCATAGTTGCCAAAGACCGAAGACGTCCTTTTGCCCTATTGATCCACGATCCAAGGCATAAACATGTAAAAGCGAGACTTTGGGCCACCCAAGGTGATTTTGGATCCAAGATTAAAAACTTTCGCAAAGACATGGTTCAAAGAATTCAAAAGGCCATCACCAAGCGTAAACAAAAGAATATACTCTCTGAAAGACAAAACTTTTATCTGGTATTTGGAGAGGCCGATCAGCTTCCTGGAGTTCATGTACAATATTTAAATGGTGAACTCTTAGTTCAATTCTACAGTTACTTTTGGGACGCGTACACAGACTACTTCATAGACAACCTTCTCAAGACAACAAACAAGGTGCTTGGGCTGGAGATTTTCAAAGGCAACGTCTGGATTCAACACCGGGCAGACGGAGATTCAAAACAACAAAAGGCAAAGAGCCTTGATCCAAACATAAGTTTCAGAAAGGTTGAAGTCCAAGAGTTTGGGGTTAATTACAATGTGGAGCTTGGTAAACATTACGACTGTGGCCTATACACAGACATGGCGGCCATAAGACGAGTTCTTGCCAAAGACTTCGAAAATTCAAACTCATTTCTTAACCTCTACTCCTACACAGGAGCTTTTAGTCTTTTTGCCTTAAAACATGGGGTTCAAGATGTTGTATCCGTTGATCTCAGTGAGAAATATCTTGAGCAGCTAGAGCAAAACATTGCTCTAAATGAAGAGCTCGATCCATCTCATCACAAATCAATGGCGATGAGCACTCAGGATGCCCTTCAAAAACTCAAAGAAGAAAAGAAAAAATTTGACCTCATTGTTTCTGACCCTCCATCCAGCTCAAGTGATGGAAATAAGAGAACGAACGCTTTGCAAAACTATGAAAAAGAGCTTCCTAAAATGAAAGACCTTCTAGCCGAAGGGGGAAAGCTTCTTATTTTTCTAAACACTCGAAGAGTAACTCGAAATAAATTCGAATCCAAGATCAACGACATCATCAAGAAGAACAATCTTGGTTTGAAGGTCGGTAAAAAACTTGGACTTTCTGATGATTGCCCATACCTCAAAGGTTTTCCAGAAGGTGCCTACCTTAAAGGACTAGTTCTTACCCATGATTAAAGTTGAAGGCCTGTCAAAGCAGTTTAAAGTTCACAAGAAAAGGCCGGGCCTTAGAGGCTCTATCAGCTCTCTATTTAACAGAGAATACATAATCAAAGACGCTATAAAAAACATTGACCTTGAAATCAAACAAGGTGAGATCCTGGGGCTTATAGGCTCAAATGGCGCGGGGAAAACAACCCTTACCAAAATTCTCTCTGGCATCATCCACCCCACTTCGGGCAAGGTGAGCGTGCTTGGCTTTGATCCATGGGAGAGGGACAATCGCTACCGCCAACAAATGTCTTTAATTATGGGACAAAAAGCCCAGCTTTGGTGGGATCTTCCCGCAGCTGACGGATTTTTGCTTTTAAAAGAAATTTACCAGATTCCAGAAGCAGAATTTAAAAAGCGTCTCGCTTATTTATCTGAAAGTCTTGGGATTGAAAAAGAGCTTAACGTTCAAGTGAGAAAACTGAGCCTCGGCGAAAGAATGAAGGTTGAACTTATCGCAGCTCTTCTTCATCAACCAAAGGTTGTATTTTTGGATGAACCCACTATCGGTTTGGACTTGTCTGCCCAGAAGGCAGTTAGACGATTTATAAAAGAATATCGAAAAGAGTTTAATCCAATAATGATTCTCACCTCCCACTATATGGATGACATTGAAGATCTTTGTGATCGAATTATAATCATGAAAGAGGGCGAGTTTGTTTATGATGGTGGAATTAAACAAGTTCATCAAAAATACGCTCAAAGCAAATTAGTTACCGCGCAGGCAGCTCCAACTATAGATGCCTCCGAAGAAGCGAGAAAGTTTCCAAAATCTCTTGGAGAGATTGAAATAAACGACAATGGAAAAATAATTGTGCGCTCCCCTAGAGAGAAGGTTATGGAGGCGGCAAGCTATCTGATTCATTACTTAAAAATAGAAGACTTGAATATCTCTGAAGAAGAGATTGGCGACGTCATCGAACATATTATGAGCAAAGGGAAAGAGGCGTGAGTTATTGGCCAATTCATGTTTTTAACATGGAGCTTAGAAGGACTCTGACCTACAGAGCGGACTTCTGGGTAAACTTCATAGGTCAAACTCTTTTTTCTATCATCATCGCTTATTTTCTATGGAGCTCAATATTCGAAACTCTCAATGTGGAAGTGCTGAATGGCTTCACCATGGAGAGAATGATTGTTTACTACCTTCTTGTGCCTTTGGTTTTTAGAATTCAGCAAGGCCAGACAATTGGATCAATCAGTAGAGAAATATACGAAGGAAGTTTAAACAAGTTCCTGCTCTACCCTATCAATTTCTATGTTTTTAAAATCATCACCCACTTTGCGGGAGCGGCCTTTTACTTCGCCCAAATTTTTGTGATTATAGGCCTATACCAATCTTTTGCAGACAATGTAATTTTTGAAATGACATTTTTAAAGTTTGTGTACTTTTCAATCGCGATGTTTGGTATCAGCATCGCCTATTTTTGCCTGAATTCATTGTCAGAGCTTGTCGCCTTTTGGGCCGATTACATTTGGAGCCTTGGGGTCATTATTAGGTTTGCCGTCTCCTTTCTAGGAGGAGCACTTATTCCCCTTAGTTTTTTCCCAGAGTGGTCCATGGAAATATTAAACCTGACACCATTCCCTTATATGATCTCTTTCCCTATGAAGATTTTATTGGGAGAGGTTTTGTTAAAAGAGTTTCTTTTTAACATGGCCGTGCTCACTGTTTGGACTCTTATCTTTTTATTCTTCTCGAGACTTTTATGGAACAAAGGCCGCTATAGATACACAGGTGTTGGAATATGAGCAGATATCTTAGACTCTACGCTCATTTTCTAAGATTTTCTTTCTCCAAGGCCATGGAGTTTAGGGTAGATTTCTTCTTTAGAGTCGTCATGGACATATTCTTTTACGCTGTCCAGTTTGCTTTTTTCCACATCATCTATCTTCACACACCTATCCTTGCTGGCTGGGACTTGGAACAGATGCGGGTCTTTATTGTTTCTTATATATTCATTGATGCGCTTCATATGACAGTATTCTCCACCAACTGCTGGTGGCTTCCAATTTATATTAATCGCGGTGATCTTGATTATTACTTAGTTAAACCAGTGTCCACGCTTTTCTTTTTAAGCCTGAAGGACTTTGCCGCAAATTCGTTTCTGAACCTTCTTATAGCGGGCTCTCTTGTTGTTTGGGCATTAACAAACTATCCCGCCCCGCTTGAACCAATAAAAGTGGTGATTTACTTACTCTTATTAATAAATGGAACTTTTCTATACTTCCTTTTAAACCTTATTTTTCTTCTTGCCGTATTTTGGACCCAATCTCCAAGAGGTTACGGCGATCTCTTTTTCTCTGTATCCCATGTTATGGAGAGGCCTGATAGGATTTACAAAGGAGTTGTGAGAAAGGTTTTTATATTCTTGCTGCCTTTTGCGGTTATGGCCTCATTCCCGGCCAGGTTTCTCATGGAGGACAATCAATGGCACCTTCTGGGAGTAATTTTTGGGGTAACCACTTGTTTTTTTCTATTGGTTCAAGTTATATGGCGTCTAGGACTTAGAAACTACTCAAGCGCTTCAAGCTAGGAAATATTATGAGCTTTTCTCAGATTATTATTGTGGGACATTTAGGTGCAGACCCAGATCTTAAATACACTAAATCTCAAACTCCCGTGATCAACCTCTCAGTAGGAAGTCACGAGAGATTGCGCCCTACCGATCCAAAAGATAAAAAGCCAAAGACCTACTGGCACAAGTGCAGAAAGTTTGGAAAGCTCGCTGAGACCTACAAATCAATGCTTAAAAAAGGCGACAAAGTATTTCTTAAAGGCCAATTGGTTTATGACAGCTGGGAAGACAGATCCGGCCGCCACCACAAAGATGCAATTATTGAGATCGATTATCTTGAAAAAATGCATTACGAGAATGTAACCATCGACCTTGGTGAGTAGCCTCGTAAAATCATAAACTTACAACTTAAAGTAAGTATAACTCTCAAGTTTTATTACTCTTTCACCGAATATTAATTAAGTTTTTCTTATTAGGTGGTGGAAGTTGAACGTATTTTTTATTTTATTGAGTGTGACTATTTTCGCCAGCTGTGGCGGATCTAGTGGTTCATCCAGTCCAAAACTCAACTCAAACACCTTTACTAGCCAGCATCCAATTTCATCCGAAGTGACACTAATAAAGGGATATGAGCAGACCGTATCTCTGCCTTATAATGCAGGTGGTTTTAATGTATTTTCTCCACCCGATTCATGTGAAATCTCGGAAATCTGGAACGTGGAAGTCACAACTCCTTGCGACTGTAGCTCGGGATCCTGCAAGGTTGGAGTGACACCAATGAACTCAAAAACCAGTGGAAACTTCACCTACACTCTATCAAATAACACATTAACAGAAACTCATAGAACATCAGTTAAGATTAGTGATGTTGTTCCATTTGTTTAAACTTGGAGAATACCCGGTGGAGACTTGGATTTTTCATTACCACTTGTAATAGGTGGCAGATATGACTTTACTGTAGATTGGGGTGACGGCTCTAGTTCAGAGATTACGGCCTTTAACGACCCCGACATTGATCATACATACGCTTCCGCCGGAGACTACGTCATTACAATGTCAGGTCATATTGAGGCAATAAAACTTAGTGCAACACTAGTTAGTGACAAATTAATTTCTGTCTCAGAACTTGGAACAGTCGGCTGGAGAATTTTACGGGATGCCTTTAGGAGTTGCACGAACCTTACGACATTAGAAGGAGGCGATACGTCAAACGTTGAAGATATGAATTACATGTTTTACGGAGCTTTAAATGCTGACCCCAACACGAGCTCATGGAATACCTCAAGAGTCACCAGAATGGTTTCCATGTTTCGTGATACCGATGTAGCAAACCCAGATACAAGCAATTGGGATGTTTCACATGTGGTGGACATGAGTCAAATGTTTAATGACGCTACAGTCGCCACCCCAGATACTCAAAACTGGAATACAGAAAGTCTACTTAGATCTAATTTCATGTTTTATGGTGCTCTAGTAGCTAACCCTGATGTCAGTGGGTGGAACACACAAAGCCTATTTGAAGCAGAAGGAATGTTTGGGTATGCCGCCCAAGCGAATCCAGACACAAGTAACTGGGACTTTAGCCTTGTAACTAATATTGAAGACTTTATGCTTAATGCAAATAATTTATCCTCTGAAAACTATGATGCCCTCCTAGTTAGTCTCAACGCCACAGCAAGAGACAACCTTACAATTGATGTGGGTGATGCGACTACCACGACTGCTGATGGAGATAATGCGAAGGCTGCATTAGAGGCCAGAGGATGGACAATAACAGATGGGATGCCTTAATATGAAAAAATTGAAAACGATTTCAATCTCCATTTTAAATGTACTACTTATAAGTTGTGGAAAGTCTTCTGGCACTTCCAGCAGCCCCTCCCTCTCACCGAATTCAGTCTCCCAACTGGAGATTAATTCAGAGGTGACTTTAATAAAAGGATATGAACAATTTATTTCACTCCCCCACGAGTTGGGAGTTTTTCCCGACTCATGCGAAGTCAGCGAACTTTCAAATGTAATAATCACAACTCCTTGCTCATGCCCCTTGTTTGAGTGCGTGGTTGGTCTGACTCCAATAGAGACATTTAGTACCGGTGATTTCCACTACACAATTACAGATGGTGCTTACACTTCGGAGCCACTAAGAGTTAGAACCAATATTCGTGATGTGGTTCCATTTGTAATGACATGGACAATTCCAGGAGGAGACTTGGATGTAACTTTGCCTTTGAACAACCTCTACAGGTATGATTTCACGGTAGACTGGGGAGATGGTACCACAGCAGAAGTAACCTCATATGGAGACACTGATAAAAACCACACATATCTTGCTCCTGGGGATTACAACATCACTCTAACAGGCCTAGTGGAATCAGTTGAATTTGATATATCAGGAGAAACAAGCAAGATTATAGCAGTGCCTGAGCTCGGAACTGTTGGCTGGAGGGACTTTCAAGATGCTTTCAGAGGCTGTTCAAACCTAGTCACGGTCGATGGCGGAGACACTTCAAATGTAAAAAATATGTCATATATGTTTTATAACTCCTCCAGCGCTGTTCCTAACACCACTAATTGGAATACACATCGTGTAACTAATATGGACAACATGTTTTATCAATCAGATGCTGCCAGTCCAAATACTACAAACTGGGATGTATCAAACGTAAGGACAATGTATCGCATGTTTTATAACGCAGACATAGCAAACCCTAATACCTCAAGTTGGAAAACAGATAAGCTTACCAACACGTATCAAATGTTTGGATACGCGCCATTAGCAAACCCCGACATTAGCAATTGGAATACGTCCAATATCACCAACCCTTCGGGGATGTTCTTAAATGCAACATCTGCCAACCCAGATGTTTCCAATTGGGACACCTCTAACATGCAAAATATGAGCTTCATGTTTTCTGGTGCCACCTCGGCAGATCCAGACATGTCACTTTGGGATTTTTCCAGCTTAACTAACATCTCAGGTTTTTTTCAAGGAGCTAATAACTTGTCCTCCTCAAATTACGACAACCTTCTAATTGCACTCAATGCAACTGCACCAGACAGTCTCACAATTGATGCTGGTGATGCGACAACTGCGACTGTCGACGGGGATAATGCGAAGGCCGCACTTGAGACCAGAAGTTGGACAATTTCAGACGGAATGCCCTAATTTTTACTTACTCTATAACGAAGTGCCCAAATTATATAGAAGGGCCACTAGGAGAATATCTAAATGAGCATAATAAAGTCTACAAAGTTAATAATTTTGCTTATAAGTCTGCTCGGCTGTGGAAAGAGTTCCGTTGATATAAACTCCACTTCTCTACAGGACTCTGATATTGATAAAAATAAAATAGTCATGATTCCGGAGCATGAACAAATGCTCCTGCATGGCCGGAATGTGTACAGCAGGATTAACCCCTGATGGTCTGGTTGTCTTAGCTTGGCCTAGATTTATAGTTTAATAAACTGTGGCCTACGAGAGTACTAAGTAACTAAAATTACAATAAAATTATCGGTCAAAATCACTCAACTTTTTTAATGTTTATTCCGATTGGTTAACTGTGAAAGCTTTAATGATCACTATATTCATATCACTTGGCGCATTTTCCATGAATGCTTCGGATACCTGTAAGTCTCTCTTAGGCTTTATTCACAAAGAATTAACTGTAGACAATTTTGAAAAGTCTGTGGATCGCATGAACAAAAAGATGGTTCTTGCTCTAATCTCGGCGGCAAATGAGTCAGATAAACTAGGCGTAAAGCTTTCAAAGGATCCTGAACTTCTTTCGCTTCTTGAGAGTATGAAGCATATTGATCCTAACCTGGAGTCATTTCTTTTAGAGAATCAGAACTTCAGGAGTTACAACTTTTGGAAGTGGCTTCCCTTTATAAAAGAGCCACACAGAGTATCTTATCAAGAAGTTGTTCACAAATGGAAAGACTTACAAGTTAAACGTCCTTACTTATTTAAAAACCTTGAAGACAAACACGCGCTTGATGAATGGGACACAAAAACCGCTCAGCTTCTTGACTCCTACCCTACAGATAGCTCACTTGGAGAAAGCGCCGACAAAACGGCGAGACTATTCAAAAATGCTCATCAAGAGCTTGTGGACGATTCATTGACCGACTCTAAACAATTAATCATCCACTTAAAGAAAAACATAGAAGAGCTTCACAAAGAAGTGGAAAAGTCCGCAAAGGACCTTCTGCTCCAGTCCCTAGATGATTATAAGTATGTTTGTTCTTCCAAAGACCTAGGGCCTAAGTTCCACCAACTTGCTTGCGGAACTCAAGAGAATCTTAGGCCGGTGCTGGATGCCACTTTAAAAGACATTTCGGACATATTGGATCATGACTATTTGTATAGCCATGCAAACCCACCGTCTAGCGGGGGAAGAATAAAAATTCGCGACTATGACTATAAAAATATCAACCACGCTGCTAGCTATTGCAAAAGAAACCCTAACGTGGTCGACACTGTAGTAATACATCACTCAGAAACACAAAACACGGCCTCTCCCCAATTAATTCATAATATTCAGGTTGTCGCCCATGAGGATTCTGTTGATAAAAACGGAAAGGCCTCTCCTTGGTACATGATTGCTTACAACTATGTGGTAAGCGCAGAATATGAAGGTGAAGGAAAAGAACTCCCCAAAGTGTACAGAGGACGCCCAAAAGATATGAAAGGGGCCCATGCAGGCGGCTATGTTGATATTGATAAAATGAATCCCGAGGCAAAAAAGGCCCTATTTAATTCATCTCCAAGTTGCGGGCTCAACACCGACAAAGACCCTTCGCACATAATTGACGTGCAAGACTATAGAGCGCAAAGAACCTACCAGAAAAACTTAAACAAAGGGATTGCCAGCGCGAACCTCACCAGTGTCGGAGTTCTGGTTATAGGCAACTACGCCCCGGACATAGTTAACAACGCGCTAAACCCTACAGGCTATCCATCTGACGGCCCTCCAAGGTTCCCCTCAACTGATGCATTGAGATCTAGCGCAAAGCTAATTTGTCAGCTAAGACGAGATGAACACCCTAACCTTACAAAAATAACAGACCACAACTATATCAAGATAAAGCGAAATTATGAGAAGGGTAAAAGATATGCTGGCACCTACTGTCCAGGAACGGTGTATCTTAAAATGCAAAAGCTTTATGAGCTTACAAAAGAGGAATGTCCAGAATTCGACTTCACCTTGGATATCTCTCCAAAGGAAACGGTATGTCCTTTTTTACGAAAATTATAATATTGTTCATTTCCTTTCAGGCATTTGCCAAAAGCAATATTCAAGATGTTGCTCTAGGCTACATGAACTCTCTTGACTCACACAACAAAGAGGAATTGAGAAAGTACGTTTCAAAAGACCTTTACATAAAGCTAAACAAGAACGACCTAATTGATCGTTACTTTAAAAAAAGATCAAAAAAGAAAAGAAAATACAAAGTAAAGATAACCGACTCGAAGCTGGTCAAAGGTTTTGTACTTGTTAGGCTCACTGATGAGAAAGGCGAAACTCAATCTTTAAAACTTGTGAAAAATAAGCAAGGTGAATACAAGGTTCAAGAAATTCTTCACTTGGATTAATCATTCAAAGTGTTTGCACTTTTCATGGTAGCTTTTGATAAAGCTCGAAGCGGGGTTTCTTCCCTTTTTGGTTTGATCCAAGTAGGCAATTCTCTTTTTGTCATTTGAACAAACCTTGCTCATCACAGACTTGTATTCTTTATAGGCCGCCACAGGGTAAGGTACACCGTAAGCGCTGGAAACAAATGACACCTCTTCAGCATTAAGCTCTGGAAAGTCTGACAAGATCCCCTCTTTTAACAGCAGTCTCTTAAATGGATCCTCAAAGGTTCCCACTTGGTAGAAACGCTTTACGGCCAATTCATAAGAAATTTTTCCAGTTTTGGGATCGAGGATTTTGCCACAGTTATAGCGATCATTGTATTTTACAGGGAAAAGCTCCTTAAGTACTTGGCACTCCCTAACGAATGCTTGCACCTCTCCCCCAGTACCTTCAATTGTGTTTTTAATAAATTCACTTAATGAGAAATCACTTCTGTATGGATTGAAGTCTCTTCTGTAAACAAAGTGAGTTAGCTCATGTGCTAGGTCCAAAATAGCATCATATTGATTCAGGCTTCTATTAACATAAACTACGGACTTTGTTTCGTAAGCTATATGTTCAGGGCTTCTTGGTGAAAATCTTCTGATCAACGTTGTGTCAGTCAATGAGCCCTCGCCTGGTTTTATAACATCTAAAAGGGTTAATCCTTGCTTGGCCGCCTTTCTTTTGGCCTTGAGCAAAAGTTTTTTTCCTGAGGTTGATTTTACCAAGTGCTGTATCAAGTTTTTAACGTTGAGTTCATCATCTTTTGAAAACTTGGTCCAACGCTGGTTTGGATTGAAGTGCGACTCCACAAAGAGATACCCGCCTTTAGCAAGACAGAATTGAGCAAACAAAAATACCGACAGCAGGACTTTCATACAAGTCCTATCGGGTTTTCAAGTTTTTAGGTTAGCATTATGGAGCGGAGTAGGTAAAAAATGCCTCTTTGTCGGCATGAACAGTTATTTCACCAAGCTCTCTCTTTGATTTGGGATTCTTTTTGTCTGCCAAGCGCAAATTGTATGTTCCAGGCTTAATTTGTGCCTCGGCCATTAAGACTTCAGAAGGCAGGATCCCCCACTGCCTTGTGTCCGCTCTTTCTGTCTCTCTTATTGCTTTTGCTAGCACTAGATATTGAGCGAAGGCCGCAGGCCTTGCGAATGCCTCTCCATGTTTTTCTTTCATAGACTGATAGGTCTTGTATGCGGAAATGATTGCCAACACATGCTTAACAGCAATCCTGGTTCCTCTTTCGGCAACTGAGGCCTTAACTCTTTCTCTATTCATATTAAAGGCCGTGTCACTGATAGGTCCAACAACTGACAAATCAATAGTTTTCACAACTTGTTCTTTCTCCCCATCTTTTGCATAAACCACCAATTCTTTTGGACTCAATGGTTCAGGTTTGGCAATAACAGGTATTTCAAACTCAATGCCCGCCTCGGCAGTCATGGCCTCTCCCAGGGAGTGGCGGTAGTAGATTTTTTTCTCGCCTCTGGTTTTCACGGCCCCAAGTCCCAAAGGTCCCATTGCAAAATAAGTAAGAACAGGAACGCCAATCCCTGCAATAAAAGCTGCAGCAGCTGGGTTCTCAACATTCTCGATTGCTGATTTCAGATTGAACGAGAGATTCTCTCCTTTTAATGGAGATACTAACCCTGTATCAATAACTATTGTCGTATTAATTTTTTTGTCCAACCTTGCCAGTACTTGCTCAGATGGACGAAGCTTCTTTTTAAGCTTGTTATACTTCCACCTTTGTCGCTTTTTCGCTAAGGAAAGAATCTTATAGACAAGAAAGTTTTTAGTTTTTTCGTACTGTTCACTTTTAGTGATTGGTCTTTCCTTTTCATCATCACCAGTCAGAAATTCCATTGCCTGTGTGTTGAATGAAAAAAACACTGGAGTGGACTTCTCCAAAATGTCATAAGCGTCTTGATAAAGTTGAAGAGCTATTTGCTGGTCTTGTCTCTCCCCCACCATCTCATGAATCTTGGCCCCCATAATTTTTGCAAAAAGGTCGTGGTCAAATTTTGTTTTCTCTCTGGAGCTTCTTTGAAGCTCTTTATAAAAGGTGTCCCAGGCCACAGCAGACGCACGTGCCCTAAAGAGGTATCTCCTTCTTTCTTGCGTCGACAATTCCACTCGAACAACTTTATTACTTTCACTTAAAGTATGAATATATCCATTCTGATAAATCTTTAGGAAGCTAATTGCCTGGTAGTAGAAAAGAAGAGACCTCTCATAGGGAGCCCCATAAAAGGTTTCATTATTATTAGAAGCAATAGATGTGAGTAGGGCCTCTTTCACACTTTTAGTGTAGAGCTTGTCCATAAGCTCACTGGCCTCAACAAAAATTTTAGCAGCGTTATTGTACTCACCTTTGGCGAAAAGAATTTTTCCCTTGGTCAGAAGGTACAAAAGCTTGTTTTTTTCATCGGTTTTAAATTCAGACTTGTCGAGCAAGGCAAGCGCTTTGTCTGTTTCATTCAATTTAAAAAATTCTCGAATTTGGGCCTGATCTTTTCTTGATTGCAAAGAACAGGCCGTAAGGATGAAAATTAAAGCTAAAGGTAGGAGTTTTGACATCTCAGCCTAGTGACCCGCGCAATTACCAACCAAAAGAGGCCTTGTCAGAGTACTTATAAATTTTGGTTCTCGTTCTCAGAACTTCAATCCCTTTTTCAATATCAGTCATTCTAAGGTTTACAGAATACTCCTTAATCGTTTTGCCATCTCTTTTCTCAGGCTTCATATAAACGTTTCCAAAAATCATTAAATCGGCGCCAAGTTGATTACCGATCTGCTTTGAAGTTGATGGGTCCACCATTCCGTCATTTTGATATGTGATTTCGTCTAAAATCTTCTCTCTGGCGGCGGCGTCAACAAGAACAAAGTCGCCTGACTTGGAAAGCTCAAACAACAATTCATCGTTCATATCGCCAATTGGAAAATATGCTTCGCTCGTGTTGTTTTGAACTTCGGCAACAAATACTTTTGGCTCGCCTCTATACCTTCTAAGTTGTTTCTGGAATCTTGGATGAGTCTCCATCTGCTTAATCACTTCTTTAACAGCTCTCCTAGTGTCCTCCGACATCCAGTTGTCAGTAATGCCCATTGCCTTTTCATCGGACTCTTTTGCGCCCACTCTTTCAGCTTTGAAAGAAGAACAGCTCGCTAAAGTTATTGCAAACACACACAACATCAAATTTTTCATAATATTTTCCTTTATTTAAGGTTTAATAGGTTTAGTTTCTTTTTAATATCCGCTTGGAGTTTTGGTCTTGCCTTTAAAAAAGCGTCTCTCTCAGACCTTCCAGTTTGAACTTGAGTCACTGTAAAGCTTCCTACCTTTTCTCCAACATTGTTCTTTCCTTCGAATTGAATGGTAAAAACAAATTTTTTAAACCCCTTTACATTTAAGTAGGTTTCTTTGGACTCATATTTTACATCAACCACATAGTCCACCGCTCGATCAGGACGAATCATGTAGCCAGAGCTTGTCATGAGTTCTTGAAATTGTTTTGCCACAGTTTTAGGCACGTCTTTTTCAAAGTTTAAGAACACCTTGTTAAATCCAGAAGAGGCGAACTTAATATTTTGTATCTGAGTAAAGCTAATAGGAGCTTTGCTAAGACTTCCCTTCACGACAAGGAGCTTATCGGCAATGTGTGCCCTTTTTTCAAGCAACTCAATCATTCGCTTAATAGAGCTTTTTCTTTTTTGTGAATAAAGATGAGTCAGTTCATTGTCGATTGAATCAATTTCGGCCCTTAGCATCTCCGAGGCGTGTTCTTTTTTAAGTATGGCCAGGGAGAAGTAAAGATTGTTCTTTCCAAATCTTTTTTCGATGGTGGTTGATTTTAGTAAAGCGTCCACAGTCTCTCCAACTTGCATCTCAACGCTTTCTTGAAGCTCTGATACTTCGTCATCAGAAAAACTGGTCTTATAGATATCAAGCTTCGAATTTATCTGCGTTTCAAAAACAGCGGCCAGTGCCTTTCGAGCTCTTAAATCCGCTTGCTCTAAGGTCTCCCCTTCTCCTGCGGCACAGATTTCAATATCATCTTTACAGGCCTCATCAGGCGCATAGACCCACTCCGGGGTTTCAGAGGGTATAGGGCCGTCCATATCTACTTGTGTTCTGTTATTGGGGTTGCTTGCGCACCCCATTATAATGAGAGAGGTTGCTATCCAAATAAACTTCACGATCTGGCCTCCATGCTAAAGCCTTTTTGTAACTTTATCCTGTGTATAATCAAAGTCAAATCATTGTTTTTTTCACGACAATACACGTCAAGTTGGAAATAACTTCTATCGTTATGCGAGTGGTTAAGGCAAATATTGAATTTTATGTTACAAATATCATAAACTTACAAAACGGAGGAATACTATGGAACACAAATTACCTGAGCTTCCTTGGGCACAAGATGCTCTAGAGCCACACATTTCCAAAGAAACTATTGAATATCACTATGGAAAGCACCACAACGCATACGTGACTAAACTAAACGCTGGAATTAAGGATACAGAATTTGCTGACATGCCTCTTGAAGACATTATCAAGAAGTCTGAAGGTGGAATCTTTAACAACGCAGCGCAAGTTTGGAACCACACTTTTTTCTGGAACTGTATGGGACCAGGTAAAGGGGGAGCTGCTAGCGGCAAAGTAGCTGATATGATCAATGAGAAATGGGGATCTTTCGACAAGTTTAAGGAAGAATTCTCTACTAAAGCGGCCGGAAACTTTGGTTCAGGTTGGACTTGGTTGATCGAAGACGGTGGAAAGCTTGATATCATGAACACAAGCAACGCTGACACTCCGATGAATCATGGAAAAAAAGCGCTTTTAACAATTGATGTATGGGAGCACGCTTACTACATCGATTATAGAAACGCTCGTCCAAAGTTCATTGAGAACTTCTGGAACCTTGTAAACTGGGACTTTGTAAATTCCAATTTATAATCATTAGAGGGGCTCAGGCCCCTCTTTCTTAAGCCTAAAACCAGCTTTTAAATTTTTTTCAGATAGGATATGATACGCACATTCCTGGAAGGTGCGATCATGCAAGACATCAAAATATTGGTCATTGAAGATGAAGAAGACATCAGAGACCTAATCTTTCTTCAGCTACAGTTAAAAAACTACTCTGTATTCACCGCCCAAAATGGAAAAGAGGCCAGTGAACTCATTGATAACAAAGAATTCGATCTTTTTATCATTGATCGAATGCTCCCAGATACCAATGGCATTGATATCTGCAAGTCACTAAGAGACTCCGAAAAACACCAAAACACACCTATTATCTTGCTCACGGCCTTAGCCGAAACGGACAATATCGTGGAAGGCCTTGACGCTGGTGCAGACGACTACATAACGAAGCCATTTGACCTTGAGGTTCTCCAAGCGCGCGTTAGGGCACAGTTAAGAAGACTGTCTTCAGACACTGCCCCAAAAGGAGAGGTTAGATTTGGAGAGCTTGTTATTGACGAGCCAAAAGCGAGAGTAAAGGTAAACGGCGAAGAGATAAAACTCACGCACACCGAGTTTCAGATCTTGATTCTCCTTTCCTCAAGGCCTGGCACCGTTCATAAAAGAAGAGATTTAATCGACTCCATCCTTGGAGATGACGTTCATGTTACCAGCAGAACCATTGACACCCATATTGCAGGCCTAAGAAAAAAGCTTGGCTCAGAGTCTTATCTTATTGAAACCATACGCGGTATTGGGTATCGTTTTCAAGATAATGAACAATAAAGAACCATTTCCATGGCATTTCTATATCGGCGCTGTAAGGGCGAAGGTCACAATCATAATTGTGGCATGCATACTTACTTACATTTCTGACCGATTGGCGCCAGACTCTAGCCTAACAAGAATCATTTTTGTTGTGTTGGGCATGTCCCTTTTTGTATTTTTGCAAGAATACTTTAAGATCGGTCCTATCAAAAGATCTCTTGGAAGGATTGACACTATTCAAGACCAGCTTCCCCATGAGAAAAAATTGGATTTAATATATCAAAAAGATGAATTCCAACTGATAGAAGAAATGCTGGGACTAACTGAAAAACACTTAAAAGAGCAAAAAGAAAATTTTGAAAATCGGATTATACAATCAAATACGCTATTAAATTCAATCCCAAGCCCTATTGTCATTATTGATAAGTATGAAAATTTAAAACAGTACAATAAGAGCTTTTCTGAGACTTTTATAAAGGATAGAGACGTTCAAATTGTAAACTCTGAAAAGCTTTGGAAAATTTTTGACCAGGAAAAAATCTATCAGGCCTTCCATAGTGCTACAGAGGGTAAAGAAGTAAAGATAAAGGCCATGTACTTTGAGAGCTCCAATCAATACTTTGACTTCGCCGTGACGCCTGTTGAGAATGTGCAAGGCGAAACCCGAGGAGCATTGGGCATTTTTCACGAAGTCACCCAGGCGAAGCTTAATGAGAAAATGAGAGTCGACTTTGTCGCCAATGTAAGTCATGAGGTTAGGACGCCATTAACATCCATTAAAGGGTATAGTCAGTTGTTAAAGGCCCAAAAATCTCAAATACCAGCTCAGCTCTCCCCTGTTTTAGACAAGATAGACAGCAACACAGAAAGGCTTAAAGATCTTTTTGACAACCTTTTAAAGCTTTCTGTTATTGAGTCAAAACAAGAGCTTATTAAAGAATCGTTCGACCTCAACTCGATGATAAAAAATATAGCCGCGGACATGAAAGGCAAATATTTGCATAAGGATTTTAAGATTCAATTAAACCAAGAAATACAACTTTATGGCGACGGACAACTCTTTCAACAGGTTTTCTCCAACTTGGTCGACAATGCCATTAAGTATTCGGACAAAGAGGAAGTTCTAATCTCTATCGAAAAGGAAGAGTCTCCTACGGAGATTAATATCGTTGTTAAAGATAATGGTCCTGGATTTGCGGCGATGGAGCAAAATAGAATTTTTGAAAGGTTTTATCGTGTTCAGGGGAATGCTGATAAGGCCATCGAAGGAGCTGGGCTTGGCCTATCAATTGTTAAGCACATTGTTCAAAAGCATCAAGGCTCAATTAAAGCCACTTCTGCAAGAGGTATAGGCTCGACTTTTACCATATCTCTGCCTAATCTAGAAAAATGTTAAAAATTGCTCGTCTCATATATTTTCCACTTTCTATATTAATCTCCGCCATAGTTACGTTGCCTATCTTTTTTTGAGGCCTTACAATCCCAAGAACACGTCTTTATTTTTTAAAGTCTTTGGCTTTTTGACTCTAAAACCTATGGGGTTTAAGTACACAGAATTCAACAGGCACAACATGACCGACTCAAGGCCATCAATTCTCGTTGGCAATCACCAACACAACCTTGATGTTTTGGTTGCCTCGAAGGCCTTTGCGGAACACGTGGTTTTTTTAGGGAAAAAAGAAATTCTATATGTTCCCTTCCTTGGACTATGCTTTTACTTTGGGGGCAATGTGTTCGTTGATCGAAAGAGTAAAAAGCGCTCTCGCAAGAGTTTGGAGCACGTTAGAAGAAAACTGATTGAAAAAAGCCTATCTGTTGTGATTTTCCCTGAAGGCACGAGAAATCCAGAAAAAGGTTTGTTGCCGTTCAAAAAGGGCGCATTTCACACTGCCATTCAAACTCAACTTCCAATTGTTCCTTTTGCAATTTCAGAATATGTTCAAGACATGGATCTCAATAAATGGAACTCAGTGCACGTCAAAGTAAAATACCTTGAACCCATCCCCACTGAAGGATTGACTCTTGCGAACATGACAGAATTAATGGAAAAAACGAGAGCTGCTGTGGAGTCAGGTGTAAGCGAATTAGATCAAAAAATGTAATCCAGATTTACAGTAACGACCTGCTTCTCGTAGTTGTCAGTGTCATTATTTCCTGTCTGGCTTGAAACAGCGTAGTCCACATATAAAAACCAATTTTTACCCACAGGCCTGTTAAGGTTTAATCCAATAGTATTCAAGGTTGTTGTGCCTCTTTCAGCATCGTTTTCATAGTCAACTGAAAAAGTGGAAGCGTAGAGGTTCGGGTTGAATAAGTTATAAACATCAGGCATCAACGCGTCCAATCTAATAGTTGTGGAAACGTTGTCCTCGCTGGTCCTCTCTGCATATGTGTTTTTATCGTAAGCTGTGTAGAGATAAAAGAGTGAGTTCAATGCCGCAATTGCCTGCTCGTACACCACTCCATAACTAGATAGTTCGTTGTTTGCGTCTTCGGCGTTGGTCTGGGCGTAGCGCAATCTAAAAGTGGACGGGTTATTTTTCCATATTTGCAACTGCTCACTTAAAGTCACAGAAGCTACAGTGTCGGACTTCTCCAGACTCTCATCTTCATCAATATCATCGGCATTATAGGTGTAGCCAATATCTAAATAAGTAGTGGCGGGAGCTTCATTGAAAAAGTGCTCATAAGTTGTCTGAAGTGTTCCAGTAAAGAAGTAGTTGTCATTTCTTGTGATAGCACTCTCTTCCGATAAGTATTTAGTATAGCCAAAGTTAAATTGGGGACTTAGGCTAAAAGATGAATTTGGATAAAATGTGTATCTGCCAAATGCCCCTACTTCATAAAGACTTGAGGAATACTCTTCCTCCTTCAATGTTTCAAGGGTGTCCTTGTCATAAGCATTCACGTTGTCATCTATTGAATATTTAATGTTGGTTTTTAAAAAGTAAGCAGGCCTAGCTGTTGGTCTTCCATTTCTAAGTTGAAAGAGTACAAGATTATATCTTCTTTGAATGCTTTCAATCTTGGCCTTAATTTCAACTGCTAGAGAGCTCTCTTCGTCCCATTTCAAGGCCTTGCGATACATTGGCAGCACATATTCTTCAATTGCGACTGCTCCCATCCCCTTTTCTCTAACCTGATCAAGATAGATTTGAGCAAGCTGCATTCTAGCGGCCTGTACCACATCTTTCTTTTCATCGAGGGGAAGTTTTTCAATAGCGTTGTAGAAACTCGCGGCTGTTTTTAAGTCGCCAATCTCTTGTGAAATGAAACCTATATAATACATTGAGACGGCCATTTTGTACTTGGCCTCAACCGACTTTTTGAAAGCGATTCGCGCTTTCTTAAGCTCTAGAGAAGCGTATAGTGCCTGGCCATATTCATAATAAACATCGCTTGCGGCGTAGTTCTCTTTAATTGCAAGTCTAAGTTTATCTATGCCTTTTTCAAATTCATTGAGTCTGACATAGCAAAGTCCCTGCCAATAGTTGATCAGGCCTTTTAAATTTTCATGGTTTTTAGAATGATTCTCAAAGTTTTTAGACACATTGGCTAAAAGAGATATGGCCTCTTCATACTCACCTTTTTCATAAGATGAATAGATCTCCTGCAGAATCTCTTTAGTGTCATTGCTTTGGGAGAAAACAAGATTGGAGAATATAAATAGGGTGATAAATAAAAAGCTTTTCACCCTATTATTATAGATCTAATTCTTTGAATCATAGCATTGAGGAATTAGTTTCCGCTTATTGGCCCTTTCTCACCTCAAACCTTGTAGGTGTCTTGGGCAAAGTATTTCTATAATCAGGTAGATTATCTCTAGGAATCGTATAGCCGTCTATTATAGGCGGTCTCTCTAGGCCATCAATAAAGTCATTGATTCCCGCAGGAGCTGGTCCCCTTTTCTTAACTGTGTCACTTACTGGAATATCTTCCAGACTAGGCACCTCGTCAAGCGGTCTAACTTCCAGCTTCACTTCTTTAAACTCTTCTTTCTCCATCTTCAAAAGAGTGCCATCATCATTTAACATATAGCCTTGAGGTGGAACAACCTCACCGTCTGCATCCACATCAAATGATGGAGAGACCCATTCTTTGGCATTAGGATCAAACTTGGAATCCTTGCCTAAAGGTATAATCGTACCTGAATCAATATGAACAAGAGAGCCATCAACAGGTTTTACATCATCACCTCTGACGAAGCCTTTTGTTTCATCAATATTTATTTCTTGTCTTTTACCCTTAACATCCATAACTTCTTTTAGACCTTCTTCAGTAGAGGCCACGGCCCTGCCAGAGAGGCCTGGAGGTACCAGAGCTCTTTTCTGCTTAAGCCCTTCTTTAATGGAGACATCAACAAATTCTGTATTTTTCTTCAAGGCCCTAAACTGAGTGGATGCCAATTTGGCAGGAACAGTTGGTCTTGCAAGAGCGCTGTTTGCCACAGAAAACCGGCCAGGATTAATTCGGTGTCCCCTATCTACAATAGATTCGAGGTCATTCACGTTTTCAAGAGGATCTAATTTATTGAAAACGACAGATCCTTCAAATAAAACCGCAGTGGTTGCGCCGGTTTGAGCATTGGTGCTGAATATGAAATCAGTTCCCCGTATTCCCATTACAGCAGATTTGCTTTTGACGAACAACTTTGATTTATCCTTGTCCATATTAAGATAGTCTTTTGAAACTTGGGATCTTATTTTTCCTGAAAGAACATTAATAACTCCGGCCTCTTGCTTTGAAAACTTTTCTATTTTCATTTGAGAAGAAGGACCTACATTCATAGTGGATTTGTCCACAAAGCTCAAACGCACAAAACTTTTAGAGGCCGTTTTAACAGTGGATCCCTCTTCGATCCAAGTCCCCTTTTTAAGTTCTAACTTAGCACCGTTGAGTATTGAGTGAGCGCTGCCTCGAACCATCTTTACAATAGCGACATTTTTAGCCAGAGCGCTATGGCCGTGCATAAATAGAAAAGCGAATGTAAAAGTTAAGACAGTTTTCATTACCAACCTTATCGGAAAAACAAATCCAATTCTGAGTACTTCTTTATATTATCTCTGAGTATCCGGCGACTTGGTCAAGCCGCCGCAATTTCAGCTACTTAGCTAAATTAATAAAAAGAAATACTTTCGCCAGCGCCAATTTTGAGTGTCAGTCTTTCGCTGAAAAGTACTCTTTACAGAATTTTTGACCTACGGACGAGGGATTTATCCCCAATAACTTTTCAAATCCCCTTGAGCCCTGTTTGTTTTTGGAATGTGGAAAAGCTTTTCGCATGAAGCACATGGATATTGCCTCCGCCAACCATTCAGATGGCTTCTCTAATGAATATAAAGACGGAATTCCCTTTTTTATTAAAAAGTCACTCTCCTCTTTTCTAAACTCCTGAAGCCACTCTCTCCCAGTTTTATTTTTAAATTTCTGTTCCTTTAGAGTATGGTGAATCATTTTTCGCTTTAGTCTTTTCTGATTAAGGTATCTGCTTTGAAGCGGCTCTCGCGTAAACGTCCAACCTCCCTCTTGCGCCATCTCCTCAACAGGAAGTTGCATAGAGTGAACGATCTCATGAGAAAGGCTGTGGTATAGAAGGGGCAAGAGGTAACCCTTTACAAGCTCGGCCTGGCTTTTGTTTGAATAATGTTTTTGATGCATCTCTTTAAATTTAGCTATTAAATCTTCAACATAAATATCAATTGTTCTGGAGCTAGGCCTGTAAGAGAAATAGACTTCCTTTCCATATTTAAACAACGGTTTAGACGTTCTTAGAAACTTCACGTTCGCCTCTCCATCCTTTAAATAGCCTAAAATGTCTCCAAATACTTTTAAGATAAGCAGATCATGTTTTAGGTCGTCATGTGCCAATAAAGATATCCCACTTTTTCCTAAGTCCTTTATAAGCTGATTCGCGGATACTCCTTGAACATTAAAGCGATTTGAAATGTCCCCTTCATCGATAATCTTTACAGGGTAATTGAATGAAGACCAGCTAGAATCAACAAGGTTGAGCACTCCATCATTGTCCCAGTCCTCATCCTCAGCGCTAATTATTATCATTGCTCCGCTGGTGGACACTGTAAAATCTCTTATTCCGTCCTTATCGAAGTCAGATAAAAGAATTTGGGGATTTAAATTAGCATGCTCTAGCAGTGCCTTTAACTCCTCCCATTCACTTGGACTTGAGACCTCATTAACTTCCAAAAGGTTATCTATAGGAATACTATTGGGATCAAAGCCTCTTGGCACTTCCATCCAGTAAACAGTGCGGCCTTCATCCTTTTTCATCAAGCTCTTTTCAAGGGCCTCATACAGTTGTTGATCTATCTCAGCATAGCCTTTCGGAGTGAATGTTTCATAGGAGATTTCGTCTTTTTTAAATAGTTCTCCCAAGTGTTGCGCATGGATTCCCCCGATAACAATATAGACCTCTTGGCCTTTATATTTCTTAGCTACTTCATAGAAGGAGTGATTTCTAGATTCAATTAATTCTTTGCTTTTCTTTAAGGCCTTTAGCGACTCTGTTCTGGTGTATTCGATTGGGTTAGACACCTTCCTGCCAGCAAGCTCGTTGAGTGACTGTTTGTACTTATCGAAGATTTCGGGGTCCTTTTTATTCTGCACCAGTCTTTCATAATATCCCGCATAACCTCTAAGATCACTGAAGGCCAAATTGTTTAGTTCTATGTCCTTAAGGTTATCGCCACAAACAATATTTGAGTTCGGATACTTCGCCTTTAGTTTCATAAATACGGGTGCCATAATACTCTCAAACTCAGAACTGGTGGTGTGCTTTCTTAAGGTCTCAATGGTCCAACCGTTAAAGTTTGCCCCGTGGTCAATCTCTCCTTCGCATCCCTCTGCAATAATCACAGGATTATTTTCAATTTTCTTTTCCAGGTATTTATAAATTGCAACCTGGTTTTCATACTGCGCAAGCGCCTTCCCCGCTTTAATATTGGAAGTGTCTTTGCCGGGAGCAAGATGCCACTGTTTAATAATCACAATTTTAGGATCACTAGAGCATGAAAAGGCTACAAAAAGAGTCAGTATTAAAAGAAGTTTCATTTGATATATGTCGGCTTTCCTTTATAAAATCTTAATCGGACTCTACTTTGCTTGATTCTAATTTAGGCGAGGCCCGTACAAGGCTAAGAGCTCTTTTAATTCTCTAATCTCCACTTACACTAATAACCATGTTTGGAATTGTTGTTTTAGGTATTTTAGCATTTTTCTTTGTCGCAGTTCCGGAAGCAATGTTCATTATATTTGCAGGGATCTTGGTCGCCCTTATCCTTTTGGGAATTGTAAGATTAGTGAAGTCTAAGATACCGGCTAAGAAAAATATGCTCTTAATTTCAACTATTATATTTACTATAATAGCGACTATAGGAGTTGGGTGGCTGGTGTCCTCAAGAATCGCGATTGAGCTGGGGACATTCTCAGAAGAACTTCCAAAAGCAATAGATGAGTTCATGGCCTATTTACAAGGCTTTAAATGGTTTAACAAGCTACAGTTTGAGGCAAGCCAGGGCAATTGGATGGAAAATTTCATAGCTCCAAAAGTTCTCCCACAAACAGCTAAAATGGCCACAGTTATCCTCAATGGCCTTACAGCATTTGGCATAGCACTCTTTTTAGGCATTTACTTTGCTGTTGACTCCAAACGCTATGGAAAACTTTTATTAAAGTTGGTCCCAGAAGAAAATGAATCCCAATACCAAAGTTTATTCAAAGGGCTTGAGGCCAATTTGCAAAACTGGCTGCTTGGAAAGCTCTTTAGCATGATTGGCGTTTTTATACTGACCTATATAGGACTTTTGGTCTTTGGGATTAAAGCCGCTCTGCCGCTTGCATTCATAGCAGGTTTTTTAAGCTTCATTCCAAATGTCGGGCCAATTCTATCAGTGGTTCCAGCACTATTTATTGCTTTCGCCCAAGGCTGGGAAACTATGATCTATGTAGCGGGATTATATATGCTGGTACAGGCCCTGGAGGGCTTCTTTCTCACCCCATTAATTCAAAAAAGAAAAGTGAGAGTGCTACCTGCGGCCTTAATTTCATTTCAATTTATTATGGCCATACTATATGGCTTCCCGGGTCTATTTTTGGCCACCCCTTTGTTAGTGGCCTTGATGACAACTGTAGACATCTTTTGGATAAACAGATCAAAAAAGTCTAGAGGAAACTCGTTAAAGAAGTACCCTCTAAACTTCAGGACAAGGTTGTCCGCACCCAACCTTAATGGGCCACGTCACTAGCTTTATTTGCTTCCTCTAAGGAATGCGCCAAATCCTTGCCTCCTCGTATTCCAAAGTTCAAAGTTCGGATTGGGAATGGGATATCAATATCGTTTTCATCAAAGGCTTTCTTAATTAACTTAACGGCCTTGTGCCTGACGGTAAGAAAGTCTTTTTCTTCTTTAAATTTTAGCCAAACTCTAATATCAAAGTTTATAGAGCTACTTCCAAATTCTTTGTAAAAAAACTCAACATCTTTAGATTTATCTCTTTCTTCCAAGTTTTGAATACAATTTAAGGTGATTTCTTCAACTTTCTCCAAGTCATCGCCATAACTCACACCTACGCTGAGATCCATCCTTCGTCCATCATTTGAAGTGTAGTTCATGAAAGGTTCAGTAAACATTTTCTTATTGGGTATGATCGCATCCAACCCTTGTAGTGTTGTGATGGTTGTGGTTCTCATATTCATATTTGTAACTTTGCCATAGTAGTCACCCATTTCAACGAGATCACCTATTGAGAACGGCTTTCTAAAAGCTATTAGGATACCAGCAATGAAGTTTGCTGCTATTTCTTGGAAAGCAAATCCAAGTGCCAAACCAATAACACCAGCTCCTGCAAGAAGAGAGGTAACAGTCTTGTCTAAATTCAAGATGCCAAGAGCGACGAAAATCCCAGTGGTAACAACTATCAGATAGATGATTGTTTGGAGAAGACGAGCAACGGCCTTATTATGAGTAACCTTCCCCACAAGTTTGGAGGAAAGCGCTTTCACACCTTTTGCCAGTAAAAAGGATATGAAAATGACACATACTGCGACTATAAAGTTTGGAAGGCCAGCTATGAACCCTTCAATCCAACCTTCTATTTTATTTAACAGTATCTTGGAAGCATTTGTGATATCTAGCTTACTCCAGTCCATGACTCTCCTTTTGTTTCAAGTACCACTTTACATTGCTGAGATTTTTAAACTAAGGAGTGTGCTTAGAAAATGTTTAGACACATTATAAAACCTTACAAGAATAAACCTTATTCTTGGCCATAAACCTTGCTCAATATAAACATTTTGTCATTATTGGATAAAAAAGGATTTTTGTATGCCTGACACACAATTACACGCCTTATTCATAAATTGCACTTTGAAAAAGTCTCCTGCCACTTCCAATACCGAAGGACTTTGGAAAATCTCTAAAAAGATAATGGAGAAGAACAATGTCAACGTGGATGAGATTAGATTTATTGACCACGATGTTGCTATAGGTGTTTATGGTGATATGACTGAGCATGGCTGGGAGTCGGATGAGTGGCCTGAATTATATAAGCGGGTCCAAAAAGCTGACATACTAGTCATCGGCACACCTATTTGGCTTGGAGATAAATCTTCAGTGTGCACTCATCTTATAGAGAGGCTTTACGCCAACTCAGCGAAGTTAAACGACAAAGGCCAATACGCATATTACGGAAAAGTTGGAGGTTGTATTGTAACTGGGAATGAAGATGGAGCAAAGCATTGTGCGATGAAGATTCTCTACTCTCTTCAACACTTTGGTTACACAGTTCCCCCTCAAGTTGACGCCGCCTGGCTCGGAGAGGTTGGCCCAGGCCCTTCTTATTTGGATGAAGATTCAGGTGGACCAGAGAACGACTTCACCAATAGAAACACAACATTTATGACTTGGAATTTAATTCATCTTGCAAGGATTTTGAAGGAGTCCGGTGGAGTTCCTGCACATGGAAATCAAAGATCGGAGTGGGAGGCCGGTTGTAGGTTTGACTTCGAGAACCCCGATTATAGGTGAGCCTCTAGCCCACCTCTTTTCTATCTTGAAGGTCTAATACTTCGCCCTTTTGGTTATTAGTATTTTGCTTTTCAGAGTTAACAATCGCCAACAGCTCTTTTACCCCTTGGTTCAACTCATCTGCCTGAGATTTAAGTTGTCTAGCAGTGGTAGCTGATTCTTGAGCAATGGCGGTGTTTTGATGGGTGGTTTGATCAAGCTCCTGCATGGCCTTTGTTACCTCATTTACCCCGGAAGACTGTTCAGAAGAAGCTGTCGCAATTTCTCTAACCATTTCATTAACGGAGCTAACATTGTTTAAAATCTCACTAAGCACTCTTTCACACTCCTCAGCAGTATGGGTTCCCTCTTCAATATTTTTTTGACTTTGCGCCATCAGGTTTTCCACTTTCTCGGTGGCGGCCTTAACGATGTCTTCAACCTGTTGAATAGAGTTTCCAAGCATTTCTGAAATCTCCAAAGCGGCTTTTCCAGACATGGTCGCCAAGTTCCCCACCTCTTCAGCAACCACGGCGAACCCCTTGCCATGCTCACCTGCTCTGGCAGCTTCCACACTTGCATTGAATGAAAGAAGCTTTGTTTGAAAAACAATGTCATTGATAACATTTGTTTTTTCACCAATTTCCCCTATTAGCGTCACAACCTTTGAAAGCTCATCATTATTTCGAAGCACCTCTTTGCCTATTTCTTCATTGTCTTTGGCGATACTGCTTATTGAAGACATCATTGTTTCCACTGTTTCTTTTCCTTTCATCGCGGCTTCATTGGACCTTTGAGAGACTGAAGTAGAACTTTCCGCAGCTTCGGCATTTCTTTGAACCATGCTACTGATCTCATCAATTGAAGAAACTGTCTCCTGAAGGGAGCTTGCCTGTTGGGTAGCCGCCTCGCTCAGTTTAACACTGCTGCCTAAAATGCTGGAGCTTACAACTCCCACCCCATCTGCGGTTTTTGAGAGCTTTCCCGCCACAGCAGAAACTCTGCGTGCCAAGTCCTTTGAAAGTCTCGTGGACATTAAAATTGCAATAAGGATTAAACACACGAAACAAATTCCAGCGGCCATAAGAATGGTATTTTTAATCTCAGTCACAGCAGCGAATGCTTCAGATTTTGAAATTTCAGCTATTAATCCCCATTTGAGACCTAAAACATTGAAGGGTGTGTAAGCGGAAATAACCTCTTCACCCAAGTAGTTGCTTGATAACATATCTCCCGTGAGTCCCTTCAGGGCAAGTCGAACTTGTTCACTGTCAACTCTACCTTTATCTGGATGCTTGAAGCTCGATACCACAGACCTGTGTTCCTTATCCAAAAAGGTATCAGATCGTAACAGGTGGTCACTCCCCACAATATAGGTTTCCCCAGTTTTCCCCATCCCTGAGCGCTCACTCATCACAGCGTTTATTCTATCAATAGGCATTTGAAAAATTAGAACGCCAACTTTTTTGCCATCCTTAAAAATAGGTGTACCGATAAATGAGGCCGGAGACTCATAACTTGGGGTGTACAACTCGAAATCAACCAAGACGAAAGATCCACTGTCAGTCATATTGCTTGCTTTGTTAAAAACCTCAGCAAAATTGGTGTTGCTATACGGCCCTCTTTTAAGAGAAGTTGCAAAATCCAACTCCTTAAAGACTGAGTACACGATGTTGCCAGTTTCAATATCGACGAGGAAAATATTGTAGTACCCAAACTTTTCTTGGAACTTCTTTATGCTTGGATGATATTTTTTATGAACCTTAGAATAAGAAGACTTGTCGGAGTAAGTCAGTAGTTGATGCTTATTACCCAATTCATAAGTATTGTCTGCAAGGTATTTATATTGAAGAATAATTTCAGGAGGAGACAAGGTAGATATAAGAGACGTAAAGTCGACTGATTTCTTATTTTCTTTACGATACTTTTCTCCGAATTGATCTCTGTAAAATGCGATCAACTCGTTTCTATAGCTACTAAGTTCTGTGGAGTCTACTTCTAACTCTTCTTCCAAAGAGTTAAATGAGGTTGTGAACTCATTCATTGCATCTTGAATCATTATATTGTCTGCGTAGGTTACGACTTGATCGGCAACGCCTTCAAAATAGCGATGAATCACCTCTTTTTTAATGTTCTTAACGGCAACAAGCTTACTCACGGCCTCCCTTTCTAAAGAGGCTGAACTCTTTTCATAGACGAAATAGCCCACAGATCCTAAAGGTATAAGTCCTGCCAATAAAAAAGAAATGACTAATTTAGTTCTAAAACTGAATTTAAACATTGGGTAGCTCTCCTAAGCATAGAATGCATAGTATTATACCATGTTAAGTTTTTCTTAATCAGCATGGAATGTTCTACCTATTAAGTTATAAGTTCTAATTCCCGCAGTGATAAAAATGTATTGAACCACTTGGATAAACTAAGATCCCAAAGCTATGTAGATTTAATTCAAAAATCTTCAGGGTTGCTCCATTGTCCAAGTTTAAACGAGTTAGGATCGTATTCGGTTTGGTGGGAAGAACAAGTTTTTCATAAGTGGCGGTAACCGCCCAGCCAACATCCCCACTCACCTCCGATACTCCGGCTTGTGTGTCGTTAATGTACTCCACCTCCAGCAAGGCATTTCCATCTGAGCGTTCACAATTGATGTCACCAATCGCATAGGTATTCACCGAAAATAAAAATAGGGCCCCCAATAAACTGAATCTCATATCTCCTCCTTCAAAAAAGAAGGGAACCTTAGCGATAAAAATGTAATTTAAAAAGTTGAACAATTATTGAATTAAGGTAAGTCAAATTGATGAAAAAAAGGGAGGGCCTTAGGCTCTCCCCATTCTTTCTACGAACTATTGTTCTAGGTACTGGCAATTATAGATTGATGGAAAGCCTTGTGGAAACTGCAATAGGCCTAAAATTTGAATGCCTGTCTCATAGACCATCAAAACAGCATACTCATCGAATATGAATCTAGTTTTCGCAATACTGTCGTTATGAGGAAGTGTGCTTCTTTTAAAACTAGCTTCGTAGCTCCACGCTTCTTCTTCCGATATCTCAGTAATTTTAGCTTTATCATTCTCAAGAAATTCAGCAGTAAGAACTGCTTTCCCATCGTTTCGCTTACATTCAAAACCATCAAAGGCCATCAGTGCGCTGCTAAAAGTAAAGGTTAGAATCAATGTTAAATTTTTCATATTTTCTTCCCAAAAAAAAAGGGCCAATAAAGGCCCTTATAGAGTAAAAATTAAGATTGTGGAGCGTACCAGCAAAGTGGTCTTACGCCTTCGTTGTAACCTTCGCTTCTATTGCAAGTTCCAATAGTCGCGTCGTCACTGCTAACATCCTCGTTAACTCTTTTATCGCATAGAGCTCCTTGGAAGTAAGTATCAAGTCTACACTGAGCTTCTGGGTGAGCGTTAAATGTTTTGCTTACTTTCTTAGTGTCTGGAGTGTCAAACTTCACGTTTTTGCTTCCACGCAAAGAACCAAGTAGTTCGGCTAGGCTTTTTCCTACCATTGAACTTCTTACACAAAGCGCCACTTCATCAGCTTGAGTGAACTTTTCCTCACACTTCGTTTGAACAGTGCTAGGAACATTCATTTTTGAAACAATCTCTTGGTTGTCATCGTTTCCAAAAACTCTTCTAAAACACTTTAAAGTTGCGAAGTAGTCGGACTGACCTTCATTAGAGGCCCACTTCATAAAAAGACCACCAGTTTGAGGAGCTCCACCAAGGTGGTGTCCAAGCTCGTGACACACAACTAGAGCAAAGCCATCATCAGTAACTAGTGGATGTCTGGCGAGACCACCATACATGTTTACTTTCCAAGTTCCCCAGAAAGTTCTCTGAGCTGACGCGTTAACAGTGCCGTCATCCCAATTTCTGGCCCATTTAAGCCTTCCACCTTCGCTTCTAACAACTGAAGCGTAAACAGAGTCAACCTTGTCGATGATCTCATTGAAACGAGCCTCAGTCATATTATTTCTTGATTTATCAAATACGCCGATCTTTAGATCATTTTCTGGTAAAAATCCGGTTTTACCGTCTTCATCACAAGCATATCCACTGATTGCGGTCGCAAGTGTCAACATAAGAATGCAGGTTTTCTTAATCACAATTCCCTCCTTAGAAATTAACTGTAGGGTTAATTCTTTCGGGAGGGAGACGGTTCTTCAAGATTATTAATCAAACATTACCTGACTTACTTTCCGACAAAAACACTCGGTTTAATTCCAGGCCTGAACTTCCTGTGATAATTGCGATTCATTTATTAGACCACCTAGTTGGTTCACAAGTCTTCCGCCTTTAAAGAAAAGAGTTGCCGGAACTCCCCTAATTCCATATTTCTGAGCGAAGCTTTGTGCCTGGTCTATATTCAGTTTAACGAATTCAGCTTTCAAGTATTCTTCTTCTCCTACTTTTGAGAAAATTGGGGAATAGACTTTGCATGGGCCACACCAGTCAGCATAAATATCAACAACAACCAATCTATCTGAGTTTCGTATAAGTTTTTCGACTTGAGATTCGCTTATATGGTCAGCTGCCTCAAGATGATCAATCTCCGCCGAGCATTTTCCGCAAATAGGTGTCCTTTCTTCTAGTTTTCGATCGCTAATTCTGTTTAAAGACCCACACTGATAGCAAAATTTATACTTCACTTATCCTCCTATGCGTTTAATTCAAGAAAGGCCGTCTGGATGATGCTTATAAAGAAAAGTAGTGTTGCACAGTTTCGAAATAAAGCTTTCATGACTTACTCCTATTCATATATTAAATATGGTTATTTATTTCTTATTCGCAAGATAGTAGAGACGAAAATCAAAGAAATATCCAAGATGGATAACTTTCCTAAACTCTTAACTGCCCTATTATTTAGCATGGCCTATGCGTTATTAGCTTTATTCTTATTTAACACCACTGACCTGTTGTCCTGCAATAAAAGGAGCTTTAAATTGTCCGAGGAAGATACAGTGTTGGAGTACACACCTGAACAGCAGACAGTTAGAGGTCAGACCCTAATACTTCCTCCTACTGGTGGAGCAAATTTTATTGATAAAAAGTTAGCTCGGGGACTATGCCGAAGAGGTCATAAGGTTTTTGTTCTTAATTACAATCAGCCAAACTCTGTGGTTAAAGATCTTGGAATCCATGACAAACTTTCACGAAAAGTTTTTGAGAGTGTAAACAGCTTTTTAGAAACTCACCCACATCCGACAGCAATTTATGGATCAAGTTTAGGGGGCATTTATGGCAGCGCAATTTTCAGCTATGGAATGAATCGCTCTGAAGAGTACCCTACTTTTTCAAAGGTAGAAGCGTTTATAGGCACAGTAACTGGTGGACCTCTTCATGAGGTTCTCACCCACTCAACAACATCTGATGTAAAGAAACAAAGAAAGTTAAGATTTAAAACAGGAACATACAAGAACATTCAAGCCTACCAAGAAAGTCTTAAAGCAGCTATCGACATTGATCCCTTGGAATATGCCTCGCCAAGTGACGATGTTCTCTTATTCATAAGCACTCAAGATACTGGGGTGCCAGCTAGAACTCAATTTAATCTCGCTAGAGCATATCAGGCCGAAACTGAGAAAATTCGGTGGTTTGGACACGCCTTTGCCATTACTCTTGTGGGACTCACCAAAGCGGGAAGAATTTCGGAATTCATTAAGTCCTCATTTGATGTAGGCGAGGAACATAAAGATAAAGAATAAGGCCTAAATATCCGATAATAAGAGCATGAAATTTTTTTTCTTTATTCTTATTTCAATGAGCATATATGCAGATAATGTAAAAGTTGGTGCACCCGACACTCTCCACCCATATATTGAACATGCTCTTAAAAAAAAGACCTGGCGAGCAGCATCTGACAAGATGGTTGTCCATTCACATTGTAAACGAGAAATCCCCTCTCTTAGCACAATGGCCGAATACCTAAAGTCTATAAGAGAGGACAATTCAGGAGGTACAATCAGCAAGTTACACTTGCCTGAAGAAGATAAAAATTTAATAGAGCATTTTAAAGAGATGGTTGTTTCAAAACACAACGCTCTTGATCTAACACGACACGCACATTGCAAAGATGTTATTTGTCTCTCAACTAATGTGTTTGGAGAAAAGAGAGGAATCAAGTTTTTATACATGAAAGTAAAGTATGGTCTAAACCCATCTCATCATGTTTATAAGGATGCACGGCCATGGAAACCCAATGAGGTGGATCCATACTTAAAAGCGGTTCTTGCTTATCCTACGCACCTAAGAAAATTAAATAGAAACAAGGCCTTCATTCACGATTCTAGCTCAGAAGGCGACACCCTTGCGAACTCTTACTTGCGTATTTTTGGAGCAGCGGATGATCTTTCAGATGAATCAAAGGAATATACTGCCTTCCACGAATTAGGCCACTACATCTCAGGAGAACTGAATATCGATAGATCGAAAGATTGGTTAGATTTAAGTGACTGGAAAGTAAACTCGGTTAGAGAGCGTGAGATTAAACAAGCAATGAATAAGGAAGAGGAGGCTTTTTCTATGCCAGACTTTTCCATCGACCTTTCTAGAGGTCTGAACAATACTTTTGGGTTTCAAAAAGTAGAGTTTCTAGAGGAAGAAAGCCTCATGCAAAAAATAGACAAGCAACTTATGGAAATGCAGATTCACTACACGGCGATGGATACAGAAAGTCCAAACAAGATTGTATCCGAGTATGGACAGGTTAATCCAGCAGAGGATTTTGCTGAAAGTATGGCGGCCTATCGCTATAATCCGCTGGCACTTTTAAAAGCCAACCCAGAAAAGTATGATTTCTTAAAAGATAAAGTTTTTAGAGGTGTTGAATATCTAAATAGTAATCATTGCACGAAATAATTTTTTCTAGGCTGCTTCGTTTCCAGTCTTTAAACAACAATTTAATATGAACTTTAAACGCCTGGCCTTCCAAGGCTTTTCCATAAAATAGACATTATTAAAAACACCAGGTGATCCTTTAAGCTCAGGCTTCATTGAAGAAAGAAATATAATAGGGGTTAGCCTATTTACACAGGCCTCTTCTTTAACTTCCTCTAAAAGCTCTAACCCATTAAGTCCTGGCATATTAAAGTCGGTAAAGATAACATCAAACTTCTCAAGACTACTGTGAAGCAATCCCTCAACTCCATCATTGGCCTCAACTACCGACAGGTCATCTCCCAAAAACTTGGAGACCTCGGCCTTGATGGACTCTCTTATGTTGTTTTCTTTTATCGCAGTGATCTGCCATGCATACGCTCCTAAAACCATTTTATCTAGACCTAAAGTTATCGGCTCTAAATCTTGCTTTCTTAAGGCAACTTAAGAAAACTTCAAAAAGGAATACATTTGGAATATTAGCTAGAAGCGAACTGAGTTTTAGGCATATGAATTTGAGCTAGGAAATAGAAGAATAAACGAAGTAACACCTTTTCGAGAGTCCTCTACCGAATTGCTTACAACTTCTACTTGGCCTTGGTGTAGATTCATAAATTCGCGAAGAATTGGCAGCCCAAAACCTGTCCCCTTCTCACCAGAAGTTCCCACCTTGGTGGTCTTATGCTCAAATGAAAAAAGCTTTGGTATCAGCTGATTTGGGATAGGCTCCCCAGCGTTGGTTACTTTTAATTTTTGAGCATCACTTTGGGTATCAATTTCAATAGAAATTTCTGACCCCTTGGGAGAAAACTTTATAGCGTTGGACACTAGATTAGATAGTATCGAGTTAAAAAATGATGTTCTATCAGCGTAAACTCCCGCGTCTTTATCACACACAACAGCTAAACTAAGCGATTTTTCCTTTAGCTGATCCTCATAGCGCGTATGCATTTCCTCTTTTAACTCCTCTGCCCCGATCCACTCTTTAGAAAGCTCACTTTTTCCGGATTTTACACTTTCATAGTCCCTAACCTGGGAAATGAGGTCTGACAGTACTTCCATCCTACCCTCAAGTTTGGACATGATTTTTCCATTATTACCAGAGTCATCATCTAAGGCCAAAAGTATGTTTCCTATTTTCTTTACCTGAAAGGAGGCCACAACCAGAGAGTTTGATATGTCATGCAGCAATACCTTAAGAAGTAGAGAGTTCTGCCTGTTAAGAGAGTCTAATTCTTTATTTGCTTGTTGAAGGTGATCGGTTTTCTCTTCCACCATTCTCCTTAGTCGGTTTTTTTCTGTCCTGTTGTGAAAGTCTAAAGATAAAACTGGCAAGAACACAGCGATCAGTTGGTACAATGCATAAGCTGTAATCCAGCCCCAAAGTTGTGCATCAGGCTCCATTCGAAAAAGGGCAAAGTTTATGGAATGAACTCCTTGAACAAAAAGCACAAGTGCCATAATTCTATGGAAAGGACTTTTAGTAAGCCCCCCTTTCTTAAACATTACTCCACTGGCATGGAAAACAGGAATGGCCACCCCAATAGCTATAGGCATTGCTTTCCAAGTAAACGGTATAGAGAGATCAAGCAAGAAAAAGTTTATGAAACAAAGAACAGACGTGACAATGATGTAAATCTTGGCAGGATACCTCACTCCAGCAATTTCAAAGGAAGTCATACTCAAAAGATTTACGGGGACCAAAGAAAAGGCATAACACAACAAAATTTGTCCAACACTAGCTTGGACCGCGCTTCCCTGAATAAAGAAATTTAAAACCAATGAAAGCCAGAATCCAGCTTGAAGGCCATGAATCTTTAGTCTGGTACGGATCAAAAACCACAAACTCAACCCTAAGTTTAAAAGGGAAAAGCCTATAATGATAATGAATGTGGTCTTAAGTAAATCTCCCAACGCAAACTCCTGATATTTTTAAGTATCGACAAAAATTAAGAAGATCTTAAGAAAAGTTTTTAAATTCTCACAGGAATGTTCAATCACTACGGTTAAGTTGTCTACTTAAGTTCTAGAAATAAAAAATTTGTAGAATAGACATCTTCCAACTTTTTAAGTGATTGAAGGCCAAAACAAAATGTAGAGAATGTGAAAATGGCGGGGCGTGAGGGATTAACTTAGCCCTTTTATTAACAACACGTTAGCAATGATTCTAGCTACTTGTCTTCTCGATGTATGCCTTTACTTCCATGTTTTCCTTGTTTTTTCCTGTGCAAAACTGTGCAAATGAAAATCTAAATTAACAAACTTGAAAAAAAGTACCGAATACGGTACAGTACAAAAAGGAGAAATGATTGAAAAATGAAGTGGAATGGAACCCAAAAGCTCTACAAGCTGTCCAAGAATTTCCAATAGAAGTTAAAAGAGAGCTTGGTTATTTAATTTATAGATTGCAGTTGGGTGAAAAATTAAACATGCCTTTCTCTCGCTCTATGCCATCTGTTTCAAAAGGAAGCCATGAGCTGAGAGTAAAAGGAGCTGATGGAATTTTTAGAGCGTTTTACTTTTTAAAGGTGGAAGGCAAAGTTTTAATCTTTCACGCTTTTCAAAAGAAAACGCAAAAAACGCCTAAAAAGGAAATTGAGCTTGGAAAAAGTTATCTAAAGGAGATGTTAAAATGAGCAATACCAAAAGCATAAAAAATAAAACCGCCAATGATCTAGCAGAGTCCCTTGGACTTTCAGCGTCCGACGCAATTGAATGGGAGGTGAGGCATAGCGTTACCAAAAACATCCTGGAAACCGTTAAGAAAAAATCTTTGACTGTTTCACAACTGGCCAAGGACTCCGGTACTTCAAGAGCAAGGATAACAAGGATTCTTAAAGAAGACACACAGGGAATTTCTTTGGACGTCCTTTTTAGAGTTCTCGGGGCTACCGGCCAAAAAGTGAAGCTCAGTTACAAAAAAGCGGCGTAGTAAAGCCAACTCTTCCATTGTAATTATCTTATTTATTCAACACCAATAGAGCTTTAATCTGTTGGTGTTTTTTCTTTTTTACCCATTTAAAAATAAATTTTAATTTTTCACCAAGGAGTATAAATGCCTAAAAGGACATTTCTATGTTTGAGTTATATTGAGCTACCCATAATTGTAGCGTAAGCAGTGGCATGCAACAGAAAGGACTTGAGGTCTAAGTCTGTTGCCTAAGAGAATATTGCAAAAGAATGGGCATCCAAGAAACAGTGTTTTTTCAGGATGAAAGCCAAAATGCTCACCTGGAGCAGTATCTGCCGAAGTTCGGACCTGGAAAAAGGAAAAGGAAAAAGGCATAGCCCAAAATTTAGAAGAAGATATCCCACCTTTACCAGTCAAAGCTGCCGAAAGGTCCCTTACAAATCAAGTCCCCCAAGCAAGACCTTTTGAGATTGTAAGGTTCTGGTGTTCAACAAACTTCGCATTAAAATGCAGGCTTTAAAAAAAAGCAGGGGCCAGTATAAAAACTGGCCCTTGTATTGAATTTCAATGTATTTCGAAAAAATTGTCGTTTATCAAACTAGTAGATTCTAATTCTCTTCAAGACTAGGGTATGCTTATCATACGTAAAATCTAAGCTTGCGTTAGGTTCTTGCTCAAAGCTATTCAAATGATTTCTCACTTCATGGCAATTACCTTTAATTTTGTATTGTTGAGAGGGTCGGTCCACAGTTCTTTCCACAACCACGTAAGGCTTATAAGTATGACGTGGGCTTCCACAACCAACAGAAAAATTTGTTCCTTCTGAAGAGTGGAATGTGATCGTCTTTGTACTATCTAGTTCATTTACAATTTCGGTTGCTGATACTGACATTGCCGCAAGTAAAATTGAAACTAATGTAATCTTTTTCATAAAAAATCTCCTATTTTNAAACTAATGGTNTATATCCAAACCNTGTTTANTNTTTCNTTGCCTTTATATAAATGTGCATCAAANCNTGATTTNAAANNCGATCNTTCNTGATCGAANTGGAGTTTGTTTTAAGCCTCTGCCTTTTTAAACAGGGACTTAATTGATAGCTAGCCTTATAATGGTGCCCTTCAGACTAGCCAGTTTTTCCTAAAGCTAGTTAAGAATCCAGAAGATCTCTTCATCATTAACAACTTTTAAAACTTCTACCACACCAGTCTCTTCTAGCTCTCTTACTTTTTCATTTATGTTTCTTTTAGAATAAGGATTAAAAGTACATTTTACATCATCAACATTAAAAGCTTTGGCCACTAGTTGTTTTTTATGATCACTACACGCTGATAGTGGATTGTGTTGTCTTACCTCACGGATATCTTTTCTGTTGTGGTAGACACTACGGTCTAACGGTGTTGAGTCCGAATATTCTGCAAAAGCTTCTGTTGATATCATTTGGTTTATCGTAAGATCTTGTCCACTTTTCGCTGCACTTTCATACCTTCCAGCGAAAGATGACATTGCTCCAAGAAGTGTTAATCCAATCAAAAGTTTTTGCATAATATTCTCCGTTGTTATTGGTCAATATCCTAACCGTGTTATTAAGTTCTTTGTCTCTTAAATTCATGCCTCAAAGGCCCTGTATCCATAAATATGAATATCCAATTTGAGGAGTGGGCTTATTATAAAAGATAAGGTACCTCACCATCTGATGCAGTGCGACGTGAAATCAAAACCTATGTAAATTTTATAGTTATCATTTTTCCAATCTATTTAAGAAGCATTAATCACAACAGATCTTAATCTTCATATAGATAGTTTGATTGGATATATAAATCTCTCTAACTTCACTAATGAGAAAATACGCACACCAACACAAGTCACAGTTTCAATAGTCAATGACGACAAGTTGTGCGAAAACAACTATTTGCGCTAAAATAGTCTTATAATCACGGAGGATTGTTGAAAAATTTGCGTCTACTATTAGTCACTTGTGTATTTCTTTCTTTAACTTCATGTTCTCTCGCACCTTTTAGTCCCAATAATAGCGCTAGAACTCTGGGACCCGGAACTGCAGCTGCAGAGATCGGAAATGCCAATTCCAATTACTTTATTCGAACATCTATGGGCCTGTCGGAAAACTTTGATTTAGGCTACGTCATGGAGTTCGGCGGCAACTTCTCCACCTCTGGTCTATTTGGAAAGTACGCCTTTGTTAACAACCAAACAGGCCCATCTCTTGCTATGGAAGGTGGTTACGGTGCCACAGAATCATCAAGTCATTACTACTTAGGTGGCATAGGCTCCATTGCTTTTAGCGAGTCTTTTGAGGTCTTTATTAATGGAAGGCTAAATAAAGTGGACACCGATGAAGATGATATTCAAGTTGGAGACTCTGTTGGCAATATGACCATAGAGGCAACAGAGCTTACATATGTACTTGCAACCACAGGGTTTAATCTGTGGTTCAATGAGAATCTTGGTTTAAGCCTTTATGGCATTTACGCTTTCGGCAACGATATTATCTGGGACAACGGCGCTGCTGTGGGTGGGAGTTTTTTGATCAAACTGTAAATTTTAAAGCTTGATTACTCTCCATAAATATTGTGAGAAAGCACCTCATACTCTCCGGTAGTGGTGTCTAATAGAACAAGATGTCCATCTATTTGATACCCACTGTGAAAGCTGGAACTTACTGTAATTTGAAAGACCTCACAATACTTGCCGGCCATACACTTTGATGCCTTGTAAGACTCTTCATTGGTCAGTTTTTCAAAAAATGAATCATCCGCAAGATACTCGTTAAGACTTTCCACTTTTAAATACTCATAGCTTGATTCAACATTTATATGGCGAGATTTCCACAGCTGCTTTCTAATTTGCTTCGCGATGTTCGAAACCTCAAGCTCCTGTTGCTTTACTGTAAGTGGTTCTGAGGCGAAAATTTGAAAAGAGAAGAGTAAGAATAAAATTGATAGTTT
>PASN01000005.1 GCA_002711995.1 Halobacteriovoraceae bacterium | reverse complement strand
TGTCAAAGTTGTTTTACCGTGATCTACGTGACCAATAGTACCGATGTTTACGTGCGGCTTACTACGGTCAAATTTTTCCTTTGCCATAATGTTTCTCCTTACAGTTTATCGCATTTACGGACTTAATATTTACAAGCATATATTAACGTCAATGAGTATGCTTCAAGCTAACTCAACTGACAACTTTTTTTAACCGCTCATGTGATGAAAATGGAGCTCACGCCGGGATTTGAACCCGGGACCTCTTCCTTACCAAGGAAGTGCTCTACCCCTGAGCCACGTGAGCATGCACCATTTTTCGAGCTTTGTATTTATATTATTAAAAACACACTATCAATGAAAATTTTTTAAATTTCAAAATTTAGCACGTGGACTAATTTAATATTTTTCTAAATTAATTGGAAGTAGGAAAAGAATGGAGCGGGCGATGAGGCTCGAACTCACGACCCCCAGCTTGGAAGGCTGGTGCTCTACCAACTGAGCTACACCCGCTTGATCACATTCAGTCTTAAAAGATGGTGGCGCGGGAAGGATTCGAACCTTCGAAGGCATACGCCGGCAGATTTACAGTCTGCTCCCTTTGGCCACTCGGGAACCACGCCGTGGAGCTGCTCACAGGAGTCGAACCTGCGACCGTCGGTTTACAAAACCGATGCTCTACCAACTGAGCTAGAGCAGCCAAAACATCCCTTAAGATGAGGTTATGTTTATAATCGGGAATACAAGCAAAATCAAGTGTTTTTTATTAAATGCCGAAACATTTTTCCATAGATATGGCCGCGGCAACAGAAACGTTTAATGACTTAATGCTTCCTTGAGAGTGCAATGCCATTTTTTCATCAAGAACCCTCATTACGGCATGAGAGATTCCAGTTTCTTCTTTGCCTAAAACCAAAGCCAAATTTTTATTTGATGGCAGGCCTGACTGATCAATTTGAGCCTCTGCGTGTTCTGAAAGTCCAACAACATGGGTGTTTAATTCTTTTAGCTTGGTCAAAGTCTTTGGAAGATTGCCAACTTTTACCAATTTTAAATATTCATGAGCTCCAGAAGCAATTCTGAAATAGGTTGGAGTCGTGCCAAAAGACTTCTTACCGGGCAGGACAACCACATCGACACCGTAGAATGATGCTGTTCTTAAAATGGCAGCTCCATTATGAACATCGCTGATTTGATCTAAACAAAGAATTTTTAAATTACTTTTTTTAGCAAGCTCATAAAGTTCTCTAACTTCCATTTCAGGTAGAGCTGCAGCAATTAATAGCGCTCCAGAAGGTACACGGTGATAATCCATACCTTTATTGGCATAGAGCTTTTTGGCTTCTTCTTGTAGCTTATGGGATGAGACCAAATTAACATCAACCTTCCCAAGATCGCATTTTTTCTTGAGCTCTTCTTTACCATCCTCGGTCAAGATTAATTTCATATCTCTTCGAGATGGATTATTCAAAGCAGCAGCGATGCTGTGAAGACAAACAATAAAGTCTGTTTCATTCATTATTTATCCGTTAGGGAAACAAGCAGGTCAGAAACCTTTTGGACAAGTTCCTCTTTTTTACACTTAAAGGTTTCGCCCGTGGACCTCACCTTAATTTCTAAGTCTCCTGAGGCCGCATAGTCCCTTTCTCCTAAAACAACTCTTATCGGAAGACCCAACAGATCCGAGTCCTTAAACATTGGACCAGGCCCAAAACCTCTATCATCAAAAAGAACTTCAACCTTGTTTGAGGAAAGCTCAGTGTAAATTTCTTCAGCCAACTCTTTAGTAGCTTCCTTTTTACCGATAACTGCAAAATAAACTTGATATGGTGCTATTGAAGCCGGCCAAACAATTCCATTCTCATCATGGTTTTGCTCTATGGCCGCGGCCATTGTTCTCGTGACACCGATCCCATAGCATCCCATCAATGGAAACTCTTTCTTTCCATTCTGGTTAAGCACCGTCGCGTTCATTGCCTTAGTATATTTATTTCCAAGTTGAAAAATATGTCCAACTTCAATACCTTTTTTAAATTCTATTGGTTGATCCGTGCCAGGAACAAGATCTCCAGGCCGTGCCATTCTCAAATCACATGTTTTAAAAGAGTCAATATCCCTGGATGGTGTGAATCCTTCAATGTGATAGTCCTCTTTGTTTGCGCCAGCAACATAACCACACTCAGGATCTATGGCCTTATCCACTATATAGCTTATTTTTTCTTTCACACCATGAGGGCTCATATAACCCTTAACCAGGCCTAAAGATTCCAACTCTTCAGAGTTTAACGGTTGCACAGAATCAGCCTTCAAGAAGTTTTTAAGCTTTAGCTCATTAAGGCTGTCATCCCCTAGCAAAAGAAGCATGTAGTTGGCAGTTTTTTGGCCATAAGTAGCTTTGTAGGCCAAAGACTGGATCGTTTGGGTAATTGGAAGCTCCAATAGCTTCGAGACTTCCTCACATGTTTGTGCGTTTTTTGTTTCCACTTCCTTTATTTCACTAGATGGAGCAAACTCAAGTTTAGGTCTCACAGTGGAAGCTTTCTCCAAGTTAGCGGCATAGTTGGCAGCCTTAGACTGAACCACCGTGTCCTCACCAGAGTCTGCAATAACTTGGAATTCATGCGTTTTGGCATCTCCGGATGCCATTGCACCGGGGTCTGCTTCCACGATGATATGCTCAAGTCCCATTCTTTCTAATATTCTAGTGTAGGCCTTATAATAGAGATCATATTGTTCATCTAAACACTCCTTGCTCAAGCTAAAAGTGTAGGCGTCTTTCATTATGAACTCTTTTCCTCGCATCAGACCAAATCTAGGTCTTATCTCGTCCCTAAACTTTGTCTTAACTTGGTAAAGGCTAACTGGAAGTTGCTTATAGGAAGTTATCGCTTTTCGGAATATGTCGGTAATGGACTCTTCATTTGTTGGACTAAGGCAGAAGTCATTTTGTTTTCTATCTTTTACCCTGAGCATTTCAGGTCCCATACTCTCCCATCTACCTGACTCTTTCCACAGTTGGGCAGGGGTAACAAAAGACATTTCAAGTTCTTGGGCACCAATCGCATCCAACTCTTCGCGAATTATTGCTTCGATCTTTCTGATCGTTCTCTGGGCCATTGGTAAATAGCTATAGATTCCCGAGCCTGTCTTGTGGATAAAGCCAGCTCTAACGAGAAGTTTATGTGAAACAACTTCAGCGTCGCTTGGTGCTTCTTTATAAGTTTGCCAAAAAGCTTTGGACAACTTCATTTCAACCTACCTTATGATACTAATGGCGTTATAATCTTTCTTTTCGACGAAAATTTCCAGCACGCACTTCTTGGCCATGTCCACGCCTACGCTAGCAGCTTTTCCGGAAGGCTGATCCACTTCCAAGATGACCATTTCAGATGAAAAGTTTCCATCTTTGCAATTCAATATCTTAAACTCTGCAAGGAACACGTTAATCATGGAAAGCGGACGAAAGTCTAAAAGCTTAAGCTCATCTTGCGCCCTCAATTGGTATGTTTTGGCATTATAAGATAGCTCGATATCTCTATCAACTTTATAGGTCCTGCTTTCAACAAGGTCGGCCCATTTTAAATTTTGAGCATAAGAGGAGGCAGCGGTTATAAGAACCAAAAATGCAACACGAAACATAACTCTCCTTAAAGATAAAGTTCTTCACTATTACATTATTTGGTTTTATTTGAAAAGCATTTGCCTAATTGGTTACCGATATCATATGAGGCAGCATATGCGCTTCTCTGGCCTCTTGAGTCAAAGAGCTTGCCGAAACCACTTCATAACAAGAAGGTGTATCCAAGATTTTACGGCACAACTGGTTGTGCAAATAGTGTCCAGACTTATAAGTTGTAATCTTCCCTGCAACTTCGTAGCCCAATAGACTTATGTCACCTATGGTGTCCAAAATTTTATGTCTAACGAATTCATCAGCAAATCTCAGCCCTTCAGGATTCACAACCTTAAAGTCATCCAACACTATCGCGTTGTCCAAAGATCCACCTTTTACCAGGCCTTTTCTTTTTAAGTGGTCAACGTCTTTAAGCATCCCAAATGTTCTGGCCCTGCTAATTTCGTTAATGAAGTTTTCACAGCTAAATTCAAAAACTTGCTTTTGAGCTTTAATAACGGGGTGTGCAAAGACGATGGTAGAGTCAATAATAAGATTATTAGCAGGCTCAATTTCTGCCCAAGTACCATTGGCCTCAACCCGAACCTTGTCCACTAGAACCATAAACTGTTTTGATTTATTTAGATTTTGGACACCTGTCTCTTTCAAGATGAACACAAAAGAGGCACTCGAGCCATCCATAATAGGTATTTCTGGCCCATCAATCTCACAGTAAACGTTATTTATTCCAAGGCCATATAGAGCTGATAGAAGGTGTTCTACAGTATGAACGCAATCCTCACCTTCTCCAAGTGTGGTGTTATTTTCAGTAGCTCCAACAGTTCTGGCGTCAGCACGCATTTTTTTGGAGTTTTTTATGTCGGTTCGCTTAAATACGATACCTGTATCAGCTTCCGCTGGAAACAATTTAAGCGTAACCTTCTTGCCAGAATGTAGTCCTATTCCTGTTACTTGTACTTTTTTGGCAAGGGTTCTTTGGTATATCATTTTTTCCAGCTTCCTTTTTGAGCTACTAAACCTAATTCGTTGTTTCGCATCACGTTCATTAAGTATAAGGCAAATATCTAAAAATACACGTCAGAAAATTTTTTCTATGTATTTTCGATGTTTTATACCATTCGTGGTCAATAAAAAAGAAGTGTCGAAAGTACATTCGCCTACATGAATTCTAGGCAGTCGGTCTTAAGTCACTGTTTTCTAAAGTTTTATTAAGAATTACCAGCAGACAACAAAATTCTCAAGATTAAAAACAGGATTAAGATTATTTTATATGGTTTAAGGCTTTCTCAGACAGCGCCCTGCCTCTTGGGGTTCTAAGCAGAAGCCCTTCTTTAAGAAGGTAGGGCTCATACACTTCCTCAACAGTTTGTTTATCTTCGCCCAAAGTGGCACAAAGGGCATCTATCCCAACAGGACCACTCTGGTAGTAATCTTTAATAACATTCAAAATTTTTCTATCCATAGAGTCCAGCCCCAACTCATCAATATCCAAAAGTCTGAGCGCTTGGACCACGTCTTCAACACCTACCTTTTCGTGATCTTGCACTAGAGCAAAGTCTCTTACTCTTCTAAGGATTCTATTGGCAATTCGCGGAGTGCCGCGACTTCTTTTCGCTATCTCATTTTGTGCTTTGACTTCGAGGTTGATAGACATTTTTTTAGCATTGTTTGAAATGATTACGGCCAACTCATCTGAACCATAGTAGTCAAAGTGCAAATGGGCCATGAACCTATCCCTTAAAGGATTGGACAAAAGACCACTTCTTGTTGTGGCACCCACTAATGTAAAAGGCACCAGGTCAATTTGCATGGTCCTTGCCGATGCCCCCTGACCAATTAAAATATCAAGGCGATAATCCTCCATAGCAGAGTATAAAATCTCCTCAACACTTATATGCATTCTGTGTATTTCATCAATGAATAACACATCTCTTGGAGCAAGGTTTGTTAGAACCGCGGCAAGATCCCCCTTTTTTTCAATGGCAGGGCCTGATATAACATGAAGCTCACTGCCGATGTTTTTGGCAATAAGCATTGCCAATGAGGTTTTTCCTAGCCCCGGAGGTCCTGATAAAAGGGCGTGGTCCATTGCCGCATTTCTTTTAACGGAGGATTTGACCATCAATTCAACGTTCTCAACAACTCTCTTTTGCCCGACATATTCTTGAAAGTTCTGCGGCCTAAGCTTAGTGTCATGTTCCACTTCGCTGCTTTTAATGGAGTCTGAAAGAAAACGCTCGTCATGCATGCCTATAGCTCCTTAAGCACAAGCTTTATTAAGTCTTCGCTTGATTCAATGTTTTCGGAAAAATGTTTACTAACTACGGAAGCAACCATCTTCTCGCTATAGCCTAAGCTTTCTAGAGCCTGTAGAGCGTCTTTTACAATACCTTCCTCTTTGGAGGACTGAGGTATAGCTGCAGTGTTTTCTATATTTTTACTAATTTCTAATTTCTGCACTTTATCTTTCAAACTAAGGATGATCTGTTCGGCCATCTTTTTTCCAATTCCCTGTGCCTGAGTCAAAACTTCTTTCTGTTCAAGCGCAATTGCAGAAACTAAGTCGGATATGCCAATTTGAGTGACTAGCGGATAGGCCTTTGATGGGCCTACTTTGTTTACAGATTTTAAAAGCTCAAACATCGCCTTATCCTCTACAGTTTTAAATCCCCAAAGGCTTTGATCATTCTCACTAATGCTGTGATGTATGAATACTTTGGTTGGTTCACCCTCTTTGGCAAAATAAGCGTAATTAACCTCATAGCCAACACCGCTGTTGGTGTTTATTATTAATTTTTTCCCATCCGAAAAATGGTGGTTCCTTCCAAGTATCCAATCATCTTAATTTCCTATTTTGTGGGCCAATGCTTTTGCCAGTCCCGATGAGCCTTTTGAGCTTCCAACTTTAGTAATGCTTTTTGAATTTAGTAAGTGGCACAAAGCGATGGCAACGGCGTCACTTTCGTCATGGGTCTGATAATCCCTCTTTCCCAAAGTCATATCTAAAAACTTTCTAACGCCCTCTTTATCAGCATGTCCATGGCCGGTGGCGATAGATTTAATTGCATTGGGCGAGTATTCAAAGATTCTATTCTTATACTTTTCCACGCAAGCAGATAGAATAACCCCTCTTGTTTGGGCCAACTTAATTAATGCCTGCGGGCTCTTTACGTAGATAAGGGACTCAAATGCGATAGCATCGGGAGATAGTTCTTCGATAAGTTTGTTGGAGGCCACTTTGATCTCAGTGAGCCTATCTAGAAAGTTCTCTTTGCCATTGAAGCGTAGAACACCAGAGCCTATGACACTAATTTTTCTTCCCTTGCCATTAAGCAGTGCCCATCCGGTTGTTATGGAGCCAGGGTCAATTCCCAGTACAAGCAAATTGCAGCCTTTTTCTCCAATAATACGAATGTTTGTGCATTTAGTCTACAATTAGGATCAGGAGATCATGTCCAGATTTGCCCTTACGGTTCTCTCCATTAGCTCTAGGAACTTCATTTCATCGGAGGCTATAAGATCATTCAGGATTCTGTAATGGGATATTAGGAACTTCTTTTGACCAGACTGGAAAAGCTGCACAGCATGTTTTCTGCACAATATAACAGGAATAGGGTTTCCTTGATCATCATACAAGCTTTGTCTCTCTAAAGTAGACTTGTCAAAGGTTGGCCTTCCATAATGTTTGCAAATTGTGCATTCGTATTTCTTGTTCATTCCAATATCCCTTACCGAGTTATTTACTCAATTGTAACCACATATCGCACTGCGCTCAAAAAACTTTAGCGTTTTTAGCAAGTATTTGAAATCTCATCCTGATTTTTTCTATCAAATGCCAATTTTTTAATATATTTTGCAAATATGACAACTATTCTTAGCACTCAAAACATAGTAGATAACAAGCTTGAAAAGCTGGCTAAAAGGGTTCAAAAGCTCAAAGAAAGGACAATTAGGCCAAAAATGAAGGTGGTTCTCGTAGGTGAAAACTCTGCGAGTCTAGTCTATGTTGGAATAAAAGAAAAAACCTGCAAAAAGCTTCAATGTGATTTCGAGCTCTTACGACTTCCTCATGATGTGACAAGAAAAGAATTTCTTAATGAGGTTGATTCAATGAATAATGACCCCTCAATTCATGGTTGCTTTGTTCAACTTCCAGTACCTGAACATTTACAAGATATCGATGTCACCTCTTTAATCAATCCTGAAAAGGACGTTGATGGATTTGGAGGTGCAACAATAGTGGACATTTATAAGGGAAAGACCCCTTTCTTCCTCCCATGCACCCCAATGGGAGTCTTGGAACTTTTAAACCACAATCAAATTGAAGCTTTAGGTAAAAGAGTTGTAATTATTGGCAAAAGCTTAATAGTTGGCCGCCCTCTATCTCTCTTATTACAAAACATGGGCGCCACAGTTACTGTATGCCATTCAAAGACTCAAAACTTGGAATCTCACACACTACAAGCAGACATCATAATTAGTGCTGTTGGAAGTCCAAAGTTTCTAACTAAGGACTACTTTAACAAAGATCTCAATCAAGTTGTCATTGATGTAGGTATTAATAGGGATCACAACGGTAAACTTTGTGGAGATGTCGACTTCGAAAACGTCAAAAATATTGTTTCGGCCATCACACCAGTCCCTGGTGGCGTGGGTCCTTTAACAGTCATATCTCTAATGGAGAATTTAGTTAAGTCCGCTGAGCGGGCCACAAAAGGTTAAAAATATGAAAAGAACTTCTTTATATGACAGTCACCTAGACCTAGGTGCAAAGATGGTTGAGTTTGGCGGATTTGAAATGCCAATTCAGTATTCAAATTTAAAACAAGAAGCACTGGCCGTAAGAAACTCCGCCGGAATGTTCGATGTTAGCCACATGGGTGAATTTTTTATTAAAGGTAAAGACGCCGCTAAATTTGTGGACCATTTAATTACAAACGACTTTTTAAATGCAGGCCAATTGAAGGCCGTATACTCTCCTCTTTGCAGAGAAGATGGAACTGTTGTTGATGACTTGATTGCCTATAAGATTACTGATGAATTTGTCATGTTGTGTGTGAATGCCGCTAACTTGGATAAGGACTGGGACTGGATTCAATCAAAAATTGGAGATTTTGAAGTTCAACTCAGCAATGAGTCAGATAATTACTCTCTTATAGCGCTTCAAGGACCCAAATCATTTGAAATCTTAAAAGAAATTGATCCTGAATTGAACGATATCCCCTACTATTCACTGCAAACCAATAATGAAGGTTCAACTCCTCTAATATACGCCAGAACAGGCTACACAGGAGAGGATGGCTTTGAAATATTTGGTCCCCACACTCAAATCATGAACCTTTGGGCCAAGTTATTGGCAAAAGACGTAACTCCGTGCGGACTCGGTGCCAGGGATGTTTTAAGGCTTGAGGTTTGTTACCCTCTTTATGGGCAAGAAATTACTGACGAACTAACTCCCTTCGACGCTGGTTTAAAATGGACCGTGAAGCTTCAGAAACCAAGCTTTGTGGGAAAATCCTCTCTTGAAAATGCCAAGAGCAGTTTTTCAAACCTAAAGCTTGTATTAGATAAAGGCATTCCTAGAATTGGGTACAAGGTGGAAGACTCCAACGGCCAAATTATAGGAGAAGTCACATCTGGAAGCATGTCAGTTGTGCTAGGAAAGGGTGTGGCCATGGCCAGAGTAAATAAAGAAAAATATACTTCTGACTCTGAATTGTTTATAGATATCAGAGGAAAGAAATTCAAGGCCAATAGACATAAAGGCCCATTTGTTAAGGGAGGACATAAGTAATGAGCACAATACCTGAAAATTTATATTACACAGAAGAGCACGAATGGATCTCAGTAGAAGGTGATGTTGCAACAATTGGCATTACAGACTTTGCTCAGTCATCACTAGGGGATATCGTATTCGTTGAATTGCCAGACAGTGAAACAGAATTTGAAGATGGAGACAGCTTTGGCGTTGTTGAAAGTATTAAATCTGTTAGTGATTTGTACACTCCGCTCTCCGGCACAGTTCTCGAGAAAAATGAAGAGGTTGAGGACTCTCCTGAAAAGTTAAATGAAAATGCTTTTGGATCTTGGCTTGTAAAGCTTAAAATGTCTGATTCGAGTCAAGTGGAAAAATTACTTAGCGCAGAAAAGTACAAAGCGTTTTGTGAAACCAACTCCTAAGCGCTAGAAAAGTCATTCAAAGGTCAATAGAAGCTCTATTGGCCTTGTTTCAAGTTCGTTTACTTTTCTCCCTTCCCTAAAATTTTTTCTCTCTCCCCAAAATTCCCTTTACTGTTTTTTCGCTTAGGCGCATACTCACCAAACTTCAAAACCTCTGTTGAACAACAGTCTTCATAAGGACAAACGTTAATGGAATCTATTCAGCTTCTAAATACAGCTATCATCAAGAGCAAAGAAAAAAAGATTGATAACAGCTATGAAGAAAGGCTAGCTAAAATTAACCAGTCTCCAGCAATTGATGCTATCAACAAGAGTATTTCTATCCTTGCCGAGTCTCAAAAAATTTCCAGAGATCAGGCAGCTCTTCAAGTAATTGAAGCAATTCGCGAACTTGACTCAATCTGGGCCGACTATGTGACAATGGAAGGCATCGATAGACTCAAGGCAATGCTTAGAGGCGAACCTCCTCAACATTGATTCTAATTAGAAGTTACAGCAAAGCCCCACTTTATAGTGGCAATACCATCTTTGAGCATATTCTTTGGAGGGTTTGGAAACGGGCCGGCTTCGTTGAAGCTATTAATCGCCACATTATCAAGCTCTTGCACACCACTTGTTGAATTTAGCTTTATATTAACAATCTCTCCCTTGGCGTTCATCTTTATCTCCAAGGATGTTAGAAGATCCCTACCACTTGCGATTGACCTTCCAGACCTGTACAGTCGCTCCATTTCCTCTTGAAGCTTTGCGCCCCAAAACTGTTCTAATTTCTGCCTAATTCTGTGGTAAAAACCATAAAACTTAAACTCCTGAGTGTTTAGGCGAGTAAAGTCTCCCAATGGAACTTCTTCTATGTAGTCACTAGATTGAGCAAGTCCTGTTTGACCCTTCTGCCCATTTTCAAGTCCCTTTTGAGCATGTTTAAACTTTTGTTTCTTTCCAACTTTTTTAGGACGCACAGTTGGACTGACTCCAAGATCTGAAAAATTAAACTTTTTGATTTTTTTCCCAGAGTCCTGGCTACTTTTCCTAGAGACAGCGTTGCGGCTGCCCTTTCCTGCGGCCTTGTGTTTTCCGACCTTTTTGGCCTTGGTCTCTCTATCGAAGTTGTTATTATGCTTTCCTAGAAACTTTGTGTTTTTCGATGGATTTTCCCGCTTTGACTTTGCTGTTTGAACCACTTGCTTCGATAATGAAGATTTATTTACAAGTTTAACTAGCAAATTTTTGGATCTATTCTGGTTGCTTCCATTAGAGCTAAGCTCAACTTCCACACTAAAAAAAAGAAGAGTTAGATGTATGGCCAGAGATATGGCGGAGAATCGCCATAATTTAGATGAAATACTTAATGAGTTAGCCGAACCTTCCATAGATTTTTATCCTCGCTAACTTATCGGACAATTAGCGAGGAATTTTAATTCTATAGATTATTGAGAGATATAGTATTCTTCGTCCTCTAAGAAGGAGTCTGCAAAGTCCTCTGAGGGCTCTTCAAAAGTGTCGCTCTCTGCTCCAGGCTCAGTTCCTTCAACGAATGCTTCCATAAAAGAGTTTGTGGAGCCAGAACCGGCAAGCTTTCCTGTTTCTGGATTTATTGCAACATTTACTATGCCGCTTGGAATAGGGAAATCTGACTCTCCATACTTCTTAATGCCAAGTTCCATATAGTTTTTCCATATGGGCAAAGCCGCTTTTGCTCCGGTCTCACCCCATCCAAGGGTCTGATTATCATCAAAACCTGTCCACACGCCTGTTACGACCTTGGAAGAGAATCCTAAAAACCATGCATCGACATAGTTATTAGTTGTTCCCGTTTTTCCTCCAATGTAGGAGCCTATGCTTCGAGCTCTTTTGCCTGTCCCATTTTCCACAACACCCTTCAAAAGATTTGTCATCAGGTAGGCCAACCTTGAATCGTACACCTGGTCCTCATCAAGAGTGGCAAGGAAAGGATTAACTTTCTCTTCGGTCTCATCTTCAGGAGCTATTTCATTATCTTCATCAACAGAGTCAGGTCCTTTTTCAACTTCTGAGTTCTCAGCAAGCTCTATTTCTGACGCTTCTATGATTTCTTTAATTTTATCTTCTTTTTCAAAGTCTACTAGGTTTCCAAACCTGTCCTTCACGGAAATGACTGATTTGATTTTCACCTTCTTTCCGCCGTTTGGAAAAATTGCATAGGTTTTCACAAGATCAAGAAGGTTAATGCCAAATGAGCCTAATGAAACACTCAAGTCCTTTGGCAAATCCGCCTCAACCTTGATCCTTTCCACAAAATTTATAATTCTTGATACGCCCACATCTTGAGTCAATCTAATGGTAGGGATGTTTCGGCTTGTTTCCAAAGCTCTTCTAAAAGACATCTCTCCTTTAAATCTTCCATCGTAATTTCTTGGCTTCCAGCTCAAACTATCATCCACTCCCCCAAGAGCTTGAGGCGAGTCTAAAAGCATTGAACTTGGTGTAAAGCCATTCTCAAGTCCAACTGCGTAGATTAAGGGTTTAAATGCTGATCCAGGCTGTCTATTTGATTGAACGGCCCTATTAAATTGAGACTTTGAAAAATCGCTTCCTCCAACCATAGAAATGATTTCTCCACTATGAGGAGAAATCGCCAACAGAGCTCCCTGAGCGTCGGGTTCTTGATCAAGTGCCATCAAAAAGAAAGTCTGCTTCTTGAATGTGGCGAGAGTGTCTTTCCCTTTGAGTCGCTTTTTAAATTCTGAGTGAAGATAATTATAAACGGATCTAGGTTTACCAAGGACCTTTACGTTTACCACGTCCCCTCTTTTAAGAATTGTTTCAGGACGAGTGACATAAGACCAATAGTGCCTATCCTCTGTGATGTTTCTCTCATGTGCCCAGCGGAAATGCTCATAAGGGATCATGCCCTTAACTCCAGCAACGGAAACATATATCATTCTTTGACTATTACTCACTCTAGTCACAACAGCTTTGTAGTTTCTTCCAATCTCTATTAGCTTTAAAAATTCATCTTCAGGATTGACCCCAATTTCAAGGTAGTTCTTCCACTTGCCCTTTGACTGGGCGAACTCTTCTTTTTCAAAGGTCAGCACATTTTCAATTTCATCTTCCTGATATTTATATTCAGGCTCAGTGGTGCCATCAGCTTTAAAGGTGAAGTGATATGACGCTTCGTCATAGATTTCTTTTCGTTGCTTTATTAAGTTTTCCTTTATTACTTCCTCGCCTTCCCAAGTCGCAAGCGGTCCCTTAAAGCCTTGTCTTTTATCTATGGCCTTAACTCCCTCAAGAATTTCGTCTTCCGCCTTTTTCTGAAGAGTCCAGTCCAGAGTGGTGGTCACTTCATAGCCACCTGTTAAAAATTCTTCCTCGCCATACTCTTCGATCAGCCTTTGTCTTATCCAGTCAGTGAAGTATCCGGCCTTCATGAGATTAGGCTCTCTTAGCTTCATCCTAATATCTTCACCTAAAGCTTCTTCGTACTCTTCTTTAGAAATTTTTCCAGTGGCAAACATCCTTTTGAGAACATATTTCTGTCTGGTTTTAGCATATTGAGGATTCACATAAGTGCTATACCTTCCAGGAGCAACCAAAAGGCCAGCAATAAGAGCTGCTTCCGCTACAGTCGCCTCAGTGAGTTCTTTATCAAAGTATCCCTTGAAGGCGGCCTTAACACCATAGTAGCCTCCACCCAAATAGACTTGGTTTAAATATAGAAAAAGGATTTCTTCTTTTGTAAATTTGTCCTCAATTTTTTTCGCTAGAAGGAGATCTTTTATTTTACGTGTGTAAGTTCTCTCACTCGACAACAGGAGCGATTTTGCAACTTGCTGAGTGATGGTGGAAGCACCCTGAACGATCCGGCCGGCCTTAATATTTTTCACCATTGCCCTGGCAATTCCAATATAGTCGACACCGGAGTGGTTAAAGAAGTTGTCATCCTCAGCGGCCAAGAACGCGTTTACTATTCTCTTTGGAAATTCTTCAAAGGATGCAATTTCTCTTCTTTCTTTGGCGAGTTCCAAAAGGAGCTCCCCGTCTTTGGAGTAGATTCTTGAAGGTATTGGCGGATTGTAGTCTGCAAGCGTGTTAATTTGTGGAAGATCAAATGATATTGAAACGATCAGCCCTAGAACAAACAGCCCACCCAAAAATCCAAGAGAGGCAAGTGCCAATAAAAACTTAATGAATGGTCTCAAAACAAATCCTTTTTATTAAGAGTATAAAACAAATCAAATTCAAAAACAGGCTCTAATTATTGCCTGCCTCTTCCTTGATGGTTTTAGAGGCGTATTTCGAAAACTCTTCATTGGCCTCTTTAACTAGATTTAGATAGTCAGAAATATTTTCTAGATAATCAAGATGCCCTATTGAGTTAAGATTTGGAGAAAAAGCGTCGCCATCTGTGGCACTTTTAATGCGTGTAAAGATACCAAGCATAAACCCATCAGGTCTTTTGAATGAAATAACTTTTGGCAAAAGACCGATTCTTAACACATCGTCTGCTCCAAAGCTCTCAATTTTATTTAAGTAATCATAGCGGTTAAAACCCATAAGGCTTGTCTTTGAAGACAAATCAATTGTTTTTGCAACAGCTGACACCACCTTCTGATTTAGATCAAACTTAATCTGTCCGTTAGAAACATAGGGAACAATGAGAACTTTGTTCAACTGATTGAGTCTGAGGCTTTTAAATTCCTTTGCCATGAAACTCACGACCTTCTTCTTCCATTCAGATCCATAAGGTTTTAAGTTCTCAAGCTCTTGATATAGTTCGAACATTTTCCACTCAATCATATTCGCACTACCATACTTTGCGTAAAGTGCGGCAACGACTGAACTAAATCCAAATGAGCTAACAATGTCCACTTGAACACCCTGCTTTTCAAGCTCTTTAATAGTGGAGACATATCCAATCGAGAAGTACAGACTTGGAAGAAAATCAATGGCAAGAACTGGGCGTGTCTTTGAGTCGGTCTCTGTAGAATCTGACTCTCCAACTAAGGGTGGCCCATAATCTACATTGCTCTCTTTCTCAATTTGTACAATTTCTTTGCTCTCAAGCTCATCAAACTCTACGACTGAGTAGGAAGTATCTTTAGGGGCAGTAAACTGTGAACACCCAAATAAAGAAAAATAAACAGAAAACCAAATGAGTTTATTCATTATTGGTCTTCTTGATACTGCTCTTCTTTTAAGGTTTCAGTTAAAATAGATATCTTTTTTTCCGCATCCTTTAAAAGTCCACGGCAATCTTGGTAAAGCTTAATTCCGTTCTCAAACTTTTTAATGCTCTCATCAAGTCCAAGCTCTCCCCCTTCAAGGTCTTCAACTATTGATTCAAGTTTTTCCAGTGTCGTTTCAAATTTTTTTTGTTTACTCATATCTCTCTCCAGTGGGTCAAAAAGTTGACGCAGGAATCTTTTTTCTGTCAGTTTTGAATATTTTAAAGATTTACCACATATCTCCTGAGGATGAAACCTAAGGAACTGAAAAGACGAGCATTTGTGCTCCGCAATGGTCATTTTCTCACCATTTAGACTTCTACTAAAAGCGTCAAAATAACACCACACCTTCTGACGAATAATGTATTTACAACAACTTAAGACCTATGGAGTTTTTTTCCGATAGCTGATTTTTTGGCATAGGGATTGCTAAAATCTTAGACAGGTTAGATTTAGGATGAATCTAATCAAAATGTCAGGAGGACAATTTGAAAAATATTTGGGTGCCGCTATCCGGTCAGATTGCTCAGCAGAGGAAGGTTGAAATAATTGCCAACAATATAGCGAATGCCAACACAGCAGGCTTTAAAAAAGACAGGCTTGTTTTTAAGGAGCACCTAACCGCTCTTACAAAGGGAAGTGACAATATTGATCTTCCTAATAAGGAGTGGAGTCCTGACGACTTCTATCGCACACAAGGCGCTGAAAACGCTTACGTCAAAGTGGATGGAAGCTATACCGACTTTGAGCAGGGAGACTTAAAGCCAACAAACAATCCACTCGATATGGCCTTGTTTGGTAAAGGTTTTTTTGAAGTGCTCACGCCCAATGGCGTCAGATTTACAAGAAAAGGCAATTTTGCAGTATCCAAGGATGGAGAACTAGTGACGGACAGAGGCTTCAAGCTTTTATCCCCACCCAAGGCAGAGGGATCTCAAGGAGGAGATCAAGCTGCCCAAATAGCCGACTCATCTGACATCGAAAAGCGGATTATTAAAATTCCCGCCGGCACTAGAATTTCAGTGTCCAAGGAAGGAGAGATCTTCTCTAGCCAAGGAAGTCTAGGAAAGATTTCAGTTGTTGAATTCAACGACATTCACGCTCTCAAAAAGCAAGGCAACGCCTTGTTCATCAACAATCATCCAAAAAACGTGAAAAGAGAGAATGTTGCCACAACAGTCAATCAAGGTTTTATGGAGGGATCCAACGTGAATGCCATCCAAGAGATGTCAGAACTAATTAAGGCCCACAGACACTTTGAGAACATTCAAAAGGCCATCAACACATATGACAGTATTTCCGGCAAGGCCGCAAACGATATCGCAAGGTTTTAGGAGTTAAAATGAGCAAAATCACAGGACTAATTACAATTCTTTTAACCGCAACAGTTTCCCTAAGTTCGCAGGCAATGCTAAGGGCGCTTAATACCGCAGCCACAGGGATGTCTGCTCAAGAATCCCAAGTTAACACTATTTCAAACAACATCGCCAACGTTAACACAACAGGCTACAAGGCCCAGAGAACTGAATTTGAAGACCTTTTATATGAAACAGTTGAAGAAGCAGGGGGAAGATCTTCCAACAACACTGAATACACTGTCGGACATCAGATTGGCTCTGGTGCCAAAGTTTCAGCAACAAGAAGACAGCACACAATGGGAAGTCCCCAAATAACAAACAGGCCTTATGACTTAATGATCATGGGTGACGGATTTTTTGGCGTTCAAGTTGGGGACAAAATTATGTACACAAGAGACGGCTCTTTTACCGTTGATGCGCAAGGAGTTCTAAAGACTAGAGGCGGCCACCCTCTTTTACCAGGAATTACAATCCCTCCCAACACTAAAAGTCTTAACATCTCCGAAGATGGCCAGGTCCAGGCATACCTTACGAATCAAACTGCTCCTGTTGAGTTAGGTGTTATTCCAGTGTTCACCTTTGTAAACCCAGCCGGGCTCTCTGACAAAGGCGGAAACCTTGCCATGGTAACCACAGCAAGTGGAGAGGCAATTCAAAACATCCCCGGAACAGAAAATTCAGGCGCCATTCAACAAGGCAGTCTGGAGTCTTCAAATGTAAGTATAATGAACGAGATGACCAACATGATTAAGGCCCAGAGGGCATATGAAATGAACTCAAAGGTTATGGGAATTGCTGATCAAATGCTGCAAACAGTGAACAATATTAGGTAGTATGATATTTAAATTTGCTCTTTCGCTTATTCTTCTCTCCAGCACGACTTTTGCAAAAGATTGCACAATGCAGACTAGTGCCCGGGTTTATAAAATAAATAAAATTCTAGACTCCTCTTTTATAAAAAGCACCAATTGCTCAACAGAAGCGAAGAATCACTTTGTAAGATTTGTATCCAGCGCTTCAGGAAAATTAAACCCTAAACATTTAAGTCATCTTTTTTCAACCGAGTATGGCCAGTCCATCCAGTTTGCCAACCCAATTGAAGTTGTGGATGCGAGAGATTTTGTTGCGGAAAAGCTCAAAAACAAAGACCTTGTAATCGAGTCGCTATCAAGCCTTTACGGCAAAGCAAGCATCAATCTAGAAGAGAGTGACCGCCTCTCTATTGAGTGCGCCAAATGTGAAAAACCTGGCAATAAAAACATTAAGCTAAAAATTAACGGAAAAACCTTTTGGCTTAACGCAAAGATTAAAATCAAAAGAAAAGGCTACAGACTAAAAACCGATGTTGCGGCCTTCTCTGACAATTTAGACAGCACTATCGTTGAACAGACTTATGGGATTGACAGTGGAAAAGTTGCCCTTTTTAGCGATGTTAACAATTTAAAGTTTTACAGAACGAGAAGACCAATAAGCAAAGGAAGCCTTTTAAAGCAAAGTGACTTAATTCTTAAGAACCTTGTACGCTACAATAACAAGGTTGAAGTCCATATTAAATCTGACAGTTTGTCCCTCAAAACCAAAGCGCTTGCCAGAGAGAACGGAAAGCTTGGACAACTTGTAAAACTCTTTAATCCAAAAACAAAAAAAGTCCTAACCGGAAAGGTTATAGATTACAACAAGGTATTAGTTGAACTATGAAAGCTGCGCTCTTAATTTTAACCACTATTTTCCTCTCGTCTTGCTCCTCCTATGTAAAGAGTTTGCATAAACAAATAAACAGGGAGAACAGAGTGCAAAGATCTCAGGCCCTTCAAAACTATTACCAGCAGCATCCGGGAATGCTCGACAGAACGAATGACAGAAGGCCTATTCAAAACCCTGTAACACTTGGCGGTCAAAGAACTCCAAAAAATCTTATGCCTAGAGTAAAAAGGCAGTATGGAAATCCACGCGCCCGAGCAGAGGATCTTAAAGACAACGACGACTCTGGAAGTCTTTGGTCTGGAAAAAACAGTGAAAGCTTTCTATTTGTTACAAACAACATTAAAAGGCCTGGAGACATCGTTATTATCGATGTTCTTTCAAAGCTAAAAGACGACATAACTGAAGAACTAAAGCGTGCCTACCCAGACCCTCCTAAGAAGAAAAAAGGGCAAAGCGAGAGTGCTGAGACGGCCGAGGAAACCCAGGCAGCAACGGAGCCATCTGCCGAAGGAAAAGACCAGAAGGTTCACGACAAAATATCCACACAGGTTGTGGAGTCCGTAAACAAGGACTACCTGCTTGTGAGAGGAAGAAAAGAAGTGCTTTTTAAAGAGGCAAAGCGATATGTTGAAATTCAAGCACTGGTCTCCAGAAAAGATATTTCCGACAATGATACAGTAAAGTCCGACCGAATCTTAGAACCTAAAATTAGAGTATTGAGGTATTAATGAAGCTTTTTTCCACTTTTTTATTTATGGCCCTTTCCTTTTCAGCTTTTGCCGACAATCGCCTAAAGGACATCGCCACGATCAAGGGAGTAAGAGACAACCCTCTTATTGGCTACGGTTTAGTCATTGGGCTTAACGGGACGGGCGACAGTGGTGGTGAAGTTACGAACAACTCACTAAAGAAGATGTTTCAAACTCTCGGACTTGATGCGGTTCAAGAGGTTAGCTCTGCCAACGTAGCCTCAGTAATCGTCACAGCAAAGCTTCCAGCATTTGCCAGAAGTGGGCAAAAAATTGATGTAACCATCTCCTCTATTGGTGACGCAAGCTCCCTTGGTGGAGGAACACTTCTTGTAACACCGCTAAAGGGCGGCGATGGAAAAGTATATGCCATCGCCAGTGGCGCTCTAAGCATTGGAGGCCTAAAGCAGGGCGCAAAGTTTGCTACCACAGCTGCAATACCTAATGGTGCCACAGTAGAGCAAGAAGTTAAGATGAATTTCAACGATAAAAAGTCCTTGAGGATGGCCTTGAACAATCCAGACTTTACCACTGCCGCAAGAGTGGTTAAGACCATTAATGAAAATCTTGGAGGAAAGTTTGCCAGTGCTTCCGATTCAGCGACCATTGATCTTGTGGTTCCTCCAAGCTACCAAAGAAGAGTTGTGGATCTTATAGCAATTCTAGAGAACTATAGAATCAATCAAGATCAGAAAGCAAAGATTGTAATCAATGAGAAGACTGGAACAATTGTGGCCGGTGGAGAGATTACCCTTCACAAGGTGGCCATCAGCCATGGGGATTTGACCATAAATGTCGGAGAAGAAGGCGGAGAAGGCAAACCGGGGGCGCTTTTTATGATGGAAAAAAAGACGACCCTTAAAGATCTTGTAAACGCGCTGAACGCAATTGGAACAAGCCCGGACGATTTGATCTCTATTTTTCAAACTTTGAAGAAAAATGGGGCATTAATTGCCGAGCTAGAGCTCATATAGTGTCAATTTCTGGACTTAAACCATATTTTTTTATGGAATGTCGCGCTGAATTGATGTTATAGTATTAATAAGAAAGGCAATCAGGATGATGGCCTAAAGATAAAGACCAGGAAGGTTTGATGTCGAATAAGATAAATTCTATCATTCAAAATCCTAACATGCAGGCGCGTGCCAAGAAGAGTGCTGAGAAGTACCAAAACATCCCAAAGGAATACATGGATGTGGCGCAAGGAATGGAGACCCAATTTATCAATCACATGCTGAATGAGATGCGCAAAAGTGTCAAAAGCACAGAACCAGACAGCAGTGCCACAAAGTACTACAAATCTTTAATGGATCATGAACGCGCCAAAATTATGGCGGAAACTGAAAATGGCATAGGATTAAAGGATGTAATCCTAGACCAAATATATCCTAAACACATGAGAGTCGGCATGCCCAACAAGCATGCCATAAACGCTTACCAACAGGAAGTTGACTCCAAACAAGGAGAGAGCAATGAGCAATAGCATCGACACTAGAGCACCTTTTTTTCCCAATTCCAAAACAGCGCAAAAAGAAGCTGCCAGATTGAGAAAAGCTGGAAACGTTCATCGAAACACCTACGACAGGGCTGAAGAGATTAGAACTAAAACCGCTAAGGATGCCAAGGTGAGCATACCAGAGTCGATCAAGGATTTTTCAAAGATCAAGAAAGCTGTGGACTCTTCAACACCGGTGGACAACCAGTCAAAGATTGCGGATCTTAAGGCCCGTATTCAGGCCGGAACGTATGAAGTGGACTATGACGCCCTTGCGGATAAAGTTCTTCAGACAGAGTATTAATAAATTAAAAAAGAGGTAACCATGGATGGCGCCCAAGAACTAAAATTGCAACTGCAGACAGAGGCCATAGCCGACCTTTGGCAAGAGCAGTGCTCTTTGCACACAAGACTCTTCGAGCTCACATGCGATGAATACACTCACCTTCTTGCAAGTGATATGGATGAGCTTGACGAGTCCATTGAGCAAAAAAGCCTCGTAATTAAAGATATTGAAAAGCTCGACCTACAGAGACAAGCGCTTGTAAAAGAATTAAACGCCCAGTGGGAAGAGGCCAAAATCGTTAAGGTTAAGAATCTCGTTGAATTTTTAAATGCCAATGGCCAAGAAAACAACGCCCAAAGAATCGAAAAGCTTAACTTGATTCTCATGGATATCATTGAAAAAATTCAGGAACAAAATAAAAAGAACCAGATATTCCTAAACAAAGCGCTTATCTCTCTTAGGGAGTTAAAAGACAGCTTTGCTGGCGGGAAGAAACAATTTAAAACCTACGGCTCCAATGGGGCGACACGTAGCAGTTTGAGTAAATAAGGACTAGCTTTGGGTTCGGATTTATTTAGCATTGGACATTCAGCATTATCGACCTCCAAGAAGTCCATGGCGACCACGTCGCATAATATTGCCAATGCCAATAATGAAAATTACTCTCGCCAAAGAGTCACAACAGAGTCCGGCACCCCTATCTCCGAGGGAGATTATGTTGTAGGAAGCGGCGTTAACATTCGAAGTATTAAAAGAACCCACGACGCTCTTGCTGAAAAGAAGCTTAATAGCTCAATTTCAAACCACGAATTCAACAAGGAAAGAACTGACCAACTAACCCAAGTCGAAGAGATTTTTAACGAGATCAATAGTGAGGGCATGAATAAAATCCTCAATCGTTTTTTTAACGCCTTTAGAGAGCTTGCAAACCAGCCAGAAAATGAAGTTGTCAGAACAATGGTCAGAGACAACGCTGATCTTGTTGTTAAAGACTTTCATAGAATTAACGAGTCGATCACGAGGGTTAAGGAGGGCATAGACACAAAACTTAGCCGCTCCATTGAAGATATAAATCAATCCGCTGAAAAGATCGCTTATTTAAATAAAGAAATTATTCGTCTTGAGAATGCCGGTGGTGAAACTGGCGACTTGAGAGATCAAAGAGATGAGGCCACTCGCCTTCTTTCTGAGTATTTTAGCGTAAACACCTACGAGGATGAAAAAGGCCAATATGTCGTTAACATTGCCAACACTGGCTCCCTAGTTGCAGGCGGTGCGGTCAATAGGCTTAAGGCCGGCAAGGTAATGGGAAGCGAAGGCAAAGGGAGAGACTCCGAGGGAAAAGTTGATATATATTTCGAGGCCCAAACCAACCTTTCTATTTCCGACAACCTTAAGAAAGGAAAGCTTTCTGCTTTAATCAAAACTAGAAACGAAGATGTGGAGTTTCTCAGAGGTGAGCTCGACGAGCTGGCCCATGGACTTGCCAAGGCAACAAATGCAGTCCACCGTAGAGGCTTCGCTAATAAAGACTTGCCCACAGACCAAAACGGAAATCCAATTAATGACGGCAGTGCGGGTAAAGTCACCGGAATCAACTTCTTTAAGGAGCCTCTAGGCAAGGATAGAGCAGCTGAATATATTCAACTGTCTGATGACATCAAGGAAGACCTAAACAATATTTCTACGGCCTTAGCTCCAAACGCTCCAGGGGATAATAGAATTGCCATCGCAATCTCAAAACTTCAGCATGAAAAAGTTCTTGGCAAGGGAGACACCACTTTAGAAGAAGGCTATTTGAAGGCAGTCGGTAAAATAGGTCTCACCACTGCGAAAAGTAAAATAGACACAGAACAAACCGCGGGCATACTTGCTCAGGCAAAATCAATTAAACAAAGAATTTCTGGCGTCTCTCTTGATGAAGAGACGGCCAATTTGGTGAAATACCAACACTCTTATGATGCGAGTGCGAGAGTTATAAAGGCTGCAGATGAAATGTTCGACAGCGTTTTAGGGATGATGAGGTAATTAGATGACTAGAGTCTCCGAACAAAGCTCATTTCACGCTATCAACCATGCTGTTGGAAAAACAAAATCCCGTCTTGAGGATCTTCAGCTTAAAGGCTCCAATCTTAAGAGGGTTCAAAAGCCTTCAGATGATCCTATTGGAAACACCGAGCTTCTTTCAATTAGATCGCAAGATGTCGACAACGAGCAATATGGCAGAAACATAAGCTTTGCCAAGGCACAGCTTGCATTCACCGAAAACGCCGTTGAAGAGCTTACAAACATACTCTCCAAGGCCAAAGAACTTGCGATTGGACAGTCTTCCAACTTCTATGATGCTGATATAAGAAAGAGTGTCGCAAAAGAAGTTGAGCAGCTGAAAAAGCAAATGATTAGCATTGGCAATCGTAGAATGGGCAACAAATACATTTTTGCAGGCTACAAAAACCTTACCAAGCCATTTGATGAAAACGGCAAGTTTTTAGGTGATGAAAAAACAACCAGCATCGAAGTCAGCAAAGACTTCTTTGTGCCTATTTCTTTTAGTGGAAAGGAAGTATTTTTCCCAGACGGAGAAACCACTCTTGCTGATAGGGCGCCAAAACTGCCACCTACTCCAACAATTGATGGGGAAGAAGTAAAAGAGCAAGAGTTTGAGGTAAATAGATCCCTGGCCTCAGAGTCGGAGCCGAAACCAAACAACGCACAGAGAAATATTATCCAGCACGTTCAGGCCCTTGAGGACGCGCTAAATACCAACAACCCAGAAATTATTCAAGGTTTGTTGCCAGTTTTGGATAAAGACATGGACAAGCTTGTTCAAATTAGAACAACTATAGGCTCGACCATAAACTCAATAGATAACGCTTTTGAAAATATAGAGAAAACAAAACTACTTAACGCAGAGTACAAGAGTAAAATCGAAGATGCTGACGTCGCTGAGCTATTCACCGACCTAACCCGTCAACAAAGCACACTTGAAGCAACTTATAAAGCAAGTGCCCAGTTGATGAACAAATCTTTGATGGACTTCATGAGGTAGAGCTAAATTTTCACTTAAATTATTTGGAATATTTCGGCTATGCACAAAGGCCATAAACAAGCACCGTGTTAACAGCTTCCAAATAACAGTGACTTATTTGGCAAAAATATCCTTCTAGAGGGTCACAAGGCGCACTTGTGAAACCACTTCTACTACCCTGTAAGTTTTACTATAAGCCCTCTAAGAGCTAATAAATAACTTGCATTTTTAATAATGCGGTAATATATCAAACATCCAATTGAAGGAAACCAACTTAGTTAGTTAAGAGGAATACCTAATGCTAGTTCTAACAAGGAAGCTTGGAGAAAGCATAGCCATTGATGATCATATAAAAATTGTCGTTGTACAAATCAAAGGCAAGCAAGTTCGTTTAGGCATCAAAGCTCCAAAAGAAACAAAAATACACAGGGAAGAAGTATATCAGGCCATCCAAGACCAAAATACTGAAGCTGCAAAATCAACACCTTCCGACCTTTCGCGTCTAAGCGAAGATTTGAAGAAGAATTAATTTCCCGCTTGCGGATCAATATAATTGACTGATACCATCGTAAAAGGTAGGAATTAGACTACCTGGCATTTGATTCGGAGGGATACGTGAAGGTTAACACAACTAGATTTGGTGAACTGCAAGTCAATAAAGAAGATATTATCACTTTCTCAGAAGGTGTTTTAGGGTTTGAAAAGTTAAAGCAATTTTTCGTAGTAGACCCAGGTGACAGCACTCTTATTCTTTGGATGCAATCCATTGAAGACTCTGAGATTGCCTTCCCTATTATCGAACCAAAAATTTTCAAGCCAGATTACGTAGCAAAGCTTCTACCTGCAGACATGGCAAGCGTAGATCTTGAGGCTTTGTCTGATGCTAAGATCTATAGCATTCTAACAATTCCTTCGAACATTACTGAAATGTCAGCAAACCTTAAGGCTCCAATTGTAATCAACAACAAGAAGAAAGTTGCTAAGCAGATCGTTCTTCAAGACAGCAAGTTGTCTGTTAAGTACGAAATGTACAAAGACCTTAAGAGCTATATCGTTTCCTACTCTTCTGATGATTCAAAGAGAACCACAGTGTCTGAGCCTCAAGCAGTTTCAACTGCTCAGGAAACAACAACTGAAAAGACTGTTTCTCCTAAAAGAGAAAACAGAAACGAAGCTTAAGTTTAAAACCTCACAAACTCATACTAAAAAGCCTCCAACTTGGAGGCTTTTTAAAAAAAAAAGCATAAATATTCCTAAATCTATATCGTTTTTGAACGATAAGCCCGTAATGAAAAATTATGTCTTCTTCATTATAACATTAAATTTAATAATCATTGCTAGGGGAAGCGCTAAAGATTTAACTCCGATAGTTGATAATCCACATGTTCAAATGTTAAATTTTGATTTAACCATTCCGAATAATGATCACTTTGAGCGTCAATATGATCTTAATAAAACAGATGGCAAACAAGTTCTATCTAAAAAAATCGTAAACACCTATAAATACGATCAATCTAATCATTACAAAATCAGTTTAGTAAAAAATGGAGACCAGAAAGTCCTTGATGAATTTCAAATAAAGGATTGGCATGTTGGGACCCAGAATACTTTGAGTACTTCTAGATTTGAGGGAAGTAACCTTGTTAGCAAAACCAAGTGTGAGCAAAGCCTACATGCTAATTCTCATCCATTCTCAATCAGTGATGAGAGAGTTAATTGTATCACCTATACTAAAAGGTTTTGTGAGTTATTTAAAAACGAAATAACAAGAGATGGAAATAGCTCAGATCCAATTTATGATAGAGAAAACAAAGGTGTTTCTATAAAAAAAGTTCAGGAATGCTCAAGCGTATTCAGCCACTTATTCAAGCGTCTTCAAAATATAAGTAAAAAAATATCTCCCGAAGATGTAAATATTTCTAATAATGATATGTCTCGATTAAAAAAAGCTGGTTATGAGATGTCTAAAGAGTATTTTAGCCCAATAGTTGTATGGAACAATGAGGTTGAGACTATGAATACGCTTGGCACAACAAATAAAAAGGCAACCCTCTTACAAGAAGGTTTTAAGGGCATGTACTTAGTGGAGTCGACACTGGCTGAGTGTGCAAAGCTAGAACCTTTTTTTAAGAGTGATACCTCTAAGAGAGCAAAGTCTACCAAATCTAAGTCCAGAAGTACTCCCAACTAATTTTATAATACTCTAAACCTTCAGATTTAGTTTGAATTGAAAGTGCCTAAATACGATACGCTTAATCATCAACTTCAGGACTCCATAAGTTGATTGTGATAAATTGTTCGGTTAAGCATTCATTTTTTAATACCTACTAGCTCTTTTCTTTGCTTCTATATAGTCAGATTCTTATTTAGGTAGTTAGGTTGGTTTCAGTAGCGCTTTTAGACAGATTTAAATACATCTGAAGCTCTTCATTTGCAGGATCCTTATCCAATGCATTTTGCCACTCTGTTTGGGCCTCCAGCACGTTTCCTGTGCCGTAGTGAAGAAGGCCTAAAGCAACTCTTGCTGGAGTGTATGAAGGATTTTCATTTTTAAGCTTTCTTAGCACTTCTATGGCCTTTGAAACATAGCCCTTCTTAGAGTAAACCTTAGCGATCTTAATGCTGGTTTCAAGGTTGTCTGGATCAAGCTTGCTGGCCTTGTCATATTCAAAAAGGGACTCGTCATAGCGATTGTAAGAAAAGTACATTTCTGCAATTTCATAGTGTTTTTGAGCAAACTTCTTATTTATATGGGGATCCTGAACGCCAGTGGATTCTTTTTTGACCTTGTCATTGGCCTTTTCAAAGATGTCCTTTGCTTGCTCGTACTTTCCAATGTCATTTAGGATTACTGAAAGACTGATTGCTGCGTCCGTGTGGTTAGGATCAAGCTCTACAACTTTATTGAAGGCCTTTACCGCTTTGCCAAGCTGACCCTTTATATGAAAGATATTGCCAATGAAAAAGTATGCATCTGTGCAGTTAGGATTGATTTCCAATGCTTCCTCAAAATACTTTTGAGCTTTGGACAAAGCATTCTTTTGAAACATTTCTTTGCCTTGAGACAGCAGTTGCTCTTCTCTTTTATTTTCCAAGTTGCCCTCTTTGACTAATTATTTAATTTTTTTATGCAGGTTTTGATTACAGAAGCGATTTCAGAGTCTTTTTTAGAAACAATCTCTTCAAATCTCTTTCCGTAAAGTCCGCACTTATCGTACTCTTTCAGATTGTAAGAGCTTAGGATAACTCTTTTCATTGCGTGATTTACCAGGTCTTTGTCCTGGAAGTTCTCAAGTATATGAAGATATCTCCATCTAGCGGCATCATAAACTTCAGTTTTATAGTAGAAGTCTGCGATGTACTTCTCTTTAAGTCTTATCATTTCTTGAGCTTCTTTAATTTTAGACTTTGCCTGCTTTGCATAGCTTGAGCTTGGAAACCTTAACAGTAGGTCCTTGTAATACTTTATGGCCTCAAAGGCAGGCTGAAGGTCTCTGTCGTAAGTGTCAGGTATCTGCTGATAGTAAGACTCCGCAATTTTATAGATAACGTAAGAGATTCTTTCATGCTTTGGGTGAAACTCTCTAAAAAGCAAATAAGAAGCAGCTGCCTCAACATAGTTTTCTTGCTTATATAGAATATCCGCAAGCATCAGCTCGGATGGAGTGGCGTAGAAACTATAAGGATATTGATTTTTGAGCTGATTTAGCTTTTCAGTTGCCAATAAATAGCGGCCATCTTCCATCATGGATTTGGCCTCTTTGTATAAAACTTCCGCTTCGGTTTTGCCTTTTGGCTTCTCAGTGGAACAGGCCATCATTAAGGCCACAATGATAAGTGATAAGAATTTCATAGAGTCATAAATATCACTTTTAGCATGAATGAGTCAAAGTCATTTCAGTGTGGGATTGGCATAGAGCTCGTTGTAGATCTCAACGAAGAAAAGCTTTAGAAAGGCAGCAAGAGGTATGGACACAATCATTCCTACGATGCCCGCAACCTGTGAGCCTAGAATGACGCTCACCACAACCACCAGGGGATGGAGGTTTACAATCTTCGAAACTAATATAGGAAACACCAATGCTAAATCAATAATATTTGCAATTAAATACAGAAGGGTCATCTGACCCAGGGCCGGGCTCTGATCAACCAGGCCTACAATTAAGGCCGGTACAAATCCCAGCAAGGGGCCAATGTAAGGTAAAATATTTGTAATAGCTGCAAAAAGACCAAGCAACAATGCAAAGGGAAATTCGATTATTAAAAGACCGGTAGTGATAACCGTCCCCACAATTGCGGCCTCAACAAACTTAGCAAATATGTAATCACCAAATTTTGTGTTGAACTGATGAAAGAAGTAATACGTCTTTTCAACCATATGATTGGGAATGATTTTTATATAGCTGAATCTAAGCTTCCTTCCGTCTTTTAAGATGAAAATTAGAAATAATGGAATTATAAGTCCCCACTCAAGCAATGAGCCTAAAAGCTTTGGGAGATAAACAAATAGTGATTGGGTGTACTCTTGTCCTATGCGAACCAATTCATCCACAGGATTCATTTTTATTTCATAGTTAAGTCTTTGAAATACCATGTCCTTAAACTCGAGATACTGCTGCCTTAAATAAGATTCCGCTCTAGGAAGGTAAAACTCAAGCTTGTGCGCCTCTTCCCCTATTGAGCTTACTCCGCTTACAACAGGATAAATAAAGGCAAAAATAAAGAGTACCGTTAAAAGAACTGCAAAAGTTTTCTTTTGAATATTAGAGCTATAAAAAACATTTACCAAAGGTCTAACCATAAGCGACAGAATATAGGCAATCCCAAATGGGATAAAAATCCTTGGCAAAGCAAATAGAACCACGGCCATAGTCGCTGTTATTGTGAAGAAAAATATGTTTTTTAAGAGCCTGTTATTTAGCTTCTTGCTTTGATCCACTTTCCACAACCTTTAGCTTTTCTTTTAGCATTTTGAGTTCACTTGCAACGGCCTTAAACCGCCTCGACACAATAAGCGACACAGAGCGCAGAAGCTTTGATGCAACTACGGGATATCTTTCGGTTAATTCATCCAGGTCAGGCTTAAAAAAGGCAAGAAGTGTAACTTGGTTTTTAGCTTGAGCAGTGGCATTTCTCACACTTCTCTCTTCCAAAAGGGCCAACTCACCAAAGTATTCGCCCTCGCCAAGAGTTGTGATCAACTGATCTTCCCCACCAGTGCTCACTCCAGACTTGATATCAACATTACCAGAGTAGATTAAATAAAAGCCAAAACCACCTGAGCCTTCTAGAAACACTTTCTCACCAGGGTGGAAGTTTCGTAGATGTAAAAATTTGGAAAACCTTCTCAGCTCATAGTCCGTGAAGTTATCCAGAACGCTCACTTTCCTTAAGAAGTTGTGGACGCCTTTGCTCCTAGTCCCTGACAATGGGCTTGCTTGCCAAAAGTACTTAAGAACAGGAATGTTCAGCCTATCGTTTCTAAAAGAATCCTTTCCCGTCTTATCCTTTATTTCACTCTCGTAGCTCATAGTTCAAGGTATCCTTTATTCTTAATCCAACCTCTATGGGAGCTTGGAGAATAGATGTAAGTCCATTCTCCAGCGATTCCTGACGTTATGAAGCTCATACCAGGAATTACTTCTTGGGTTTGTTCAAAGATTGTTGATGGACCTCTTAAAACTTCAAGCTTTTCAAGAGCGATCGCGTGGTTAAAGTTTCTTTGAATGTAATACTGTCCCAATAACGGAAGGAAACAAACTAGAGGTATTATGATTTTCAGCCAAGTTTTGCTGATTGATTTAAGTTTTATCAAAAACAACAGAAGTAAAACTAGAGATATATTCACTCCCGTGGCGATTGAGGCATCCAGACTATATGAAACAACATGCTCACTAAAGGAAGACTTGTCCTCCACTCCAATCACACCAAGGTCATCTTTGACTTTTTCAAGGCTTGCCTGACTTTTTATTGATTTAAAGCCCAAATTCTGTGCCTTTTCCAAATGATATCTTGAAAGAGGAAGTTCATTAACAAAAGCAAGGTTCACACCAAGGTTATAATGATAAATCGCTGGATCAAATTGATCTTTTTGTTTCATAAGAAGCTGAATGGCCTCAGTATGCTTACCTTTTTCAAACAAGGACTTGTATTTTAGTTGTACTTCCATAGCGTTCCGTATTCTGGATAGATCTGTTTATAGATTTTATTATCAACCTCGGGTATAAATCAAGGAAGGATAAATTAGTGAAAAGCTTAAATAAAAAAGACATATTCACCCAAACTCTTGTTGAGAAGGCACCGCTTGCGAAAAAAAGCGTTGATTCAATAACCAATCAAAACATAATTGACGGGCATGGGCCAATAATCAAATTTGAAAACAACACATTTGGCTATGATTTGAGACTTCCAAGCTCCAAAGGAGCCCTACCTCTCAACCATCCAATTCTTGTGGCATCCAAGCTAGAAGACATTGCATCTGATAAGGACTTTAAAAATCATCCCATTTTTGAGGACTTGGCAGTTAGAGTTATTAAAAACGACCCTTCGCACCATCTAGAAGATATCTGGTACACCAATAAAGAGGCCCTTTTTGATTCTATGCCAAGCAAGACAAAGCTTCTGCCATGGAGCAGGGAGTTTTCTTTGGCGATTGCAAACACAGAAAAATCGTTGGACTCATTTAAAGAGGTGAAGGAAGCGCCTGGCCTTTATGATTTTTTGGAGTTCTATTTTCACATAGCTTTGAATAAGGGCAAAGGAAGAATAGCTGATATCGAAGACCAATTAGTTTCAGAAGGTGTTCAGGCCAAAGGACTTTACATTCGTGTTTCCAAAAAGGTTTCTAAGGAGAATTTTTTGCAGCAAGGACTATTCGTAGACAACTTAAACTTTAAGAGTGACCACACTCTATTATGTCTGCCTATAAGTATTTTTGACTACCAAGTCATCGATATCGCCAATAGAGTGAAAAAGTTGGAGGATCTCTAATGTACCTTTTAAGAAATGCAACTCTTAATGATTTAGAAGACCTGTATGAGCTAAGTTCTAAAGTTACATTTATAAACCTACCTCACAACAAAAAACTTATTGAACAAAAGATCGTAAAATCAGAAAAAAGCTTCAAATCCCCAAGCAAAGATCTTTCCGAGAATTATTATATTTTTGTGCTTGAAGACTATAAATCAAAAAAAGTAGTGGGCGTGTCCATGATTCACGCTCAACACGGAACAGAGGATGAACCACACTTCTTTCTAAGAGTGTCACAAGAGAGAAAGTACTCTGAAACAATCAATACAGGCTTCACTCACGGTAAATTAAAGCTTGGCCTTGATACGGACGGGCCTACCGAGATTGGCGGACTGGTTATACACCCAGAATATAGAGGAACGGGCGAGAAGCTAGGAAAACAAATCTCCTTTGTGCGATTCTTATACATGGCCATTCACCCAAAAAGATTTAAAAAAGAAATTCATTCTGAACTCATGCCTCCATTCGATCAAGAAGGCAAGGCACCCCTTTGGGAGGCAATAGGCCGGAAGTTTATGAGTATGGAGTACGATGAAGCTGACATTCTAAGTAGAAACAATAAAGAGTTTATTCTAAACCTTTTTCCTTCAGAGAACATTTATATGACTCTTCTTCCAATGGAAGCTCGAAACGCTGTTGGAAAAGTTGGAAATGACACACTTCCAGTGAAAGCGATGTTAGAGAAAGTGGGCTTTAAATATATAAATGAAGTGGATCCATTTGATGGAGGTCCACACTACAGATGTGACTTAAAGGAAATAAAACCTATAAAAAACCGAGTTTTAAAAGAAACAAAATTCTCTGATAAGCTTGAAAACGCAAGGCCTTACCTGCTAGAGCTTAAAAGCAATGAATATGACTTTGCAGCACAGCTTGTAGAAGGAGTAGATAGAGAGGATGCTCTCTACCTTACTCCTGATTATAAAAATGAATTAACCTCAAACTCTAAAGGAAGACTTCACGCGATTGAGCTTTAATAGTGCTTTTTATTTATTAAAATGCCTCTAGAACCTATCGCTTCTTCCTTATCGGGATCATCAAGATCAACTTCGATCTCAGGTTTATAAAACTCCAAGTTTGAACTTTCCGCATAGGTCCTAAAAGCCTCGCTGGTATTCATCTTGGATTTACTCTTTTTAAGCCTCTCCCTCTCTTTTAAGATAAAAATCGTAGCAGAGTCCTGCTTAGACTTTTCCCGAGCGCTGGCCGCCTCTTTAATAGCATGTTGTTTCTCGCCAGAGACGATACCCATCCCTTCGAGCTCATTCTCAGGCTCAACCTTTGTGGATTTTGGTTCATCAGGAGGAGGCGCTTTAGGCGGAGGCCGAATTGGCATCTGCTCCCTTATAGGTATAATTTTAGCTTCACTAGAATCATTTAAGGACTCGTTTGGGGGGTGTTCTTTTTTCTTATGGTGACTTTCACTTTGTGGATTAAATGACGAACCGGCGCCACCGGAACTTATAGACTCCGCGCCTGCTGCAATTTTGGAAACCTCTTCGGCTTCCCTGCCCTGTGAATATCTCTCTATCTCAGACGGGGTCATGACTTTCAAGACATTCATAACCACTGCCCCCATAGGACCAAGCATGGAGCTCCTTTTTTAGGCTTATCGGTTAAACCACCTCAAAACTTGAGTTAAAAACTCAACAAATTTCAACCTTATATTAAGTATTTATCAGCAAAAAAGAGCTGGACAGTTAGATAATTAATCTTTATAAATGTTGTTACGGTTTTAATGGGGTATAGCTCAGTTGGTAGAGCAGTAGACTGTTAATCTATTTGTCCGCGGTTCGAGCCCGCGTACCCCAGCCATTTAAAACTAAAAAAGCCTTCTTTAACCCAGAAGGCTTTTTTTTTGCCTTTTTTCAAGAAGTTACACCCAAAAATTCGTAAAAATTACCCGTGTCCCCATACTTGTCCACACAAAGGCGGCCACACCCTACCGCAGCGCAACAATTCCTGATAAAACCTTTTTCATCAAACCGAAACAAAGGATTTAAAAATGAAAAAGCTACTAACATCTATTTTAACTATGACAACTCTTATCGGGTCTTTAAATGCTTCTGCAACAGAAGCTGACGTTGAAAGCCTTATAGGAGGAACTGTAAAAGTAACAGAAGATTTCACGGTTGATGGGCATTCAGAATTCATTACTTTTAAGTTTGGAAGGACCTATAGTACGGAGCTAAGCTATTGGCGCGAGACTACCTGTGTAATGGTCCTCAAGCAGCCATTTTATGAGGATAAAACATTTCTTGCTCAGGATAAAAGTTACTTAATTGAGGATGTCAAAATGATTAAGAATGAATATTCGAGTTATTATAATTTTACGGCACACATTACTCTTAAGAATGTGAAGAATATAAGCCACATAACCTGCAAAAAAAATGGTTATACCAAGTTCGGTGTAGAAAGCATAAGGTCTGCATTTGGGGAATACCTTGAATTTAATTACCCAGAGCAAGACTTCGACGGAAGCCTTTAATAAAAAATAAAAAACTTAAAATAACCAAGCCAACAAAAGGAATAGAAATGAAAAACTTAATTATTACAATCGCTTCGCTAACTATTATGAGTACTGGCCTTTTTGCCCAAGAAACCGCTGAAATTAAAAAAGGCGTAGTAAGAGAAATTACATGTAATGGACCTACTGGACTCGGAATGCTTAAGCTTGAGACTGTGACCGGATTTGGTCTGTTTGGAAAAACACACCATGGTGAATGGCTAAAAGTTAACTCTAAAAAGCTTTGCGCAACAGAGCCAGGACAATACTCTTTTCTTTCAAGCCTGGGATTTGACGCTGTTTTCTTAGGTGAGACTTATGAATTAGAGGTTAAAATAGTTGATGGATTTGTAGTTGATGCAGAAAGAAAAAATAAGGTCGACTACATGGAATTCACAAAAAATGTTGATGAGTGGAAGGTTTACAATGTATCCTCTAGTCATGACTGGTACCACCAAGGCCCGACTTATGTTGACTACTACTCAAACGAGCAAGAGAGAGCTGAAGCAGTAGAAAAGTTTACTTCACAAGAGTTTTTAAATTCAGTTAGTAAAGACTACTACTTTGGAAGATAAGGAAACTTAAAGGGCCTGAGCACCAGGCCCTTTTGAAATAGGATTTTTGATGAGTGTTTTATCAGAATTTTTAAAAAACAAGCTACAAGAGAAACAAGACAACAATCCTGCCTATTCAATGCGCTCATTCGCAAGAGATTTGAATATTGACCCCTCCTCTCTCTCTAAAGTCATGAATGGAAAAAGAATCCCTGACATAGAGCTAGTTCAGCAAATTTTAGAAAAACTCGATCAGAGTCCTGAAGAGATTGAAAAGATTTGTTTTAAAATAGAGCAAGAGAAGAATATAAAAGCTTTTAAGATTTCGACTCCGAAAAAAGAGTATAAAAGCACTCCAGAGCTTGTCTTTAAAATCATCTCCGATCCTATCCACTATACATTTTTGGAATTGATAAAACTCAACTCTGGCAAGTTTGATACAGAGTTTTTTACAAAAAAATTAAAAGTAACTGAAGAGCGCATTGTGGAAGTATTAAACAATCTCCAACAAGCTGGCCTTATAGAAATAGAGGATGATCACATTAGTGACCTAACAGCAGGTTTTTCAAGCCACGAGATAGGTCTTGAGCAGACCAACAAGGCCAATAAAGAGTACCAAAAGTCTCTTCTGGAATTGTCTAAAGAAGCAATTGATGAAGTTGAGATGGAAAATAGGGATCACTCTGCAATTGTTTTTGCAACAAACCAAAGAAAGATCTATGAGGCCAAGGGTATTATAAAAAAGTTCAGACAAAGCCTTTGCGACTTCTTGGAAGATGTTGATGAGAAGGACTCTGTTTATGCTCTTCATGTCGGCCTTTTTCCAGTGACTAAAAAATAGACACATCTGTAATGTTTCCACTTCGACTAAAAGATACTCCTAAACTGGGTGTAGAATTTGGTCATGAAAATTTTAATCCTAGCAATTTTTTTAACGACTTATACCTTTGCCGGCCGTGATGGCAATGGCGGCAATGAAATAGCCCTTAGATTTACCCAAATAGCCGCCAATAGCTTAAAGTTTTTAAGCTCACCTGGTAAAAACCCAACCAACATAGACCTCGAAAAACTGGAAGAGGCCATCCAAAAGACACAAGTTTATGTAGTTGGCTACAAACTGTGTGCAGATGACAGCGACAAGGAGTGCCCTGATGAAGCAGGATATGTAGCTAAAAACTACCCATTGAAAGGAGAGATTTTAATTAATGAAGGAAAGTGGCAAAAGCTCTCTTTAGAAGACAAAATCAGAATAGTGCTTCACGAATATTTTGGAATCATTGGACTTGAAGAAGGAAAATACAACTTGTCTTCAAACATAATTATCGCATTGGAACACAAAGAAGGCGAACAGTATGCATGTCAGCTTTCTTTAATTAAAAATTCGTACCCGACTCGGGTTTTAGGTAGTGAAGGTTTTATCGTTCACAACAGTAGTGTAAAGAGTATGGGTAAGAGCTCACAGATTGAAAAATCAAAATACGATGTGGTTTTTCGAATGGTCACTGCCAAGAACTATCTTCGTGGCACTGTTGAAATATCAGAAGTAGACCGCGATCTCCCGTTTCTCTATGTAAAAAACAAAAAAGAAATACTGTTTGAGAACGTGACATTTTTTAATGGAGAACCGATTGGTGTGAAAGTTTTCAAAAAGGATGACAAATTACTTCAGATATCTTGTGTTCATATTTAGAGTTTTCTTAAAAAGTCCCTAAATTTCACTTATAGGCAAGAGTTCACTACAGTTCCTGCCTTTTTTTAACTCCCCCTACTAAAGTGTTCGTCAATAAGCTAACTGTCAATTAGTTAGACATCCAAAGAAACTATTACAGTTGATCTTACGCTCGATCATAAGAAATGGGAGAATCAAGGCAAGATTTAAGAATAAACCATTACAAACTTGAAAAAGGATTTATTATGAAAAAACTATCATTAGGATTAACTCTTGTAGCTTCGATGTCATCATTTGCGATAGAGGACTTTTCTTGTTTTTCAACATATACCAATAATCAGCTTGGAATGGTAGAAGAACAATCATTTCATATAAACAATAGAGATTCTAGACTGAGGTCTGATGGGTATATTACTTCTGTTAATTTAGAAAGACTAGTAAGTGAAGGTAATGCTAAAATGGAAGTTAACTTTGGTTTAGGTGTCCTAAACGAAGGAAAAACAATGCAAATGACATTTAAACCTATTTATGCAGAGAATCCAATTTCAGCTGAAAGAATCATAAAAAGTGTAACAGTAAAATCTGGAGAATTAGGTGTTTCTGTCCCCTTGGCTAGTGGTGAAACGACAGTAATAGAGTTCCCAGTAGCATTTGGCGAAGATGAGAAAAGAGTTAGGCTCGAATGTGGACTCATAAACCTCTAGTTAAAAACACAGAAATCGTTCATAAAGGCTGGCGATAAATAACCGGCCTTTTTTCATTATGTTCTATCAAGACCTAGCTTTGACTCTACTTTAAATTGTAACAGCTGAAGATACAATATGAGGGCATTAATAAATAGGTTCTATTAAAATCCTAATTATCTTTACTTAAAGTAAACCCAAAAGCCGTTGCATTTCATTGGCCGGCATAAGATCGCCATTCTTACCTGCGACTTTTATACCTTCTCTAAAGGTTTCAAGAGCTAGTTCTTTCTCACCTGATTGCATATAGGCCTTCCCAAGGGCAAGCCAGGCCACAGAGTAGTTCTTTTTATGTTCTATTGCTTTTTTAAGGTGTGATATCGAATCTTGGTAGAGACCTTTTTCAAGTTCAATCTCGCCTAGTCCGTAATTGGCCAAAGTGTCTTCTGGATCAATCTCCAAAACTTGACGGTACATGCCTTCGCGCTTTTCAATCTCTTCTTTCTTTTTTTTCTCTTCTTCCTCGAGACGCCTTTTTCGATCAGCTTCGTCACCAAGAACCTCAAATTGCTTAATGGTTGCTTGGGCCTTTTGATCTTCGGCTTTTTCAATTTCTCCGATTTTCATGTAATACAGAGACATGTTTGTATGTGCCATTACCGATTTCTGGTTAAGCTTTGATAACTTCTCCATATAGGCTATTGCTTCCTTATACCTCTCTTGTCTTCCATAAAGAACACCTAAACTTTCATAAGCGTCCTCAAAGGTCGGATCGACTTCAATCGATTTTAAAAGATATTTTTCAGCTTCTTCCTCATTCCCTTCCTGAAATAGCTCCACTCCATGATAATAAAAGGAGATCGATTTTTCTGAGGATTTGTATATAGGGAGGTTTTTAACAACACCTTCAAACTCAAAAGGCGAATCAAAACTAACTTTTAAACCTTCAATCCTCGACTCTCTATTTAAGGATGCAAGCAAATAGCTATCAGCTTGAGATTGCACCTTTCCGACTTTTTTCCCTTCAATTTTCAAAATATCTTTTGAGTTGATATTAATCTTATCATTCAATTCAATAACCACTGGCTTAAAGGCAGCTCCCCTTCGAGTTTCAATTTTACTAACTGTTTCTTGTCCTAAAAAGCAGCCCTTGTCTTTGTTATAGGCAAGATCGATTAGTGTGGTGTTGTTTATTAATTCAGATTCATGAATAGTTTCACCCCACACAGGATAACCAGTAAGAACTTTCAAAGTATGAAAACTCTCTTGATTAATCAAAGGAATGTCACTTTCACCAAAGTTTAAAACAACTTTCTCACCAGCATAAATTCCACTCCAGCCTTTAGCTTGTTCTTGCCTAGTTCCGATGATGCCGTAAGCGGATTGATTTATTTGTTCTATCTCCACATCTTCGGCAATGAGATATTTTTCAAGTCTTTCCACAATTGCGTCTGCTATATCAACATGAGTAACAATGTAGAATTCATTTTCATCAGTTTTCAACAATTCAAAAAAGCCCACTATTTTAGCAGACAGATCTAAAACAGAATTTAAATGAAAGCTTTGATCTGCAAGCTTTGAGACATCATTAGTTGTTTGGTTATTTAAAAAGGTCTGAGCGTCGTCTCCTTTAACTGAAATGATTTTATGATTGGGCAGCCTAAACTGCCCACCAGTGTAAACGACGTCTTCAACAAGTAAGGGAATATTTTTAGACAGAGAAAGACTCCCCACAACCGCAAGTGTTCGTGGCGTTTGGGTTATTAAAAACAAAGCCTTTGCCATTAAGGCCGTCTTTGAAGTCTAGCTCAATACCCTTAAGGTAAATAGAGGATTTTGGATCAATTAAGACCTCAATCTCACCCAAAGAAATAATATTGTCTTTTTCTTTTTTTGGGGAAAACTCAATTTTATACTGAAGGCCAGAGCATCCACCTCCAACTACAGCAAGCCTAAGTCCGGTATTAGGACCTGGGGACTCGCTATTAAAGATGTTTTTAATTTGTGTCTGCGCTTTTTCTGTTATTGAAACAAGATTACTCTCTTGCATAATTTTCTCCTTATATCTACCACCTAGACTACAACAAAATAAGGCAAATGTTAACGTACTTTAGCCTTGCAAGTGCTGAAAAATACTCCACATTTTTAGAATGTTTTACTTTTTTTCAATTTAAGTATTTAATATTACTAAGAAAAATCTGAGGGTTAGTGTGAAAGTTTTTATCAAAGTCAAACCTCCTGCTGGAGATGTAAAGTATTATCCAATATCAAACGAGCCTATTACGCTTGGCAGAACAAAAGCGTCAAAAATTTCAGTAGATGACGGAGAGCTCAGTGGCCTACACCTGCGTCTGTATATTCAAGGAAAGTCTCTGTTTGTGGAAGACCTTGAAAGCAAAAATGACACAAGCTTAAATGACATAAAGATTTATCAACAACGTTTCTGCACAGGGGACCAATTAAAGGCCGGCTCAACCGTAATTGAAATTGCGGGTAAAGAAAAAAACTCCGAAGACATTCTAAATCTTTTAAAAAGAAACAGCACGGGTATTACACTTAACCTTCAAACTAAAGAGGAAACTCGCAAGCAGTTTGGAAACAATGAAGCTGCTCAAAAGTTCACAAGAAGCGCTAGACTCTATCATGGAGAGAAAAAACAGATAAAGAAAAAATCAGAGTCGGCTTCTGGCCACTTAAAAGAAGCCGTAGCGTTGGTTATTGATATTGGTCTTGGTATTGCGGTTTTTTCATTTCTATTAAAGATTGCGCCTAGATTTTATCCAGAGCCTTTCGCCAATAATAGCAACAAGGCCATATCCTTTTACTTTTCGGTGGACCTGCTGCCGGTAACAATTGTATGCCTAGCCGCCGCACTTATCGTATACAAGATAAATAGAGGCAATGGTGAAAAGCCAAGTTTGGGTGAGAAGCTAGTTCGCTTGGACTAAGGCTTCCAAATAGTTTCTTTTTCACCAAGTTTAAGATTAATGTATCTTGAATAAATAAAAAGATAATCAGACAAGCGGTTCAAGAACTGAATTGAGTTTTCTGGTGTCTCTGTTGGGTGAGCCTTAGAGAACTGAACAAGTCTTCTTTCGGCACGACGACAGACAGATCTAGCGATATGGCAGCTTGACGCCGCCATCGACCCATTTGGCAGAATAAAATTCTTAAGAGGCTCAAGCTCCTTATCAAACTCATCCATTGAATTCTCTAGTCGGTTAATGTCTTCAGCATTAACATCCGGAAGTTTAAAGGTTTCCCACGAGTGGGATTCACATGCAAGCTTCGAACCTAGGTTGAAAAGAACGTTTTGAACAAACTCCAATGTTTCTGAACCAGAAATTGAAACTTTTTCATATTTTAAAGCACTATGGATCGCGCCTATAAAAGAATTTAGCTCATCAACTTCTCCATAGGTTTCAAGGCGAAGGTCTGACTTGCTTATGCGAGTCCCACCTACAAGTCCTGTCTCACCCTTATCTCCAGTTTTGGTGTAAACTTTCATTTACATGTTTCTCCTGTACTTGCCGCCAACCTCATAAAGGACTTGAGTAATCTGACCTAGAGAGCAGTAATTCACAGTTTCAAGAAGTTGCTCAAAAATGTTTTCATTTCTTAAAGCAACATTTTTAAGCTTTTCAAGTTGTTCCGCAGACTTGTCTTTATTCGCATTTTTAAAGGCGTTGAGTCTGTTGATTTGATCTTCTTTTTCTTCTTGGTCTGCTCTAGTAAGCTCAATATCTTTAGTAAGTTGCTCGTCAATATTATCCGCAATATAAGTATTCACACCAATAATAGGAAGTTCACCAGAGTCCTTCAGAGATTCATAATACAGTGACTCTTCCTGAATTTGAGCTCTCTGATACATACTCTCCATTGCGCCCAGAACACCACCTTTATCTGAGATCTTTTCAAATTCACTTAACACCGCTTCTTCCACAAGCTCCGCAAGCTCATCAACAATGAAAGAGCCTTGCATTGGGTTGTCAGTTTTATTAAGGCCAAACTCACGGTTAATAATCATCTGAATTGCCATCGCTCTTCTTACAGACTCCTCTGTAGGAGTGGTTATGGCCTCATCATATGCATTTGTATGAAGGGAGTTGCAGTTGTCGCTTAATGCGAGGTACGCCTGAAGAGTTGTTCTGATGTCGTTGAAATCAATCTCTTGAGCGTGCAGTGATCTTCCAGAAGTCTGAATGTGGTACTTAAGTTTCTGACTTTTTACACTGGCGCCGTAGCGCTCTTTCATCGCAATTGGCCAAATCTTTCTCGCCACTCTACCTATAACCGTATACTCAGGATCAAGCCCATTGCTGAAAAAGAAGGATAGGTTTTCAGCAAACTCATCAATATGCATTCCTCTTGAGAGGTAATATTCCACATAGGTAAAGCCGTTGGAAAGTGTAAGCGCCAACTGAGTAATTGGATTCGCTCCAGCTTCAGCGATGTGATATCCACTAATGGAAACAGCGTAATAGTTTTTAATGGCGTTCTTGGCGAAGTACTGCTGCACATCCCCCATCATCTTTAGAGCAAAGTCTAAAGAGAAAATACAAGTGTTTTGCGCTTGATCTTCTTTTAGAATATCGGCCTGAACAGTTCCTCGAACTTGTCTCATGACTTCAATGCGTTTTGCAGGATCTTTTCTTTCTTCTTCATCCAGTTTTTGGTTTATCGCTGTGTTCATGAACATTACCAAAATAATTGGAGCTGGCCCATTGATGGTCATGGACACTGAAGTGCTTGGAGCAGAGAGATCAAAGCCATCAAAAAGGTCCTTCATGTCTTGAAGGGTGGCAATGGACACACCGGATTCTCCAACCTTTCCATAAATATCTGGCCTATGGTCCGGATCCTCTCCATAGAGGGTTACGCTATCAAAAGCTGTTGAAAGTCTTTTTGAAGGGTCATCCTTTGATAGATAGTGAAATCTTCTATTTGTTCTTTTTGGCCCGCCCTCGCCTGCGAACATTCTTTTAGGTTCTTCATCCTTTCTTTTAAAAGGAAAAATTCCGGCTGCGTATGGAAAAAAGCCTGGGAGGTTCTGAGTTCTTAAAAACTTCACCTTCTCGCCCATGCCGATAAATTTAGGAAAACCAACTCTTGATATGTTTTGATGAGAAAGGGAGGTGTAAGTTGTGTCGACCTTAAACTCTTTACCCCTTACTTCATATTTATAAGCGCCTTTCTCATATTGAGAAACCGTGTCGTCATATTCTTGCAGTTTTTTCCAATCTTCTTCAGTTAAGGCGCAGCTTAGCTCTTTCTCAATACTTTCTAGCTCTTTTTTTACCGCATCTGTTTTTGCCAATTTAATAGAGGTTCGTACGCCATCAATTTGATTGAAGAGGTATAATAGCTTTTCTGTTTTTTCGTTATATTCCCTAACCGTCTCAGAAATGCTTCTTAGATAGCCTGTTTGCTTAGCAGGGATAATTGAATGTTTGGTCTGTGGAAACTTTTCTTTTGGTAGAAGATCAAGTTCATCCTTCCAGTCAAAATCAAACACTTTAACAAGATCGCAGAAAAAAGCGTTTACTCCCACATCATTAAATTTAGAGGCCATTGTTCCGTATACAGGAAGCTCTTCATCTGTTGGACTGCCAGGGTGGTTTGCAAAAAGTTTGTGATTTCTTCGGTATTGCTTTCTAACATCCCTTAGAGCGTCTTCACTTCTTGGTTTTTCGTATTTGTTTATGGCGATAAAGTCTGCAACTTCAAGCATTTCAATTTTTTCAAGTTGAGATGCTGCTCCATACTCTGGTGTCATTACATAAGCGCACTTATCCGCTACTTGTGTAATCTCATCACTGGCCTGGCCAATTCCGGACGTTTCAACAATGATTAAGTCGTAGTCCAGGGACTTCATGAAGCTTGTGACTTTTGAAATTTGTGGCGAGAGCTCAGTCTTGGAATTTCTTGTGGCCAAAGATCTTACAAAGACATTGTCAAAGGATGCGCTTCCTAGACGGATTCTATCTCCAAGCAGTGCTCCTTGAGTCTTTCTTTTTGTAGGGTCCACTGAAATCAATGCTATCTTTCTATCTGGATAATATCTATGAAATCTTAAAAGCAGCTCATCAATTAAAGATGACTTACCTGCCCCTCCAGTTCCTGTAATACCAAATATCGGAACCTGCTTTTCGCTAAGTTCAATAGGAAGTTCAGCCTTATCCTCAATATAAGTTATTACCTTGGACACTTCTCTAGGAGTTAGTTTGGAAGTCCCTTTGATCTTTGTGAAGTCAAAGCCTTCTAAAGTGCTCTCGCTGGCCTTGGCGATCATGTCATCAATGATTCCCTCAAGACCTAGTTTCATGCCATCCTGAGGATGGTAGATTTTATTAATACCGTATTCTTCCAAGGCCTTAATCTCTGGAGGAGTAATAACACCGCCCCCTCCGCCAAAAATTTTAACGTTGTCAGCACCTCTCTCCATAAGAAGATCTTTTATGTATCTAAAGTACTCATTATGCCCACCCTGATAGGAGCTAAGGGCAATCGCATTCGCGTCTTCGCTGATTGCAGCGTCAACAACTTCTTGAGCTGAGCGGTTGTGCCCAAGATGTATAACTTCCACGCCTTTAGACTGAAGAAGCCTTCTCATGATATTTATCGATACGTCATGGCCGTCAAAAAGACTGGCCGCAGTTACAAAACGTAATTTAGTCATAATAACTCACCACACAATTTCAGGTTAAAATTCTGAGTTTTAATACCACACAGAGCTTTCAAGAGCAAAATTTTAGACGTTGGCCCCTCTTAGCTCAGGTTAGAAACAGCTCTGGAGCGGTAAAAAAGGAATGCCATCACAAGACCAGATATAAACAGTGAAACAATTTGGGAGGTGCTTATAAAACCAAACCAGATGCCCCTTATTGCGTCGCCTCTAAGGAATTCAAAGATAAATCTCCCTATTGAGTAAAAAGCAAGATAACCAAGAGCAAGGTTTTGATGGCCTTGCCATCTCTCTTTCAATGAAAGAATACCGAAAGTAAACACAACTATGGCCTCCAACAGCTGCACGGGAAACCTGTCAGCTCCATGTAGGTGAACAGATAGAGGTCCATTAAAATCAATTCCATAACAGCAACCTGCCATTAAGCACCCTAGCCTTCCCACAGCGTGTCCAATGCAAAGCCCTGGAATGAAAATATTGAATGCTTTCAGTTCTTGCTTTGTTTTGATTGCGAAAAGAATTGAAAATAGCAATCCCGCCAGAAGACCCCCATAGAAAACGAAGCCTCCTCCAAGCCAGAACTCACTGTGAGCAGCAATACCTTTTAAGCTTCGAGCTTCTACAGTAAATAGATAAAAAAGTTTTGCGCCTAGCCAACTGGATAGAAATACACCCAAAAGGTAAAAGTTGATGCTTTTAAATTTAGTTGAATTAAAGTCGTTTAGTCTTTTTGCCACTTGGGAACCAATGCCCCAAGCTGCACCCATTAGAAGAGGGTAAGTAAAAATTTTGAAACCAAATAGTTCAAAGCTTGGAATCATTTACTTATAAGACCCCTTTTTCCTTCTTCCCCTGTCTCTCTTCTTTCTTATTGAGAATGAAGTCAATAATTAAGAGGCCTGCAGCTATAGTGATAGCCGAGTCGGCGATATTGAATGTAGCGAAATGACTATTGCCTTGATAGAAATCAATAAAATCAACAACATAATCTAAACGGAATCTATCAATGAGATTCCCTATCGCCCCACCCAAAATTAGAGTGTAGGCCCACGTCAAGATTTTCGGTCCCTTCAGAGACTTCACCAACAAAGTTGCAAGCCAAATACACGCCACAACAGGCAGCGCTAAAAACAGTAGGTATCTGACCCAGTCTTCAAAGTTTCCACCAAAGCTGAAGGCCGCGCCAGTGTTGCGGGCATAAGTAAAGTTTAGCAGTCCATCTATAACTTTGACCGACTCGCCCAAATAAAAATTTGAGGAAACTAGGTGTTTGGTCCATTGGTCAAAAACAACAATGGCCAAGATCACCGCAATATAGAGTATTAAATTCTTTTTCATTTTATTGGTAGTAGTCCTTAGGGTTAATTTCATACTTCTCTATTTTTCTAAGAAGTGTTTTTTTAGGGATGTTTGCGTTTAGCGCAGTTTGGTTAATTTTCCCCTTATTTAGCTTAAGCGCCTGCTCGATAAACTCTTGCTCAAACTTGTCTTTGGCGGCCTGGAAATCAAGTTTGATTTCGCCGTCCTCCCTCTCAGCAAAGGTAAACTGATATTGTGAATTGTCCACCTCTGTGGGGTCTTTGTCCAATACAGAGTCTTGGATACCTCTAAAATCAATTATTGCATCTTCTGACTCGTTTTCATCTGAAGCCTTGTCTCCTGCTTTAATTTTCTGCGGAAGGGAGCTCTCAGAAATATAATCGCCACTCTCCATAATAAAACAGTGCTCGATCGTATTTCTTAGTTCTCTAATGTTTCCAGGCCATGAGTATTCTTGCATGATCTTTATGGCCTCAGGAGTGACCCCACTCACCTCCAAGCTGTGAACATTGTTAAAGTAGTTCACGTAATAATTCACAAGGTGAGGAATGTCGGACTGCCTCTCTCTTAGTGGTGGAAGATAAACTGGAAGGACATTTAACCTATAAAACAAATCTTCTCTAAACTCTCCAGTTTTGATCATCTCTTCAAATGGCTTATGTGATGCTGCAATAATCCTTACATCAACAGAGATCTCTCTGTTTGAGCCAACCGGAGTAAACTTTCTTTCCTGAAGAACTCTAAGAAGCTTTACTTGCATTGATGGAGAAATATCTCCAATTTCATCTAAAAATAAAGTTCCGCCTTCAGCATATTGGAATTTACCTATTTTTCTTTGGTCAGCGCCTGTGAAGGCTCCTTTTTCGTGACCAAAAAGTTCAGACTCAATAAGATTGTCTGAAATGGCGCCACAGTTTACCGCCACAAACTTATTTTCTTTTCTAGGCCCATTAAAGTGAATGGCCTTGGCAACCAATTCCTTACCTGTACCAGACTCCCCTCTAATTAGTACGGGAGTGTTTACTTTCGCAAGCTTTCCAATGACATTGAAAACCTTTTGCATTGAATTTGATTCGCCAACAAACTTGTCATCATTTTCATCACCCAAAGAAAGTGTAGGTGCGGAAAAAGCAGTTGTTTCAACCATCGACCTTGCTTTCAGGGCCCTTTTAATAAGGGCCACAAGATTGTCGGAGGTAATTGGCTTCTCAAGATAGTTAAACGCGCCTTCTTTTACGGCCTTAACCGCATCAGAGACATTCGAATATGCGGTTAAAACTAAAACGATGATAGAAGGGTCGTGTTTTTTGATTTCACTCAACGCCTCGATGCCATCCATCTCAGGCATGTTGACATCCATAACCACCAAATCATACTTCTCTCTATAAACCGCGTTCACGGCCTCTTTGCCGTTGTCGGCCACATCTACGTTGAAATGGTGAAATTCCAGGGCCTGCTTTACAGATTGCTGTAAAACTTTGTCATCATCAACTACGAGTACCTTATGCATTAATTGCTCCCCTGATTATTCGTTCTTTAATTTAATTAAAAAAGTTGTTCCTTCATTAGGTTCAGATGCAACCTCAATATGACCGTGGTGCAACTCGATAAAGTATTTTACCAAATAAAGCCCGAGCCCTGAACCCTTAATTTTATGACTGTCATCGTTCTTTACCCGATAAAACTTATCAAAAATAAAAGCTAAATCTTTCTCATCGATACCTTTGCCATTGTCTTTAATCTCAATATAAACCCAATCGTCATCATCCCAGGATTTCACAGAAACATTGCTTCCATCACCCGCATATTTAATGGCATTGCCGATCAAGTTGGCCAACACTCTATTTATAAGCACAACGTCCAGTTTAATCGGATAAAGTGGAGATAGCTCGGTCTCAATTTTCATATTGTGAGCATTGGCCTCAAACTTCAACTTGCCAACAGTTTGTTCAATAAGGGTATTCACATCCTTATTCTCAAGTCTCAGTGTAATATCCCTGGATTCAATTTTGGTTAAGTCTAAAATGGAAGTGATGAAGTTGTTTAGCTCCTCTGTGGAGTAGACAATATTGTCTAAGAGCTCTTTTTGCTTGGGCTCATTCCGATATTGATTTCTTAAAATGTCAGCAATTCCAGCAATCTTCGCCACAGGGGTTTTTAAGTCGTGGCTCATCAACGAGATAAAGTTTTGCTTTAGCATATCCACTTTCTTTAACATCTTGGTTTCCTCTTGAATCGCATAGCGAGTTTGATATTCACCGATTGCTCTGAAGGGAACCCAAATGTAGTAAACCACAAAGATGCTTAGAATAATGTGTGAAAGCTTAAGCCAAACTCCTGCGCCAATGAACATCAAATAGGCCATGGTGAACATGCTAAGCATTATCATCATGGTGATAATCAAACCCTTGGTGGGTTGAACTTTTGAGATTATAAAAGACAAGATAATTGCCAAGACCACAGCAATAAAGTCTGCAATCCAGTCAGGCGCCCTAACAACGGTCATATCAGTTACAAGGGATTGAACAATTTGGGCGTGAACATTTATTTTTGGAGCCTTAACCTCTTCTTTGCCAAAAGGCGTATTTACGAAATCTCCAATATTCGAAAGGTACTGGGAGCCAATTAATACAGTTTTTCCTTTAAAAAATCCTTTTGGAAAATTTCCGACCACGACCCTATGGAAGGGTATGCTGGTAACAGCATCGTATGATGATGGATCCGCCCCATATCTGAACATGGCGAATGTGGCATCAGCCTCTCTATTGTAATAGGCCCCTTGGTATTCAGCGGCTTCAAGTGTTTCTAGGTTTCTGTCTTGTTGATATTTTCTTGCCAGCCAAAGGTGAAGTGAGTCCTCACCTGAAATATTTAGAATGACCCTTCTAGTGACGTCATCCTTTGAAAAAACATTTCCATCTTTATTTATCAACGCCAACGAATAGCCAAGGTCGGCTAAGTTTTCAGGGGGTATTTGCTCTCCCCACGCGTCCTTGTCTGTGCCAAATCTAAAGTGTCCATCGTTTTGGGAGTACTTCAAAAGCATATCGTGAAAGGTTTCAGCGTACTTGGATTCCACTTTTGTTTCAGGTTCTAAAAATGGAATAAGATATGAAACGATACCCGGTTTTGCCTCCAAGAGTTTATCCAAAAAGCGCACATGTGTGGCATAAGTATAAGGATAAATCTCGCCCAAGAACTGATCGCTTTCTTCATCCATAGTGATGACCACAATCTCTTCAGGCTCTGAGGCGACAAAGTCGGCCTTGGCCCACAAGTCGTAAAAAATTGCGTCCAGAGAATTGAATGAGTACTGAATTAATATAAGGATGAAGATTATTGTAAAAAATAATGGATACAAGTTGTTGTATTCAATGTTCTTAAACCTGTCTTTTAACTTCATTAGAAACTTCTTTTTAATACGGCGTTTTCAATCACAGGAAAGCTCTCCATATAGGATATCATCATTGATTTTGGATTTATGTTTTCCTGAAGATGATCAAAAATGAATTGCCCATAATTTAAATCAGGATCAAAGTCTTTAATTCTATGGATTACTGGTGCCAACGAGTTATCACATTCAAGCTTGGGAGCAGATCTTCCAAAGGCCAGAGCCGCGTCAAAAAATGGCCTAAAGAGGGCCAAGCTAAATAGGGAAACCACCTTAAAAACTTTCGAGTTTGTGTCTAAGAGCAAAATCTTTGACCAAAAGGAGTAAATTGCACCCATTGTGAGAACAACAATGCCTAGTGACTTTGTTATTCTCCAAGGAGCGGAAGTTTTCTTATAAGTGACAAGGTATTCTACCAAGGCCTTCGTTGAAACCGCATCAAGCTCTGCTGCAAGCTTTCTATCTAGCACGATTGACCACTCTCCCCTGGATTCAAATATAAAGCATTTTTGTGCCTTGCCGGAGTAGAGGTAGATTTTTGGTTGTTTTTCGAATCTTTTATAGGTTTCACTTTTAAATTGTTGAAATAACTCCTGAAAATCATTTTCAATGATCTCGATTGCCCCTAAAAAAAATAAAATAATTTTATCAATATAGAGATAGCTTAAAGTCCAAAACAGAAACCACACGCAAAACACGACGCCACGCACCGTCCCATCAAAAACTAAGAAAATGAAAATCACCGGGAAGATATTGGTGAGAATAAAATGATATAGAGATATTAGAAGCTTCATTTCAAAATATGCCTTTAAAAATTAAAAACTTAGCTCTATTCTACCAAGTTTTGCGCGATTTCCTATCATAATTACAGTGTCTGAGCATTGCACTCGACATTTATCGCCTAAAACGCTATAAAACACCTCGCTAAAGGTTATTATCCAAGCTTAGAGGGCATATGGACAAAGAGGAGCTGGAAGCTCTACTAGAGTTGAGGGAAATTCAGGAGACTAAAGACGGTCTGAATGACAACTCATTGATATGCGAATGTAACTGTCTAAGCAAAAGAGATATAAAAGAAGCGTTAATATTAGGGAACTTACAAACAGTTGAATTGGATTTTTTAAAAGAGCGACTTGGCCTAGGGAGCGGTTGTTCTTCTTGCATTAAGAACTTTGATTCTTGGTCAAAAAAAATCTTCTAGAGCGTTGTTTGAAGTAAAATTAGGAAGGAGTGAGTAATGTCTTTTGAAACATTATTATTTGGAACCGCGGGTGTGCCTAACAGTACAGCAAAAAAGAACAGTCCAGTAGACGGCGTCCAAAGAATTAGTGAACTTGGTCTTGATTGTATGCAATTAGAGTTCGCTCATGGCGTAAGAATGAAAGAAGAAGTATCTTCCGCTTTAAGAAAGGTATCTTACGAATTAGGTGTTCCACTAACTTCTCACGGTCCATACTACATCAACTTGAATGCTAGAGAGCAAGACAAGATTGACTCTTCAGTAGAAAGAATCATCCAAACAGCTAAGATCTCTGATCTTTGTGGAGCAGAGTCTATGACTTTCCACGCAGCTTTCTACATGAAAGATTCTCCGTACGATGTATTTGATCTTGTTGAAAAATCAATGAACGTTATTGAAGAAAGACTTAACCGTCTTGATATTGAAATTGAGCTTAGACCAGAGCTTACTGGCAAGACTTCTCAGTTTGGATCTTTAGAAGAGCTTATTTCTCTTACTAAGAATGTTATGAGTGTTAAGCCTTGTATGGATTTCTCTCACCTATACGCTAGAACTGGCAAGTACAACACTTATGAAGAGATTAAAGAAGTTCTTGATCAACTTGAAGTTGAACTTGGCGCTGACGCTCTTAAAAACATGCACATCCATGTTTCAGGTATCAGCTCAAACTCTAAAGGCGACTTGAAGCACCTAAACCTTGAGAAATCAAAGTTTAACTGGAAAGCAATGCTACAAGCTCTTAAGGAAAAAGATTGTAGAGGTTATATGATCTCTAACTCTCCAAACCTTGAAGACGACGCTCTTATGCTCAAAGAATACTACAACGCAATTTAATAAATCAAAGGCCTCCAGTCGGAGGCATTTTACTTTTAGCTCAACTCTAGATCCCGAATTTATGTTAAAAAAATTGTAAAAGTAAAATAGCTCTTTTAATTCCAAAGTCTGTTTCCAAGAGCGCCCATCTATAATTTTGATAGTCTTTAGTACCAGGTGAAAAAAATAGTTAAACTTTGATGAAGAAATAAACCTCTAGTGTTTAAGTTCATTTATTGATCGAAGCCCCCTTCAACTTTTGGACTCAGCTCTAAATTTTCTTTTAGTTTTTTAAGGCTTCAGTTCCATCGTGCTTAATTACTTTTACGGCTCCGGAGGGGTACTGGTAGGATTTATATTTATGCTTTCTTACAGGGTACCCCGGTAAGATCTCACTACAACTATAAGATCTAGTTGAACTGGATGAAGTAAAGCACTGTGGGCTAACAGTATATGCAGCACAATTTAAGCCTAAAATTGCATCACATTTTCTTGATTCAACAGGGCAGAAATTATTAAGTTTTAGTTCCTTATTTTCGGGTAGACTGTAAATTTCTTCATAAAGCTTTTTTAAATTCTTCCTAAAAGATTTTCCCTGACTATTAATATCTGAACTCTTCTTTAAGTACATCCTTTCCAAGGCGGGGGTTACAGGGCCTTCCATTGAGTGAAAAAGGGAGCAATTAACCCCCTCGTCCAATGAAGCATCAATATAATCAGCCCAATTTAAAGGTTTTGCCAGATAGTATCGTCCATTTTTTATGTTGCACTTTATATGTGGGTCTTTTCCACTCAACAGGTTCAAGTAAAAGTGCAAGCCCTTAAAGTTAGCAGCAAGGTCTCCATAACTTTTTATGCCCGCAGGGAGAAGTCCATACATTCCAAAAGTTTCTTCAGTAGATTCGCTATATTTCAGAACATCTTTAATATCATTTCTTTCGAGTTTATATTTTGAAAACAACTCAAAGCCTTGGTCAATAAAGTGGCCCAACTTGTCTGTACCTACAACATGACCTGCTAGATTCATTGGAGGTTCAGGGTTCCAGTGAAAAACTGAATAAATATCATCTCCTTTTAAGCTAGGGATTTTTACTCCCGAGTCACTTTCCTCAACCCAATCTTCTAGTGCACCCGATATAAATCCTCCACCCATAGTATTCTTTACCATGGCGTAAATTTTAGGATTATTGCTCTTACTATCCTCTTCACAGCGATTCTTTTTATTAAAGTGATTTATTGCAGCTTCTATCATTTCATTGGACTGATCATTGATAAGATAAAGGTTATGACGAACTAGAGTTTCGGATTGCTTCAAAAGCTGAACCCTGGTTGAGATATTATCAGTTTCCCATGCCTGAGAGTAGCCTCCCACTAAGAAGGCAATAGAAATGTAAATAAGGTTTTTTAAATGCTCACCCACGTATTCTTTTCGGATTAATACGGTAGAACTTAAGGAACACTTTGTTCAGTTTCTCATGCTTAACAGCTTTTAACCACTTATAACCTACTGGAACCATGGTTCGGCAATATCCTTGTGATATCGCAATTCGTTTGGCATCGCCTATTTAAGATAGCTTTAAATAGCTTTACCCAAAAAGAAACTCTTAAAGCATTAAAGGGCTGTTATTTTATTAAAGTTCCCAGTCAATTATTCGATATAGATTATGGTCAGGAGCGTGAAATAATGAAGGTGTTAATTGTTCCACTTTTCAAAGCATTGAAGGGCCAGTTAGTCCTTTCCTCAAAAGAAAATACAGGAAAAGATTAAAAAAAGTTAACGACAAAGGAAAAGAGCTTAAAAAAAAATCTTCAGGCCTTATATGACGATATTTATAGCCTTCGTGAAAATGAAGAATTAAAACTCATCAACTTTTGCCCTGTTGAGTCCAAAAAGTGTGGAGAACTGTTAAATAATAATTGTTCTAACTATATAATGAGTCCTAAATGCTATATTCACTCAAATGCCCCTAAATCATATTCTTGCAAAGAAGAGCCACCCGGTCTGCCAATTAAAGAGCACCGCTATACATCTTATGAGTATCCGGCACCCATACCTGGACACTCTGGGAGCAAGATTAAACAAAGTACAGGTATAAGGACCCAAAGGAACTGATATGAAAAAGATTATGTTTGCCCTATTTTTTATTTTTATTAGTACAACGTTGGCACAAAGAAAAGTGTCAGCTTTAAGCCCAGTAGAGGAGGCCCAGTTTAGTTACCAGCAATTTAATGCTTGTAAAGACCTGGCAAAAGAAAAACATTCGATTAATAGGGAACAACTTCTAGAGTGTGTGTCTTCCCAAACGTCTTCCAATGTAACTGAAAGACTGAATCAAAAAATAGCAATTTGGTTAGTTTCATTAAAATCTCTTGGAGCATTACAAGAATGCCCAGCCGACAAGTTGATTCTATTTCCAAGGGCCTCATCTAAGGAGTATAAGATTTTAAGATGTGCATCCTTTATTAAAGGAGGAGATCCTGGCAAGGCCTTGTTTTACTTTAAAGAGGAAGCCGGACAAATGAAGATAGATGGTATTCAGTTCCTTTAAAGCTTAAAATTATAAGATTGCTTTTAAGGATTCTATAAATTGAAAATACTAAAATGGCGGCAAGTTTTCTTGCCGCTTTTTTATGCCCCACTAGCTCCGTAATTTGGAAGGACCCTCGCACTTGGATCTGCGACATCACAGTTCTCCCACTCCTTATTTGGCATCCAAAAATCTTTTATCCACTTTGCCTTTCCAGGATAGAAACCTTCAAATATGTCTCTAAACATCAAAGACTCTTTTGTGAAAGGAGTACCGTAATCGTACTTGAGCATACCTTTTTTAAACTCGACCTCAGAGTACAACTCCTCAGCGTATTCTTTAATGTAATCAACAAGGGAGTGTCCTACAGCATCACTAAAGGCAGCTTTCTCCCTAAAAAGAATAGATAGTGGAAGGTAGTCTCCTTCAAACGCTTTTCTTAAAAGATATTTACCATGCCCATATGAGTTCATTTTAAGTTTTGGATCCACACTCATCACGTAGCTTACAAAGTCTGCATCAGAAAATGGCACTCTTGCTTCAAGAGAGTTAGCACTAATACATCTGTCCGCTCTTAAAACATCATAGATATAAAGCTCTTTAACTCTTTTCGCTGCTTCTTTTTGAAACTCCTCTGCACTTGGGGCAAAGTCGGTGTATTTGTAGCCAAAGATCTCGTCAGATACTTCGCCCGTCATTAGTACCTTGATATCAGTCTTTTCTTTTATGTGTTTACAAACTAGATACATTCCAACACTTGCGCGAGTGGTTGTGATATCCCAAGTTTCCAAATGATAAATTACATCTCTTAGCGCTTTTAGAACGTCGTCTTTTGTAATTATAACCTCTGTGTGATCAGAGCCAATATGATCAGCAACTTCTTTTGCATATTTTAAATCAATTGCATCTTCGCTCATGCCTATTGCAAAAGTTTTAATTGGAGTCTTTGAATGCTTTTGAGCAATGGCACACACAAGAGATGAATCAAGCCCCCCACTTAGAAGAAACCCAATTGGAGCATCACTGTCCATTCTTTTAATTACGGCCTTCTCAAGCTTTGTTCTGATGTTGCCACACACCTCTTCAAGGGTATCCTTTGAGTGAACATCCACATGAGATAGATCTAAATATGAAATAAAGTCCCCATTATTGTAATAGTGACCAGGAGGAAATGGCGCTATGTCTCTACACTCTTCTAAAAGTGCCTTGGCCTCGGAGGCAAAAGCTATTTTGCCTTCTTTAGTGTATCCATAAAATAGAGGCCTGATGCCCATTGGATCTCTCGCTGCAAAAATTTCTTCTGTTAATTTATCTATATAGACTAAGGCATATTCTCCATCCAACTCATAGACAAGGCCTTCAATTCCACCCCTTTCGATAATTGGAAGAATAACTTCACAGTCGCTTTCGGACTTATACTCAAAAGAGTATTTTTCTTTTAAGGATCTATGATTGTAGATTTCACCATTACAGGCCATGGCATGTCTTTCACTTTCAAAGGGCTGATTCCCCTCCTCGCTTAAGTCCATTATCGCAAGTCTTTTAAACCCAATTAAGCTCTCACCTATTTGGCTGATTCTAGTTGAATCAGGGCCTCTGTGGTGAAGCTTCTCAAGTGCAGACTTAACAACATCTTTTTCTTTTCCCTTAAAATAAACAAATCCACACATTTTGTGCCTCCTGATTTATAAATAATCGGCAAAAACTGCAACTTAATCAACATTCAATACTTAAATTGCAGTATTTTTACCAAATCGAAAGCAAAGACAGTGATTTCATGTTAAATTAAAAAATTAGCAGGTAAAAAATGAAAGAAAACTACGAAATTGATAATCTAGATCGGCAAATTCTGGCCCAACTACTTAAGGATGCCAGAACTCCCTTTCTTGAAATTGCCAGAAAACTCATTGTATCTGGCGGAACTATCCACCAAAGAATAGAAAAGCTAAAGAAAATGGGGGTTATTGAAGGAAGCAAGTTTGAATTGAATCTTCAAAAACTTGGATATGACGTCACTGTATTTTTAGGGATTCACCTTACAAATGCAAAGGATCTAAATATGGTCATTGAAAAGCTTAAGGCCATGCCTGAGGTTGTTGAGGCCCACTACACTACTGGTAACTATGCTCTACTTATAAAACTCCATACAAAAAGCATTAGAGACTTTCACACCTTTTTAGCGGAGAGACTTCAGTCTATTGAAGCAATCCAGTCAACAGAGTCATTTATAAGTTTAGATCAGCCAATTAAAAGAGAGATCACTCCGTAGCCATAACAATAAAAAAGCCTCGTACTTACGAGGCTTTAAGTCAATACAGCCTGAGAAAAACAATAATTTTAAAGGTAATTGCTCCAAATCCTGTTCATTGATGATTTTGAGATCTTCTCTACGGCCCCATGTCATTTAAATTATTTGGCCATCCATCTTTTTTGTTCTAAATTTGGTTCATGGGTTTTGATGTTCTAAAAAATATTTCAATAAAAAAAGTAAAGCATTGGATTCGCAAGGATTTGAATCAAAAGTTTATTGAAGTTGTCCACGAATTGATCATTAGCAAAGAGAAAAATATTCAGGATCAAAAAAAGATTGCTGAACTTGAGGACGAAGTTCGACGCCTCAAAGGCGAACAGGCCAGACCAAAGTTTAAAGGTAAGAAAAAGATTAAAAAGAGAGACACTTCAGAGCTTGATCACGACGATGATGATGAAGACCCTCCCGCTCCCAAAAAGAAATCAATTCCAGTTGATAAAGAAATTGAAGTAGAGGTAGATCAAAAAGACCTTCCAAAAGATGCTCGATTTATTGGAACCACCGAACGGGTTATTCAAAACCTAAAAATTGAACGGAAAAATATTAAATTTGTCTTTAAAAGATACTACTCACCGTCTTTGAAGAAAACCTTTGTTGGCGAGATTGAGGGCCTTGATGGTTCAAAGTTTGGCGGTGACCTTAGGGCCTTAATTGATTATTTGTACTTTAAACTCCGTGTCCCTCATGAAAAGGTTCGTGAGTTTTTAATGGAGTTTGAAATTGAAATCTCTAAAGGGCAACTTTGTAGAATGTTAAATGAATCAAGGCATGAACTTGAAGAAGAGCTTGAAGGTGCCAGGCAAGCATCACTCATAAAAAGTAAAACGAATCACCTGGATGAGACTGGGCACAAGTTAAGTAATCTTCCTCTATACACGTTTTGTTTTTCAAATATCTACATGACCTTTCTCAAAACATTTGGACGCAAAACTAAAGCAGACGCAATGTCTACAGTCTTTGGAATGAATGAAGCTTATTGCTTTGATCACACAGCGATCAATTACCTCATTTCAGAAGGAGCTGGTGAAAAGTTTTTAAAAGAGTCTAGAAAGCTATTTAGCAATACAGTGTTTACAAGGGCGAGTTTTTTCAAGCTTTTAGAAGGTTTGGAGCTTTCAAAACCTCAGCAAACTAAGGTTAAAGAAGCTGCGATGTATGGTGCCTACATTAAAAAAGCTCAAGGCCCTCCTTTAAAATATCTTGTCACAGACGATGCCAAAAATTTAAACTTTTGGAGGCGACATCAGCTCTGTTGGGTTCACGAAATTCGGAAATATAAGCTTTTAGATGTTTATGGGCACTCAACCATTGTCGATGAATTGATTGATGAAATGAGAATTTTTTATGGAAAGCTTCGTGCCTATAGAAAAAGTCCATGTGAGGATCAGAAAAAGAGCCTAACCACGCTCTTTAACAAGATTTTCACCCAGAAGACTCTACTGAATTCAGTCAATGAGCAGCTGGCTTTGACGATGAAAAATAAAAAGAAGCTTTTGTACGTGCTTGAGCATCCAGAGGTAGAAATTCACAACAATTTAGTTGAGAGAGATATTCGAGAAAAAGTAATTAAGCAAAAGATCTCTCTTTTTAATCAAAGTTGGAAAGGTGTTAGGGCCTGGGACTTGATGCTTTCACTGTCCGGAACTTGCAAGAAAAACGGTGTAAGTTTCTTCAAATTTCTTTTAGATCGCCATAATCGACACGAAAATTTGCCATATCTCGGCCAATTGATAGCTCAATCTTAAATAATAGAATCTGCACAACATTTGGGGCGCTTACAAATTCACTGTAGAATTTTTTGACACCCATACTAACAATTACAAAGTGCCTTTCGCCGAGTCACTAAAGCTGGGAGAATCTAATCAAGATCTGATGCACATTTATTAAAAGACAAAGAAATATTAAACACGGTTTGGATATAAACCATTACTTATATGAACAAGGGCTTAAAATGAAGAAACTATTAACTGGATTAACACTATTAGCTTCATTATCATCATTTGCCGGCAATCCTTTTGCCAGTAATTGTGAGGCAGAGATAAAAGAGACATTTGCTAGTGACTGGAACATTGTTGATTCTACTCTTGATACATTGACAAAAAATCAGTACCTAGAGCTTCCCATTACTTATAAAAAAACTAACTCTAAAGGTGTAGAGCCAACAATACATTACCGAGAAACAGTAGATGGGCAGTTTTCAATATTGTTAAAAGATTATAGTGATAAGACAACGGAGAGAAATCTCGATTGTTGGCATACAACATATGTACTATTAGTTATGGATAGAGCATGTAATAAGCTTGTTTTCTCAGAAACCTCAGGAAATGAGTGCTCAAGAAACTACTCTGAATACAAAGGTTATGCTGATCAATTTACCTTTGATTAAAAAAATTACATAGATAACACTAGCTATCGATTAAGTCTCTGTTTAGGAAAGCAGAGACTTGAAACAAAATTCACTTCGATCACGAAAGATCGTCTTTATAATCATGGTTTGATGAATATATTTGGAATAACACGGTTTGCGTATAAACCATTGAACATTTTTTGAAAAACAAAGAAACTGGAGTGAGCTCCGTTAGTTGGACAGATCTTTGGGCACTTTCTAGATCCTCAATGACCAGTGGACTGGAAGAACTACTTAATGTAGGAGCTGTAGTTGTAAGACCTTGTCGACTTTATAGGTCGTGGAGTAATCTTGATTAATTAATCGGGCAAGCTCTGAGAGACTTTTCTCTTTGCCCATTATGTCTCGAAAAGAAACAATGTCGGCAGCTACTGTTTTCCTTCCTTCAACTCTTCTAAGGATCTGAGGTGCTTTAATGGCCATAGACATATTCAAATACTTTTTCTTGTTATCAAGTTCAAGCTTTGAGCTTAGAAGCTTCCATTTCTTAAAGCTTTCTTCAGGGATATAGGGAGCTATAGAAAAAGCCGGTTCCTCTCCTGTTCTTTTAATTTCATCGTACAAAAAATTGATTAGGCCCTTCCATTGCCCTTTATGCAAACTAGTTTGTGCCCCAAGTTCAAGGGCATGGCCTAAGAACTTTAATTCTTTTTTTGAAATCTTTGAGTTCACTATAACTCGCTTTAGCTTTGCTGGTGCGAGAATATCTATAAAAGTTTTTATAAAAACCGCATAGGAGGTATACAACCTAGAGTCAATTGTTGAAAACTTGGCCCCGTCGACTATAAATTGCTCGAGGTCATACCACGTTGGGGTTGTAGATTCGACTACACTTGTTGTAACAAAACCAAACCTTCGGGCAGACACCTCCCAAGATTCAAAAGGAGTTAAGTAGGAACTGTGTAAATTTCTCAATACTATCCTCCTGTTTTGTTAGTTGAGTCTTTCCATGATGAAAAACTATTGTCTCCTTAATATAGTCTACTCCTTTGACGAATTCTTCTGCGGTAGGAGCTAAAAGCTTTAAATCATCTAAGTCCTTTTGGGCCTGTCGCATAAAGTATGCATAGACTTTCATTTTGATAATAGTCTTTCTTTTTATGATTCTAAGCTTGATATTTGAAAACCTTTCATCAGTAGTGACATCGTTTTCAATATTTTTTGGAAGAGGCTCAATGGTATCGGCCTTATCATTAATCCAATCTTCTGGAAGTTGGAGTTTATGAGCGACTGCTCTTACAGCTTCAGTGAACCTTTGATCAGGTGTGTAACCTACAAAGTCCACATCCTCCGTAAACCTAGAGATAGGTTCTTGATTTAAGTAGATCGCCATTGAGCCAACGATTGTAAGTTCAACATCTGTGTTCTTATGGACTAACTCTTGGTTTAAGAGTTTCAAGGCACCTAGCATTTTTTCAAAACTATTCATCTTAATACTGTATCATGATTTATGGGATAATTCCATAGGTTCTCAGATTTTTCAACGCTAAATTAGGTACTTATGGCTGGTGATTTTAAAGTAGTGCTATTAGAGGAGGAGTTATTGCACACACTAATGTTACTCCAGGATGGCCATGTATATTCGACGTCTTTTAAAAAAAATCACGTAATTGCTCAAAATCCTGTTCAATGAAAAATTGATTTACTTTTGTATGTGCTTGAGCATCCGGAGGTTGAGATTCACAACAACCTTGTGGAAAGAGATATTCGAGAAAAAGTAATTAAGCAGAAGATCTCTCTTTTCAATCAAAGCTGGGAAGGTGTGAGGGCCTGGGACTTAATGCTTTCACTGGCCGGAACTTGCAAGAAAAACGGTGTGAGTTTCTTCAAATTTCTTTTAGAGCGACATAATCGACACGAAAAAATGCCATATCTTGGCCAAATAATAGCTCAATCTTAAGTCTTAAAAATCTGCACAACATTTGGGGCGCTTACAAATTCACTGTAGAATTTTTTGACACCCATATTAACAATTACAAAGCGTCTAGCGAGGAATCACCAAAACTGGGATAATCTGATCAAGATTAAAATTAAAGATAATACTTAAATGAAAGAAAGGGCCTTATGGATAAACTATTACTTGGATTAACACTTTTGGTATCAGTGCCATCTTTCGCTCTTGAATTGGACTCATTTGAAGTAAGAATAATGGGTGGTGAAGTGAAGGCTCTTCAGGAACGAGAGACCTTTTTTTCCACAACTAAGCATTTGTTAGATACATTTTTTAATAAAAAAGAAGTGCTTGTGGATACAGACTCTTTTGAGTTTGATGTGCTACAAGGCGGCGCTGTTTCTCGCAAAGTTACTGTGAAAGGGGTCGAAAATTGCTCTGTGGAAGAAGTTGTATATAGCTATCATGCCATCCATATTACCTGTGGCGACAATGAACGCAGATCATTTGATTATGATGCCAAAGTAAAAAAATGGTCGCCATACTAATGCCCTAGTTATCGATTAAAACTCTGGTTAGAAAAGTAGAGACTTGAAATAAATTCGATCAGGAAAGATCGGTTTTGAAATCAGGTTTTGATGCACATTTATATAAAGGCAAAGAAACAATAAACATGGTTTGGATATATACCATTAACTTTTAAGGAACTAGACTATGAAAAAATTGTTACTACTTATAACCTTATCTATGAGTTTTAGCATTTACGCTGGTTGCTATAACGATATTTTGGATATCTCTAGCCTTGGTGTTGCGAACAGAGTTTGTAATAATGTTGCAGATGAGTGCTATTTAAATGCTCTTACTGATGAATCAAATAGTGCGTCTGACTCAGCTCAAATATGCCAGATGTTGAATAATGATTTGTCATTACTTGAAGGACAATGTTATTTAGAAAATAAAGACTTAGGGCATAACCCAATTGTTGTAAGAAATTGTATCAATGTTTCCGATAAATGTTATTCAACTTTACGTGAAGGTGGGTCATATTCTAAATTAGAAGCTTCTCACATCTGCCAAATGTTGAATAATGATCTATCACTACTTGAAGGTCAATGTTTTCAAAATAAAATAAATAATACACATGTTTTTATCGCTGTGAAACAGTGTCTAGCTATCGAATAAGTCTCTGTCCAGAAAGACAGAGACTTAAAACAAAATCCACTTCGATCACGAATGATCGTCTTTAAAATCACGGTTTGATGAACACTTTTTTGAAAGACAAAGAAACTATAAACACGGTTTTAAAATAAACCATTTGATAAAATTGAACTGGTCTAAAGGAATTTGTTATGAAGAAAATTATAGTGTTTACGTTGCTGTTTCTCACGTCTTCTCTTGGTCTCACTCAAGTCGAGAATAACAAGTGTTATTTTGAATCAGGGAAGCCTTATGCTGGTAGGTATTCAGTTATACCTACTATCAAACTAATGAACGAAGATGGTACACAAGTTTATTCAGGCAATTCGTATGGGGATGGAAAACTTGCCACATTTGTACTTAATAACTTTAATAGCCTCCCATGTACCTTAAAGTTCAGATCGTGTAGCCTTAAAAAAGCTGAGAATTATGATGATTTTATTTTACTTTATGTAAATGAAAAGGATTCAGAATCTTTTTCAACGTCCAAGGGACACCGTGCTAACAGTATTAATACAATTAGAAAAGTTGTAGAGTTCTTTCAAAAGCAAGGTATTTGCAAAGTTTCCGGGCTAGAATTACTAGATAACTAGTAAGTCTCTGTTTAAAAAGGCAGAGACTTGAAGGTCTCATGAAAGATTCTTCCTGATCAAGGTTTGATCTATTTTATTCCACTCTCTAACTTCCCAAGCATTTGCCTCTAAATCAAGGATGCTCCAACAGGATTGGACCTTTAAAATCTTCTTTCTTTGTATTGATCTGTGTCGTAAGCATCGCTTTGGTCGTACTGTTCTTGCTTCTCAGAACAGGATGAAAAGAAGCTGAGTGCTAATAAAAGAAGTAATATCGTCTTCATGTCTTAAATAAGAAGCAGCATATGTTCCAATCTAGGGTTCTGTATAAGCTTTGTTTAACTGCGCAGGCCATAGCTAACTTAATGCTTAGCCTTACGGCTTTACAAATGCTTTACTTGATCGCATGAAACAACAATTAAGGTCTATTTCACCAAATATTATTCTAATACCTGTTGCCCTCGCCATAGGAGTCGCTGTGTTGTTTGGAGTCTTTAGTGAAGACTACGATATTCTACAGTTGGTAAAGAATGGCTTCTCCTACCTATTTAGAGGAGAGAGCGTCGAGACTCGAATTATAATGTCTGCTGTTCTCATTGGAATTGGCAATGGACTATTTATTCCGATGAACGCTCTGCTTTTAGCAGTTGTCTTCTTTCTGCCAGGAATGGATGGGTTTATTGCATGTATGCTTGGCGCTTTATTGGCCGCAATTATCGGGTATGCATATGGTTATTGGTTAGATCTTTCTGTTGTCAAAAAGCGCTTTGGACAGAAATATGACCTCCTGGTCGAAGAGGTCTGCAAAGACGGACTAAAATCAGTGATCGCTCTTTGTTTTGCTCCTGTGGCCCCAAATACCGTTACAAATATTTTTGCAGGCGTTTGTAAAATTCCTCTTTGGAAGCTTCTTTTAGGAACCATTATCGGTTTCCTGCCTGGCGTAACGCTTCTTACGCTGCTTGGAAGAGAAATTAGGCACATGTTTGAAGAGCCAGGAGTCCAGACCGGAATAGCCATTGCCGGGGTGTTGCTTCTTTTAGTTGTTTCCGCCAAAATAGGGAAGCGAATAACAAAGAAGTTGGAGAGTCAAAATGGGCAATAAACTTGGTTCAAAACCCCACCCATGGCATGGGATCAATCCTTTTGCGGATAAAGATAAGAATATACTAAACATCTATATTGAAATGGTGCCAGACGACACTGTAAAGTATGAGCTTGATAAAGAATCAGGCTATTTGAAAGTGGATCGTCCTCAAAAGTATTCAAACATTATTCCGGCCTTATACGGTTTTGTTCCTAAAACCTACTGTGATGAAAAGGTTGCCAAACTTAGTGTGGACGCAACTGGCAGAGAAGGCCTGGAAGGGGATAAAGACCCGTTGGATATTTGTGTGCTAACTGAAAAACACATCCGTCATGGTGATGTTTTGCTTGAGGCCATTCCAATAGGTGGCTTTCGAATGCTTGATGGCGGAGAAGTGGATGATAAAGTAATAGCAGTTCTTAAAAACGATGCTGTTTATGGAAGCATCAAAGACGTTAAAGACTGTCCTGAAGGCATTATAAATAGATTAAGACACTATTTTTTAACATATAAACAAATACCGAAGACTGGTGAGACGCCAGTTGCTGAAATCACCCACTTGTATGGAGCGGACGAGGCGCTCAAAGTGCTTAACGCCTCGCTACTCGATTATTCTAATGAGTTTGAAGAAGATTAGTACTCTTCTTCAAGCGCGCCTTCTTCATCCAACATTGGATCTTCTTGTAGGAGTTCATCCTCCTGCATTTGTTGCTCGTCTTCAATCATCTCGTCGTCCTCTATAAGGGAGTCATCCTCAAACATGCTTTCTTGCTCTTGAATGCCCATGGTGTCGTCTTCAATTGAAGGCTCATTGTCACATGAAGCTAGTCCAAACATTCCCAATAGGGCAAGCAACCAAATAATATTCTTTTTCATATCAAACTCCTTTTTAAGTTTCTAAAGGTCTTAAGTAGACCGAGTCGTTTTTATCTGCTGATTCACTATAAGCAAATTGACTGCCAAAGTTTGAAATTAAATTATGTAGGGCAGCAGGATTGCATCTAAATAGTGGTTTTAAGGAGAGGCCAATGAGTAGAAATAGATCCACCCCCTCGCTCTGGGATATCGACATAGATCAAAAGAAAGTGTCTAACTATTTTCCAAAACTTACCTCAGATACAAATTGTGAAATTTGTATTGTGGGGGGAGGAATAACAGGCATAACTCTTGCCTATATACTTGCTAGTCAAGGTAGAGATGTGGTCCTGTTGGAGGGGGAGCATATTGGCGCTGGAGCAACTGGCGCAACCTCAGCGCATTTAGATCCTTTGACAGATCTGAGACCTAGCGAGCTGCTGGATAGGTTTGGTGAAAAGGAATCTAAAATGATTCTAAAATCAAACTTCAAGGCCATGAATTTCATAGAGGCGCTGTCGAGAAATCATGCCCCTGGTTGTGAGTTTAAAAAAGTTCCTGGCGCTTTCATCGCTTATAATGAAGAAGATGAAAAAAAGCTTAAAAAAGAAAAAGAGGCGTGTGAGAAGCTTGAGCTTGACGCATTTTTAGAGGAGCAGGCGACCCATCCCATGGGAATAAAATCCAAGCTCACCTTATACCTTCACGCTAGGTTCCACCCCACAAAGTATCTATTCTGCTTGGCCAAGGCCGCAAGACAAAAGGGCGCTCGAATATTTCAACAGTCCAAGGTCAGGGAGATTAAGGAAGGTAAGGCAGTCCTTGAAAATGTAAGCGCGAAAGCTCAAACATTTGTGATGGCCACCCATATGCCCTTTGGCCTGCATCCTATAATTCAAAGTCGAGTGTATCCCTATCGCTCATATATGATATTAGCGAAATTAAAAGAAGAGTTTCCAGATGAGTTGATGTGGGATCTCCAAGAACCTTATCATTACCTTAGAAGGGTCGGGGATGACCGCGCCAAGCATGTGCTGATTGGCGGATCAGATCACAGAACTGGCGAAAAAACTGATACCTTTAAGGCCTATGAAAAACTAAGAAATTATGCCAAGGCGAGGCTTAATGTCGAAAGCTTTGAGGCCAGCTGGTCCGGACAATTCTATCTCTCCTCTGATGGACTTCCCTATATTGGAAAAGTTTCCCCTTTGGAAAACATTTATTACGCGACAGGCTTTGAAGGAAATGGGCTTACCTTCGGAACCTTGGCGGCACAAATTATTGGGGACGATATATTAGGAGTGTCCAATTCTGCATCTAAGCTATACTCCCCAGGACGTTTAAATATTACAAGCTCTGGAAAACGTTTTGTAGGCCACAACATAACCACGGCCAAGGACTTTATTCTCGATCGCTTTGGTGGAGATAGAAAAAGTCCATATGATCTCAAAGTTGGAGAGGGAGAGATTCTTTTTCATAACGGAGAGCAAGTGGCCTGTTATAAAGATGAACAAAATAATGTTCACGCACTAAGTCCTGTCTGTCCTCACGCTAAGTGCCATGTGAGGTGGAATAACTCAGAAAAGTCTTGGGATTGTCCATGCCATGGCGGACGCTTCTCAGCTACCGGAGAGTTGCTACAAGGCCCTCCAACAGAGGGATTAAAAGTAAGAGATGATGTTATAAAAGAAGAAGGGTGGGAGGATCAACCTCCCGCCTGATTATTTTGCTTGAGAGATTTTTATTTTCTTCATTCTGCCTTCACCAAGGGATTCAGATTTAAATGCTGATCCTTCCAGGCTCTTATGAATGATTCTTCTTTCCGCAGGGTTTAGAGATCTTTTAAGAACCACTGGCCTTCTAGTTTGCTTAACGCGGGCCTTGGTTTTCTCTACCAATTGAACAAGGTCCTCTTCTTTCTGCTTGTCATCTTTTTGCTGCTCAACAGAAGCATTGATTCTAAGACCCTTTGAGGATCTAAGCTTATCTTGAAGATACACTTGAGTTAGAGTTTCAAAAGACCTTAAAAGTTGCTTTCTATTTGTAAGAAGAAGACCTAGGTCTTTCCCCTTAAAGACAATATCCAGGCTTCCTCTACCTTGATGTACGCTTACATAAAGATCAAGCTTAGAAAGCTTAACTGTTTCAATTAAGAAAGGAAGAACCAAACGCTTAAGTGGTTTGGTGTAGAAACGGAACTTTTTAAGTTTTGGCCCAAAAATAAAGAATTTACGCTTTCCTTCCTCTAAGACTTTACTTGCAAGAAGATCCTTGTCTTGAACATCAAAATGTTTAAGAGCTGCTGCTTGGGCCTGGTCAAAGTCATAGCTTTCAATTTCAAAGTCTTTATGCTCAGGTTTTTCAGCTCTTTTTCTATCTTCTCTTTTCTTGTTGTCTTTTTTAGGAGCGTCTTTGCGATCTGTTTGAGACCTTTTTTGTCTTGGCTCTCTTTCTCTTGAATCCTCAACCACCTTCAATGTCCTTTTGTCTACTCTAGGTCTCCTGCCAATATCCTGGGCAAAGTCAGCATCTGTTAGATCCATTTTAGGTATTTTCGAGTCGATATATTCGTAAATTGCGTCCAAGTTTTCGCAATCCTCATAACCGCATAAGCTAATGGCCTGACCTTCCTTGCCTGCTCGTCCTGTTCTTCCGATTCTATGAGTATATGTTTCCTTGTCAAAAGGAAAGTCGTAATCAACAACAAGCTTTATCCTCTCAACATCTAATCCTCTAGCTGCGACATCAGTTGCCACAAGGATATCAATAAATCCTTTTTTTAATCTATCTACAGTGTTTTCTCTCTGATTCTGAGGTATATCTCCATTAAGCAC
>PASN01000004.1 GCA_002711995.1 Halobacteriovoraceae bacterium | reverse complement strand
ACCTCCCATTGGTTATTTTATGAATACTTCGCGGTATCATAATTAGGGTAACCAGCCCCAGATTTTGATCAAGGGGCGGTCATACATATCTTCTTTTTTTTGCCTTGGTTGCAGGCTTTTCAGGATCGACTATAATCTAGTAATGGATGAAGTCTATTTCTTAATTCGCTACACACCCTTTTGGGCAGTTCCTCTTCTATTAATTGGGGGTGAATTCGCGTATCTTTTTTGGCTGAGAAGAAAGCAAAAACTCACAATGTTGTGCTTATCTTTTGCAAGCTTTGGCCTGGTCTCACTGGCCTATTACTTCTGGGCGGGCGGTCCTGAAAAGTCCGTAAAATACTTTATGCAATTTGTGCGTTATTATTTTTACTAGTTTTTTAAGTTTTTGAAATCATTGAGATTTCTACTCCAGACCGGAACAATATTCCGGTGTCTAAAAATTGACACCTGTGTTCGACTTCGCTAGCATTTAGAAGCGGAGATATAATGGACGATATTAATTTTTTACACAATTCCTTTGAACAAAAAATCCAAAAACCAATCACATTCACTGATGAAGACGAGATGGAGCAATTTGGATTAAACCCACGAATATTTATTGTTGAGGACGACAAGGTGCTTGGTTTAAGCATTAAAAAGTACCTTATGAAGACCTTAAACTGTGAGGTGGAGCTGTTCACAAACTCTATGGATTGTTTGTCCAGGCTCATGAGCGATCCCGCCCGAACGAAACCATTCTGCCTCATAACTGATATTAGTCTTGAGCAGGGTGCCGACGGACTTTTATTGATAGATAATTTAAAGGACAAAGGCTTCAACTTTGTTTCAATAGCAATGACCGGTTTTGCCAGTATCGAAACCGCAATTTCCGCCACTAGAAAGGGTGTGTATCACTACCTTACGAAACCATTTGAACTAGAGAACCTTCAAAAATTGGTTATAGAAGCAATTAACAAGAAACTTGGCATTGGACTGTCACAATTGAAGTCTGAGGGCGAAACAGTTTCCAAGTTTAATCGCCCTAGCAATTTAAGAATTGAAAAACCAAACGACGAAGATATTTTTTGTCATATGATTGGCCGCTCAAAGGTCATGAAAGAGGTATTTGAGCGAATTCAAAAAGTGGCGCTTACTGAGTCCACTGTGCTAGTTACAGGCCCATCAGGAACTGGTAAAGAGCTTGTGGCCCACGCGATACATGAACTAAGCTCCAGGGGAGCTAAAAATAAAGTTTCTGTGAACTGTGGAGCTATTCCAAGAGACCTTCTTGAGTCTGAGTTGTTTGGACACGTTAAAGGCTCATTTACAGGTGCTATTTCCAATAGGAAAGGTAGATTTGAGCTGGCGGACAAGGGATCAATCTTTCTTGATGAGATTGGTGACATGCCTCACATGCTTCAAGTTAAGCTTTTGCGTGTGCTTCAAAATAGAACAATCGAGCCTGTTGGATCAACTGACACGGTTTCTATTGATACCAGAGTCATCGCTGCAACTCACAGAGATCTAGAAAAAATGGTAATGGAAGGCAAGTTTAGAGAAGATCTTTTCTATCGTCTAAATGTCATTCCTATTAAGATTCCTGCTCTTAAAGAGAGAAGGGAAGACATCCCTCTTCTGATTTCATACTTTGTGGATCGCTTCTCATCTGCGGATAGAAGCAACGAAGTAACTTTCAGTGACAAGGCGCTTGAAATGTTGCTTAGCTATGACTGGCCAGGAAACGTAAGAGAGCTTGAGAACATTATTGAGAGACTTGTTATCCTAAGAGGAGGGAACGAGATTCTTCCTGAGGATCTGCCTGCAAAAATCTTTAGGCACAATCCACTTGCAACAGATCACTACAAACATATTTTTGAGCTTCCAGAAGAAGGCGTTGATCTAAAAAGGGTTCTTTCAGATATTGAAGACTCCTTGATCCTTCAGGCCTTAAGCTTTACTGGTGGCAATAAAAATCAAGCAAGCAAGCTTTTAAATCTCAATAGAACCACTCTTATCGAAAAAATGAAAAAGAAGGCCTTGCATATCTAATGAGCTTGCAAGGCAGGATCCTTGAGATTCTTAACAATGAGAATCTCAATCCGCTTCAATCAGAAAGAAAAATCCAAGAGCTATTAGGTCTTAATCACAAAAAAGTGGAAGAGGGAGTTCATTCTTCCAATCCAGAGATCTATACTGGACTTGAAGAGGAAGCTTTCAGCACTCCCTTTGCCGACTATTACTCAATTTTAAAGTCAATCAAAGATGAAACTCTTGTGGACTTGGGAGCAGGACACTGTAAAGGAACAATTCTTTCAAAAGTTTTGGAATTTGGAGATGTATTGTCTCTTGAAGTGGACGAGCATAGGGTTACTGAAGCGCGAAAGCTTGCTCAGTCTTTGGGGTTGGATATAACAGGAATCCAGCAGTTTGATATTTTGTCCAAAGATATTCCTCTTTGTCAGAACTACTTTGTCTATCTTCCCTTAGGCCCATTAATTTTTAGCCCAATCGAGCGCCTGCTTAAATCCAAACATAGCGCCAATGTATTTGTGATGGAGTCTCACGGGGACGTGCTAGACTTTTTTAATGCATGCCCGGAGTGGTTTACTCTGCAGGAGGTGCTCTCAAGCAGAACTGCTAGACACAGGGGTGGCATTCATAAGTTTAATTTTACACCTGCAAAAATCCCGGCAGTGGAGGACAACACCTATGAGCTTGTCTACCAAATCATTCAAAACTACTCCAAGGATGAAAAGTATCGCATAGTTAAGGAGAGTGGCGAACATATGGTGAGTGCAAGCTCCTTATTGCCAATAAAATATAACCAAAAGATGGCCTTTGAGTGCTCTGAAATTAAACGAATTGTGGACTTTGAAAATGTCCAAATCTTTAGGGCATAAATCAAATAAAAGTTGAATTGTGGTGTTTGTAACTTGATAATCTTTGCATGAACATATTTATGCATTACATAACTCTATTTATTATAAGCACCGGTTTGGCCTCTATGGAAAAGAAGGAAGACTTTTTAGAGCTTTCGAAAAAACCAACTCCTTTGGCCATAAGCTTTGATGGATCAAAGTATACTAAAGAGTTGCCCGCAATTGGAATGGCGCCACTGGGGTCTGCCGCAATAACAAGCTCAGGCGCTCTGGGTGAAAAGGGGATAAAGCATATCATTCACGCAGCGACTGGCAGTATGACAAAAGATGGCAAAATGCATTCTCCATCCTTGGAGAGTGTAAAGCTCTCCATTAAGAACTCTATTCGAATTGCTGATCACTATAAGATAAAGTCTGTGGCCTTTCCTTTTATTGGATCTGGGATTTTTCTATCAAGAATGGGTGTGAATAAGAAAGGCCTGGCAAAGTCGTTGTTAAAGGCGGCCAGTTCTGGAAATGCGAAGGCCGTGGCAGTTGCCTATGATGACAGGGATTTTAAAATCTTTAAGAAGGCCTATGAGGAGCTAGAAGAAACCGAAAAGAAGAAGGTAGAAGTTTTGAAAGGCTCAATTACCGACTTCTCTCTTCACAAAAGCCCGGCGATTATTAATGCCGCCAACACTGAACTTGTATTTGGCGGTGGCGTATCTGGATTCATTGGTAAGGCGAGCGGCAAGTCCAAAGAGATAAACCAGGAATGCCGCAGTTTAATTAAAGCTCTGACCAAACTGAACTAGAAGCAATTATCGTTTTCACCTTCATCGATTAGAGCTTGAAGTTTCGTCATTTGCGGAGCTGGAACGAACTTAGCTATATCCCTTTTAAACTTACTCAAGGTCTGGGAGATTCCACAGAAGTCGGATTTTGCTCTATTGTCTCCAGCGTTTGCGATATGTGAGTTGTAGATATAGTTGCGCCAATTCTTCTTTTCAGTATTGCTTGCCTTGTAGAGTTCAGTTGTTCTAAAGGTGTCAAACTCATCTGATGCAAGTGTGTCAAGCATAAGAGAGAGAAGAGCTTTGGCGTTATCTTCGTCTCTTTCCAATCCTTCATAAATAAGGTGGTGCAGGTAGCTTCCATCCAGAGAGAAGGCAGTCAACTCTTCAAGCATTTTGTCAAAATTAGCGTCACCTTGCTGATATCGGCCTACAAAGCGCGCCATCGGGTGTCCTCTATACCTCAGACTTCCTGGATATCTTGGATTGAGCGCGAAGTAAGATGCGTTTTGAAGCATGGCATAGCCATAAGCGAATCGATATTCATCTTGAAGTCCAAGCGCCAAATTCACGAAGAAACTCTCTGCGGCGTTCTGCTCGGTCGCTTTTAACGTGTCGTCTTTTGCTTTGATTATTTTTCCAAGAAAGACATCATAGTACCCAGATAGAATCATTCTAAAAGTGTTGGTAGGAGTTGCGTGTTTTTTCTGTTCTTTAATAGATCTTTCTAAGAGCATGGTTAGAAAGGTCGTCTCATCAAAAAAGGATGGAAGTTTAAGAGAGCCTTGAACATATTTTCCAAGAACCTTGTAAGTTTCTTCGTCGTTTAGAGGGAGTGGCAACCTGGAGATTGCGTTTTTCCACCTTTGGGTGTCAGCACTTGCAGCTTTCCCTTCAAGGTGATCTTCAAGAATTGTTCCCATGTAAACAGGGTCCATGTCTTTAAAGTTTCCTGATTCAAAGTTTTTATAGAGGCCAGCAAGGATCGAGACCTTATCTATGCTTTGGTTGTTTATGGCGGCATATCCTTGGTTGAAGTGCTCTATGCCTTGTGTGAGGTAGTTGTAGAAGATAGTCCAAACATATGGCGTTGCCTTGTCTGCTCTGGCCTTGTTGTCCACAAATTGATCAAATAGTTGTAGAAGCACAAACTGGTTTTGGAGCTTAAGTTTAGAAATGTCGCCACCAGCGGGAAGTGCTTTGAAGAACGCGCCAATTTGGTTGGAATCTGTAATCTTTGCCTGCGCCATTGGAGCAAACACATTGTCAGATTTAAAAGCGGCCTTCCATATATTAACCATTATTCTTGTTGTTAGTCTTTTCGGTGCAAGGTCTCTAAGAAGCAAATAGCTTGCAACCACATTGTATTTATGAAGATCCGCCTTCTTGGTTACATCGTATGCAGCTTTTGCAAATATGGTCTTTAGGTCTTTAGAGTTTTTTATTGCATCCTGGATGTCATTGTAGTCAAGGTGGATGTCTTCCAAGGCCCTTTCGGCCTGTTCTTCGTATACTTGAATTCTTCTTTTATCGGAAAGGTCATGCGCTCTATATCTAACCACTCTTGCAATTAGATTTAGAGGAGGAATCTCTTTCATTTCTTCAGGATCATTTAAAATGTCCATTAGATTCATTCTCGCCTTATGGTTGATTGTAGTCATCTCTCCAATCCTTGCCCTTTCGGACTTCATGTATTGGATTGTGAGGTCTGCGTGGGCCTGGTAAGAAGCGCCAGAGAACTTTTTATTTAGTAGTAGATCACTTTCAAGTTGAGCTGAGTTTGCACTCCATTGCATAATTGCTTGTGGGTTTCTAATTACGTACCAAGCAATATTGCCAACTCCACCGCCGCTGTAGAACTTAATATCCCAAGGCTTGCTGTTGCATGTTGCTTGATCAGCGTAGTATTTGCCATCATGTCCACAGTGTTTTTTGCCGCTGTTAGCATCATAAAGGACAATGTCATCAACTAAGTCCAATCTTAAAACTCTGTCCCCGTAACCCATGCTGCCCACGGGCGTCTTGGCGCAATATAGGCCAGGACCTGCAATCGCACCGTTTGATGTGCCTGGAGTTGTATAAAATGTTACGCTGCCGTTGTTTGCCTTTGCGAAGGCGTACTTTTTAGTTAGATAGCCTTTGCCTGCTTCATTCAGCCAGTGATAGCAGTGGCTAATGGGTGCGTGTGGACTATGGATCGTATTTTGATCCATATTTGCCCACAATGGGAGAGCAATGAAAAGGAGTAGTAAGCGCGCAATTTTAGTCTTGTTCATTTTAGTTAAATCCATACTGAATACCCATTATGTAAGCTGTGTCGCTATATGCTTCTATTATTATTGATTTTGCTGGAATGCCTTTGCCTGAGGCGTATCCAGAGATTACGCCTTGAGGGGCCACATTTTCTTGGTCTACCAGTGTAATTCGTTTTCCATCCATTCTTTCCACTATGATGGATATTCTTGCGTGTCCGAGGCTGCCTATGCCGCCATCTCTATTTCTGACTCCATCAGGTCTGGTGTCACCCGCGGCCACGTTTACCGCCTGAATGCTTTCTCCGTTTAAATTTATAAAGAGTTGGTCTGGATTTCCTCTGTATGGACTTAGCCTTTTTGATCCTGGAAATCTGCCTCCATAACGCTGTCCGCCTCCAAATCTTCGACCTTTAAATGTTTCAGGATCTCCCATGGATGTTCTGCTTCTGGTGAAGCTTAGGTCCACATAGTTATTGGATTTTGGAGGAACAACTTTAACGATGATGCTGTCGATGTAGACTGGGTCATCCCCAAGAACCTCAAGCTTAATCAAGTTGGAGCGCAAAGGTGTTTTTAATTCTTTACCCGTTCTAAGTGACTTGTGTCCTTTCAGCGGCCACTCATATAAGTTGTCAAACTCAGGTCTTTTTTTGATTTCAGCAAACTTGGATCCTTTGTCGGAGCTCACAGGTCCTCCCCATGTTCTCCAAGAATCTTTATAAGGAAGATCCACGCTATGAACTTGAACTGAGGTGTATGCCGGGTATTGATCATAGGTTTTTACGCCATGTCTGTATGAAGCGTGCCCTCTTTGATCCTTAGGATTCTGTCTGTGTCCTAAAATAACGTTGGCCAGAGGTCTAGCTTCAAATCCTTTAGGGAGTACCAAGTATACAGATTCGCCTGGAACAAGCTTCTTTTCACCTTTAAATTTAAACTCAGCATCCCAGTCGCTTTTGTTTGTTGGAGTGTAAATGATCTCATTTACTTTCGTGGGGAAATAGCTTGAGTCGTCAGCGATGACTTCATTTACGTCATCATATTTACTGTCAGAATTCATGAGCTTAAGTGGCGGCTTTCCGTTAACCACCTTTGCAAACGGGTAGTCCACATGCACAGGAAGTTTTTGGTCCTCAAGCCGTTCGAGATCACCTTCAATAAGATCAAGGAAAGAATTGTCATTCGATTGATCTTTAAAATAATCAAAAATATCTTGTGTGATCAAGCTTGTGTCTTGGGCCAACACACCCACCAAACTTCCAGGAGACACGGGTTTCATTGACCGGTCGCCACATTTGTAAAAATCCAAATTGTCGTTGCAGACCATAAAGCCCCTAGGGTTCTTAAGGGCCGCGATAAAGTTGTTTTTGCCGTTTGAAATTCTGTGGAAACTGAAAGAGTTGGATCTTTTTTGAATGGCAACGCTTTGAATTTCATTGTTGTCTATAAATCCAAAGTAGGAAATATCGCCGTTCTTTTTTTCAACAGCACATTTGTTAACATTCATGACCAACTGATAGTCTGTGTCGATTGGGGAGTAAGCGCCTTTAAATTCTTCATCTCTGTCAGGCGAATCAATGAAGGCCGAGAGCTTTTGGTTTTTTGCTTGCTGCTCGTAAAAATCATTTAAAATATCAATTCCAAAGTCTCTGGCCTCTTCCTTATCAAAAAGCTCTTTGGTTGATTTTATTGTATTGTAGAGACCTCTATCTATTAGCGATGAGCGAATGTCACGGTATAGACTAGAGTCAGTGTGGTGGTCTTGAATCTTTTCTCTTATACCCGCAAGGTATTTTGACTCAATTGGGCGACTCTTTCCATATAATGCCGATGAGAAAAAGGCCTCAATAGGACTCGCGTATGGGGACACCTCCACAAAATGCTCTGAGTTCACCTTGGGGCTTAAAACTAGCTCTCCCAGACATTCACCGGCATGGGCCATGTTTAATGCGGATATCAATATCGAAAAAGTTCCAACTGTCTTTAGCATGACTTAGTTCCTTAATAGCCTGTGCCAGACTCTTGGCTTCATTTCTAATAATATAAATAAGCTTCTTTGGTTTAGAGAAAAGTTATTATCTCCAACAAGAGCTAGACTTGGGTTTCCGTTTGGAAGAATTGGTCCCAAGGCGAGGCCTTCAAAGTTGTCCAGTCTTCTGAAGCCTGGAGAGAGCTCGGAGACGATATCGTCCATATCCAGGATTAATTTCTTTTTCAGTGTGAAGTTTTCAATTACTTCGGCCTTGGCCTCTTTCCTTCTTTTTTGTTTGTAGTTTGTTCTAGTTGCGTTGCGGCGAGACACTGGTTGAACCGTGTCAGTTGGGTTGTAAGGCCCGTATTTGAAGTCTCTTCTATAGATGTTTCCATCATGAAAGTATCTATCGCCTTCTTGAAAGTAGTAAGGATCTATCTCAACATCATTTTCATCATTATCATTATCCTCTCCCTTGAGTGGTACGATAGTTACACTGTTCTCTTGCTCGTTTTCTACTTCTTCCTCTTTTTCTTCCTCTTTCTCTTTCTCTTCCTCAACTCCTAGGTCAGATGGGATTGGTTGAGCGCTTTTTAAATTTACGTGAAAGATTTTTGCCGTGATTTTTCTTCTGGAGTTGTCCCAACTTCTTTCCAAAACCAGAAGATTGTTTTCATCTAAAGCTAGAACCTCACTTACGCCGTTGTCTACTTCGTTGTCCAAGACATAGAAGTATTGATCTTTCTCTTTATAAGTCGTGCCCTCTTTAGAGTATTTGGCTATTCTAATAGCCTCCCCTGTGAAGTTGATGTAATCCCTCCAGCGACAATTTCCGTCCTTCCAAGTGTACTTTTTATCCTGACTTAGAGTGCTTTCATTTGCTACAAATAGTGAGTTTTTGCTAGGGGATATTGATAGACTTTCAAATCCCTTATTGTGTTGCATACCGTGGTCGAATCCCTCTTTTACGAAGTCCTTTCCAATATCAAGGTTTGAGATCTTAACACCCTCTGGGGAGAATACTGTGATCCCATTTCCTGATGATAGATCATCAACTTCTGAAGAGATGATTATTTCACCGTTTGAACCGAAGTCCATGCCTTCTGGATCCATGCCCCAGCTAAATGATTGTTGCTTGGTCGTTTTCTGTTCCCCCTTCATTGGTATTGTTGCGGGTTTTTTGAATTTGATTAATTTGTCTTCGAAAAGTTTAATTTCTTGTGACTCGAAACTATAGTCGTATACATAGATTCTTGGCTCTCCATAATGGCCTTTGTCATCACTTAAAAAGTATAGCTTTGAGTTTTCTTGATCAAATCTTAGAGCGGACAGGCCTCCAAGAAGAGTTCTTTCTTTTTTAAATACAGTGTTGCTGTGGATGTTGTAATCAGCAAAAAGCTTTAGATATTTGTTTTCCTTTTTGTACCTGGAAAAGCTTTGGTCATCAAAGCAGTTTTCTATTACGTAATAATATGGATTATTATTTTTCTTGTTAAAGAGGTTGAAAGTGAAGCTATTTTCCAACTCGTCGGTTCGGTATTCAAAGTAGCCCAATAGGCCTGACTTGATGCCGTTTTCAAAACAGCTCATGAAGCTATCATTGCCAATTTGAGACCTAACATCTTGATCCGAACATGAGTAGTAGGCCGACTTTGTTGAAAAACCATAAGAGTTCTTTACTGTTTCTTTACAGCTGGCAAACTCCTCTGACTTTGCAAACAACTCGATTAGATCATCATCCTGAGTGCAAACTGATATGCTTTCTCTTAAAGATAGGTTGTCTTTTTGAGCTTTCTGAACGCATGGGTGAAAGCTTCTATTCTCGGATGCATCTCTAAAATCCTGCTCACTACAGTAGCTCGCAAGTGTATCTTTTGAGAACTTGCCGTTATTGTTGTTTATACATTCTATGCTTGAATTAAAGTCTCTCTTTGAGCACGTTATAGTTGCGCTTTCCTTGCTAATCCCATAGTCCATTAGCGCTTTCATGCAAGGAAGGTAATTCTTCTTGTCTATATTTTTTCTTGCCTGATAATTGTCACAGATTTTTAGGGCCTCACCAACTTTATGGAGTGAAAGGATATCTTTTGCGCAGGATATTTTTTTATCGCCGATGTGACCAATGCAAAGGTTTAGCCTTTCACTGTATTTAAGTCCAAGGGGTGCTGCATCTTCCATACAGTCACTGAAACCCCATTTGGAGACGCCGGTTCCAATTCGCTCATCCAAGCAAATGGAAGTATCCTTCTTAGGATGATTTTTCTTCATTTCATTTTGGCATTCTGAAAAACTATAAGAGGAAATGTATTCACTGTATTTTTTATTTAGACATTTTCTAAAGAAAAAAGGCACCTCTTTCTGGTGTGTTTGAAGTCTAGTGAAACAAGTGAAGTAGTCTCCCCACTGTATTCCGTTAATAGACCAATTACTATATGTCAGGTTTTTGTTCTCACAGATCTTGTAATATTTTTGAATATCATCTGCAAACTTGCTGTGCTCCTCAAATTCCTCCACACAATGGTTGGCGAATGCCTGAGATGAGGCGGAAATAAGTGTAAGCACAAAAAGGTTTTTCCAAATAAAGTTTTTCATCAGTTTATCTCTTTTATTGTTTAAACCGCCCATATTAGCTGTTTATTTTGCAGTGTTCCATTGAAGTGTAAAAAAGAAATGCTGTGTAGTGTCTTTTTTGTTAAGTGCTTGAAAAGAGGCTTCAGAGCAAGGCCCTAAGGCCTTGAATTAATTAAATAAGACCTAAAGAGTATTTGATTAATTTCCGATAAATGAACTGAATAGGAAGGAATTATGAAAATAAAAGCTATTTGTTTTTTAAGTATTTTGGTTTTCTCTAGCTGCTCAACCCTAAAAAGGGATGTGGCTCGTGTGCCGGCCAATCATCTTCCAGAGGTATATGAGTCTAAAAAAATCATATATGTTTTCACCGGGCCAGGGGCAATGGCCGCTGAATATCCAATAGCCACTTCTCTTAAAGAAATACCTGTGGAAGTTTCATTCACCAATCCTTTGCCAAATTCCGTTTCATGCAAAGTAGGTGAGATGGGCCGTTTTTCAAAGAAAACAAAGTACACTTTGGCGCCTTACTCAAATGGAACATTTCAGACGATATTTTGTAAAAATGATTATGATGGCAAGTCAGAAATGCCTTACTCTGATCAAATAGAAGTGGTTTACAGGATCCAAAACAGAACAAAAAATATGCCATTTGATCAAACTCAAGAGTACATATCATACGACAAGCTTTTAGATGAACTAGAAGATAGAAATCCATCAGATGAGTTGTTGGGGTATGTGGAGGACTCCTTGGTGGAGGAAACTCACGAGTTGAACTATGAAAATGGGCTGTCTTTTGAACTTGATATAAGCTCAGAAGCTGTTGAGCTCTCTCTTTTTGATGGCAAAATTAAATTTGATGAGGGGTGGTTTAGTTCTGAAACAACTGGTCCAGAGGGCGTAGAGCCTAAAAAACGAAAGAAGGACACACTGGATGATCCTGAAATGAATGCTTATGAGTTGTCTTGTACTCTTGGTGATAAAATGGTTAAGGCCTCGGAATTTGAGCAATTATTTTTCTTTGATTTTAATGGGAAAATCAACTGTAAGGTCAACCTATACTACAAATACGCAAAGAACGAACATGAGGGATCCTACAAGGTCTTGTTAAAAAGAACTCCTCTGAAGAAAGTTCAAGATAAGCTCGAGGCTTTGGTTGATGATGAAGAACTTGCTCATATGCAAAGCATGGAAAGGATTTGGCAAGGGGACAAGTCTGATATGCACGAAGCGCTTAAAGTTATTCAAAACGACCAGATGGCCGCATCTGATACATTCCGCTCCCGTGTATCCCAAATCAAAAGAAAAAAATACGAAAACAAAAGAGATGGAATCATTAATAGTATGTTTCCTGAGGAAGTAAAAGGCATCATAGGAAGAGGAGTTAGCTCTTTTAAGTTCACTCCAGTTCAAAAGAAATACTTCCTTCCAAACGGAAAAGTTAAGAGTAAGACCTATCTTTTGCTATCAGGAAGAACCGATGGCCTGTTTAAGTCTCCATACTTTAATTTCTCGTTTGAATACACTCCTTTTGGAGAGAATATCAATGTCTACCTATACGCTGAAGATGCTTGGCAGGATGGAATGAAGCCTGTTGAGATGAATGTGTGCTTGGCCGACAAGCAAAACTTCTACAGGGAGCTATTTGATCTTCAAACCAGAGGCAATGAAGAAGAAATATACATTCAAGACTATATGGACTCTCTCTCCCGCTATAAAAATGTAGGTGGCGTTGGAAGTTGTGTGGTTTTTGATAGTGAGAACAGCTCTCTTTCCAGAAGCGAAGAGTTTTTCTGGATTGGTGGGGACAAAGATGCCAACGACATTAGAAAAATTGAGTCTTTCGGAGCTGCATACTACGGTAAATTTAATGAATTGGACCTTAGACATATCTACGAAGTCAAGGGAGATGGCCATCCTGCAAAAGGTAGTCAGCATCCTGGAACTAATTTTGTTGAAGAACAACAAGGTATAATAGCAATTCCTAAGACGCTTGATGGTGCTGAGGCTTTCGTTGAACCTTAATCAGCGCTGTAAAAGACTCTAGGCACTTTGCCATTAATCGTTATATTGTCCAAGATATTGGCCCAAGGCAATGACGGAGCTGGATTTTTTTCCAGCTCAAGTCTGTCTGCAAGCTCCTGATCTATAGAGCAGTCCTTATTTCTTTCACATAATGCAATCACAAAGTCCGCGGCGTAAGTGTTATTTGAAATCCCTACACCTGCTTCCGTGTCTGTAACATATGCAGAATTTCTGGTGTAATCACATTCTCTGATAGAATCACTTTGTTCATCCATTACAAAGCAGTTGGCACCTTTAGGACTAACAAGGCCTGCAATATAGTTTTTGCCTTTATACTCCAGCTTAAGCATTCCAAGGTTAACCGCCTTGCTAATAGAATTGTTTCTAAAGAATCCTGTTAAATCTTTCGCTTCAATGTGTCCTGGGGCAATGAACTCACCGGTGTCCGCGTGGGCAGCACTTCCGTATCCACCTTTCCATTGACGATTAAGAACATAGTTATAGTAGGTAAGGTCAAGGCTTCTCTTCTTTTTCTCTTTGAATGAAACTAAGACTTCTTTTCCGTATATGTAACATATGGCCGGAGATATGGAAGAGAATACCAGCCATGGGTTCCAATCCAAATATGATGGTGACCACCTGTTCATGCTTTGAGCGTTAAGCGTTGAGAAAGGCAGTGAGAAAAAGTGCCCATCCATTATCTTCTTGGCCTTGGCCGAGGCCTCAATTTCTGTAAGTGGAATTTCACTTGATAACTTAGAAAGTTCAGAGTCGATATAGCTTCCCATGGATAAAAGAGGGAAGGGTGAGCTTTGGCCCATAAGGCTCATCTTTAACTTAGTGAATACTTTTGATTCTACATTGGCAGCGCTATGACCAAGCATCGCTTTAATGGCATCCTCTTTAGAGTATTGGACTGGATCCATTGCACGCCAAAGGTATTGATGGTTTCTTGGAAACACTGTCGAGCCAATAACTCTCGTATCAGGATCATGATAGGCAAGACTAAATTTGGGCTCGTAATCCAAACGCTCTTTAATGATTTGAGCTTCAGTGAGCTTCTCCATCCCCTTAAAGTAAGCAATGAAGTGGTAGCGCTTGTTTTTTGCATCATAAATAGCGTGTATGTTCAAGCAGTTGGAATCATCGATTTTAAGCCTTGGCCTTCCCTGAGCATAAGCATAGCAGCTCTTTTTATTACTACCTTTCCAGTATGAATCAGTAGCAAGCTTTTGAACGCACTCGTCGATTTTTAGTTCTAGAAAGCCAGATCCATCAGGTTTTTTGTATTCACATGAACGGCTAGTCCACTCAAGCTCAAAGTTTAAGGCCTGCGCGCACTCCAAGGGGTTGGCCCTGATTGAATCTCCACTTACGATGTCCTGAGACACACATCTATTGCAGTTTATTTTATAAATTGTAGGGTTGTATGAATTGTTCGCCACTAGCTTGGCATTGGCCAAAGTCGTCGGGGAGTTATACTCCGAATCCACACTGGAAAAAAAGTTTTTATCCTTTTTTGAAAGAAGAAGAGATAAAAAAACTGTGGCAAGCTTGTGCTTTTCCTTTTCAAATGAGTTTTGACTTGTTGGCAGATACTGCTGGTGATTGGCATAATAGCCAGCCTTTTTAAGACTTTGAATCTCACTTTGCGCCACCTTGTAAGTGTCAAAATAATATTGATATTGGCCTAGAAACATTGTGTTTTTTGCTGGAATAGCGCTGTTTCCTGGCTTAGAGGTAATATACACAGTGCTGTCTGTGTCAGTTGTGATCTTTTTTAAATCCACAGATTTGGCGTAAATCACACTTCCAAGGCTGTTTCTAATCACGCTGGATAAAGGTGTTGAATAAATTTGCAAAGTGCTAAGAATCATGTCTGTTCTACTTTGCGGTAAATCGGAAGCGATGTGAACAATGAAGTTGTCGTTTGCAACAAGTCTTTCAATTACTTCCAAAGCATGTGGCCTAACCACATAAGTGTAGGATCTTCCATCATTCACTTGAAAAACATCAGTTTGCTGGACCAAAGATCTTTTAGAACCCGGAATCCCTTGAACCAAGGTGGAGTCAAGATCAAAAACCACATGCCTAACCTGTGCGAATAAGGATAAAGGCCCTAGAATAAAGAGTAAAGCTATAGCACTTTTCATAACTGTTTACCTTTATAAACCAAATATGGCTTGTTTTTTACTTTGGTTTGGCACTGATAAACAGGTTTCCCTGTTGCCTTAAGTGCTCTAAGAGTGTCCGAGCGAACATTGGTTACGTGTGGGCAATCTACAAGAAAGTGTGAAACATTTTTAAGGTCCAAAGTGCCCCACATCTGAGTTTCGAAATATTTGCTTGCAAGACGCAGGGGATGCTTAGGTCTAACAAAAAAAGTTCTTACGTCGTCTTTACCTATGTTATAGTTCAAACTGTCTTCTAAGGTGAATGTTGACCTGTTTTTAACCTCATCTTTTATAATGGCATATACATTGCCATAACCTGAATAAATTTGAGTGTACCCTGTTTGGTCTGAAGCTTTCTTTAAAAGTAAAAAAGCGTATTTAGGTCTAAGATTGTGTGCCTTAGTGCCAATGTTTCCGTAACTCTTCTCAATCTTAAGACCCAAAAATCTGTCTTCGGCTTCGGCCCTATATGTAGGTCCAAAAAAACCATTGCTATGGGGAAGTCTATGTTGGTTTAAAAAGCCTTTTTCCAATATCTCTTGAGTCCACTCTGAGTCAAAAGCTATGGCTATTTTAGTGTCGTTAAAGTAGTCGTAACCTGGTTTTCTTTCTTTTGCCTCAGATTTGTGCTTTCTAATGATAAGTGAAGTGGCTATTTGATTCACTTCGTATTGCTCAAAGAATTGCTCTGGAATCACTTCGCTATCCCTTAAAGATATAATTGAAGCAACTCCTGACGTTCCAAAGTAATCCATGTCCATTTCGATGACTGGCGTTCCATCCTTGATGTTGTAAACGAAAAGCCCACACAAGGAGTCTGATGCTTCACCAAAATAGAACAAGTCATTAATAAAGACCGCGCATTTTTTATCATTCTTTGATTTTATCCAGTAGTGAGAAAGCTCATCGCCATTAAGACAATCATTTAGAGGTCTTTCAGATAGAACTGCGCCATGAGCAGTTTCTCTTTGGTAGCAGGCGTTCACAGTATAATCATCTTGGTTAAAGTCGAAGGCCAGCTCTGTTGTTAAGACATTTATGCAATCTTCCATTGGGGAGTCATTTAATTTTCTATCCTCTTTTAAAGAGTATAACTCACACCCTAATACTTGGCTTTTGTCTTGATTGAAGACCCACTTATATGCTTCTTTATAAAAGTTGTTCTGAGCAAGAACTTGTCCGAATTCATATGCATCGCTCTCTTCGTAAGAGTTAATTTCGTCAGTTAAAGAAACTGCTCTATCGCTTAAGAATAAATCAAGGTCAATAAACTTTGCCATCAGTGAAGCCAGCTTGTATTGCTCTAAAGACCACTCTTTCTCTGTTTTTGGCATATTCTCTTTCTTTAGGTCCCACTCAGCATCATTAAGGGAGTCCTTATACTCCATAGCATCCTCAAATGAATTGAAGTACCAGAGTTCTTTTGGAAGAGCGACTCTGTTGGGTGAATCTTTTCCTCCGAAGTATTTGAGATCGTTTGTCACTACAATTACATTGTCTGTGTCAGATGTGATTTTGTTTAAATCCAGCACCCCATCAACTAAATCATCATGGGATAGGATTCTGTTGGCAGAATATTTTGTGAAGTGAGCACTCAAACTATCTTTAAATGGTGCGGGCAAAGAAAAGCCATCCAAAATACTTACGGCCCAGTCATGAGAGTTTCGTGTCACAAAGTGAGGAACAATTGAATTTTCTCTTTGAAGTCTTAAAAAGAATTCTGAAACATGAGGCTTTTTAATATACAAATTAGTAAATGGTGATGAAAATGGACTCGCCCAGACTCTTGAACTTGCAGGGTATTCATTTTTGTTCCAAGAAGGGACTTCTTTCACCAATACACCGTCCATATCAATAACGATATGCTTTACCGTCGAAAAGGCCGGTGATGCTGCAAAAGCAAGGGTGAATAAAAAGGCTTTTAAGAAAACTTTCATGTTCCTATTTAAAGAGCAATAAAAAGGCCAATTTTTAAATGAGAAATCAGCAGCTTAGCTCTCTGTTTGTGTATGTTTTTTTTCTTCTGTCTAACTTTTAAACAGTTCTAATCTTCACGATCATAGTGTTGAATAAATCCGCTGTAGGCCCCAGCTCCATACCATTTGCTTGGTAGACCCCATAATTTAACAACTGGCATGTCTTTAGTTCTAAATTGAACAAACTCGATGTCGTTTAGACTTACATCATCCGTGTAGTGCGCCTCCAGGAATCCTAAGCGATGGTAAGCGACCTTGGACCAAAATCTGTCGGAGTTTGTTATCTTCAACAGCTCTTTTAGGATCGTGGCCTTATTGTATGGCCTTCCTTTGGAACGAATACTTGTACCATTTCTCACGTGATGGATGATATGCAGGGCTATTGCCTCATTGTAATGATTGTTAGTATATATCTGCTTGGCAAAATCTCTCTTCATGCTCTCTGTTGCAGGGTCATATATACTTCGCCCCACGACTTCCTTGGTCCAGCTAAAGCCAGTATAAATACTACCCCAAGAGAAGTTGCTTTCATTTTTTAGTCTTACCAATACCGTGCCATAGTTTTGGATTCCGTATGGAGGTCCAGCCGAGGCATAGATGCAATCCCAGCCGGAAAATAGTCCCTGCTCTATGCCTGGAGTAACTCTCGGTGGGGCACCTCTTTTTACTGGACTGGAAAGAGACTTTCTATCCACTAGCATGAGTTTTGCAACATCCAAGCTTGTTCTGTGTACTATCGGAACTGGATGGTTCTGCTCAATATGATCTATTAGGGCCTGCTCTTCAGAGCTTAAAGTTCCAAGTATGCTCTTATAGTAATTTAAATTAGCAGTGGAAATAGACTCCAAGCTCTCTTTAAGTTTTGCATTTACTCCAGAACTGTCGAGCTTATCGAGAGGATCATAAGAGCGTAGTGTCTCAACTACGGGCGCGCCACATCTCCAATCCTCAACATCATGGTCTTGACCTTGATAGGGCTCAAGGGACCATGCCGATTGAATAAATAATAGAACGAATAAAATTAAAGCGTTTTTCATATATTTCCTAATCTAAAATATGCTTCTAAAGAATCTTCCAAATCCTCCACTTAAGGCTTCCTTAGAGAACTCATTGCAAAAGTTCTCCAATGAAGTCTCAGTTAAAGAAAATGTTTTAGTTTTTGTATCGTCATTTACAACCCAATTGATCTCAAGATCATTGAAGACTTCGTCGACTTCAAGACCTTGCCCGTATGTGTCGATGCATTGAGTGCGAATGTCTTCTTTGTCATGTCCAAAAAAGTGGACCGGGCCGCCATTGATTGTTCCCGTTAACTTATACTTCGCGTCTTCTTCATCGAATACTTTCTTGTGGTCTTTCATTGTTTGGTTTGGAAGAGCAAAATAGAGATTTCTTTTAAGCTCAGTGCAAAAGTCCATCTCAGACTCATAACTTGATATTTTAACTCTTCTAGGCTCCTTGCCTTCAATGATTAGTTTTGCGCTATTGGTTTGATCTAACTTGGTCTGTAAGGTTGGATAAATATCTATGCACACTTCTTTTGCATCATCTGCGTCGGAAGCTCTTAAATACAAAGCATTAATGTTGGACTCTATTCTCAATGAAGTCAGTTCCTCAAGGTCAGAGCGCCCTGGGTATTGAGCGTTAAAAGTATCCATTGAGCTTTTAATATTCTTTGCTAGAGGCACTTGAACCGCATCACCTTTTAAGTACTCAGTCACATAGCTACATAAACTTTTTTTATTGCCTGGCCTAATGGTCCAAGTTTGTTTCTCTAACTTATTGAGATTTAGCGAGAGAAAAGCTCCTGAACCAATAAGCGAACTTATATTCATTGTGCTGACGTACTCAGAGCATTGATTTTGAATTTCATCATTGTCAAATCCGTGAAACATAAAATCTTCACCGGCCAATTTGCCTGTTAGAGTTAGAGGAGAGTTCTTTGCCTTAGAACTTAGTTTCCACTGATAAACCATTTCACGAGCATCGATTGTGCTTTTAAGGGGAATTGATCTTCCAATAAGTGAGCTAATGTGACCACATAGAGAATTTGCATCTGTCCAATAACTATGACTGTTCCTTGTGCTTTGAAGTTTAGTTCCATTAATAGAGTAGGTTATGTCGTCAACCTTTGAAGGGTTTTCAACCATGTCGTGAAAGTCTCTACAGGACTGAATAACCTCGCTTTTGTTTTCTCCATAGAAAAAATAGTTTTGATTCTCTATCTTTCCAGTAACTTTATAAGTGGCCTTCTCTGCTGCTTGTTGAATGTCTGCTAGTTTCTTCAGCAAGTCGAGTCTCTCTTGAGTGAGAACACCTTCATTGTTTAAAGCCTCTTCCAGGGCAGAGCACAAAGAACCTTTAGACCTCCAATATGAAGAATCGTTTCTAAACGTTTTTTCTGGGTTATCATTAATACTGTAATAAATATCATCGAATTGACTTTCTTTAAGGTAGGGGTAGTAAACCTTGCATTGGTTTTTAATTTCGTCTGTGGTCTCCCCAAAAAAGAAGTATTCTTGATCTTCAAACCTTCCGCTAATTTTGTAGCTGGCCGACTTTGCTTTGGGGTGAGCTTTTGAATTTTTCACAAATTCCATCGCTGCATTGAATGCCTTAGATGGGATTAAGTTTTTGACCTCGTTCTCAAGCACATCACATAGTTCTGTACTTGTTGTCCAATAACCGCTGCTATTATATAAGCGCTTAGCTGAAGCATTGTTGACGCTCCAATAAATCTCATCGATTTTTGTGTCCAATATGCTGTCATAGAAGTCTATACATTGGTCATGAATCTCATCGCTGTCTTGGCCATGAAAAAAGAACATTTGGTTTTCAAATTTTCCACTTAGCACATATGGTGACTTTTTAGTATTTGAATCTCTTTGATTCTCCAGAAAAAGACTGGCTGGGACCTGATCTGCTACTCCTGTTAATAGACTGGAGCATACTTCCGATTTTGTATGCCAGTAGCTGGAAGAGTTATATTTTCTAACTTCCGGTTCGTCATTGACGCTATAATAAATATCGTCAAGAGATCCTAAGCCTGCTTCATCATAAAATACTTCACATTTATCTTTTATCTCTTCAATGTTTTCACCATAAAAAAAGAATTTCTGCTTTTCAAATCGTCCTTCTACAATAAATGATGGGGCAGTCTCTTTAGCCTCTCTCATCCATTCAACTGTGATAGCGTGGGGAATACCGGAGTTCGCCATCAACTCTTTACAGACTTCTTTAGCGCTATTCCAGTAACCAGAGCTGTTATAAATCCTTTCTTGGGCAGATCCATTTAGGGACCAGTATATTTCGTCTTTGGAACCAGGATGTTGAGAATGATAGTCATGGCACTGCTCATTGATACTTTCGTAGTCGCTGCCTAAGAAAACAAATTCATCCGTCTCAATTCGCCCCTCGAGTAAATAAGAGATGTACATGTCAGCAGGTAATTCTCTTAAAATTTTTGCGATAGATGCTCCTTTCTCGCATCCATCTTCCAATTTTAGCTTAAAGTCTTTGTATACTAATAAAGTATTGCCCTTATTAGAACCAAGATACTCCATCAAGAACGAGCACTGAGCTTTGAAATCCTTTTCAAGGTCCATTTGGAAAAAGTCTTTCCCTAACTTTATGCCAAAGTTTCCACCATTATCTCCATATAGCTTTGTAAACCAATATTGTAATTGGTTTCTATTGTCAGAGCCGTAATAAGTGGAGATTATATTGTTTAAGTTTGAGATCATTTTTGGATGCAAGTCTTCAACATCCATGGATTTAAGCTTTTGCTTTATTGCCTTCGAAACTTTAGGATTTGAGGCCAGCACACCTTCAGCAATTTTGGCCTGATGATACTTATCTTCCATCACTTCGTTTATTAGGGCCGCTAACACTTGATCACTTATTGCATATTCCTCTAATTTCGGTGCTATTGATTTAAGAATTACAAGAGAGTTGTAGTTGTTGTGATTTTCAATTGCCGATTTTAATATTGATTTGAATGCGACGGCGACATCCTTATGCTTAGAGGTTGCTTTTTGATAGTCTCTGTATTCAATCTCATCCGACTTTAAAGCGGCGTCAAGGTATCTAAGGTAGGTTTCGTTTCGAATCTCTTCAGAAATTCTGTCGTCCTTAGCATTCGCCAATCTCACAACAACATTTAGTGGAGGCAGGCCATTGAGTTTTTCAGGATCATTAAGAATTATATCTACAATGGACATTCTTGCATTATGGTTGAAAAAAACAGTCTCTCCCAAAAGATCTCGTTCGGCTTCAATTGCATTCAATGTGCTGTTTACATGAGCTTTGAAGCTAGTATCATTTACGGCCATGCTGGCCTTGAGGTCTGCAATTAGGGCCTGGCTATTTGCTGACCATTGCTCCACGGCCATTGGGTTTTGGATCACATACCAAGCATAGTTGCCTGTGCCACCGCCGCTATAAAACTTGATGTCCCATTCTTTAGAGGCGCACTCATTGGAGTTCTGGCTGGTTTCCCCGGTGGTGCCACAGTATTGAGTTCCTGAATTTTCGTCATAGAGAACAACATCCTCAATCAGGTCTATTCTTATTACGCGATCACCATAATCGTAACTGCCAGAAGGGGACTTTGCACAATAAAGCCCAGGTCCTGCCACGGCTCCGTTTGAGGATGCAGGTGTGGTGTAAAATGTAAGTTCATTTCCGTGATTTCCGGCCCAGCTGTATTTGAAAGAAAGGTACTTGTCCGATTTCTCATCAATCCAGTGATAGCAGTGGTCAATTGGCACATGTGGATCATGTCTAGTGTTGGCGTAGGTATAGGCACCTATGAAAAGGTGAAAAATCGCCAATAAAAAGAGTTTAATATTTAACATGATCTTTCCTGCGCATTTAAAACTAGTGCAGGGTATTTACATTTTTATTGCAGTGCGTTCAAGTGTGGGTGATTCAAATTGTAAAAAGGTTAGTGTGGTTTTTTGTAGAAACCTTTTACACATGTCACAGTTTATACAGTTTTCGAGTTTTAAGTCTCTGAAATTACATGGGAGTCTCGGCATATGGCCTGCTTTATGTAACATATGCGCATATTACTTACCTTTATATTAGCTTTCTCTGTCAATGCCTATGGGCAGATAACTCATCTGATTTTTCAGGTGGATGGAACTGTCGTTCAAGGGGTTCCTGCTCGAAATGTGGAAAACATTAAAGAGGGGCTACATATTAAAGCAGGAAGTCGTAATTATGCTCTTTATAAAGGTATGGAAAAGCTTTTATTCGCTCTTCAAACAGAAGGGAATGTAATAATTCATTTTTACAATGACGATCCCTCTCATGCCACAACCATTCTAAAAGCAATACCCTTTGGCGGCTCTCTTAAAATGGATGTTCTTCTATCAGATCAGGTCTCCAAAATGTTTGGGCCTTCCGATCTTGTTAATGGAATGCTTGATATTAAGAAACTCTCTTTTGATAACAGAGTCGTTTTCATTTCATCAAGAGAGCAGGATAGGCAGCTTGTTCCAGAGGAAAATTTTTTAAGGGTAGGCGAGGAGATTTTCTACTTTGAAAATTATACAAATGCCAGTAATGAGGAAATGTCCCTTAGATCAAATGGCCGTGCTGATTTGGCCGATAAGTTCTTCACCACACAACCATTGTGGGAAGAGACTATGTCTAAGGCCGAGATTCTCTTTTCTCATTTAATTCCTTCAATAAAATCCACTGATTTCACTAAAGCTCTAAAGGCGGAAAAGCTTAAAGGCACATCCCTTCATAAGATGTTTGGAAGTCGGATGGCACAATATGATTTTCTAAAATATAGACTCGAGCTTAGAGTTGATGAAAATGAACTTAAAGGCTGCAATCAGATAAATAACTCAAATAATACCGTTTATAGGCAGCTATCTCTTAAAAAATGCAACTCCTTAATGGATATATCCATTGAGTACAATCTATCCCCAAGACAGGCCACTTGCAACGTAAGTACAGGTGGTGGGCAGAAAGTTGAGGGAATAGGACTTGAGTCGTGTATGGGACTTGGCCAATACAAAACCAGGGCAAGGTATGACCAAAGAGTTTGTTCCGCTTTTACATCTAACAATGAATATCTCACCGACCTAGCGTTGGAAGAGTGTGATTTAAAAGAGGTTTATGTAATTGACCCTGAAGGTCGTTATTACTTTGGTGGATTCAATCAAAGCTTTATTTCAATGACTCAAGAGGAGGTTGTAGAGGTTCTTCGGGACAAGCCAACTGCTGATGACTTATTTAAATTATGGTTTCCCTATGATGTTAATGAGTCTATTGGGTTTGAATGGAGGGACTGTCGTGATCCTTATGCAGGCTATCACCCCATTAAAGAGAGAAATGGCTTAATAGCTGAAGAGTGCGAAGGCGACACATTCTATTCTTGGGGCCCTCAAGTAAAACTCGATAATCTTAAAAGCTGGATGGGCCAAGACGATTGGGTTGATGAATTTAGGGCCTTGTTTATGGCAAGAACTCCTATTGGAAGTTTTGGCTATGGACCTATCGCTGTTCGCATAAAAGTTAAAGACGATATTGTTTGGACAAGAAGTAGCAGTGCTCATGGCTCCTGCAATAGTCTAAGCCTGGCCGAAAAACAATATAAGATTGTCTATAGAACAATGGCCATCTTTGGAAGTTATCTACTAGATATTATTTTATGCTCTCCAGGGCCAATTCACTCTTGGAGCTATGGAACAAAAGAACACTACGACGAGATAATAAAAGATTATTGGTGGACCGTTAAAGGTAAAAGAAGTGAGGACATCTATGAGGTATACATCAACAACATAGGCAGGCTTTTCGGTGGAAGCTCTGTAGACGGAAAAGACTTTAGATACTCTACGTTAGAGAGCAATATCAAAAAGCACTTTGAGACTGCAAACACTTCTGGTGGGGAAATATTTTTTAATCCAGACGTGCTTGAAAATAAAAGATCAGATCATTTTGAAACCTCTTATCCCATCTACTTTAACGAAAGGTAGAGATAACCAACCTTTTTAGTGAGTATACATAGCATGTGTGGGCACCTATACTGCCCACATGAACACTAATAAAAAATTCTTTATAGCCAAAATTATGGCAGACACCAATTCATATATCCTCAAACTTAATGACGAACCCTTCCACTACGGGCACGAAGTCATTATTAAAACAGAACAAGGAACTTTTCTTGCCCACATAACAAGTTTTCCTTTTGAAGAGACAAACACTCAGAATGAAAAGGCCATATTTCTTAGATACGCAACAACTGAAGATAAAGCTGCCGAAGGGGATATGGATCGCAAATCAATTGAAATTAAAAGGGAAGTTAGCACTTTATCCAAGGAGCTTTCCCTTGGCATGAATATTACTCATGTTCTGTGCTCACTTGATAATTACTCCATAACGATCTGTTATACGGCCAAGGGGCGAGTTGACTTTAGAAAGCTTCTCAAGGTTCTTAAAAATAGACGCAATGAGAAGATCATTATGAAGCAGATTGGAAAAAAGGACCGACTGAATTCGTTTCATATAGACCAGAGATTGCCTATAAACACCTACTATCGTTAGCTGATAGAATTTGTTGGTTTTGGATATAGGAAGTCTAAATGAAAGTAAATACTGGACTTTTCTTTAGTGTGGGAAAAATGACAGGAAAAAAATTGCCCATGAGTAAAATTTTCCTTTTATCTCACACGATTTTCTGTAAAATATATTTAAAGGCCCAGTTAGGATGACAGGGCCAAAAAACGAGACAGGAAGTTTCTTGATGCATTTAAGCACGTTGTTCAAAATTCTGACATGCATTCTGGTCACATTCGGATCATTTTTCCCGGCACATTCTCGTATTCTAAATCAGCAAACTTTTAAGACACATCTTCGTTGGTCTCTTAACGCCGATAAACAAAGGCTCTCCATAAATAAAGATGGGCAGTACCTTAACCTTAAGACTCTCGATCAAAATCTTTTCAATACTCTTGTAGAAGACTTCACAAAGCTTGATGGGGATAAGCGTTATTTTAACGGCTTTAACTATACAGAAGGAAAGAACGGATCTCCTTCGGAAATCACAGTTGGCCTTAAAGATGAAAGCATTGAATTGTTCTCATTCTATAAGGATAAAGAAAACAAGCACGTATTGGATTTTTGGATTAACCAAGACCTTGTGGCAACTAAGAAAGCTGCCGTAAGAAAGAAACCTGTTGTTGTAAAGGTCGCTCCAAAGCCAGTTGTTAAAAAGAAGAAAGTTAAGAAGCCTGCAATCAAACTAGATAAAGAAATAAGCGTTCTTAATCCTGAGAAAGTTGCCAAGAATAAAGCTAATAAAGAGTATAGAGACTTTAGATACGGTGCCGCCTTTGTGTGGGATTACCCGGCATTTATTCCACCTTTAGAGAGTGAAGTGAACCTTGCTGTAAAAGGCCCAGATTATTTCTACGAGATAAAGGATCGTCCTTTTCAAAACGGTGATAAGAAAGAGGCCCATATGCAACTTTCGATAAACTTCTATCGAAAGCAAAAGTGGGGATTAATGACAAAGTCCATTAACCTTTACGAAAAGCAATATGGCAAAGACTCTAATAGAGACATTCTTGAGTTTATGAAGGCCGTCTCTTTAATTAAAAACATCATTAAACCTTCAATTGAGACTAAAATTGACCAGCCGGAACCAGTAACAAACGAAGACGGTGAAGTTGTTGAGGCCGGGCCACAAATCAGCACAAGCAAAAAAGGCATCTTCTCCGCGGCCTTGGCAAAACTTCAAAATGTGGCCGACCGATCAAACAACTATGAGCTAAAGAAAGCAGCGATTCGTTACATCCTTGAATCAAATCTTAGAGAAAAAGACTATATCCAATCCCTTCAAGTTGCGAAGGAGCTTTACGTTGCCGCCACTACTGAGTTTGACGATGATATGATTGTAAGAAGCTCAAGAGTAATTCTATACTCTCTTGCAAAGCTTAAGCAGTTGGCAAAAATGGAAGAGTTTTTGAAAAATAAAGCTGTTATAAGAGTTCTTCCTCCGCAAGAAGGCGATGCCTACATTGGATATGTAAACCTTGTTAATGGCAAACTTGATCAAGTGATCGCAAGCTTTAAGGCCAATGAAAACAGCTACGCCAAGCCTATTCACCCGGCGATTCTTTTTAACACCGCTGAGGCCATGTTTAGAAAAGCTCAGTACAACAAAGCAATAAAGACATTCGATGAATTTGTTGCAAACTACTCATTCTACGACGTTGCGGGACTTGCAAACGTTCGTGTGGCGCTAGGGTATGACCTTCTAGGAAAAGATGAAAAGAAAGTCCTTAAACTTTACGAGAGCGCAATCAATAAAAGCGCCAGCGCCAAGGCCAGATTTGAAGCAAAACTTCGCTATGTAGGGCTTAGAGTGGCAAGAAAGTTTGATCCAAGCAAAAAAGACTTGGAAACAGTGTCTTTCTTAGAGGCAACGCCTGTTGAACAAAAAGAAATGGACTCAGACCTTAAGAGACTTCTATGGCTTACTCGACTTAGATCTCTTTTGGCTCAATCCAAGTATGAAGACGCTTTGGCATACTTGTCTTCTATACCTCTTGAAACCTTGTCTCAGGGCGATAAAAGAACACTCAATGGCGACGGAGCTGAAACTGTTCTTGGAATCATAAAGACAGCTTACCTGAATGAAGATTACCCAAGAGCTGTAAAAGTTTGGGAAGTGTTTAAGGATCAATATGAGAGTAAGGTTGCTAAAAATCCATACACAAACTTTATTGTATCCGACTCATTCTTAAAGTTAGGATTGGTTAAAAGCTTTGAGAGAGCGTTTTCTGGACTTCAGAATCTGGATAATAAGGCCACACGCGCCTTTCCTAAATGGGTGAGAGCTCACAAGGATATTAACGTAAAAGACTACTTGAACGAGTTAAAACTTACAAAGCTTCTTCAGGAACAAAACTGGAAACAAGCTGACAAGCTTCTTGGAACTTTAAAGAAAGAGAAGAACATTAACTATAATTTTTACAAAGGCGTTGTTGCCTACAATTTGAAAAACTATAATGAATCTGTGAAGTTTTTTGAAAAGCTTCTAGTTAAACCTAATTTAAAAAACATTTTGTCACCCAGACAAAGTTTTAAAATGCTAACAACTTATTCTGAATCTCTGTATCAAGGAAGTGATCAAGAGAGGTTTAGAACAAACGTTGCCGCCTTAATCAACGATTTAAGACGCAGCGGAAACAAAAACACCCAGAAAGCTTTAGAGCGATTGGAGTACCTGTTTATCGAATCTCTTAACGGTGAAAAGAAAGTGAACTATGACTTGGTTGCTTTAAGATCCAAAGAGTTTCTAGGCGAGCACACCAAGTCGGTTTACTTTGACAGGGTGAAGTACTTAAGAGGAGTCGCTTTAGTGAACACAAGCGGCGAGGCTGAAGGAAAAAAACTTTTGGAAGAGCTTGTACAGGGCGCCAAAACACCAGAGTATTTGAAAGGATTAGCGAGGACGGAGTTATCCTCGTTGGTATTAAAAAATAAAACATTATAAATAGCAAAGAAAGACAGGAGGTCGAATGTTTGCATCAGAAGTTAAGTTAGTCGGAAATCACCCAAAGTTTGTTAAAGCAATGGAACTTGCTAAAAACATCGCGGTAACAAAGGCTCCGGCGCTGGTAACAGGAGAGTCTGGAACTGGTAAAAAGGCCTTTTGCCAATTTGTTCACCAAAACAGCGCTAGAAGCGGTGCTGAGATTCACACAGTTGATTGCTCAATGGACGCTAAGAAAGTTGAGAATGCAATTCTTGGACACAGAGATGAGGATACAGGACGTTTCCACAAAGGTGTTCTAGAAAAAGCAAACGGTGGATCAGTTATACTTGCAAACATTGACTCGCTTGACGAGAAGTTCCAAAAAAGGCTTTACACAATTCTTCAAGAGTTGTCCGACTACGACTTGGATGTAAGAATTTTAGCTACGACCTCAAAAAACCTGTCTAAATATGTAGGCGCTGGAAGATTTCACAGAGCTCTTTACACTTACTTCTCTGGCTCTCAAATCAACCTTGTTCCTCTAAGAGAAAGAGGCGAGGACATTAAAGTTATCGCTCAACACTTCGTAACTGAGTGGGCCAATGCAAACAACACCTCTTCAGCAACTTTCACTGAGGAAGCTGTAAATAAAATTAGCAACTTCTACTGGGCGCACAATGTTGCCGAGCTTAAGAATGTTATTGAAGGCTCTATGAGCAACGTTCAAAACGGTCAAATCGACGTGAACGCTGTTGAGCTTGGAGAGAAGAAAGCTGAAGCTCAAACTCAAGAAGCTGATGAGGACGGATTTAGACTTATGTCTCTTAAAGAGGCTGAAAGACTTCTTATTAAGAAAGCTCTTATTCACACTTCTGAAAACAGAACTCAGGCAGCAAAAATCTTAGGTGTTTCAATCAGAACTCTTAGAAACAAAATCAATGAGTACAGAACTGATGGAAACAACTACTTTGTAAATCTAAGATAAGAGGTCTGCAATGAATGTGAATGACAAAACCTTAAAAGCTCTGGCATCGGCCATAAAGTTTAGAGAGATGAGACAGGAGATTATTTCTTCAAATGTCGCAAACTCTGAAACTCCTGGCTACAAAGCGAAAAGACTTGATTTCGAGTCCGCTTTGGCAAGAGCTTTGGATGTTGACGGTGAAATGGGAATGAAGGTTGAGAACGGCCAACACTACGATGTAGGAAGCGGCGGCTTTGACAATCTTCAACCAGAGCTGATCAATGATCCAAATGGTATTGTCAGCGAAGACGGCAACACCGTCGATAGAGAAGCTGAGATGGCAAAAATGACTGAAAACAAGATCATGTACGATGCCCTTGTTCAGCTTGTAAACAAAAAGATGGGACTGATGAAATACGCGGTTCAGTCTGAAAAGTAGGAGCTCTAAATGGACTTGTTAAAAAGTATGAAAATTAGCTCAAGCGGTCTCTCAGCTAATCGTAAGAGAATCGAGGCGATATCTTCAAATATCGCAAATGCCCAAACCACAAGAACTGCGGAGGGCGGGCCATACAGAAGAAAAGAGGTTGTTTTTGGTTCAGAGCCAGCAAGAGATTCTTTCTCAGAAATTCTTGAAGGTGAAATCGACGCCAAAGCGCAAACTGTGCATGCGACTGAAGTTGTGTCCACTAACAAAGCGCCAATCTTAAAGTATGACCCAACACACCCTGACGCCAACGAGCAAGGGTATGTGGCGATGCCAAATATTAATGTAATGAAAGAAATGGCGGACATGATCTCGGCGCAAAGAGCTTACGAATCCAATATTTCTGCAATTAACACCACAAAGAGCATGGCAATGAAAGCTCTTGAAATTGGCCGCAACTAAAAAGGGGTAATCAATGTCGATACAGACATTTAGTCAAATGCAGAACACTTTGAAAAACTATGACGTCTCCAACTGGTCTAAAAGCGTTGAGTTTGGCAAGAAGATGGACTTCACCAAAGATCTGGAAAGTGTTTCAGCTGGTGAGAAAAGTACCAAAACATTTGGCGACATGTTGCTTGATTCACTTTCAAACGTGAACAAAATGCAACAGGATGCGGACTTGGCAGTGCAAAAGTTGGCAAGTGGCGAGAGCCAGAACTTGCACGAAACCCTTTTGGCCGTTGAAAAAGCGGATATCGCTTTTAAGACAATGAATCAGATACGATCCAAGGTTATCGGAGCGTATCAAGAAATAATGAGAATGCAGGTATAGATGATCTTTAATGTCTAGGATGGACGTTAACAAAGCTTTATAGAATCAGGAGGATTCTTTGCAAGACTTTTTAAAGCAAATTACTCAAAACTTTGTGGAGTTTTTCAAGTCACTGGACGCCAATAGAAGGGTTGGTTTAGTGGCGATTGGCGCCATGATTGTCATTGCCATGACTGGTGTAATTATCTGGGCGGCAAAAACTCAGTACAAGCTTTTGTACACAGACCTTTCCAAGGAAGATGCCGCAACAATCTCTCAATTGTTGGAAGCTGGTAAAATTAACTACCAAGTGGCCGATGATGGAAAGAGTATCTATGTGCCTGAGGATCAAGTTGACATCTGGAGACTTGAGATCGCAAAGAAAGGCGTGGATTTCAGCTCTACCATTGGATATGAAGTTTTTGACAAGCAAGCTTTTGGAACCACTAGCTTTGTTCAAAAAATTAACAAGCAAAGGGCATTAGAGGGCGAGCTCATGAAGACGATCAAGCATATTCGCGGCGTTGAAAGAGCAAGAGTTCACCTTTCCCTTCCTGAATCAAGTCCATTTGTTTCTGAGAAGAAGCCACCAGGAGCATCGGTTGTTTTAGATGTGGCAAGAGGACTTACTCTAACCAAAGAAGAAATTAAATGAATTCAGCATCTAATCGCCGCGTCAGTTGATGGAATGCGCGTAAAGGATGTTGTTATCATTGATGCCAAAGGGGCGAAGCTTACTGAGAATGTGGGTGACGCAATGGCGCAGCACACTGCTAATAGACTAGCTCTAGAAAGCAAGGTAAACACTAAATACGAATCACAAATTGAAGAAATACTTAAAAGAGTAGTGGGCGAGGGCAAAGTTATTGCCAAGGTAAACGTTAAAATGGACTTCACAGAGTCTTTTGAAACAAGAACCGCCTATGACGGTGAAAATACAGCTGTAGTGTCTGAGGTGGCCAATAGCCAAAAACTTCAGGGTAGAAGACCTTCTCCTCAAGGAATCCCAGGTGCTCGAAGCAACCTACCTGGAGAAAACCCTCAGCCAGGTATTCCAGAGACTAGAAACGATGTGGATAAGAGCCTCGTTACAAAGAACTACAATGTTCCAAAGACTGTAACTCAATCAAAGAAACCTACAGCTGAAGTAAAGGCCGTGTCCGTTGCGGTAATGGTTGACGGTAAAAGAGTTCCAGTAATGGATGAGAATGGAGAGGTTCTTCTAAATGATGAGGGGCTTCCTGTAACAAAATATGAGCCATGGTCTGAGGCCGAGATCTCAAACTTTAAGGCCATTGTTGCCAGTGCCATTGGAATAGATGAAGCAAGAGGCGACAAGCTTGTTATTAAAAATATGGAATTTGCAAAAGAAGACCTTTCTGAGGCGGAAGCTCTTCTAAGACAGCGTGAAAACAGAGAGATCATTAAGAACCTTACCAAGTACTTAATGATCGGGATCTTGATCACACTGCTATTCTTCATTGTTGTAAGACCGTTTATCCAATGGGTTACAGAGAACACTGTTGAGTCGATTGAAGACTTCTTGCCTAAGACAATTGAAGAGCTAGAGAAGATTCAGGCCAATCAAAAGCTTCCTGGATTGGAAGACGCTCTTCCAACCATTGAAGACAAGATGAATCCTGAAAAAATTGAAGGAAATATGATTAGAGAGAGAATTATAAACCTTGTTGAGCAGAACCCGGCCAAGGCCGCGCAAGTTGTTCATGAAATGATTCACTCTCAAGAATCAACAAAAGAAATAGCTTAAGCAATTAGGAGAACAAAGTGGCAGAAGCTAAAACCTTAGATCCAGATGTAGAATACGCCTTATTATCAGGTCTTGATAAGTCTGCGATTCTTATGAGTTCACTGGGACCGAACACCGCTAAAATGATGTTCAAACACATGAAAGACAATGATGTTAAAAGACTTATTAACAACATGTCCCAGATTAACAAATCTCCAATCTGGATGGTGAAGAGAGTTTTAGAGGAATTCTACTCCATGCTTAACGAGGACGCGGACTTGTTATTCTCTGAAAATAAAGGCCGTGACTTTATTCTTTCCACTTTAGGTGAAGATCGTGCGAAACAGCTTCTAGGCCAGGTTGTGGAAGTTGGAACAGTTAACACTCTTGAATCTCTTGAACTAGTAGATACTAGAACTCTTGCAAACTTCTTAATTAACGAGCACCCGCAGACAATCGCATTGATCATTGCTCACTTAAGCACTGAAAGAAAGGTGGATGTTTTAAGAAAGCTTCCAGAAGGACTTCAAGCGGAAGTTGTTCTAAGAGTTGCAAACCTAGACTTCGTTTCTCCTGAGCTTATCGCCCAGCTTGACGACGTCTTAAAAACAGAGCTTTCAACTCTTGGCTCCATCGATACTCAACAACTTGGTGGTGTTGAGCCTATCGCGGACATGTTGAACATGATGGATAAAAACTCTGAGAAAAACGTTATGGCAAGAGTTGAGGAGAAAGATCCTGAGCTTGCTGAAGAAATTAGAAAACTTATGTTCGTATTCGAAGACCTTATCTTTGTGGACGACAAAGGTATCCAAGAGCTTCTTAAAGGCGTGGACAATCAGAAGCTTACAATTGCGCTTAAAACTTCTCCTGAAGAAGTTAAAACGAAATTGTTCAACAATATGTCCAACAGAGCAGCCACACTTCTCAAAGAAGACCTGGACGCTCTTGGGCCAACGAAGTTGTCCGATGTTGAGAAAGCTCAACAAGAAATCGTTCAACAGGTTAAAGACCTTGAAGCCAAAGGGAAGGCAATTATCTCCCGCGGTGGAGAGGGCGACGCAATGGTTTAATAAGAGGAGAAGCAAGTGTCAATTTCAAAATTCGATGTTAAGCCTTTTAAATTTGGACAACTCGTTCCAAATCCTGACCAGGAGGAGGCCGCACCTGAATTAGAGGAAGTTTCATCTTTTGAGATGAAGTCTCTGAAAGATGCTTCAGCTTTTAAAAACAGCATATCTGAAGACGTGATCAGAATGGAGAGAGGCTTTGCCAAGTCTAAGGCTTTCTCCATAAATCCATTAGTTGAAGAGCACCGTGGACTTAAGGCACAAGAAGAGCGCGATTATCATGAAAAAGTCGAAGAGGAAGTTCAAAAGCGTCTTGCAGCTATGGTTGATCAGGCCAGGGAAGAAGGCTTTCAGGCCGGACACCAGGAAGGCTATACCAAAGCATATCAAGAGGCGATGGGCACTCTTGATGGCAAAGTGGAAGACTTTGTCGACACATTGGGCAATTTGAATGAGCAATGCCACAAAGTTCTTACTGAAAACAAAAAGAACGCCTTTGAAATGATCAAAAACCTCACAAAGTGGATCTCATTAAAGGAAATAAGCGACGAAGGCTACCTAGAAAGACTTCTTGAAAAACTAATTCTAGAGATGAACACCAAAAACAATTTGGTTGTTAGGGTGTCTCAGGAATCGTTTAAGCATATCCCAGAGGTTATAGAGCGAATTGAAAAGAAAATGGGCAAGCTTGTTAATGTAAGAGTTGAAGTTGATCTAGACCAAGACGCTCCTGGAATCATTCTTGAGTCGGAAAATGGAATCATAGACGGATCCATGAATGCCCAGATGGCGTCTCTTGAGAAAATTTTTGAATCGGTGATTGTGAATGAGTAGCACTTCATTGAATTTTCGACCAATCTATAAAGAATTTGAGGCGAATTCGCCTTATCAGAATATTGGAAAAATTCTTTCCAGCCATGGCATGATTTATGAGGCCACACTTCCACGCGCGGTGATGGGGTGCTCTGTAGAGTTTGTAACTCAAACAGGCGAGCGCTGCCTTGGTGAGGTTGTGGGCATTGATGGTGAAAAGTGTAAGGTTATGCCTTATAAGGAACTTGTGGGCATCAATTCCCAAACCAAAGTTTATTTGCGTGAACTTACCACTACCATCAAAGTGGGCGATGGCCTTCTAGGAAGAATAGTTGATTTTCAAGGCAATCCTATAGATGGCAAGGGTCCAATTGAAGGGATGGGAGAGAGTCGCTCAATCTTTGGCGAGCCCATCAACCCGATGCATAGGCCACCTATTAGACAAAATCTAGATACCGGCATCAATGCCGTTAATTCTTTTATCACCGCCGGTAAAGGCCAAAGACTTGCTGTAATGGCCGGTTCTGGTGTTGGTAAGTCCACTCTGATGGGAATGCTAGCAAGAAACACAAATGCTGACGTTAACGTAATCGCTCTTATTGGAGAGAGGGGCAGAGAGGTTTTAGAGTTTATTGAATCCGATCTAGGCCCAGAGGGAATGAAGCGTTCAGTTATCTTGGTTGCAACTTCGGACACTTCTGCGCTTATTAGAATGAAGGCTGCCTATGCTGCCACAACAATCGCTGAATACTTCAGAGATCAAAACAATGATGTAATTTTTATGATGGACTCCGTGACTCGTTTTGCAATGGCAAACAGAGAGATTGGAATGTCCACAGGTGAGCCCCCTGGGCAAAAGGGATATGGCCCAAGTGTTTTTGCAAAACTTCCTAAGCTCATGGAAAGAGCCGGAACTAAGAAGAATGCAGGAACTATTACTGGCATTTATACGGTTCTAGTAGAAGGCGATGATATGGATGAACCTATCGCGGATGCCGTTCGTGCAATTGCTGATGGCCACATTGTGCTTAGCCGTGAGCTTGCCGCAAGAAACCATTATCCAGCAATCGATGTTCTTCAGTCTGTGTCCAGGGTAATGAGCAAGGTTGCCACAAGAGAACACGCCATTGTTGCAGGCCATTTAAGAGATCTAATGTCCGCATATAAAGAGTCTGAAGACCTCATTAACGTTGGCGCATACGCCAGAGGCACAAATCCAAAAGTCGACAAGGCCATCACTATTTACGAAGACTTGATGGAGCTTCTTAAGCAAAGAGTTGAAGACTCATACACATTGGATGATGTCTTTGATCGTATGGTTGAAATCGCCAGAAAAGCTGAGACCGAAGTAAATCCAAACTTTTTGGAAGGTAATGGATGAAAAAATACAAGTTCAAATTAGAGGCCCTTTTAAAGATGCGAAAGCTAAAAGAGGACCAGTGCAAGATGGAGATTGGTCGTCTTCAGACTAGAAAAGTTGAGCTTGAAAATGAAATCGCAAACCAAAACGCCGGAATAGATGAGGCATACGAATCTCAAGAGGCCACTGCAAACGCAGGGGCGACAGGGTTGGACTTAAGGTTTTATCCATACTTCATGCAGGGAAAAAGAGCGGCAATCACGTCTATTAAGGCGGAAATAGCAGAGCTCGACGAGCAGTTAAGGGAAAAATTTAATGACCTTAAAACTCACCGCGCGAATGTTAAAGTACTTGAAGAGATTAAGGAAAAAAACAAAAGGGCGCACAAGAAAGCGGCCAACAAGGCAATGCACCAAAAAATCGAAGAACAAGTTATGAATTGGAACCAATTCAAAAAATAAACGGAACAGTAGACATGTTTAAACTAATTATAACCCTTTTTCTTATTGTTGGAGCCTCTCAAGCTCAGGAGAAAAAGTATTCTGAAGAAGAGTTTAGAGAAGCTCTTAAAAAGGCGGTGGACGCCCAGGTTGATCGTCTTAAGAAATCTTCGGTTTCTCAATTAACTAAAGAGCTTCTAGAGAAAGAAAGAAAGCTTGAAGAACGAAGTGAACAGCTGGACAAAAGGGAAGAGCAAGTTCGCCTGGGCGAGGAAAGCTTATCAAAAAGAATTGCAAAGCTTGAGTCCAGACAAAGTAAAATATTGGGCTGTCTTGATGAAAACGCAAGAAAAGAAGCAATTAGAATAAAGCAGCTTGTAAGTGTTATTAGCAACATGAAGCCAGCAAAGGCAGCAGAGCTTCTTTCAGTGCAAGATGCTAAAATTTCAGTGAAAATCATTGAATTAATTGAGCCGGAGAGAGCATCCAAGATATTTAACTTAATGGATAAGGAAGTTTCTGCCCGACTTCAAAAACAATACCTGAATATGCGACAATAATATAGGTAACAGGAAACTAGAGAGAGTAAATGTTAAAAGAACTGTTAAATTCAACCCCTAGCACACATGCCCAAGGCAGAGTGTCTACTGGTGAAAAAGATGTTTTCGCCATGTTGGGTGATCAGCTCTCTCAAGACCCTGAGATTGCAAAAATGCTCATGGAGCAAGGCGAGATGCCTGAAAACTTCCAAGACGCATTGAAGAACATGTCTTTTGAAGACGCTCAAAAACTTGTTGAAAATCTTGATCAACAAGTTGACGCCGCAAAACTTAAACAAGGCGAGCTTAATCAAAAACTTCAATCTCTTTTACCTGAAAATGTAACCAAGGCACAATTTGGAAACACAGAGGTTGCTGAACAGGCGATCTTAACTGAAGGTAAGAATCCTGACGCTGCCAAACTAGGCGCTCAAAAATTAGAAACAATTGAAAGTCCTTTGGCAAAGTTGCTTAAAGGACAAAAAGCTGAAACAACAAAAGAGAGCAGTGCTCTTCAAGATATTGTGGCCAAGTCCACAAAACAACCTCAAGCTCTAAAAGAGCAGGCGGCACTTAAAACAATTCAGACGCCACAGACACAAAACGCTGAGCAGGCCAAAGCTGTTCAAGATGGACAAGGCCTTGTTGATCTAAACCAATTCATGGCAAAGCAAAGCAAAACAGGAAAAAAGAGAGCTCTTAATTCTCAATACAAGAATGAACAGCAATCAATGATTACAAATCATGCCTTTGCTAAGAAAAATCCTGAGATTGTTCAAACGCAAGTTGAGGCGGACACTTCCGCTTCAATGGATATGAATCAGGGCAGCGAACAGCTTCTTAATCTGAAAGCGGAATCCAACTCCCTTCAACAAACTCAGTCCAGCACAAAAGTCTTTGATCTGAACGCTTTAAATAAAAGCTCAAATATTGATACTGTTATCGGACAAATTCAAGACTACATAGTTCAGGCCAAGGCCGCAAAAGAGCCGACTGCGCAAATGAGCTTCAATCATCCAGAGCTGGGTGACATCGACTTAATGGTTCAAAAAGCAGGTGGCGACAAAGTTAATGTTGTTATTGGACACCAAGGAGCAGAGGCAGGAAAGTTCTTTCAAAAACACCAAAATGAACTTGTTCAAACTCTTCAAAACTCAGGTATCCAAGTAGGGGAGTTCAAACTTGAATCATCTTCTTCTTCAAACAACAATGGAACGAACCAAAACAATTCTGATTCGAATTCAAAGCAGTTTGCAAACCAGCAAAATAGATCTGGAGAGCAACAGCAAAGAAAAGAGGACTCCAATAGAAGAGAAGAGCTATGGAGTCTGTTGAATAAAGAAAGGAAGTCAGCCTAATGCCCCAAATGGGACGACCACTCAGCAGCCAAGAGAGAGGTTTTCGCGAGGTAACAATCGCAAAACCGGATCCTTCAAACAGAAAGGACCTTTCTCCGAAGGAGAAGCAGAGACTTCTAAACAAAATCACAGGCTATCAAGAAAAAAACGACCTATATGTGGACGGCAAGAAACACAACAAAATGGGTAAAGACGAGTTCTTGAAGCTTTTAACTCACCAACTTCAACACCAAGATCCTTTAAAACCAATGGAACAAGGAAAAATGGCGGCAGAGCTTGCGCAATTCTCGCAACTAGAGCAGCTTGCTAACTTGAACTCCAAGTTTGATGGGATGAATAAAAACGCAAACATCAAAGACAAGTTCTATGGGGCAAGCTTTCTTGGAAAAGAGGTTGTGACTCAAGGTCGCTCGCTTAACTTTGAAGGCGAGGGCAAAGACGCCGATATTCTATTCACTCTTCCAAAACCAGCCTCAAAAGCGTTGGTAAGAATCTATGATTCCAAAAACAATATGGTTGGAGAAATCTGGAAAGAAAATCTTGGTAGAGGAAACCAAAACGTCCTATGGGACGGAGTTGCTTTGGATGGTTCTCCAAGTGCTCCTGGTGAGTACAGTGTTAACGTTCTGGCCTGGGATAGATTTTCAGAGCCAATGAATGTTGAAACCAAGGTTAAAGGTAACGTTGAGTCCGTATTTTTTGAAAACGGCGAAACAGTTCTTTTAGTTGATGGCAAAAAAGTATTTCTTAGGGACGTTGATTCTTTTCATGTTCCTGGACAAACAAAAGATATGGCCTTGAAAGAAGACAAACCTGCAGTAAGCGAAGCTTTGGCGGGTGTGGAGATTAAACCGGCAAAAAGTAATCCGACAAATTTGCCTATTGCCGGAAGATCAAATTCAGGGGTAAAATTAAATGGTACTAAACCGGTGGATGCTTATAGAGCAAACAACCAAGCTGTTGGAACCGGACTAACCAACGTCTACGACGTGGAGTAATAATTGGCTAAAAACGTTAACATGCTTATTCCTAATGTCACCAAGCTTCCTAATCAGAAGAAGGTTGATGTAAGCAACCGTCTTCCAAAGGAAGGCAAGGTTAGCGATTTCAAGCGCATGCTTGAGAATGAGCAAGTTCAAAAGCCGCTTCACGGTGGAATTGACATAAGCTCCCATGCTGCAAAGCGATTGGAAGAGAGAAAGATTAACTTTGACGGAAGTGAATATTTAAAAGTCAAAGATGCCATGACGAAGTTAAGAGCAAAGGGTGGAAAAGACTCTTTGGTTATTACTGATCAGGCCGCCTACATTGTTGATGTAAAAAACAACAAAGTGGTAACAGCTGTCGATAAAGGCAGCATGAACGAGAATGTGTTTACAAAGATAGATTCGACTGTCTTTGTATAGGAAATAAAATTTACAATTGAGGTGGCTGGTCCTTTCCGGAAGCCATGTCCACGGCCTGTAGTTGTCGGGGATCCTCAAAATGCTTACGTCTAGGAGGGACAAATGGGTATTCTTTCATCATTTAACATTGGTGTGTCTGGTCTTAACGCTGCTGGTTCCAGCATGAGCGTAATCGGTGACAACATTGCTAACGCCGGCACCTTTGGATTTAAAGGTTCAAGAGCTGAATTTCAAGACATGCTTTCAAAGTCCCTTAAAGGCATCGATGGCGGCGATCAGATCGGTTCTGGTGTTAAGCTTGCCCACGTAACTCCAAAATTTAATCAAGGTAATATCCAAAGAACAGAGAACATCACTGACCTTGCAATCAACGGCAACGGATTCTTCTCTGTGGAAGCTCCAGGCGGAAGAGGCTTTACAAGAGACGGGTCTTTCCACTTTGACAAAGACGGACACCTAATCAACGGTGATGGTTACAAAGTTCTAGGCTTCCAAGCAAACGACGCTGGAGAGATTTCTCAAAAGATGGGTGCCATCAAGCTAGGAAACACAACAATTCCAGCTACAGCTACCAGTGAAGTGAACGTTTCAATGAACCTTGACTCTCGTGAAAAAGTTAAGCAGTTCAACCCTCAAGACCCAGCAAACACTTCAAACTTCAACACAAGTTTTGCGGTATATGACAATGTTGGTTCTCAAAGACTTGTTACTGTTTACTTTAATAAAACAAATGACGGTTCTTGGGATTACCATGCGATGGTAGATGGTAAGGATGCCGCAGGCGGAACTCCTGGAACAATGGTTGAGATGGGAAGAGGGAAGCTAAACTTTAACAACAAAGGCGAGCTTCAAGAAGAGATCACTGAGCTTAACTCATTCAACTTCAATAACGGAGCGGCTCCAGGACAGCAAATCAATTTTAACTTTGGCGAGTCAATTGCTGAAGGTGGCAACGGAAAAGACGCTTCCACTCAATATGGGTCAGACTCCTCGGTTGCAAGACACACTCAAGATGGAGCGAGTGCCGCGACATTGGCCTCTCTATCATTCAATGACAAAGGTATCCTTACAGCGTCTTATGACAACGGTGACCAAAGAGACATTGCTCAAATCGCAGTTGCCAAGTTTGAGAACAATGAAGGTCTTTTCAAGATGGGTAAGAACTTGTTCAAAGAAACTAGAAAGTCTGGCCAGGGCGCAATGGGCAAGCCGGGCGATGACGGAAGAGGCGAGGTTTTAGCGAAGTCAATTGAGCTTTCCAATGTTGATATCGCAGATGAGTTTATTAACTTAATGGGAGCTCAGAGAAACTTCCAGGCCAACACAAAAACAATCACAACAAGTGATCAAATGTTGCAAGAAGTCCTAAATATCAAGAGATAATAGGTTCACACACAAGTTAGTTAGTAGTTAGGCCTCCAAATGGAGGCCTTTTATGTATGACCGCCTGTCAATAGTAAAATCTTTTAACAAAACCTTTGGAAACTAGTTCGCTTTTATTCGCGTGCTGGTCAACGCATTAAGAATAGTTCACCACTTGGCCTTGCCCTTATCTTTTTGCGAGTGTTTTAAACTCCTGGCCCCGCACCAGGGATTGCCAAAGTTATTCCTCTTTGGCCTTGTTAAAAGATCTTAGCTTACTCTCATTAAAGACTCCCAAATGAACCCGCACATTTCACGTGCACATGCGACTTTCACCTTATTCCTGTTCTTTTCCCTACTTAAGAGATGGTTGCTCTTACGATAGAGTCTTTGCATGCACTTGTCTGCGACAACAATAAGCTCTGGTGGCGTTTTTCCTCTTCTGATTCTAAGATTGTAACTAACCTTCGGAGGTGTGGCACATCTTTGTGTTGCTTCTACTAGTGCTGTTCTTACTATTTTATTTCCATATTTTGTTATGCCGAATTTTCTTTCTTTTCCACCTGAGCTGTATTCAATTACATCGAAGCCTAGGAATGACATTAACTTTCTAGGGTGGTCGAAACGTCTAATGTCACCCAACTCTGTTATAACTTTCATTGCAGTCAAGGTCTCAATACCTCTGTAACAGACAAGTGCTTGAACTTTGCTCTCATACTTTTCTGTTTTGGCGAGGTTCTCAATTTCCTTATTATATGTCTTTAAAGAGCTCTCCAAAAACTCTAACTGGGAAAGAAGAAGGTTCAAATTTATCTTTAAAGTATCATTTAGCTTTGAAGCTTTTCCATAAAGCCATTTACGATATCTCTCAGTCCACAAGTTCAATTGTTTTTCTTCGTTTCTGTAGTCAATCCCGTGCCTTCTTAAAAGTGATTGGATGTGGTTTTTTGTTTTAATCACTTGTTTGCTTACCAGAGACCTTGAGCGCACAAGATCTCTTTCAGCTTCATCTTCTTCAGCTGGAATGTTCAAGGTAGTTAACATGTCTTTCATATATAGCTTTGCGAGTTTCTCAGAGTCGCAACGATCAGTTTTGACTTTATGTCCTGAGACTTCGGGCACAAGACCAGATGCAATGACATCACAATGAAAGCTTTCTTTTCTTAAAAACCTGCAGAGGGAAAATCCAATATATGTAGATTCATAACAAATTTGATAATCTTGAGGGCAAGAGTGATAAGTTAGGAGCTTTTCGACTAACTTTGAACCAATTGGTTTAGTTTTAAAGTAGGATATTTCCCCGGTTTGCGAGTTGATTACAGTCGCGTGAAACATCTTGTCATCGACATCTAGACCGACAAATAGTACAGTTTTCATTGTATGACCTCCCATTGGTTATTTTATGAATACTTCGCGGTATCATAATTAGGGTAACCAGCCCCAGATTTTGATCAAGGGGCGGTCATACATATCTTCTTTTTTATTTATATTCATAGCTAATTCGTCCGATAAGTCGGTTATTGGAGGATAGCTCAAATGCGAAAAACGTTTCTTATTAACAAGAGATTTCAATTTACATTTATTGGGTATTTTCTAGGCCTGTCTTTAGCCGCATGTGCCGGGTTTTATATCGCCATCACATATTACTTTATTGAACTTGAGAAGAAGGCCATGGGAGAGTTGCAGCAAGGTCATGCTCTTTTGGAGTTTTTAAAAACTCAACAGGCGGATTTAAACTTTCATTTTATTATTACTTCATTGGCCATCATTGTATTGGGGATTCTGGGGGGATTGTATATTAGTCATAAGGTGGCCGGACCGATTCATAGGCTTACAACTTATTTGGAAGCGAACTCTAAAAGCAAAGATTGTCCTCTGATCACATTTAGAAAAGGCGACTTTTTTCCAGAGCTAAAGACAGCACTCAATAGCTTTATCAAAAGGTGATTAAGCGGCGGCTCCAGCTCTTAGCAAGCAGGTTTTGACACATGCAACCAGCGAATTTGTGGAGAACGGCTTAGGAAAACAAAAATCCACTCTAGCACTTCGTAGATCTTCTTGCATTACCTCTGCGAAAGAAGAGATGCATATGATAATTATGTTGGGATTCAGAAGCTTAAGTGTCTTTGATAGCTCAATTCCATTAACTTTAGGCATGGCGATATCTGTGATTACACAAGCGTACTTGCCAGTGGAAACGTTTTTAACAGCAAGTTCAGGGCAGGAGCAAATTTCAGCATTGATGTGGTTTAAGTCCAAAAGTTCTTGAATACTCTCACAAATTTCAATTTCATCATCAATAATCAGAACCATGTATCCTCCCCATAGTTTATTATCGACCATTATAACATTTTCTTAAGTTTTCTTAATGTGATGTTTTGGAGATAAAAAAGGCCGAAGAAAGAGCTTCGGCCTGGTATTTATTACTTTTTGAAGGCGTCAAAGATGTCGATTGGAATTGGGAAAATGACACTGGATTTGCCAGAGCCTTGGGATACATCCCTCATTGTATCCAAGTATCTAAGAGTTAGAGCGTCTTTTTGAGTTGCAAGTACTTCAGCCGCTTCAGCAAGTTTTTTAGCTGCTTGGAATTCACCTTCAGCGCCAATGATTTTTGCTCTTTTATCTCTTTCCGCCTGAGCTTGCTTTGCCATTGCTCTTTGCATCTCTTCAGGCAGGTCGATTGCTTTTAGTTCAACGTTAGTAACCTTTACTCCCCATGGCTCTGTGAGCTCATCAAGGATGATTTGAAGACGATCATTGATCTCTTCACGGCTTGAAAGAAGGTCATCCAGCTCGTACTGGCCAGCAACGCTTCTAAGGGTTGTTTGAGAAATCTGAGCAGTTGCGTGGTAGAAGTTTTCAACTTGGATTACAGCTTTCTCTGGATTGTTAACTCTAAAGTAGACAACGCCATTTAGTTTCATGGAAACGTTATCTTTTGTGATGATGTCTTGAGTTGGAACATCCATAGTCACAACACGAAGATCAATTTTCATCATCTTCTCAAGACCTGGGATGACAAGAATCAGACCTGGACCTCTTACCGCAACGAATTCACCAAGACGAAAAACAACGCCTCTTTCATATTCATTGAGGATTTTGATTGTGCTCATTAGAAGCACTAGGATAATGACAATAAACGGCAAGTAGCTAAACATGAGAAACTCCTATTCTAATATAAGTATCATTTTATCGTTGTCTTGATCTATGACCTTCACTTTATCTTTTATCTCATAGCGATTGGAGCTTTTAGCGTTCCAGGTTTCACCTGAGATTTTCACTTGGTAGTAATGCTGCTCATCTTCAAAGCGGATGTACTTTGAAATATGAGCAAATTCGTCTTTGCTGGTGAAGAATTTCTTTCTATCTTTTCTTTTAGTTGCTCCTGCAAACAGAACGTATCCCACAATAAAAATATAAAGAAGAATGGCACCAACCACTGAAAGAATTAGTGGGAGCTGGATGTCCATATAAGCATTCTCAGTTCTGAACAAAAACAGTGAACCAAATATCAGTGCAGCAGTTCCGGCCAGGGCGAGAATTCCATAGCTTGTTATGTAAATCTCAAGTATGAACAGGACAAATGACAGGATTATTAGCCCTAATGCTCCAAAGTTAAGTGGCAGTACCTGAAAGCCTATGGCGGCAAGAATTAAAAAGACCACTCCCACAGAGCCGGCAATGAATCCTCCTGGAGCTTGAAACTCAAAGTATACAAGTGCAGCGCCAATCATAAATAGGATGTAAGCGGTCATTGGATTTGAAAATATATCAAGGATCATCTGTCCTGGATCCATGTCGGCCTCAATGACTGCGGCACCTTTTTCAACACTAAGTTTGACGTCTTTGCCTTTAATTCGAACGGTTTGGCCGTCTATAAATTTGATCAAGTCAACTTGGGTATTGGTAATTGCGTCAACGATCTTCTTGTCCATGGCCTCTTGCGCGCTAAAGCTTGCCGCATCACTAATCATTTTAGCAAACGCCTCGGAATTTCTTCCTCTAGATTCAGATAGTGAGCTTACTAGGGCCACAAGATCATTCACTGCCTTGGCCTTTGCATCTTTTTGCTCTATATCTTTTCCCATACCTATAGGAGTGGCAGCTCCAATATTGGTTCCTTCACTCATAGTGAGAATGTGCGCGCTGGATGCGATAATCGCTCCTGCGCTTGTGGCGCTGGCACCCTCGGGGGAGATCCAAACAACAACAGGAACATCACTTTTTCCTATTAAAGTAATAATATCTTTTGTAGTGGTAACAAGTCCGCCAGGGGTGTTCATCTTAATGATGACTAGGTCTCCAAACTGGGATTTTGCTTTATTAATCTCTGTTGAGAGGTAACTGTAGGTGGCGGGATTTATGCTTGATGAAATTTCAAGCGTCTTAAATCGCTTTACCGCGTAATCTTCAGCTTTTACAGCTTGTCCAAACGCGTTGGAAAATGATAAAGACAACAGTAAAATGAGATAATTAATACAAGTTTTCATACAGAAAAACATAGAATAAAAATGATCTCTAGTACAGAGAATTGCCTATAGGAATAAAGATGAAAAAGAAAATTATACTTGGACAAATACTCAACCCAATCAGCGACACAAAGTGCGACTATTATAGGGATGGCGCGTTAACTATTGTGGAAACAAAGGACGGCTGGATTGTGGATAGTGTTAAAGACGCTTCCAAAGTAACTAAAAGAGCAATCAATGAAGCTGAGCTTATTGACATGCAAGGCCAACTTATCATGCCTTCATTTTATGATATCCACTTTCACTGGGTACAAGACGATGTAAGAGAAATGCCCAAGGCAAAGCTACTGGAATGGCTTGAAAAATACACTTTTCCTGCAGAAAGAAAATTTGAGAAAAAGACTTACTCTAAGAATAAAGCGAAAAAGTTCTTCCAAAGACTAATTGAAACCGGAACTCTAGGTGGAGCGATCTATTCTTCAATCCATGAGCACGCTCTTGACCACGCTCAAGAAAACGCTATTGGACACTTTGCAATTGGAAATGTTCAGATGACTATGAATTCTCCAAAGTTTCTTACTCAAACAAAAAAAGAAGCAATTGATCTAGCTAAGAAGCTTTCCAAGAAATACAAAGAGAAATACGCCCTTACCCCTAGGTTTGCGATTGCAACTGATCCAGAGACTATGAAAAAGTCCGCTGCCGCAGCAAAGAAACATGGATCATTTATCCAAACCCACCTTTCAGAAAACCACGGCGAGATTGAATTTGTGCTTTCTATCTACAGAGATCTTCCTGAGTTTAAGAACGTTAAAAACTACACCGATATCTATGACAAGGTTGACCTTTTAGGCCCTAAAACAATTATGGGACATGCAATCCACATGTCAGACGCTGAACTTAGAAAGCTCTCAAGAACCAAGACAGTTATTGCCCATTGTCCAACTTCTAATGCTCCGATCAGACAAAAAGGTCTGGGCTCTGGATTATTTGATTTTAAAAGAACTGAAAAGCATAAAGTACGCTGGGCGCTTGCATCGGATATCGGTGGCGGCCCAATTCTTTCCATGTTTGACGTTATGAGATCGTTTGTTGATCAAAATAAGGGTGTGAACCCTGAGGCGACTTATACAAAGGCCCTGTTTAGATCAACTGTTGCTGGAGCGGAGGCCATGGGAGTTTCCAAGGTCTCAGGAAACTTTAAAAAGGGTAAGGAAGCAAGCTTTATTACTGTCAACGCGCCTAAGGGTGAGTTAGAAAGCGCAGAACAAGCATTAGAAAAGATCGTAAATAGGGGAAGAAGAAAGAGAATCTCCTATGACCAATTGCCAAATAAGGTGTTCTTTAAGGGGAAATGCCTGTTTGAAAAGCAATAGGCTTTCAAAAGCGGCAATTGCTATGTAGAATTATATGCAAAGGAATCATTATGAATAAACTTCTTTTCAGTCTACTTGGAGCAAGTGTTGCTTTGAACTTTTACCTAGTGAAAGTTGATGTTGTTGTTAAAGACGATCTCGATGAAGAATATCACGAGCCGGCCCCAATTGATCAAATCTCTGTTGCTCAGGCGGGAATTAGAAAAGGGGAAAGCAATTGTCCTCCTTGTGAGAAGCAAGTTAAGTGTACAGGTTCTAAAGATATTGTAAAAAATCAAAAACTAGATGAAGAGACTATCTCAAAAGTAACAAAACAGTTTGAGCAAGACTCTCAAAGGTTTTTTGAATACACCTTGAATTTATCCTCTGATCAGATAGACGTTTACTACCAACTGAAAGAAGAGAGAATTAAGGAAATCACAGAGTACTTAAATCGCAAGTACGGCCAAGCTTCCACTGTAACTTTAACAACTGATGAAATGCTTGAAATGGCAAAAATTGATAAAGACTATGATGGCATGTTGAAAGAGGTTTTCGGTGAAACCTCTTTCAATGACTATCAAAAGTTTAGAGAGAATTTCAATAAGAAGCTTATTGAAGATGGCAAGATGGAATACCTAATCCAATTCTAAGCTTTAATGCCTATCTCAAAAGTGTAGTGCTTACTGCTCAACACTTCTGGAAGCATTGCGTTTATAAGGAAACTATATGAATAAACTTCTTTTTATTCTTTTGGGCGCAAGTGTCGCTTTAAACTTCTTCCTTGCAACGAATGATGCTGTCTTAGAAAGTGATGTTAATGATGAACTTCATGGAGACCAAATCTCAGTTGCTCAAGCAGGAGTTCAAAAAGAAAAAGACATGGGGAAGTTTGAAAAAACCTTATCTAAAGTCCATGACACATATGAAAATGACAAGCAAGACTTCTTTACGAATATTCTGAGATTGGGCAGTGAAGATATATCCAAGTATCAGGAACTCAGAGATAAAAGGCTGGAAGAAATTAAAAAATACATCAACGGCCGCAATAAAGAAAAAGTTATGCTTTCCAAAAAAGGAAGAGTTCAAATAGGTAAAATAAACGAAGAATACAACACTAAGCTTCGCAAGCTCCTTGGAAAGTCAGACTATAGAGAATTTAAAAAATTTAGAAAAGATTTTAATAAGAAACTTCTCGAAATGGGTCTCGAGAAGTTCTATGTGGGGTACTAAGCTTTAATGCATATTTCAACAGGGCAGTGGTCGCTGCCTAAAACTTCTGGCCTATGGGCGCAAGCTTCAACTTTTTCCATAAATTCTTTATTTGCCATAAAGTAGTCTAGACGCCAGCCAATATTTCTTTCACGGCAGTTATTTCTATAAGTCCACCAAGTGTATTCGCCAACTTTTTCAGGGTAGAGCTCTCTAAAACAGTCAACCATTCCAGCGTCAAGATAGATATCTATCCACTCTCTTTCGTGATCCAAAAAACCAGTGGACTTCTTGTTTGCTTTTGGGTTCGCAAGATCAATTTCTTTATGGGAAGTGTTGAAATCACCGGTGATCACCACGTTATGCCCACGCTCCCTGTACTCTTTGTAGATCTCTAAAATTGCGTGGTAAAACTCAAGTTTAAAATCCACTCTTGAATGGTCACGTCCACCATTAGGGAAGTAGCAATTTATTAAAACAAAGTCATCAAATTCGAGAATAAGAGTTCTTCCTTCCACATCAAATTTGTCAATTCCTATTTGGTCGATCACTTTGTTCGGTTTCTCCTGCGTCATTACACAGACACCGGAATAGCCGCGGCGATCAGCGGAATTTATATAAATATGATAATTTTCATGTTCCAAAATATTCTTTGGAAACTGATCTTTTGCCGCCTTGATTTCTTGTAAGCACACGATGTTTGGTGAATCTTGGTTCAACCACTCGCTAAAACCTTTGCGCTCTACGGCCCGAATACCATTGACATTCCACGACACAAGCTTTTTCAAAATTTTCCTCTCTCTTTTTTTTTTTATTTTTTAGGGCAGTATTAATCTATAATTTTTTTTGAGAATGTTCGAGACATTCAGAGAAAAATTGTTATTATAATGACCCCAATATTCAGTAGGAGACTTCATGCGCTGTTTTAAGAACATTGCTCAACTTATTCGCACTAAAAGATTACAACATCCAAAAGGTTATTCCCAGTCCGAGTTGTCGCACTTGTTAGGATATAAAAACGGACAATTCATCAGCAACGTTGAAAGAGCATTGTGTAATATTCCATTAAAAATGCTAGTTAGAGTTTCAGAGGTTTTAGACATCGACTCTGAGGATTTGAAGAAGGCGATTCTTAAAGACCACGAAGAGACTTTAGACAACTACCTTCGTGTTTCTCAAGCGGCAGAGGTTCAGTCTATCCACACTGGCTCAACAATTGATTCCAAAAGAGATTTCGCCAATGAAAGTGCAAGTGGCGATTTCAAAATGTCTTCTAATTCTTAACTGAATAATTAAAATTATAGTGAAATAAAAAAGGCCTCTTCTTAGAGGCCTTTATAGTTTTTGTAGTCTTCGATTGTTCCAATGGACTCTTCGGTGTCATTCGAGTAATCCGCCTCGATCTGAGTTGGAAGCAGGTGAGGGTCTTCAAAGTCCCCAGCGAATGGAACTTCTTCACCTTTAGGCTCAAGGCCATGAGTTGCTGAGAATTGTCTATCAGCTGGGTATCTATCAATTTTTTCTTTTAGAACTTCTATTTGCCAATCTTTCAAATTGGTTTCAAATCTTCTGATAGCTTCCAAGGTTGTCTGGAAGTTATTTTGGATTTTCTCGAGTTGTCTGCCCTGGGCCCTACCGTGCATTTCATATAGCTTGCGGCGTGCAACAATATGTTGCTCGAGAAGGTTGTCGTACTTTTGAAGTATTCTGGCCGGAGTTAGGGATTTTGGACGCCTACTTTTATTTGCACCTCCACCCTCTTTTCTAGGTCCCTGTTTATTCTTATTTGGACCTGGTTTTCTAGGCCCACGGCGCGGACGTCTATTTTTGCCCTTAAAATTTTTGCTTTTGCTCTTGCCCTCTTCAGACATGACACTTCGCTCCTTTGTATTTTACATAAGATACTAGGAGTTTACCCAAGATTTGTCTATCAGGGGTTTTACTCTTTTTTATTAATCAACTATACTTTCTTCCATTATCATTGGCCAAATTAATATGGAGGACATATGGCAAATAAGCGAGTAAAGGTGGCGGTTACAGGCGCCGCGGGACAGATTGGTTATGCAATACTTTTCAGAATAGCTTCAGGACAGATGTTTGGCCCTGACACAGAGGTTGAGCTTCAACTTCTAGAGCTTCCTCAAGCTCTTGGCGCGCTGGAAGGCGTTAAAATGGAATTGGATGACTGTGCGTTTCCTCTTCTTAAAAATATAGTTTGCTCTGACAAGATGGAAGTTGCGTTTAAGGACGCCAACTGGGTTCTTGCCATTGGAGCGGTTCCAAGAAAAGCTGGAATGGAGAGGGGTGACCTTCTTAAAGTTAACGGTGGAATCTTTGGCCCATTAGGTAAGGCAATCAAAGAAGTTGGAGCTGACGACTGTAAGCTATTTGTTGTTGGAAACCCGTGCAACACTAACTGCTTGATCGCTATGGAGGCTTCAGGACTTCCAAAAGACAGATTCTTCGCAATGACTATGCTTGATGAAAATAGAGCTAAGACTCAACTTGCTCAAAAAGCTGGCGTTGATGTGACTAAAGTTCAAAACATGACTATTTGGGGCAACCACTCAGCCACTCAATATCCTGACTTCTTTAACGCTAAGATTGATGGAAGGCCTGCTAATGAAGTTATCACTGACGAAGAGTGGCTAAAAGGCGACTTTATTAAAGACGTTCAGCAAAGAGGCGCTGCGATCATTAAAGCTCGTGGAGCAAGTTCTGCTGCAAGTGCTGCTAACGCATGTGTTCAAGGTGTATACAACCTTACTCACGACACTCCAGCGGGTGAGACATATTCCATGTGTATCGCCAGCAATGGCCAATACGGCGTGGACGAAGGTTTGATCTTCTCTTACCCATGTAGAACTGAGAACGGCAAAGTTGTTGTGGTTGAGGGAATTGAGCACAATGACTTTGGACAAGAGAAGTTCAACGCCACCTTGGAAGAGCTCAAAAAAGAAAGAGACACTGTAAAAGATCTTGGACTTATTTAGATTAGAAGTATAATTTTCTCTGATGGGCGCGGGCTATCCGCGCCTTTCTTTTTTATAGAGGAACTTTTAAATGAAAAATAAATACTCGGCCGAAGAAAAGATTAAACTTTCTGGTTTCAACAATCTTACCAAGATTTTAAGTTTTAACCTTTATGACTTTTGTCTGACCTTTGATAACGCTCAAAAAGAAGAGTATATCAACTGGATCAATGAGAAGTATTCAGCAGACAAGATCATTGAGATCTCCAGAGAGATTTGTAAAATTATTGATTCTGATGTCATTTCAGAGTCAAAAATGAACTTTGATCCGGTTGGGGCCTCAACCATGACTCTTATGAGCGACGCTCAAGGGGGGAAATGGGAAGAGGTGAGTTCCACTCCAGCCTACAAGGCACACTTAACTAAGTCGCACTTAACAAGCCATACTTATCCAGACGCATCAGATCCAAACGGCATCTGCACTTACAGAGTGGACTTCGACATCGCTACTTGCGGGGACATTATTCCTCTTCGCGCGATTAATCATTTATTTAAAGCTTTTGAATGCGACGTTGTTTACATCGACTATGTTGTAAGAGGCTACACGCGTTTGGAAAATGGAAAAAAGATTTACAATGATGAGTACTTTAACTCAATTCAAGACTTCATAGATCCAAAGATCTTAGAAGATTATACTTATCGTTCGGACTTAAACATACCAAGAGACAATATCTGGCAGACAAAACTTATGGCCAAAGACTTTGGGCCTGAAAGATTTGTGTTCTCTCAAGAAGATGTGAATCGTCCGGATATTGATGAAAAAATGAAAAACTTATATTTGGAGATGAAAGAAGTATTTCATCTTTACTAAAACCAGAATTTCAGGAAGAGAGTTATGGGCACAGAAGTTTCCAAGAAGGAAAACTACACAGAAAAAGATGTTCAGGCCTTTAAGGCAAAGCTAGAGGAGGAGACTGAACTTCTTCGCCGTTGGTTTAGCGAGAAAACGTTTGAGCATAAAAGCTCCATGACAGGTATCGAGCTTGAGGCCTGGCTTGTGGACAACGATATGATGCCCAATCCAACTGGTGCTAAGTTTATTAAAGAGCTTGGCAACCCACAGATTGTTCCAGAAATATCCAAATTCAACTTTGAAATCAACTCTTCTCCCTATGAGTTAAGTTCCAATGTGTTTTCAAAGCTCCATGAAGAGTTGAAAAGTATTTGGAAGGACTGCCAAGGCTGGACCTCTGAGCATGAGGGAGATCCTGTTCTCATGGGAACTCTTGCCACGTTAAGGGACAACATGTTGTCGCTAGACAATATGTCTCCCCAAAATAGATATTTTGCAATTAATGATCAAATTATAAAGATGCGCGGGGGAAAGCGTCCTACCATTCACTTTGAAGGCAAAGACGAGCTTGATCTTGAATTTGAAAGCGTTCTTGTGGAGTGTGCGGCAACGAGCCTTCAGGTTCACCTTTCAGTATCTCAAGAAGATGCAAAAAGATATTACAACGCTTCTTTGATCGCCTCTCCTTTGATGGTGGCAATCAGCGCGAATTCCCCATACTTTTTTGGTAGAGAGCTTTGGGATGAATCACGAATAGCAGTATTCGAACAAGCTGTTGCGATGGACTGCTTCGTAGGAAAGAGGGGCAACCTGATTCAAAGAGTGACCCTTGGGGATGATTATGTAAAAGACTCTTTAATGGAGCTTTTTGAGCAGAACCTTGATCACTATCCAATTCTTTTACCAGAAACTAAAGAGACTAAACCCAGTGAGATGTCCCACATAAAAATGCACAATGGCACAATCTGGCGATGGAACCGTCCTATTATCGGAGAGAATGGGGACGGAACTCCGCACTTGAGAATAGAGCATAGAGCTCCAAGCGCTGGGCCAACAATCATTGATTCGGTTGCAAACACCGCTTTTTACTTGGGCCTTGTGGATTACCTTGCAAACTTGGAAAATCCACCAGAGGACTCGTTGGAGTTTATTGATATACAGGACAATTTTTATAAAGCTGCCAAGAAGAGTTTTTACTGTCCAGTTAGATGGATTGATGGAAAGGTCTGGGACATGCAGCAGCTTCTGGTGGATGAGTTGTATCCACAGGTAAAGAATGCTCTTATTCAAAGAGGAATAGACAATGGTGATATAATTAAATACATGGATGAAGTAATTTATCCACGGCTTAAAAAAGGCGTCAACGGAGCTCGTTGGCAGAAGGCCTTTGTCCACATGCATGGAAAGAAGTTCCAGCAGCTAATGGAGTCCTACCTGGAAAATCAGAGAAAGGACATACCCGTTCACCTTTGGAGTTTATAGTTTGAGTTTAAAAATATATGACAGCGTTCCAGACAACTTTCTTGAAACTGATGTCTTAGGTCTTCATGAAAAATTCCCTGGGCCTTTTCTTATGCACCTTAAAGGAGAGAAGTCGAAACCTTTGTTCTTGTCTGTCCTTTTACATGGGAATGAAACGACTGGGTTTCTATCGCTAAAGAAAGTGCTTTCCAATTACGCTGATAAAATACTTCCAAGAGATGTGATTGTTCTTGTAGGCAATACCAAGGCCGCGGCCCATGGACTTAGACACCTGGAAGGACAACCTGACTACAACCGCATATGGGCCGGAGGGGAGTCTGAAGAGGCGAAACTTATTTCCCAAGTTTTAGAATACGTTAAAGGGTTCGAGCTGTTCGCAAACATAGATGTGCATAACAACACTGGAAAAAATCCATATTACGGTTGTGTGAATGTCTTTAAAGAAGAATATCTTGATCTCGCTAAAAGATTTAGCCCTAAGACTGTTTACTTTACCGAGCCAAGCGAAGTGGAATCAATGGCATTTGCTCCACTATGTCCTTCTGTAACAATTGAGGCAGGGCTTCCTGGAAAGGAAGAAGGAGTTTTAAAAGTTGCGCAATTTATTGAAGAGGTTCTAAACCTAGATTCTTTTAACCACAACTTTGACATTAAAAACGCGGAAGTATTTCAAACCTACGGCAGAATTAAAATTCACAAAGATGCGACTGTAGATTTTAAAAACGATAATGACTCAAAGGCCGATTTCTCTTTTGTTGAGGATCTTGAGCTTAAGAACTTTGAAAGCATAAGCGAGGGAACCTTGCTTGGGTTTTACCGAGATAGAGGGTTGATTAAAGTCCTCGATAACGACGGTGAAGCTGTTACCGATGATCTTCTTGAATTTAGAGAAGGAAAAATCATAACCAAGAAAGAGTTTGTTCCTGCCATGTTCACTCAAGATGTCTACATTATTAAAGAGGACTGCCTGGGCTATGTCATGAAAAGCTTTAGCGTTACTTAAAGTTTATCGCCTTGTAGGCCGGATGGTCTGTGCCCAAGTTTTTTTCTAAATCCAATTTGATATCTGCCATGGAGGTTGCATAGTTTCTGGCCCTATCTCCGTAGAACTCTTTTGACTGGGCAGTGACTATTCCAACGATTTCATCATTTTCGTTAAAGATCGGGCCTCCGCTATTGCCAAAGAACACTGGAGCATAGAACCAATACTTATCGTTGATTTTCTTGATTCCCTTTCCCACAGAAGCGTGTAGGCCTAGTCCACTTGTGTTTCCTATTGCCATAATTTCAGCTTCCTCAGAGTATCTTTGAGGCTCTGCGTTTATTATGGGCGGCTCTAAGTCTTGAAGAGAGAGACCTCTTTTTTGGATGTACATTTCCGCCAGGCAGTAATCTAGTTTTCTATTGCAGTGGTGCACCTTGAAACATCCTATTCTATTTCCATCAAGGCCGTCAGAGAGTCTAGTTTTGACCCTATTGCAACTGTTCTTTCTGAACTCCTTATCGATTACATGCCATGCTGTAAGAACAAGATTTCCTCCCACATGAAAAGCAGTGCCAAAGGAAGGTGCCCATTCACCTCTTACCTTCCTTGGTGTGGCGGTAAGGACGTGTTTACCGAGCTCTCTCGCTCTATGGTAGGTTTCCTTTTTAATCTCCTGCCAATTACCATTACGTCTGACTTCTCCCTCAAAATAATAAGGGGCCTCAACAGAATATAAATCATCCCCTAGGTCAGTGTATCCACCATAAATCTCAAAGAAGGGAACAACTGTTCTATCTGGATTGATAGAGCCAAAGGTAAGTGTTGCGATGCTTAGAATGGTTAAAGCAAGTTTCATATATAAAGCTAATCATAAGCTTAAATAAGTCACAATTTAGAATGTAAAATATTCCATATCGCTATAAAACTAACAGTAGGTAACTATTTGAAACCTTGTCACTCGCAACTTATTTGCTCTAGGTTGCTGAAGTCTGCCCCGTATAAACTTTTTGAGCTGAAGTCCACTCCTGTAAAGTCAAAGTCACTTGGTACTTTAATTGCGGTGATGTTGCTTGCATTGTTTAGGTGGTTAGCACTCAAACCCTTTACTTGGCTTAGGTCCCAACCTGAAATTGTTTTTCCAGTGGAGTTCCAAGAAGAAATATCAAGTCCATCTGGAGGTGTGAATTCCTTGAAATCCACACCTTTGTCTAGCGCTGAAATTGGAAAATTCGTTGCTTCTTTTGCATTGAGTTTCCTAACTAGACTCATTCCACTAGGATCGAAACTAGCTAAATTGTAGCCGGATGGTAGTGTTAGGCCGTCTATCTTAGAAAAAGTATTTACCTGTGCAACAGGAAAAATTGGAATTTCGGAATAAAGTGTGCTGCCAAATACATTTTTGTATGTTCCTGATTCTGCAGTCATAGGGTCGTAAAGACTAAAATCTGAACCTGCAGGTATATGGGTAATAGCCAATTTATTGATTTCCGTTGCTGGTAAGTTAACCCCATTGCTAAAGTTTGAACTCCCCATATCTGGTCTGTTTAGTCCTGTTAGGTCTGTTCCATCAGGAATTGGACTGTCGATCCAGGATAAAGCTGCGTTAATCATTGAAACATCGAAATTTATCGTATTGCTAAAATCATGTCTCCATACTGTTTTTCCAGTAGTATCGAGTGTTGAGACATCCACTGCGGGAAAAATAATCCCTGGTAAGGCCGGAATGGCAATAATGTTTTCTATTTGTGACACTACCATTCCAGTTGTATTGGTAAAATCTACTCCATCAGCTTTTGAACCTACATTTGAAAAATCCACTCCACTGATGTCAAACCCGTCTGGGTATACTAGGGGATGCACGTACGGAGTATGAATTTGTGCAGCTGTAAGACCTGTAACATTCTTTAAATTAGCGTTCTTCCACCGGGTTGACCAGATGTTCACTCCAGAGAAATCCATCACTGGAAAGGTGTTATTATTTAAATCGTTTGTATTGTTAAACATAGTCGAAGTAAAATTTATTGCGTTGGAAAGGTCGACATTTTCTATGTACTCTTTTCCTGTGTAGCCTGTAAAATCAAGTCCGTCTGGGACAACAACATTTCTTAAACCTTCGTTTGATTGCTGGATGTGCCCACCATTGAAGTTTACCAAACTCTTAAGATTCATATTATAAAGACTAACAGCAGAAAAGTTTTCTGCTGATACATCTAATGGTGGGAGTGTGTTGCAAGATGAAGTTATCCTCGTTGTGGTCATACCTATCCAATGGACTGTACACCTCGCAAGGGCCATATATATATCAAAATTGATTCCTGTAGTCTGACTAAAGTCAACACCCATATATTTTTGATTTGGGAAATCCAACGTTCCAGTTTCAGCGTTATTAAAGTCAATTGTCGAAATGTCCAGGCCTGCTGGAATCTTTCCTGTGAATCTAGTTGCCGTGTCAAGAATGCCAATGGTTAGGCCCACAGTATTTGTGAAGTCCGTTGAAATCATTGCCCCAGTGAGATCAAGAGTGGAGACATTGAAATTGTCAGGAAGGACAATCTTTCCTTTTAAAGTTGCGTCGTTCAGCATCTTAACTGTTAGCCCTGTGGTGTTTTTAAAATTCATGTCTTCGAGGGTCATTCCAGTGGCATCCAAACCTGAAAGATTGAAACTTGGTGGAAGAGTAATGTTGTCCAATTTTGTAGCGCCATTTAATGAAGATGCCTGCAGATTTATTGTATTTGACAGGTCTACGTTATATAAGCTTTTTCCTGAAGCGCTAAAACCGGTCATATCGAAACCTGTAGGAAGTATGAGATCTCCCATGGTTGAGTCCGCATCATTTAACATCTTTGTCGTTAGACCCACTGTTTTTGAAAGATCAATACTCGAAATTTTAACCCCTGTCGAATTAAGGCCGGTTAAGTCAAACCCTTCAGGGAGAGTAACTGCTCTTAAGTCTGTTGTGGTACTTAGGTGGGTGCCTTTTAAGCTATAGCAGCTTTTTTGAGACGAGGAACTCTGGTTTAAACTTAGATCTCCTGTGCCTTTGGAGCAGCTATAGACTAAAGTAAGAAATAAGAGAGTAGGAACTTTTAGTGTGTTTTTCATAATGTTTTTTCGCATCCAATGTGCTGAAGGTTGCTGAAGTCTGCTCCGTATAAACTTTTTGAGGTGAAGTTAACTCCTGTAAAGTCAAAGTCTTTAGGATACTTGAGCATGCTTACATTGCTAGCGTTATTGATATGGTCTGCTGTTAGACCTCTCACTTCTCTAAGTTCGAGCATTTGCACCGCTAAGTTCTTTGTTTTGAATAAGTCCATATTGCTTAGGCTGACTCGAGTAGAGTCAAAACCACTCATATCAAATCCATCCGGAAGCTTAACATGTCTCAAGTCTAATACTGAGCTTAAGTTTAGTTCTCCTGATGCCTGTGAACAGCCATATAGAAAGATCATAAATAGAGGCCATAATTGACGCATTTTATTCCCCGAGAAGTGCTATTAACTAATCGGTTAAAAATTGTTTAATATTAAGAGGAAGAAGAGGATTTTACGCAATTTTAAGTGCTTATAGCAGTTTTGAATCTCTATAAATAGGCCAATTCAAAGGTCAGCGCTATTTAATCACATGAGACTTCTGGAAGGTTTTGAATGGATAGGTCATGGATGGTCTTGCCGCCAAAATCAACACCTCTATAATCAAAATCTGCAGGGAGCTTGATATCTGAAATATCGGTGGCATTTTTAAGGTGTTCACCTGTTAGTCCCACCACTTCTCGAAGATCCCAGCCTTTCATTGTTTTGCCGGTTGAGTCCCAACCTGAGATATCAAAATCTTTTGGAGGAGTGAAGTAGGTGAAGTCTACTCCAGCGTTAAGAGCACTAATAGGGAAATTAACAGTGTCATATATATTAAAGTGCTCTACACTGCCCATTCCACTTGGGTCGAACCCAGCCAAATCAAAGCCTGAGTCTAAAGTGACTTTGTGTATGTCAGTGAAGCTATTGATTTGAGCGACACTGTAATCAGGCATCCAAGTATATTTCACCCCATAATAGTTTGTGTTTGTATAGGTTCCACTGTCGGCTATGGACGGATCATACAAACTAAAGTCTGTTCCTGCTGGCACATAGTCACTTCGAATATAGTTAACCATAGAAGGAGGAAAGTTCACTCCATTTGAAAGATCAATATATTGATAGCTTGATAAGCTTAATCCTGAAAGGTCTGTTCCGTCTGGAATTTTGGCACCCCAAATACTTGTGGCTCCATTAAGAAGGTCTACTTCAAAGTTTGTGCATAAAGAAAAATCTATATCGGTTAAAGGTTTACCTGTAGGACTTGTAATTCCAGTAAGATCGACTGCTGGGAATTTAACATTTTTAACCAGGATTGTGTCGAGAATCTGATACACCTGTGATGATGTCATCCCAACCACATTTGACAGATCCACATCTTCAAAACGGGAGTTGGCAAAGTTAACTCCACTAACGTTGAAGCCATTTGGGAACCAAATCGACTCTAGGCTGTTTGAGAAATTATTGACTTGTGCCACGGAAAGATTTGTTACATTTCTTAGATCAGCTCCGTCCAAACGGTCAAAGTCTTTATTAACACCCGTAAAATCCATAGGGGGCAAGATTGAATAATTCAAATAGTCTGTGGAGTTAATCATTGCAGAAGTCATATTTTGGACAGTTGATAAATCTGATTCTAGTAAATAAGCAGCACCTGTATAACTGCTAAAGTCTACGTTCGATGGAAGAGTGACGCGTTCAATTCCGTCTGCCTCTGAAATGTGAGCTCCGGTAAAATTCACTAGGTTGGGAAGGTGCATGCTTGCAAGGGTTTGACTTGTGAAGGTTTCACTGCCTACATCAAATGGGGGTAGGGTGTTGCAGTTGGAAAAACTTCTCTCCCATGGCCTGTGGCTATTAAAATTACACCTGGCCAATGCAAGATAGATATCAAGGTCAAAGCCTATCGCCTGGGAGAAGTCGACTTTTCTATATTTGGGATATGGATTGCCAACTGACCCGGTATATGAGTTTCCAATGTCTAGGTTTGAAACGTCCAGTCCCGGTGGGATTTTTCCAAGAAACCTTTCGGCAGTGTCCAAAATTTCAATTGTAAGTCCTGTTGATTGGGACAAGTCTATTTTAGTTTTTATACCTGTCAAGTCTAGCGTGGAAACATCAAGTCCTGGGGGAATTATAGGAGGTGGGCTAGACTCGTGATTGTAGTCAGCCTCGTTAAGCATTTGTGCTGTGAAGTTGGTTGTTTGTGAGAAGTCTGTATATAGAATGTTTTTCCCAGCTGGAGAGAAGCCTGTCATATCAAAGCCTGGTGGAAATATGATTGCTCTGATATTCACTGCGGAGTTAAGCATAGCTGTTGTAAGGCCTGTAGTGTTGGTGAAATCAACCCCATAAATATTCATGCCTGTTGTATCAAGTCCTGTCAGATCAAACCCATCAGGAAGCTTTATTTGTTGAATGCTTGTGGCGCCTGACAGTGAAGAAGCTGATAAGTTTCTTGTTTGCGAAAAGTCGATTCCCTGAAGGTCTTTTCCTGCTCCGTTAAAGCCTGACATGTCCATGTTTGGAGGGAGTTTGATAAATCTTATGTCACTAGCGGCGTTTAACTGGAAAGCTGTTAGGCCTTTTGCTTTAGAGAAGTCGGCGTTCTCCATATCTTGGGCACTTGTGTTTAGGTTTGAAACATCAAGTCCATCTGGTATGACAACATTTTTTAGGCTTGCTGTACTCAGTGTGGAAGCATTAATTTTGTAACAAGCTTTTTCGGCTTTGCTGAAAGTTTTCGCCAAATTTAGCTGGCCAGGCTGCTGTGAGCACCCAAGAGCAATTGCGAAAATGAAAGACATCAGTAGTTTCATCTTAACTTCCAGTTATTATTCATACTTTTATCGGTAGTTATTGGTATTTTTTTAAACTTCTAATCGAGAAATTAGTAGCTTAGAAAAAGCTTATGAAAGTCTTATTATATTACTGAGAGAATATTGCGACATTACGGGGACTTAAGTCTCGGGAGAATAGTTCGAAAACTTCAACACTTCTTCCTGAGTCATTAAGACTTTGGGCCCTGTCGAATAAAATGAAAAGCTCAACCATTCTTCCTAGAGGAGAGCGAATCACCTCTAGGCTCAAAAGACGTTTAAGTTTTTCACTGCCCATGTAAGTTTCAAAAAGAGATTCTAACGGGAGAGTGCTTAATCTTGGAGCGTGAATCTCTACGTACTCTCTAAAGGACTTGTCGTAATCTGTGTGGTGAGCATTTCCAATTGACTCAAATTCACCTCCCAGCTCATCGACTTGAATCATGTGAAGAATGTATCTGTAAATTTTTACTCTTTCTCTGCGACGCCAAGTCTCCTGATCAATAAGTCTATTGGATCTAGTTGCAAGGTTTAAGGCATGAAAGCTAAGCTCGATAGGGTCTTTGCGTGAACTGTCACAAAGGTTTAATTGAGTGGATTTGTGATAGCAACAACCAAAGTTTAAAAGAGCGCCATCTGATTTTTTGTGAGTTTCTATTAAAGCGGTGGAAAGATCTCCACAGCAATGAAGTCCCAAAATCGTGACCGTCCTATCTTCAAGTTCAGAGCTTAGATCGAAGTGTTGGTTTTTAAAAGTTATCTTATTCTCAAGTTCTGGAGTGAGCTTTTTGATTTGGGCGTGTCCTGAATCCTGTAGTGTTTTATCACTGTCGATGCATACTGATCTTCCATTCAAATCATGTAGCAGAACCTTTGAGAGATGTCCTTTACCAGAGCCAATATCTACAAAGGAATTAAATTTAAAAGGCGCCAGGAAGCTTTTTATTTGGGAGGTTTCATGTCTTTTCTTCTCACTCATCCCAACTTGAAGCTCTTTAGGAATTGTATGCCCAGTAGGAGTTTTAAGCGGCACTTTAATCAGTTCCTTTAAATCCAAAAAGTACTCTTTAAGATCAACACTTAGGCCATCAAATTCATCCAGATTTTCTATTTTTATTAGCTTTTCGCTTGAAAGCATGGATAGTTCCCTGGCCCATTCCCAATAGGGCGAAGGGAGAGGATTTGGATAATGGTTTAACACCTCGCTTTCAGCAAGGGGCATGTGCCTTTTTAAAAAGTTTCTAATCTCGCCTAAGCGTCTTTCCAAATCCATAGGCGCGTTATATATTCAAAGCATGAAAATGGCCATTTTTGGACTAGCTCGTTCGGGCATGTCCGCACTTAGACATCAAAGCTCATTAGGTGAGTATGACTGTTATGCAGTTAATAGAGGAGAACCTTCTTCTTGGGAAAACTATGACGAGGTGTCGAGCTTAATTGGAGAGGCCAATTGCTTCTCGGAAGAGGACTCGCTAAGTCTTCTTGCCCAGATGGATGTGATTGTAAAGTCACCAGGGATTCCCTACATTCATCCAGCACTTAGATTGGCCAGAGAGAATAAGGTTGAGATTATATCTGAAATAGAATACGCCTTTCGATATTCGGATATTCCTGTTGTGGCAATCACTGGAACAAATGGAAAAACCACCACCGCGACAATGATTCATGAGCTTTTGAGCTCTTTAGGCCAGAAAGTATTCCTTGGTGGCAATATTGGAATTCCATACAGTGAGATCCTTATGTCTAAGGATAGATACGATTGGGCCGTAGTTGAGGTTTCAAGCTTTCAGCTTGAAAACATCAAAAGCTTCAAACCACGAATTGCAATTCTCACAAACATCAGCCATTCGCATGCTGAGAGGTACGAGTCACATGAACTCTACAGAGATGCAAAGCTTAAACTCTTTCAGAGTATGACCAAAGAGGACACCGCAATTGTAAATAGAGACTTTTATGGCCTTAACCTTCCTTGTAGCAAGAAAAGCATTAAATCCTTAGAGAACTTTGACTACTCCAAAACTAAAATGGTTGGAGAGCACAATAAAGAGAACTTGTATTGCGCCTATCTAAGCGCAATGGAAATCATTAAAGATGAAGATAGAGTAAATAAGGCAACACAGGCCTATATCGATTCTTTTGGTGGAGTGGAGTATAGGATCCAGCATGTAGCGACTAAAGGCAATCTCGAAATCTACAATGACGGCAAGAGCACCAATATGGCCTCGACCCTCGCCGCTGTGGATTCTGTAAAAGGAAAAAAGATTCACTTAATACTTGGTGGTAAGCTTAGAGACAAAAGCATGGACTTTACTGAGCTATCAAAAAGAGAGTTCGCTGGTGTTTACGCCTTTGGTGAGTCTAGAGACTTCATCAAGGAGTCACTACCAGATAAAAATGTTCAGACTTACGATGATTTGGATGAATTATTTAAAGACTTGGCCGAGTGTGATTTAAAAGGAGTGCTGCTTTTTTCTCCAGCGTTTCCATCATTTGATCTATTTAAAAATTACGAAGAAAGAGCAAAGCGATTCAATGCTTTGGCGAGAGAGCTTTAGTTGGAGCTTGCAGTTGTTCTTGATTGAGACTTTTGTGGTGAGCTCGCTATAGCTTGATTAAAGTTTTCAAAAGAAATCTTGGCGATGAAGATCCCGAGGATTAATAAAATAACAGAACTAATCTTAACGCCCATTTTGTAACTTCCTATAGAAAACATTTTTGGTTGACAATAATTTCTATCGGAAATTTCTTCAGAAACTTAAGGGAACGAGCAAAAATTTAGGAAAAATTTATTAAAGATTTTGTTTTAAAGTTTTCTTAACACTTAAAACATCTTCCTCTTCAAGATAGGCCCCAAAGCCAAATCTTAGTCTGTTTCCTCTAAAGTCTGTCAGAACCTTATCTTCCTTCAGACGCTCGTAGAGCTCTTTTGTGTTTTCTTCCGATGGACATTCTATGGTTAAAAAATGTCCTTGAGCGCTTAGGTCTCTATTGGTGAAGTTGCAATCAAGTCCTTCTAGGAAAAGCTTTTGGAGCTTTTGAATATGTTGGTGAATCGACTCCACAGTAATGCCATTCTCAAAGAAGTTCTCCCAAACCGTGTTAAAGCGGTAATGAGCTGAGAAGTCTCTAGTGGAGCCAGCAAACCTTTGTGCGTCTTTTGCATATTCGACTTTGTCAGTTTTCTTCTCAAGAGTTTCAAAGCTTGCAAACCATCCTGTGTTTAAAGGACGAAGTGCACATCCCTTAGGAACAGTCATAAAGCACATTCCCTCTCCGCCTTGAGCATACTTGTATGCTCCGGCCATATAAAATATGTGATCTTCGACAGAGGAGAGGTCTGTGGGTACTGCGCAAAAGCCATGGTACCCATCAAGAACCAAGACAGTTTTTTCATCTTTTTGCTTAACAAGTTCTTCGACGAATTCAATCTCTAGAGACTTGCCTGAGTTGAAAAAGACTTGAGACAAACAAATAACGTCATACTTGCCTGAAGCGGATTCTTGTAAAAATGCTCTTTTAAAGTTTTCATCTTCAGCATTGATGAAGTTTACAGAGACTCCTTCTTCCTCGTCATAGCGCTTTAACTGACGAGATACTGAGTGAAACTCGCAATCAGTTGTGAGAATTCTTAAATCGTTTTGAGGAAAACAGCTAAGAAGTCTTGCAAACAGTTCGTGGGTGTTTGATGCGAACGCTATTTGCTGTGGGTGTTTCAGGTTTAAAATTTTAGATATTAATTTCTGGGAAGTGGGGACGACTTCAGTCATTATTTTCTCCCACTTGTTGTCTACAAGATCACGAGAATCATTCCAGTAGTCAAGCATGGCCTTTTTAGTAACGTCCGGCCAAAAGTGGTGGGAGTGAGCGGCCATGTGTATATAGTCGTTTGCGCTTATGAATTCAGAATAATATTTTTTAAACAATTTTAGTCTCCGTAAACGAACCCAAGTTTCTTTCTTTCTTCATCAGGAAGCTTTGGCATATGCTCTCTTGGAATAAGGTATGTCGCCATATCAAAAAAGTCTGTGAATACTCTGTTTCTTTCAGTGCTTTTCTTTAGGTAGTCATGGCCACTTGATCCGCCTGTGCCAATTTTAGTGCCAAGCATTCTGTGGACCATAATTGCGTGACGGTACCTCCAGGTGGTGAAGAGTTCGTCAATTCCAATCAAGCTATCAAGCAAATTGTTTGGAAGCTGAAGAATAGGTTCTTCAGCGTATAGCCGAATAAAAATAGCGGAGAGCTTTGCTTCGCGAGAAATACGAACTTTGCCTTCTTCTTTGAGAGCGTTGTACCTATCATCATCAAAAAGAATGTCGAATGTTTGTTTGGTGGCGTCCAGGTTTCTAAGCTCCATCTCAACTTGTTTTGGGTGGAGTGTCCTGTTGCTTTCGATGATCTTCTTATCCTGGCCAATCATTTCATCAACAGCGAGTCTGTATTGCTCCCAAAAGTTGTAGTTTTCTGATTTCCCAAAAGGCATTCTGGTAAGCCAGGCATCTATTAGCTCAAGAAGAGTTGTCTCTTCTTCAAGCTTGTTCATCTTGTTCTTGTCTTCCTCTTTGAGTCGGGAGTTAAAGAACTCTTTTGCCATTTGAAGTCTAAACTCTTGTCTAAGACCTAGCTTTAGTTCAATCATTCTAAACTGGATGCTCTGGAATCCGCTGGCCGGAACCAGGTAGTCTCTAAACTCCATAAAGTCCAAAGGCCCCATAGTTTCCATTACATTTATTTGATCATTGAGAATTCTTTGTATCTCTGTGACGCGGTTCAATCTGTGCACTATAACGCTCAGGTCTCTAGGATCCATTTTTTCATTGCTAAAAAGTTTGTGAACGGAGTCAACTTCATGAAGAATTTGTTTAAACCACAACTCGTATGCTTGGTGAATAATTATGAATAGAGTTTCATCGTGAGCTGGTTTATTGTGCTTCTCACTTACAGGTTCTTGGGCTCCTAGGAGCTTGTCTAGGCGCAAATAATCGCCATAATAGATTGGATCATATTTCATAAATTTCCTCTGTGTCTCTAGGGCTTGTAAACTAGCTCTTTGCTTTTAATTTGTCGAATTCTGTTGTAAGTAAAATACTTAAAAAGGGAGTAAATATGGGAAATTCTGCATTTAAATTGACTCAAAGCGAAGTAGCTCAAAACGTTGAAAAGTTAAAAGGTTTTATGAAAAAAGAAGGCCTTGACGCGTTTTACATCTCAAGCTTCGATCCTTATTTAAATGAGTATGTGCCAATGCAGAACTGCCACAGATTTTACTTCACAAACTTCAATGGTTCTGTTGCTGAGGTCCTCGTTCCTTTGGAGGGGCGTGTTAAGCTTTACGTTGATGGAAGGTATTGGGAACAAGCTGACATTCAAGTAGACGCAAATGTAGTCGAAGTCGTTAAAGTTCAGGCGAACAAAGGTCTAGGTGCTGAGCTTTTAGAGGATCTGGAAAAACTGTCTCCAAATAAACTTGGTTATGAGGGGGATAGAACCAGCCTTAAATTCTTCCAAAAACTGGAAAAAAGAAGTGTTGTTAAAGGGTACTTCAATCAAGAGCTTTCTGAGCTTGTGGACTTTGCAAAGATGCCCGAATTGGCCCCAATCAAACATATCCCAAGAGAGTACAGAGGAAGTGACACAAAAGAAAAACTTCAAAGAGCTGTTAAAAATGAAAAGCACGCTTACTTTGTAAGCGCAATTGACTCGCTTGCTTGGATTACAAACGCCAGAGGCTATCATCTCCCAAACCTTTCAAGCTTTCTTGGAAAGGCATTGGCCACCCATGACAAGGTTTTTGTTTTTGTTGATGAGTCAACTCCGCTTGATGACTCACTAAAAGAGAATCCAACTTGTGAGTTTCTTCAAATGTCTCCTGATAAGGTGGAGAACAAGCTTGAAGAGATTCAAAAGAAATACGATCTTCAAAGCGTGGACATCGATCCGGGAATGCTTAACGTTCTTGATTTTAATATGCTCAATAGAGTGTTTGGCGCTGAGAGAATGGTGGAGTCCTCTGGAGGACTTGTAGAGTTTCACGCAATTAAGGACCCTGAAGAGCTTGCACATATGGAAGATGGCTTTAAAAGAGCGGACAAGGCAATCTTCAACACTATAAAATGGGTGAAGGAAAGCCTAAAAGAGGGGAAGAAAGTCTCTGAGATGGACCTCTACAATCAAACTACAGCTAAGTATCAAGAACAGGGTGCTGTGGAGCAAAGCTTTGGAACAATTGCTGGAGCAGGGCCTAACGGTTCTATCATTCACTATAGTGAGCCAAAAGAAGATGTCATCTTAACTGAAGACGATATGGTTCTCTTGGATAGTGGTGGATATTTTGAAGGCGGATTTGCCACAGACACCACCAGAACCTTTATGGCATCCGACAAAGAGGGCAATGATGAGTTTAAAAAGATATACACACTCGTTTTAAAAGGCACTTTAAATTGTCAAAGCTCCGTTTTTCCAGAGGGGACATCTGGTAAAGTCATTGATGGTTTTGCAAGACTTCCACTCTATAGAGCTGGGTACGACTTCCGTCATGGCACTGGGCATGGAGTTGGCGTTCATGTTCACGAGGGTGGAGCAAGAATTTCTCCGGCATCTGATGTTCCTATGAAAGAGGGACAAGTTGTGTCTATCGAGCCAGGTATTTATGTTCCAGGCTTTGGGGGTGTTAGACTTGAAAACATTGCTTATGTTGAAAAGCATCCAGAGCATGATGGATACCTAAGGTTCCGCCCATTAGTTTACATTGGTTTTGAACCTAAACTTATTGACTATACTCTATTAAATGATGATGAGAAAAAATGGCTCGAGGAATATGAAGCCGAATGCTCAAAAAGAGGGACAAGCTTCCAGTAGCCAACTAAAATTGCCAAGTACTAAGGCAAAGGTGGTAGACCTTTGCCTTTCCCACTTTTTCGATCTGCTTTTCTAACTTGCCTAAATTACAAGCAAAGTAACCCCATTTCATCCGCACCTCGCATGTGGTTAAGACTTTATTAATCGTCATGATATATTGATTAAGAAGTTTTAATTGATTTGAACTGACTCGCCGAAGAGAGATTAGATTTAGAGGCAAAATGAAAATACTCATATGTGAACCTGATGTAAAAGTCGGGCGTTCATTTAAAGATGGAATGGAAGAAAGAGGCTATGAAGTCTCGCTTGTGCATAATGGGCGAGAGGCCCAGCGCCTCTTGGTTGAGTCAGAACAAAAAGTTACTGTTGTAGATATTGAGCTAAGTTCTTTTAGTGCCCTTGAAGTTGTAAAGTTCATTAGATTTAAAAACATAAAAACAAAAATAATCTTAGTGGCGAAGAGTTCGCGGCTTTTCGAGGAATCCTTGCTGAGTAAAGGGAACCTCACAAGGCTTGGTGTTGCCACGGTGATGACTAGGCCCTTCTCTTTGGACAAGGTTGAAAAAGAGATTAAAGGTTTCTTTGATCGACAGAGCTGGAAAGATGTTCAGCACAACGGAAACTTCACCGAGGAAGAGGTCTCCGCATTTGACGATCAGTTCACTTCAATGAAAATTGAGGAGTTCTTTTGCGGTAACCTGGCAATATTTGATGTTTTTATAAGGCTGTCAAAAAATAAATACCTCAAAATACTTAATAGAGGCGAGTCTCTTGAGCAGGAGAGATTGGACAATTATAAAGAAAATAAAAATGTGACTCATCTTTATTTTAAAACCCAAGATCGAAAAGTTTATATTAACTTTCTCAACGAGTTGATTTCGAAGTTGGCGTCCAGGAAAAACATCAATCCAGCGACCAAGCTAAACTTCACTCAAAATCTTACTAGCTTCATGGTCCAAGAAATTTACACAAAAGGTATGGATCAAGAGACTTTAAAAGAAACTATTAATGTTTGTGAGAGTGTCCACCAAACCGTTGAGTCCATGCCTAAGCTTAAGACTCTTTTTGAAGATCTCTTGAAGTACGATGACTCTGAAGAGGGACACCTTTTTCTAACAATGATTTATACTGACGCAATTCTAAAGAGGCTTGGATGGGTTAGTGATCATTCTCGCCATAAAATTTTAATGGGAGCAATGCTGCACGACTTGGGAAAGTTGAAATTTTCCAAGCTCTTAAGGTCTAAAAAGAGCAAAGAACTTAGTGATAAAGAGTTGGTCGAGTATAAAAAGCATCCCCAATATGGCCTTGAGCTGCTGGACCAAGTGCCTGAGTTAGACCAAGGAGTTAAACAAACCGTCTACCAACACCACGAACTGGTTAATGGCGAAGGTTATCCTCAAGGGCTTACTGGTAACAAAATTTATCCTCCAGCTAAAATTGTTGGGTTTGCAAACTATATGGCGGACTTGTCTATTGAATTAGGTCTTTCCCCTTACGGAATTATCTCCAAGTTGGTCGAGGACAAGGCCGAAATCTTTGGCTACGACCCTGACATCATCAGAGCGTTTATAAGTTGCTTTAAGGAGGAAGAGGTTGCATGAGCAAGTCTAGACTCGTCCTCTATATTGGTGAGCAGAGAGACGTTTTTATTGTCATTAGTAATTATTTTGAAGGCAAGAATGACAAGTTTGCAACATATGATTGTCGCCAACTTAGCAAAGGACAGGAATGTCTGGAGGTTTTAGAAAACGAGCTTGACGCTCTTGTTATTATTGACTTCTGTGAAGTGGAAAGACCTGTTGAATTTATGCAGCCTCTCACAATTTTTAAGCGCTGGAAAACCAAGGCCTCTGTTGCTGTTGGAGCAATCTTTAACAACAAAAAGCAAATTAAAGAGAATGAGGTATTGTTTGGACTTGGACTCAACTACGCCTTTATCAAAGGGGGGGATGATCTTCAAGCGCTTAACTCTTTGTTCTACATTGCCTATGAGGAAGGGGATTCCTGCTTGGAGTACGCATTTGCGAAGGGCTTCAAACTACCTTTTAAACCATGCTCAATTGGCTATGTTAGCGAGTTTACCCAAAACTCTTTTTTGGTGGACAAGGACTTTAAATCACTTGATGAGGAAGTCGAAATGCGGTTGGATCTTTTTGATGACTTTACCGCAACCAAGTTCTCTCTTGTTGATGAATTCGATATGGGGTCAAGGTTCCAAACTCTCTATTCTGCCTCTCTTAGGATTGAGTTTGCCAGCGGTTGGGACACCGATGAAGACGCTTTGTTTGAGGACACCTTCACATCCTGGATAGGAATGAATCAAGATTCATTCATTGAAAGAAAAGGTTCTGTTTTAATATACGGTAGAAGGAAAGGGCTTGCTCTTCTTCTTTTGAACCTGTCCAACACCTACCCAGATATTGACTTTCATTTAATAGAGGAGTTTGAAGAGGGGAATGGAGAAATGGTGAAAATTTCACCAGATCTGGTCTTCTTCCAAATAGAGAATGAGCAGTCCTTTAATGATCTTGAGCGAATGCTGATTCAGATGAGCTATGAAAATGTTTTGAATCCAAGCATTGTCGCGGTTTTTGGCCATCCTTCCTCAACAGAGGCCTTGAGAAAGCTATACGGCCGAAGCAACCTCATAGCAACCACACAAGACATTGATGCAAGAATAAGTCATGGAATGGTGGAAAGGCTTAAGGCCGTAAGAGATGGGCAGGACATTTACCTTTTTGATTCCAAGGATCAGAGGTTAAAGGCGTACTTTCCTCTAGACGCACAGGTTACCAGCTTAACAGAGAATGAGATTACCTTTATGACGGCCGAAGAGTTGCCATATTACTCTGTTGTAAAAATCTCTGAGCCTTTTGATATGTACGCGGTAATTATTCCAAGTTTAAAGAGCCTAAGCCCTAACATTAACGGACACCATTATATGGGTCTCATCTGCGGACTTGAAAGTTACGAATACAACAACCTTAGAAAGCTCGTGAATCATATATTGGACAATGGCATTGATGAGTGGAGTATGGAGTCTCTTACAATTGAAAACGCAGAGGGGCCTCCTAGTGAGTTGGATGTTATTGAAAATGAAAAAGAAGCTAGTGCTCCTGAACAAGCAAGCATAGAGAGAAATGAAAGACCCAAATCGAAGAACAAACTTACGAAACTGTAAGAGGATTTTATGAGCGACAAGTGTAAAGTTTTATTTATTGATGATGAAGAAGATTTACTCGAACTTCTGGATGAGCATTTTTCCAGTTTAGGATTTGAGGTTTATACCGCAAATGGGGGAGAGGAAGGTCTGAAAAAGTTTCGTCAGAATAAGGATGTCGATTTGGTTATCTGTGATATTAGCATGCCCAGGGTAAGAGGGCTGGATGTCATTAAAAAAATTAGAATGCTGTCAGAAGACGTTCCTTTTGTGTTCTTCACTGGATTTGGCTCAAGGTCAAATATGATTGAGGCCAGCAAATACGGCGCTTTTGATTTTGTAACCAAGCCTGATGTCACTGGACTTTTAGAAGTCGCTAAAAGGGCCGTGGAAGAGTCCAAATCAGACGCTAAAAGCAGCGACGATCCTTTGAGTGAGTATCAAAAACTTCTTTCAAATAGAGATACCTGATTAATCGACTCTTCCTTCAGTTTAAAAAGTCTTAGAAAAAACTACTATTGGTTTTATATCCCACCATATTTATCTATAATATGAACGAATTTTAAATTATCAAAAACAACCAATGGAGTGGAAAATGTTTGAAAACTACAAAGTCCCAAAAGAATTAATGCCTTCTGACCCAAGATTTGGCGTTGGACCGTCATTGATTCCTGTAGAATATATGGAGCGCCTTGCTCAAACTGGAACTGAGCTTTTAGGAACTTCTCATAGAAAGCCAGCGGTTAAAAACTTGGTTAAAGAAATGCAAGAGGGCATTGCAAAATATTTCAATATTCCTGAAGGTTATGAAGTTGTTCTTGGAAATGGGGGAGCGACCTTCCTTTTTGATATGATTGGACTTGGACTTGTTGAGAAATCCTCTATTCATTATGTAACAGGTGAGTTTTCCAGCAAGTGGCAAAAGTCTCATGCTAAAATTCCTGGTGTGGAAGCAAAGCTTGAAGACGCTGGCATTGGAAATGGTGTGAATCCTAAAGAGGTTGAAGGTTACGACACGATTTGCGCTACTTTGAACGAAACCTCTACTGGTGTAATCATCACTGAGCTTCCAGACGTTAGAGATAAAGATGTTCTTGTAGCTGTGGATGGCACAAGTGGAGCAGGCCAAGTTCCTTTGAACCTTGATCTTTGTGATGTGTTCTTTTTCTCTCCACAAAAGATTTTCGCTAGTGAAGGTGGTTTTTGGGTTGCTATCATGTCGCCAAAAGCGATTAAAAGAGCTGAAAAAATTGCACAAACAGACAGATACATTCCAGAGATCATGAGTTGGAAGCTTGCAATAGACAACTCTAGAAAAAATCAAACTTACAACACGCCATCAGTCTCTACGATCTTTTTTCTAAACGAGCAGGTTAAAACGATGAATGAGCTTGGCTATGACAAAGTTATAGAGATGGCCAATAAGAAGGCAAAGCTTATTTACGACTGGGCAAACTCAAAAGACTACTTGGAACCGTACATTGCTGATGAGAAGTTTAGATCAACTTCTGTGGCCACTGTTAACGTGGATGAAAAGTATCCAGTTAAAGATCTCCTTGCCACTTTGAGAGAGCAGAAAGTGGTTTATGACATCGACAGCTACAGAAAACTGGGAAAAAATCAGTTCAGAATTTCATTATTTCACAACGTAAGTTATGAGAATCTGGAGAAGCTAACCAAAATTATTTCACAGGCCATTGAAAACTGTTAAGTTTTCTTAAGATTTTTATTTATAGTGCCGAATACATAGCGGCACTATATGAAAAAAACAGCTAAAGACTTTTTGTCTAAAAAACCTATTTTCCTTGTCACTGACAATAAACTGGATCGCACCTCCTGGAAAAAAACTTTTAATGAGTTGGGGGTGCTTCCTGATAGAATCCATAGTTTCGACACATTTGATGAGGCCATAAGACAAATGGAGGCACTAAAACCTAAGGTTTTATTGTGCACTTCAGAGTTGAAAGACAAAAATCCTGAAGGCCTTCTATCCGCGTTTCGTAAGCAAAACTTTAATAGGTCTGAAGATCTTTGCTACCTGGTTTGCGACGAGGAGACTCAAACTATACCTTACCTTACACATGAGTATCAGCTGGATGGATTTATCACCAAGCCTTACACTGCGAATGATCTCAATGTTAAAATTAAAAAGGTATTAGATGAAAAGGCATCCTACGGTGGGTTTCTTAGGGCGAAACATAAAGCATATGAAAACCTCTTCCTCGAAGACAATGAAAAAGTCGAGGCCTTTTTTAATCTTTGTGAGCATAAAGGCAGCCTTGAAGAGGCGGATGTTCTGTTTTTGAAAGGTCTTCATAAAATTAAGACTGGAGAAGTTCAACAGGGAGTGGAGACTCTGTTGGAAATTAAAGCTGGTTGCCTTTTCAACTATCTCCTAAGAAAAGAGCTTTTTGAAAGACTTACTGAGCTTGATCGCTATGCCGAAGCGTTTGAGCAGGCAAAAAGTTTGATAGATGAATTTGTTTTGCCCATAAACTTCCTTCAGCGCTTTATAAAATCTGCAATTCTATCAAAGAACTTCGATAGCATCTTAGAATACTCCTTAAAGCTTGGGCCTGAAGACTTAACAGAGGAGGGGGCCGGAAACTATCTGGCCGCCGGGCTTGTATTAAGTTCACCCATTCTTGCAAAGACCTCTAAAGAAAATGCTGTCACTGCAAATGTAAGAGCGATCAAGTTCGCTAGCCATAAAAATAATATCATCGAACAGGCAATGCAAAACCTTTGCGATCTTCAAGAGTTTGAATTGGTAAGCAATCTAATAGAAGAAATGGCCGAGGATCAAGAGCTCGAAGAGGCATTAAGTGTCCCTTTGTATAGGGCCTTAGTACCAATGGGTGAGAGTCCTGCAAAGGTTTTCCAAAAAGGCGTTGACCTCACCAGTAAAGGTGTAAGAGATTTTTACGTATATGAAATCATGTTGGAGTTGGCAGTGAAGCTTGGCCGTAAAAAAGAATACCTCGTTGAACTTGCCGAAGATGCTGGCAAGTATCACCCCGCCAAAGAAAGTTATTTTAGATCTCTTATTCAAGGAAGGCGTTAGCCAGCGTTTCTATTTCTTGAAGCGTAGATGTCCTCAAAAACTCTCAATATCTTCTTATGATTCTTATTTTCAAAGTCAATTCTATTCCAGTAATTTCTAATAATTGAATCCTGGCCACTCAAAAAGAATTCTTTGTCATGCTTTCTACACAGCTGAATCTCGGCCGACTTTCCAGGCCCAAAGACTTGTTGACTACTGTATGCAGGAGCTAGGGTGTTGTGAACAAGCTCGCAGAGGGCGCATGCTTCTTTTTTCATAGATTATTATTCGCCCATTTTTAAAAAATATTAAGGTAATTCTTAACAAAATTCTCTAATAAAAATTTTTAGAAAGCAGGAGAAAGAGACTGTCTGATACTGTGTTGGAAGCGTTCTTCCAATCAGTAGAAAGTTGGGAGTATTCGACTCCGATATTTATTTTAGAACTGTGCCACATGCCTCCTAATGCCACAGACCTATGTTTTCCTTCCAAGTCGAATCTGGTTTGATCAAGGTTTTCGTTTTTCTCGTAATCAAACTTTCCATGGGTCTCATCAATAATTATTGAATATCGCGAATAAACGAGTATGTTTTCCAAAACTCGACATCCATATAAAAAACCATAATCTATTAAGGTTCGAATACGGTTAGCTTTAAAGAAACCTTCTGATGGAAAATTTGATTCCCATTGGGATTGGTATCGATTTCTTCCGCCGGACATGTAAACTGAAAATGAGTTGGAGTCTTTTCTTGCTTCTTTTTTAGGATGTCCCAGCATTTGCCATTTCACTCCGTACATTATCGGAGCGTGAGTCCCAATCTTCGTAAAAATATCAATCCTGCTTGATACTCCCATTTGTCCAGAAACCGCGATTTGAGTAAAACTTTTTCTAGACTCAAAGTTTAACTCGGTGGTGTCTTCGTTGATTGGAGTTGAGGTGTCGACACCCTCTGAGATGGTTCCTGCTATATATGTTTTTAACAGCTCGCCCTGAACCTCAGAGGTTAAGATATTAGTAGTTGGAGTGACGGTTCTTAGAAGCCCCCCGCCACATCCGGTAAAAATAAAAAGTAGGCTGAGGCGAATTAATCCCAATGCCAACCAAAGGCGCCGCTTATAAATGCGAATGTAGTAGATTCATTGTTAGACCATTTTGTGTTTTGCGCGGATAGCTCCAAAGAAGCGGTTTTTTTACCCCAGTATCTTTTGACACCCACAGAAGCATTTACAAAAGTGGTCTTAGTATCAAATTCTTCACCTGCCAATGAGGGGGAGCCAGTGTCTTTAGTAATGTCCACATTTAGCTCATGCATTCCCATTCTTAGGGAGGAGTAGGTCACAGTTTCCTCGCCACTTCTATAGCTGTGGATTACACCAATTTCTCTTATCTTTTGGTCAGCTTCAGCTTCAAAGTCTGAGTCGCTGTCGCCGTCAAAAATGTCGTCTGACTTTCTAGAGGAAGTGCTTGATCCGCCACCTAGGAACATCGCTAATGAATGGTCGCCTTTTTGCGCCTCTTGCTTTGACTTTCCAAGAAATTGCCATTTAAGTCCCAAAGCGCCCGGACTTTCAGCTGAAGAGCTTCTAAGGTAGAAGTCAACTTTTTCAACGATGCCTATTCCAAGGTGCATGTAAACTGGGGCCACATCGTTTCTTAAGGCCAGTGGCCCATCAAGGTCATCGTCATCAAGGTCTATTGAACCTTCGGTTCCACCAGAAATGCTGAACAAGAAATCACCACCAAGGGACTTGCCTTTGGTCTCAGCGGTCATAAAAAGTGGAGCAGGGGTGTGAACCCTAACTTTATTTGCGCATGATGCGAGAAAAAATAAACCAATTAAAAGGGAACTACCTTTTACCATCCTGGCGAGAATAACCATCTAGAAACTCCTTTTTGAAATCTAAGAATCTATCTTCTAGTATGGCCTCCCTCGCTCTGTCTGCCAACGATTTATAGAAGGCGATGTTGTGCGCGGTAGCAAGGATTTGTCCCAAGATCTCGTTGGAGTCAAAAAGGTGTTTTATATAAGCGCGTGTGAAGTTTGAGTTCACATAGTCTTTAAGGTTTGGCTCGATTGGGAAGAAGTCTCTTCTATAGTTTTTATGAGTGATTCTAATCTTGCCTCTGTTTGTGAAGAGAGTTCCACCTCTTGCAAACTTTGTAGGTATGATGCAATCACTCATATCAACACCGTTTTCCCAGATCATAAATAGATCTTCAGGCATTCCAACACCCATAACGTATCTAGGTTTGTTCTCCGGCATTTTTGGAGCTACATATTTTACGGCCTTCTCCATAAGCTCAGGGCCTTCACCTACGCTCACTCCGCCAATTGCGTACCCAGGGAGGTCTCTTTTTACAACTTCCTCAAGACACTCATCTCTAAATTCGTCATAGGTTGAGCCTTGGATGATTCCAAAGAGAGCTTGCTTTGGGTTATCCCAAGAATTAACACAACGATCCAGCCATCTGTGGGTTCTATCAATACTTCTTTTTACGTACTTTTTATCGGCCGGATATGGAATACACTCGTCGAAGGCCATCATGATATCGGATCCAAGGTTTTGTTGAATCTGAATTGAGGTCTCTGGAGTTAGTAGAATGTCTTTACCCTTAGGTCCTTTGAACTTTGATCCTTCTTCGGTGATGCTGTTCCCTTGCAGGGAGAATACTTGGAACCCACCACTATCTGTTAGGATTGGTCTGTCCCATCCCATAAATTTATGAAGTCCACCGGCCTTCTTAACTAGGTCTGATCCTGGAGTTAAATGAAGGTGATAGGTGTTTGATAGGATAATTGGAATATCCATATCCTTTAACTGATTAGGCTGAAGGGCCTTAATTGCGCCGTGAGTTCCAACCGGCATAAACACAGGTGTTGGGATTTCTCCGTGTGGAGTGATGATGACACCTGCCCGCGCATTGCAGTTTTTATCTTTATGAATGAGTTTATATTTAAAGTGCTTGTTTACTTCTTTTGTAATTTCCATAGTTTATGACTTTTTAAATTTCCTTTGAGTTGAAGCAGGATACTAACTCAAAGGATACGATTGTGAAACAAAAGCAAGTGGTTACGGTAAAGATTTTATGTGTGGCGTGCATTCCGCTCCTATTATTCCTGCCTCCCTCTAAAATAAAACGAATTGTAGGTGAGTGCTCCAGGGTTTTGGACGGAGACACTGTCGAGGTGGATTATGGATATAGGCCGTTAAAAATACGTCTGGCCTTTATTGACGCGCCAGAGAAATCTCAGATGGCCTTTGACTCGAACCCCATTGGATTGTGGTCCACCCAGCTTTTAGAGCAGCACTGCCTGGGCAACCAAATCACTGTAAATATCATTCAGAAGGATCGGTATGGAAGATATCTCGGTGAAATCTTTCATGAGGATAGAAGCTTAAACCTTTTAATGGTCGAAGAGGGGATGGCCTTAATCTACAGAAACTACACATTCCAAACAATTTCTCAGAAAGTGGACTACTTCTCCGCTGAAATTTCCGCCAAAAGAAAGCGTCTTGGAGTATGGAGAACCTTCGGCTTTTTGGATCCACATGCACACAGAAGACTTAAGAGGAGAGGTCATGGCAAAAAGTAAGAAGCTTTCCTATGCAAAAGAGAGTGAACTTTTAAATCAGCTGAAAATAATTGAAGAATCAAATACATTTAGAGAGCTGGGGTACAAGACACTGCTTAAATATTGTGTGGGGGAGTTTGGTTTGTCTGAAGCATCTGCCTATAGAAGAATCGCGGCAAGCAGGCACAAAAAAGGGGCGTCGAAGCGCCCCTAGTTTCTGCTTAAAATATGTCTTTTATTACCAAGAGAACTTTGCCCCAAAGTTAGCGCCGTAAAGGTCATTGCCAATTCCAGCGTTTACTTGAGCGAATAGTCTTGCAAATGGAACATTGAATTGAAGACCAGCAAAGCTTCTAAAAGAAGTAGCTTCCGGTCCACCGTCAGCACTTTCAGATGCATCGACTGTCGCTGCAAAGCCAGAACCTTCAGTTATATCTCCATCAGCTTCAAATGTTATGTCTGAAGAGCCTAGAGTATAGTCAAATCCAGCTCCTCCGTAGAGGGTAAACACATAACCAAGTCTCATGTATGTTGAAACTTCAACTGGGATGGAAGTATTTTCGGTTTCAAGGCCAAATCTTGCAAAACCATTTTGAAACTCAGCATTTATCCCGCCAGAAGTTACTGTCTCCTTGTCGAGCTTTTGATTCACGTCAATATTCATTGAAGATCTCTGAATACCTGTGTGAAGGTGAAGACCACCCCATTCAACTAGGTAGCCAGGAACAATGTCCACACTGTCGATTAGTCTGTATCTAGCAAAAAGACCAAATGACCCTATTTGACCATCTATTTCAGTGCCATCAACATCCTGGTTTAGACTGTAGCTCATAAAACTTGCAAATAGGTCTAGCTTCTTAAAGTCTATCGGGCCAATTTTGCTAACTGGTAGAAGTTTCATATTTAGACCAACGCTCAGGGCACCGCCAAGGCCAATACCTTCAGCACTTTCAGGGTCTTCTGATAGAAGGGCAGGGTCTCCTTTAATAGCAAGGCCAAATGAAGGTTTTACCGTTATATATGAGAAGTTGTCTGCGTAGTCACTTGACTGTCCTTTAAGCGCAAATGCATTGGCGTCAGCCACACCGTCGGCATATTTATCTATTGAAACATCAGGTAGATCCTCAAAGTTTTCAATTGCTGATTTCATTTGCCCACACTCTGAGTTTGGATCATTTGCAGATCCAGTAAGACCACCACAATTAGTGACATTTACATTAAATTCAAGAGCATTCCCCAGGCAGGGCATTAATAGTGCTAAATAGATCAGATTTTTCATTATATTCCTTTTCTCATTAAATCCTGTAGATTATCGATCATTAAGTTTTTCGGCTATTTTCTTCATCTTTTTTAAAGATTTTATTGGCATTTTTGCGCAATGAATAATTTTCCCCCAAACGCTTTAATTTTACGTGTTTTTCCTATATAAAGACTCAACTAAAAGGAACATGAAGATGAGCGATTTCGAGAAACTTGGCATAGACGAGGATTTTAACTCTTATTATGTTGAGCAAGGCATTAAAAGACCTAATGAGGTACAAACCAAGGTAATACCTAAAATTATGGAGGAAAAGTCCATAATCTGCTTAGCGCAAACAGGTTCTGGTAAAACCCTTTCTTATGCTCTTCCAATTAGTGAAAAAATTAAGCTTCACGAAGACGAAAACGGTCTTCAAGAAGAGGTAGGAAGGCCATTCGCTGTTGTGGTGGTTCCAACAAAAGAGCTTGCCAACCAAATTAGAGGGGTCTTTAAAGGTTTATCACACCATGTTGGACTTAGAGTCAGAGCTATGCTTGGTGGCACAAAAGGTAAAAGTGCAAGCCTTAAAGATCAAAGCTATGAAATCCTAATAGCAACACCGAACAGACTAGCTAAAGCGTTAAAGAATAAAGAAGTAACATTTGATAATCTTAAGTGGCTTGTCTTTGATGAGGCCGACCAGCTTTTCGATATGGGATTTAAAAAAGATATCGAAGGCATGACTCGCTTCGTGGAGTACGATGACACCACAATTTCATTTTTCAGCGCCACCCTTCCTGTCGAGGTTGAAGAGTTTATTAAAGGTCAGTTCAAGAAAAAGAACCTTGAACTTGTAAGCTTCAAGGAGGGACATAAAGTTCAGCAAAAGGTCGAAACATACAATGTCTTCCTTTCACCAAAAGAGAAGCTGAACATGCTTAAAGAATTTCTTTCCAAAACAGCAGCTGGGAGAGGAATTGTTTTTGCAAATCAAAAGAATCAAGTCGACGAGATCCAGAAGTATGTCGACCAAGAACTTCCTAAGCTTAAATACAGAGTTCTTCATGGAGATCTTACTCAGCAAGAAAGAGCTGCAAATCACAAAGCTTTTGTGGATGGAAAGGCCCAAGTGCTAATCGCCACCGACATTGCTGCTAGAGGGATAGATATTAAAGATCTTGCATGGGTTTTAAACTTTGGTCTTCCTAAAACAGCGGTCTATTATCTGCATAGATGTGGACGTGTTGGCAGGGGAGGCAAGAAGGGAGTTGTTTACAACTTTGTTACCAACTTTGACGCAAAACTTATTGGTCACATCAATGACGCGATCAAAAATCAAAGCCAGCTGGACTTGGAATTCATTGCCAAAGACATTAAGAGCCAGAGAAGCAAACCAAAGCCAAAGGCCAAAGCTAAGCAAAAGCAGAAAAAGAAAAAAATCACCAAGCGAACCAAGCGATACGGTTGAAAGCCCAAAGAAAAGAATCTATAGTATTGTTCTAATTTCTTTGGGAGTTTAATTGAATGAATGTTTTAGTTAGCGGTGCAAGCGGTTTTGTGGGAAGGCATATTGTGGAGCTTTTGCTTGAAAAAGGCCACACAGTATACGCACTTTCAAGAAGCGCTGAAGAAAACCAAAAAAACTGGCCAAAGATTAACTGGATTCAGTGGAACAACGCTCAACATGTTGCCGATCTTGGCAGCATCAATAAGCTCGACGCCGTTATAAATCTAGCGGGTGAGGGCCTAGATTCCAAAAGATGGTCAAACGGCCAAAAGAAAGAAATTTTTAATTCGAGAGTGGATGGAACAAAAGCAATTTTTGAAATGCTAAAGGCGCATTCCTTAAAACCTGAAGTTTTTGTATCAACATCCGCTGTGGGAATATATGGACACCATGATTCTGGTGAGGTTGTAGAGGACTCAGCAACCACAAAAGACTTCTTGGCCAACCTTTGCAAAGACTGGGAGGCCGTAGTCACTGAGAATAGCTCCCACTATGACAGATCTGTCATTGTAAGAGTGGGCCTTGTGTTAGGCAAAGGTGGAGGCATGATTAGTAAACTTGTGCCTCTATTTAGGCTTGGACTTGGTGGCAAGCTTGGAAGTGGCAACTTTTTCATGAGCTGGATTCATGTAAAAGACCTTGCTCGTATATATGTTTCTGCTATTGAAGATAGTTCCAAAAAGGGTGTCTACAACGGCACTGCTCCTTTTCCTGTAAAGAATGCTGAGTTTACCAAAGTTCTCTCAGACACAGTTGTAAGGCCTGCACACCTAAACGTTCCAAGGTTTGCACTTCGAATCGCGGTGGGAGAGATGGCCGACTATATGCTTAAAGGAGCAAAAGTTGTTCCTAGCAGGCTAAAACAAGAAGATTTCCACTTCCTATATCCGACTATTGAACGCGCCATCAAAGATGTTGTCTCAAAGGCCTAATGCGCTAAAATAGTCCTATGAAACTATTTATTTACTTTGCATTTCTATTTTTGATTGGCTGCTCTTGCTCTGATGAGAAGCCAAACTTCAACAAGGTTGAAGTGCTGCAGATGATGCTTGATGGTGACCCTGGGTTAGAGATCATGGTTCCAAAAAGCATGGCAGAACCTTTGGTGGTTTGTGCCGACTATCTTCCTCCATGCAAGGTTGGATACAAAGTAAAAATTAATGGTATGGAAGTTGTGGGCTTATACTACGAAAGTCAAAAGAATGCCTATAAGTCTGCAAAGTCAATGAGAGGGTATCACGTTAGAAATTGGGCCTTTGATCAAGTAAAAGGCGAGCCTATCCTAGAGAGGTTTTTTAAAAAACCCCTTAACGCTCACCCTGTTGAATAAGTCTCTGGTAAAGCTTGTTCTCAAAAAACTTTATCTTCTCCATCCACACTTCACTTTGATCTTTGGTTATTAAACCTTTATTTACTGAGCTCTCCAAAGTCTCCTGAAACAAAGTTACCCAGCGACCAAGTTCGCCTCTTTTTATTTTCAACGGAGAGTGAACTTCGATTAGCTTAAAGGGCAGATGTTCTCTATTAGTGATCTTTCCGTTTAGTTGCAACTCCCAAAAGGATGCGATTCGAGGAAGGTGGGAATCGAAGTCTTCGATCTTTCTAAACTGATAGCCGATCAAGAAGTCGAATGTTGCCTTGGAATAAAAGTCAGTTACAACTTCCAGAATGGTCTGAAACTCAATCATCTTTTGCCTTGAGTTTAATAAGGTTTTTATAGGTGAAACCAAGTTCTTGCAGGTTGTTTGAGTATTGGTGAGGCTCAAGGAATCTAAGCTTGTCGCTTTGCTCTTCCTCATAGAATCTCATGATGGCGGCCTGGATTAATATTTCCTCTTCCACTTCTTCAAGAGCATGGGTTTTAAAGAATAGCTGCCCTTGTTTGCCGTGAAACATAAAGACAAAAGCGAAAATTTCATCAGGGCCTTCAAATGTTAAATACAGGTCTGCCACTTTGATGCAGTCCTGAATTTCTGCATCCTTTTTAAGTTCTTTGTACTGTTTGTGACCATTTTTCTTATATTCAAAACACTCTTTGAAGCTTGGGTACTCGCCAATTCTATAGTCTTTATTTTTATAAACTTCCTTCCAAAGACCTTGGACTTTCTTTGAGGCCGCGTCTGATAGAGAGTCCATGTACTCTTCATAGCTTGACCTATTTTTAACCAGAGCGTCCACGAGTTGAGATGAGGAGACTTGCTCATAATCTGAAAGGACAGGGCATAGCTCTTCGGATGCCACAACATCTTGCTGAGTGACCTCACTTCTTTCTAGGTATTCAGAAAGAATGGATCTTGCTTTAATAGCTCCATCTTTAATATAGATTGGATTGAACACAAGTCCTTCACCTGTGGAGCTTGGAGTGATCCAGTGTATTTCTTTTTCCTTTTCCGTCTTTTTGAAAAAACCAAGCAGCGAGCTTTCGGACTCTTTGTTGATAATCGAAAGTTGTCCATAGCCAATGGGAGAGTTGCATGCCTCTCCAAAAAATAAAAAATAGGAAAAGTGGGTGTTCTTAGGAGCCGATTTCTCTTTGAGCTTTATCCATTCAAAGCTAGGGACTTGCTCTCTCATCAATAGCTCCAAAGACTCGATGAATTCCGGGTCTATTTCGGCGCTGCTGTGATATTTTTGAGAAATAATCATAGGCCTATTTTAAGAGGCCATCATATTGAAGTCAAAGTTTAGTTTTTTATGCCGCTTCCACAGAAAGGACAGAGGTTCCAAAACTGTCTATCCAACTCTTTCTTGCAGCTATGGCACTCAACCAGGTCTTCAAGATCCAACATTTGTTCATCGAGAGCAAAAATGTCTTTTTTCATTGCTCTAAAGGTCTGTTCGCTGCAAATATAGCCACCTTCAAGCTTTGGATCCGGTTTAAAAAGAGAGTGAGGGACGCTATTGTCCACTCGTATATTGACCTTGTATTCTTGGGAGGCCTGAGTGTTGTAGTGGGGTAGTCCTGCCGCGTTTTCTATGTTCTGAACACTCTTGAGAGTCTTTTCTAAAAGTTCAGCGTCTTTGCGCGATATCATTGAGCGACACCCACACATCTAACAGGAAGAGTACTTGTTTCGCTTCTTTTGAATAGCTCCCCAGTGCTGTGCCTTATTGCCCACGCCTCAGATGTTTGCGGAATGTAGTTGGCGGTCCAATAAATGGAGGAGTCTCCTAGAGGGGCCGTGGAAAGAACGTATCTCGCTCCATTAATATCCGCTTGAAGGTAGTCGTTTCTTGTAGGAAGTCTCCAGGAAACTTCACTCGCAGCAATGCCCAGAAACCTTTGATCTTCTGGAGCAAGGTCTTGCGCATTGCAGACCTGCTGTGCTGGCGCAACATTTCCACTCGCCTCATCCCAGGTGGCCGTCCCAATAGGTGAGCTCCACAAAAGGTTAGTGGTCATGTCCATCCAAATGCTTTTATTGTCTTTATGAGCTACTAAAACCCAATCGCCTTCACCGGCATTGGCGTTTTCTCTGCCGACCCATGTATAGGCCGAAGCGTTGTTCTTGTTTCTACAGTCGGTGATTCTTTGTCCAATGGTGCTGCCAATTCCACATTCTACTGGATTTGAAGGACGATTTATGGACTCTTCCACATCCACTGTTTTTCTTGGAATAGGGTGAACAGTATTAATGGCCTGGTTAGCTACCTGAGAATAAGTGTAAACTTGAGTGCCTTTGTCTCTGAAGATTTGAGATCTAATAACATCCGCTGGCTCTAATGTTGTGACTGGGGGAGTATTTCGGGTTCTGTCAGGAGCTGGGTCCCCGTCACTTCTGTCTTCGTTGTCTGTGGCATCAAATGCCACGCATCCTGATGTCAGAGCTACCAAGAGAAATGTTCCAAGTACTTGTTTATACATAGTGAAAGACCCTTTATTTCCTATACTTCCTGCTATTTTAGAGCTTATAGGGCCTAATTGTAAAACTTTCACCTGATATTTAAAACTTCGCTTCTAACTTAGTGCGTAATGTGCTACAAGTTGTCGACTATGAGTTCAAAACTAGGCATTAACTCCATTTATATGGCCACAGAAGGTGAGGGTATCCACATTGGAACCCCTCAAATCTTTGTGCGCTTTCAAGGCTGCAACATAGGTTGCATAAATTGTGACTCTAAAGACACTTGGGAGTTTACTGAGCCTGAAATGGATTTTGATGCGGCCATCTCAAAAGTTGAAGAGCTTGCTGGAGAATATCCAATGCGAGTTAAAAGAGTCTCCATAACTGGTGGCGATCCTCTTCACCCTAAACATGTTCCTGCTGTAACTGCCATTGCGAAAGAATTAAAAAAAAGGGGTTATTTTATCAACCTCGAAGCTGCCGGGACTAGAATTGTCCACGAAATCTTTGATGCGATTGACTTCATTAGTTTTGACTTTAAAACTCCATCAACTGGAGTAAGAACCAATCCAAAGCTCATAATCAAGTTGTGGGAACAGTATCAAAACAAAGCTCAAATAAAAGCGGTTGTGGCCTCTAGACATGACTACGAAGCGGCACTTGACGCTTTTAAAAACATAAGCGAACAAACTGATCACAAGTTTAATGTTCCTTGGGTTATTACTCCATGCTATGAACCTGGCGAAGAGCTTCCAAAAACTTTGGCCCAGTCCATTGTGGAACTAAATCACAGTTATGGAGCTCCGTTTAGAGTGATTCTTCAGCAACACAAGGTTATTTACACATCTGACTTTGGTGACTTTTAGTTTCTGGCCTTAGGACAAAAACTTTCCACCTTCACACAAGATCTCGAATAAACTAGCACTGTCCACCAGCTATAAGTAATAGTGGCGTCCAAGAGGTGATCTGCACCAGGGCATGACTGCCTAACTAAAGCTGGCGTGCTGTTAATAGTAATATTGTGAGCGTTTTTGTTGAATAGTATCTGAGATTCACAGAACTCTTCAGTTTCGGCCCTTCCTTTGAGAAGAGTCTTCGGCATTTTGTGAGGAGACTTGTCCACAACTTTGTCGCCAACCACACCGAAGTCTTTTTTAGTTATGTGAGGGTAGTCTTGATATTTAGTTGCGCACCCGACGACTAAAAATAGGATTGCTAAAAGCTTCATTTAAAATCCTTTATAAAAGTTTTAACAGCAAGCAACCACCCAACCATAAATGAGATCCCTCCAAGAGGAATAATCATCGCAATAACTTTAATTCCAGTCACCGCATAGAGATAACAGTTAAATGAAAACAACGCCGTTCCAAGCAAGAATAAATTGTAGGTCATAGAGAGCTTCAAAGATTGGTACTGACTGTGAATCGCAGCCAGCCCCAATAGAGCAAGAGCGTGGTAGATTTGATATGAAACACCTGTCTTCCATGTGCTAAGAGCTTTTGCGCTGACTTTACCTTCAAGTCCGTGAGCTCCAAAGGCCCCAAGGCCTACGGCAGTAAGCATAAACACAGAGCCTAAAATCAGTGCGAATTTAACGTTCTTTTTCATAGATATTACTCAATCCTTTCTTTTCCATTGGGTACTTGTTAAAGGTTCCAAGACCTTTTGCAACCAATACGTCAGTGTCATTTAAATATATATTGGCGTTTGCGATAATTAAACTCTTTCCGTTATGTTCAACCTTCCCAATGCCTTTTAAAGAGTCCCCAACGTGTGCAGGCCTTAAAAAATTCATCTTAAACTCTACTGTGCTTACAAGTAGCCCTTCAGGCACAGTTTGAGAGAGAGCGGCCAGTCCCAGTGTTGCATCCATTAAGGCGCTAATTCCGCCACCGTGGGCGACATTGCCGAAGCTTACATGATCTTCGCCTATTTTCATGGTGTATTCAATATGTCCTGGATCGACAATCTTGAAGTTCATGTTCATGTGGCGATCAAACTTATTGCCTTTAATAAAGGTCTCGTTGAACTTCTTTAAAATTTCATTCATAGCGCTTTTCTTAGGATCTCTTCAACTTTTGCTTCATCTATGTCTTGATTTTCACCAAGGTTCACAGGAATGTGATTCCTCAAAGACTTTATGATGCTCTCAATATCCTTCTCCTCAACTTTATAAACTCTAAGTCTTGTGGGAAGTCCCATTGAATTAAAGAAGTCTTCTGTTAGAAGAATTGCCTCTTCAATGGACTTGTCAGCATCTGGTGTTTGAACGTTCCAAACTCTTCTTGCGTATTGCAAAAGCTTTTCTCTTTTGTTCTCTTTTTGAACTCTAAGAACTGAAGGGAGTACCGCTGCAAGGGTTCTTGCGTGGTCAATTCCAAAAAGGCCAGTCAGCTCGTGTCCTATCATATGTGTTGACCAGTCGTGAGGAATACCTGATCCAATAAGCCCATTAAGCGCCATGGTCGCGCACCACATAACATTGGCCCGAGATTCGTAGTGCTCGTTGACATGTATGACCTTTGGTCCTTCCTCTATAAGAGTTTGAAGAATGCCTTCGGCAAAACGGTCTTGAAGGGGAGCGTTTGAAGGCTTTGTAAGGTATTGCTCAACGACGTGAACAAAGGCGTCCACCACACCGTTTCCAAGTTGTCTTTCGTTTAAAGAGTAGGTCACTTCAGGGTCAAGGATTGAGAACTTAGAAAATAGGCGAGGGTCTCCTCCAAAACCAAGTTTTTCATCACCTTTGGATATTACGCTGAAGCAATTCATTTCAGAACCTGTGGCCGGCAAAGTAAGCACCACGCCAAAAGGCAAAACTTTGGAAGGTCTTTGCCTCTCACTTAAAATTGTCCATGGGTCTTTTTCAAAGTGCACGCTTGCCGCCACAAACTTAGTGGCATCTATTACAGAGCCTCCGCCTACAGCAAGAAGAAATTCAACATCTTCCTTCTTGGCAAGCTCAATGGCCTCCATCATTTTATCATATTGTGGATTGGCGCCAATTCCAGAGAACTCAATAACCTCTCTACCTCCAAGAGCGGCGACGACTTGATCGTAAACACCGTTTGATTTAATACTTCCGCCACCATAAAGCATCATGACTTTCTTTCTTTGAGGTACCAATGTTTCAAGCTGCTTTATTTGCTCTTTTCCAAAAACAATTTTTACAGGGTTGTAAAATTCAAAATTCTGCATTTGTTACTCCAATAAAAAAGCTTTCGCTTTAGATTTTATACCTTGATTAATATTAAGTGATTTTCCGGCCTTCTTTCCTAAATTGAAAGAGGCCGCGTCCCTTTGGGCGGATGATGTTGAAGAACTTAGTCTATTGTAAATCCTTTGAACTTGCTGATCCAAATTTTGAGATATCACCATCAAGGCTGTGCTTTCTTGGTGGCTAAAAGATTTGTTTACCTGGTTCATCTTTTGATTGTAACCTTTGGCAAGGCCGTAATAAAAAGAGTTCTTTGCCTTAAGACCTTTGAGGCTATGTTCTTTTTTATGCTCGCTCCACAGTCTGTCTAGCTCTCTGTCGAGGAAGCCTGCCACATATGTTGCAAGTTCTAAGTTTGTTTTGGTGCCTGTGACTTCAATGCTGACTTCTTGTTTTCCGTAGCTCAATATTGGCCTAACCATAAAGTGTTGAAGAATTTCGTAAATTGCTCCAAGGCGGGCATCTTTTCTTTTTTGGGTGATGACCTTTTCAACGTAATAAACTTCGTCTCGCTCAATGTTTGAGTACTCAAGATTGTGTTTTAGGAGAAGTTTGTTTGCCTTGATAGTGGCAAGTTCGGCTTCATGAGGATTGTCACTCTCGGCAAGCTTTAAAAGATTTTTTACTTTGTTTAGAACTTTCTCACTTGCGATGTCGCCTTCAACCTCATTTGCGGCTTCTATATTCATGCTGGCCCTGCTTATTTCTTCTGGCCAATTGAATAGTGAACAAACGTGTTTGAACTCTTTTCCGTGTGGAGCGATGTCTGACCCGTAAAAAATAAAAGTAATATAGTGGGCAAGCTCGTGTCTAAGGATATTTTTTACGACACTGTCTTTTGCTTTATAAACAAGACTTCTATTGATGCCAATTTGGTAATGAGCAGGGTCGAACTGACCAAGATTTTGTCCTTCAAATACAACAACATCAATAGGGTAGAGGTAGCCTCTGTGCTCAAATCTCTTTCTTCGGACAGAGAAGTCTGTCTCGTTTTTGAGGATGTCCTTGAGCATCTTTTCGCATTTTTCTATATAGCTGAATATGGTTTCAGAATAGACTCTCATTTAATACTCCATGGCCATAGATATTAGCGCTTCTAGGAGGATAAGAGTAATGATCTAGTCCTTTTTTGAGCGTATTTTCGCCAACAATGCGAGTCCAAACACGACAAAACCAATACTTAGAAGCTGCCCCATGTTAATAGGGAGGTTTGCTGAGATGGTGGACTGGTTGTCTTTAACAAATTCAATAAAGAATCTGAATGTGAAGCTTAAGATTATTGCTGTTGCAAGGACTGTCCCTGTTTTGAGCTTTTCCTCTTTAAATCTAAACATCCACGCTAAAATAAGAGCGATAGTAAAGTATCCAATTGATTCATAAAGTTGTGCCGGGTGTCTTGGAAGAGGATCGACTCTTTCAAAGATAATGGCCCAAGGAACATCTGTTACCTTGCCGACAATCTCAGAGTTAAAGAAGTTCCCAATTCTAATTAGAGAGCCCACAAATAGACATGGGCCAGCAATCGCATCCATTAGCCAGAAAAAGTTTATTCCCTTATGCTTTCTTAAAAACAAAACCACTGAAATGATGACACCAGCGTAACCGCCATGACTTGCAAGACCGCCTTCCCAAACTTTGATTATGCTAAATGGATTGGAGAAGTAGTAAACAGGATCATAGAATAATACGTGAGCAAGCCTTGCTCCGATAAAAGTTCCCGCAATAATGTAGACTGTTAAAGTGGATACGAGATTTGGATCTTTGCCTGCTCTTTGAAAAATACCTTTTACGTATTTCTCCATAGAGATAAAGCCTATAACAAACATTAGGCTGTAATAACGAATGGCCAGTGGGCCAAGACTCAACAATACGGGATCAACATTCCATTTCATTTCAAAAGTATAGGCAAATAGAAAGGTAATGTCTAAATAGATTAGGCCTTCATTAACCTAAACATAAATTTCACATCTTGCGGTGCGAAAGTTTAGACCCCGTCCGTGATATTCCAATTTTTCACAGTGTCCAGGTTGTTTCTTGCTGTACACCCGGCCCCACTACAAGTCGCACTACCTCCATGGAAGTTAAGGCTGTCAGGAGCAGTGGCCTCCATTCTTATTAAGAGGTTGTTGTAATTTGTTGTGGATAGGGTTGTGACGCCCTCAAACATTCCATTAACATTTGTCACTGATGAAAAATCCCAATTCGACATGTCTGGATTGGCAAAGTCCGCGAAATAGAACATCGATTCCATAGTTGTGACATTTGAAGTGTTCCACATGCTTACATCAGGGTTGGCCGCGTCAGCGCTGTAGAATACGGCCCTCATGTTGGTTACACTTACAGTATTCCAGTTGCTAACATCAGGATCTGCCACGGCAGTATTTGAAAACACACTATCCATATTCGTGACACTTGAAACATCCCAATTGCTAACATCAGGATTTGCCGCACTTGTTTGAAAAAACATCCCACTAATATTTGTAACATTAGACATGTCCCAATTGCTGACATCAGGATTGGCAATAGCTGTATATTCAAACATTCCGTTCATATCAGTAACGTTTGAAGTGTCCCAATTGCTAACATCAGGATCTGCGGCATCCGCATCGTAAAACATTTCTGCCATATTGGTAACGCTAGAGGTGTCCCATTTGCTTACGTCAGGATTTGCGGCATAGGCCCTAACAAACATCCACTTCATGTTCTCCACATTTGAGGTGTCCCAGTTGCTCACATCTGGGTTCGCGTTCGGGGCATCAAAAAATAATGACATCATATTTCTCACATTGGATACATCCCATTTGCTCACATCGGGGTTGGCCGTGCTTGCCCCAAAAAATACACCTGCCATGCTCCTGACGTTGGAGGTATTCCAGTCGCTCGTGTCTGGATTAGCTAAAGGAGCTCTATCAAACATCCAATCCATTTCCACAACATTAGAGGTGTCTCCACCTGAGACTACCGTTAAGTTATTGCAACCCCAGAAGGCATCATAAAAGGACCTCCAACCAACAGTTCCTAGCTCTTCAATAGACAAGATTTTGTCTTTGTCACCAGTGTTGGCAAAGTTCCAGGCCTCCACAAGGCCAGTGATTGTTATCTGATAGTCGCCCGGGTCATCATATAGATGGTCTATGTCTGGGTCATCGTGAGAAGTCACTTCACCAACATTCCCATCACCCCAGTCCACAGTGAAGTTATAATTAAAGCCGCTTCTAAGTGGTAGAGTTACTGTGCGATCGCCATCACCATAGGAAGGGTCACCAACTCGCCAAGTTGATTTGAAAGGGACAACTTCTTTTACAGTTGCTTGGACATCGCTAGAATCTGAGTTGGTCCCACCATCGCTTACTGAGTACAATAAAGAAATATCACCAAGTCCATTTGGAGTTATACCCACAGTGCACACTCCAGCAGAACAAGAACATGGTGTTGTAACCGCCGCCCCAGTAAGAGAGGTTATGGTGCATGATGTGGCCGTGAAGCTTTGCTCATAGTTTAAGGTAATTGTTTGTTCGTGATCTTCTATGAGCGTTACCACTTCATCAGCAGAGAGCTCGTTAAGCTTCTCGTTGAGGAGATCGAAGTCGACCTTTCCACAAGACACACCTAGAAACACTGAGAATGTTAAAACAATCAATCTTTTCATAATTTCACTTTAATTCCTTGTGGAATGGTTTCGACATTCTTGGCGTAAAGGTGAACTAAAACAAAACTAAAGGTTTATGATTTCAATTATTTATTAGAAGCTCCTTATCGTGTTGAAAGGGTTAGCTAATTTTAATTTTAAGTGTGGTGACAATTTTTTTTGGCTGAGTTTCCACTTCTCTATCTAGCTATAATTGATTAACATTTTGAAATGGACTTACTTAAATACAATAGAGAGGCATGGGATCGTCAGGTGTCTGAAGAAGGCGAGTGGACTATCCCTGTAACAAGTGAACAAATTAAAAAGGCGAAAGAGGGTGACTGGGAAGTTGTGCTTACACCTCTAAAGCCTGTGCCAAAAGAATGGTTTCCCGATTTGAAAGGTAAAAAGGTTTTAGGCCTTGCCTCTGCGGGTGGACAACAAGGTCCAATATTTGCCGCAGCAGGCGCTGAAGTTACAATCTTTGACAATTCACCGGGACAACTCGGGCAAGATCGATTGGTCGCCGAAAAAGAAGGTCTTAACATGGAACTTGTTCAAGGTGACATGAAAGATCTCTCTTGCTTTGAAGATGAGTCTTTTGATTTGATCTTTCACCCCTGTTCAAATTGCTTTGTTCCTGATGTTGATCCTGTGTGGAAAGAAGCGTACCGTGTATTAAAAAAAGGCGGCGCTCTTTTATCTGGATTTTGCAATCCTATTTCATTCATCATGGATCCTGAGAAAGAAGATGAAGGCGTTCTTCAAGTTAAATACAAGGTTCCGTACTCTGATCTTACAAGCCTTACTGAAGAAGAAAGAAAAAGATATACTGACAAAGGTGAGCCGTTGGCGTTTGGACATTCTCTTCAAGACCAAATAGGCGGTCAAACTAGAGCAGGCTTTGCTATCACTGGTTTCTATGAGGACTCTTGGACGGAAGAAAACGGGCTTCTTAATAATTATATTGACTGCTTCATTGCCACCAAGGCCATCAAGCTCTAATTCATATTTGAAAAACTTCATCCCATTAGTTTGAATACTACTGAATATTGAACTGCACTGCTGTAAAAAGCGTGCAGCTTTCCATAACTCCCCAATGAAGGGGAGCCTCTAACAAAGGTTTTTGTTATGGAAGACATAATCAGGGTTTTGACTTTGATTAAACTAGTTTTGGATATTCTTAATTCAATTCTAGATTTAATCAAACGATGATTTAGGTGGGGTGTTACCAGCACTCCACCACCTGGTTATGCTATTTAAGATTAGCAGACTGAAAAGACTGATTCAATATCCTATGCTTTCAAAATCTTAATCACTAATATTAACAAGGTCTTACCTTCTATATCCCACCGCCATCGGTAATCGTCCATCCTTTGCTCACTAGGTTTGCTCTCGCTGTGCCGCCGGCTCCAGCTGAAGTGTAAGTTGAGCCACCACCTGTCGTTGTAAGTCCATTTGCCGCTGTGGCGTCAAGGCGTATAAGGTAAGTGTCGTAATTGTAAGTTGAAATGGTAACACCATAAAACATGTCCTTAACACTTGTGACACTTGAAAAGTCCCAATTGGACATGTCTGGGTCTGCCCTGGAAGCCCCTCTAAAAAGTTCAAACATATTTTCCACACTTGAAGTGTCCCATTGAGAAACGTCTGGATTTGCTTTTGAGTTTTTAAACATCTGATTTATTACCTTTGCGCTGCTTAGATCCCAGTTCCTTACATCGGGGTCTGCAACCTTTGAGCCCCAGAACATCCCGTTAAACCTTTTAACGTTTAATGTGTTCCAGCTTGAGACATCTGGATTTGCAGAATCAGTGCCATAAAACAAATTGGACATTCTAGTAACACTTGAAACATCCCATTTAGAGGTGTCTGGATTGGCAAAATCCGCATTGGTAAACATGTTTATCATGTCGGTCACTTTGGAAGTATCCCAATTGCTTGTGTCAGGGTTGGCGATTTTTGCGCCGTGAAACATGTATCCCATATTAGTTACTTTTGAGGTGTGCCATCCACTTGTGTCAGGAGTGGCAGATTCGGCATTATAAAATACTCCCGACATGTCTGTTACATTAGAAGTATCCCAGTTCGATGTATTTGGGTTGGCCGCAATCGCATCTCTGAATGCCCAGCTAATACTTTTCATATTAGAGGTGTCCCAGTTGCTTGTATCTGGGGTCGCAACAGTTGCACCATTAAACATTGAAGAAATTCTAGTTACATTGCCAGTGTTCCAAGTTGATGTGTCTGGCCTTGCCTGTACGGCGTCGTAGAACATTCTGGCCATATTCACCACATTAGAAGTGTCTCCACCAAACACTGTTGTTAAGTTGGAGCAACCATCAAATGCACTGTCTAGGTTCACCCATCCAACAGTGCCCAGTTCCTCAACTGATAATAGTTTGTCTTTGTCTCCCTTGGCATCAAAGCTCCATGCCTCAACCTGGCCTAATATTGTTATAGAGTAATCACCCGCAGAGGCGTAAGTGTGTTCAATATCCGGATCGTTATAGGAAGTCACTACAGAAGAGTTGCCATCTCCCCAGTCAATTGTGAAGTCGTAGCGATAATCTTGAACGAGCGGGAGTGTAAGAGTCAGGTCTCCGTCACCATAAGAAACGTTTCCGATTCTAAAAGTCATCTTGACTGCATTTATGTCTTTAATATTTAATTCGGCCTCTCTTTGATACTGTTCTACTCCATCTGTTACAGTGTAAGAAAAACTTCCATATCCACTAGTGGAAGGTGTTGCCACTTCAGCTGAGCAAACTCCATTCAGACACGAGCATGCTTGATTGATGGTAAGGCCAACTGGGTCTACTATAGAGCAAGAAGTTCCAACAAACTGATTGTCATACTTTAGTCGTAGAGTCTGTTCATATCCTGCAATAAGAGAGGCAGTAAACTTAGTTGGGCCTGGAGCTTGTTCAGGTGTTTCGTCTTGGTTTGACTCTGTGGGCGAGCTCTCTTCCGGTGGAGGGAAGTTGTCCTCTAAAGCTTGAGCTGCTTCTTTTACCTCATCCAAACAACTTGAAAAAATAAAAGCAGAAATTAATAGGCCTGCAATTTTTAAGAAAGTCTTCATACTTTTATTATTGAACAATACAGACTATTAACAAAAGTTAATTTTAAAATTGTGCTAAGTGGCTATAAATATTGGATTTTAACTTAAGCCACTAAAGGCATAAAGTTCCCAGAATCTACTTGGTAGCCCAAAATGTATGGCAGCACCTCAAATATGATGGTTTTCTTATTAGAGTTTCAAATTTGGAGGGGGTGGCCCTTTAAGTGAAATCCTATTCCAATAAAGATAAACACACTATTGATGCAGGCCCATTAAATAAACTGAGTGCTTTCTTAAACACCGTCGGTGATAGTCCAGGATCGAGCCTGAAGATTTGCCTTAGCTGTGCAGCCCGCACCACTACAAGTTGCAGAGCCGCCATGCAGATTTAGGTTGCTTATGCCTGTGGCATCTAGACCAATAAGAAGATTATTATAATTTTCTGTTGATAGAGATGTATTTCCAAAGAACATGTTGTTCACTGATTGGGTAAACGTAAGTATGCTCGAGAAGTCCCAGCCAGACATGTCTGGATTTGCTGAAGTGGCTCCTTCGAACATTGCGTCAAATCCAAGGGTTTTAGAGGTGTCCCAATTGCTAACGTCTGGGTTTGCAGCAGTGTTTTGATAGAATGCTGTACTCATAACTGTCACATTTGATGTATCCCAGTTACTCACATCAGGGTTTATAGTTGAATTGGCAAAGGTACTATAGATTGTTTTAACCCTTGAAGTATCCCAATTACTTACGTCCGGGTTGGCAGAGGTGGCACCATCAAACGTATTCTGTAGGTTAGTCAGACTTGAAGTATCCCAATTCGATGTATCCGGATTTGCAGAGGTGGCGTTTTGAAATGCTTCACCCATATTCTTTATATTTTGTGTATTCCATCCTGAAGTGTTAGGGGTGACGTTTGGTGAGCCTTTAAACATAGCACTTATCGTTGTGACATTAGATAAATCGCCGCCCTCAAAGGTTGTTAGGTTAGTGCATCCTAAAAATGCTCCCCAAAACTCCCTCCAACCAACTGTTCCCAGCTCTGTAACCGCTATGATTTTATCATAGTCGCCAGAGAATCCAGAACTCCATGCTTCAACTAAACCTGAGATAGAGATGGTGTAGTCTCCCGCAGAAGCATAGGTATGATTTTTATCCACATCATCATGGGCGGTGATAGTATCCGTGTTGCCATCACCCCAATCAACTGTGAAGTCATACTCTCGTCCACTTAACAAGGGAAGTGTTACAGTTAAGTCTCCATCACCATATGATACATTTCCAACCCGCCAAACAGACTGAAAAGGCACTACTGGTTTGACTGTAAGATTTCCTTTTGCTTCGTAGTTATTGGCCCCATTGTCACTGATGGTGTAGTTGAAACTTGCACTCCCAGCTGTTGCAGGGTTAAACTCAACTTGACAGGTTCCAACGCTGCAGGTGCATGCATTTGCTATTGTTACACCCACTTCATCTGTAACTTCACAGGTTGTTCCTGTAAAAGAGTTTGGATATTTTAAGATCAGTTCTTGATTGTAGTTTTCTATTATTGAAAAATTATTTGAGGGCAAGGACTGTGAGTCATTGCTGCTATTTCCATTTAGGTTAAGCTTGCCTCCGGCACTGCCACCACAGCCAGCAATAAGTAAAACACAAAGCATTAGTAAAAAACGTGCCACCTTACAGCTCCTATAAGTTAGCTTATCTCATCACGAGTACTGTATAGTGCTAGTCGGTCTCATTTTAAAAAATCTTTAATTTCTTGAGATTTTAATTACTTATGCCGCCAGTCATTTATACCCATGATTCGTTTTTTAGGTGAGTTTAGTCCAGATCTATTGTCGTCAGAGCGCCAGTAGTTTCTTTTAAGTCCGTTTTTGCTTTTATACTTTTCCCAAGCTTGATTTCGAGCTTAAAAGGTGAAGCCTTTTTGTTTGCAGATTTCTTTATAAATTTCAAATGATTCTCTAGGTGTTCTTTTAAGGTTTTTTTCTCTCTCTACTTTAACAAGTCCAAACTTAGGCCCGTATCCATCAGACCACTCAAAGTTATCACTAAGAGTCCAATGGATATAGCCAATCACTTGAATGCCTTGATTTATACACTTATAAATTGCCGCGAGGTGCTCATGAATATAGGCCGGCCGAACCCAGTCTTCATCATCACCAACTCCATTCTCGCTAATGATTATCGGTGTGTCTGGGTAGCGTTTGTGAATTCTTTTTAATTGAACTTCAAGGCCTAGAGGGGAGACTGCTCTACCGGCGTCGGAGTACTCGAGGTCAGGATATTGAGCAGGGCCTTTGAGAGTCATCCATTCTGCTCCATAGTAGTTGATTCCAAAAAAATCCATATTCTTTCCAATCAACTTTATAAAACTCCAGTGAGTGAGATAGTCTGTAACAATTGCGAGGAGTTTATTAAAAATACCTCTTCCTCTATGCCAACCCATATGGTGTGCTAGCCCAATTTTAATGCTTGGATGGCTTTGATGAGCGAATGCATAAAAAGAATTGTGGGCCTTGGCCATATTTTTTAGAGATTGATTGTGAGAGCGAATACTTCCTTTAATCCCTGGAGGAAAGATCCCTTCTTTGTATGTTAAATAGGACCATGGTACGGGCTCATTTAAAGTTATCCACCAGTCTACAAGATCGGAAAAAGCATCCAGTGCTTTTTTAGAATAAAAGCTAAAATCATCCACCGATTCTCTTTTACTCCAACCACCAGCATCTTGAAACCAAGTAGGCACACTGTGGTGAAATAGTGTGGCCATGACTTTAATGTCTTTGGATTTTAAAGATAGCAAAATATCTCTGTAGCGTAGTGCAGACTCTTGATCCCAAGTGTTTTTTTCCGGAACAAGACGACTCCACTCAAAGCTCATTCTAAATACATCCACACCAAGCTCTTGTGCCAATTTAATTTCAATATTTGGGTTGGTCCAAAATCTTAGTCTATCCTTTGCATGGGCCACATTTTTAAAGCAGCTAACTTTGTCTTGCTCAGCAAGCTTTAGCCACGGATCGCTAAGCCCATCTTCTACTTGGGCGGCGGCATTTGATACGCCAAAGAAAAAGTCTTTCGGAAACTTATAATCCATTCTATCGCCAGACGGTGTGGTTTTTAGTCGCTCTCATAAGAAAGTTCAATAGAAGAAGGTGTCTTCTCATCGTTCGAGCATGTCTGTGTTCTTTTATTGGGTGAAAAAGTCCAAGTTTAGAAAAGAACTGCTTTGGATTCTTTTTTATCCAGTTCCACGATCCAAGCTCAAGTGTTAGAGGTATAAAAAGATGTTCATCTTGTTTATAATCTTGTTGATGAATATCAAAGAAATAGTCCCATAAATCACCATTAGCTAGATAGTTTTCGGCCTGGCCTTCGATTTTATAAATATGATATGGATAGGTTGAGTCAAGAAGCCCCATTAGGCGTTTAACTTCTGCAATTCTTGCAAAAGGCTCTTTAGTTTTAGCGTATGGATACCAAAGTTGGTCCTTTGTCCCAAACCCTGAGTGAATGTCTAAAGCGATAGAGGCATTGGAAGAAAACATCTCCTCTTTAACAAATTGGAAAAGAACCTGAGATTCTTTTTCAAGTCCTTCTCCTCTGTACCAAGGGAGCATTCGACTAATTCTGTGCCCAGAAACTAGGGGAAAGGTGTGCTTTGGATCTGCATCTACAGGCGCGTTTCTCATTAGATCAACATCATTGCCGTTACTTCTTGAAAATCTTGCCATGCCCACTGGATTCACAATGGGAATGGATACAATTCTAAAGTCTTCAAACCTTCGAAGGAGATCCTTGTCCCACTTTAACTGCTCAAACAAAGAGGCAAAGTAGGCCACAATAACTTGGGAGCCAACTTTTTCAAGACCGTGCACTCCTCCAAAAAGCCCCAGAGTGGGGACACTTGGATCATCTGGGCCAATGGTGACTGAGCGTATGGGATAGTTTTTACCTTTGTACTCAACGCTGTCTAAGGTTTTAAACTTCACCAGGGACGGTGATATTTTTTCGAGCTCGTTAAGCTCATCAAGTTCCTTTAATTTCATGCATTTAGTCTATAGCTTAATCAAAGTTTAGTCATCCAACATTTATCACTTGTCGAAGAGTTAATTGGCAAGGAACAGAGGCACTGATTTGCTGACTTTAAAAAGTTGCTAGTTGTAAATGTCTGAATTCTTGTTAGGCGGATTGGGTAGCTTATTATTAATTACAGAATATTGATGTTTTAAGGGACGTGAGAATGTTAAAAAATTATTTTTCGTTATTATTTGTTTCTTTCAACTTCTTATCTTGTGGGCAGCACTTGGCAACTTTGGAGGCAGAGAGTTTAGAAAATGAAGTTTCTGTTCTCAACCTTACTGCCACAAGTGCTATCTATGAAGCTTCGAGTAATACAGACGACTGCAGTTACTACCTTATTGGCATTAAAGGAGGTTGGAGACCTACAACCGTTGTTCACAATAATAAGGTATATTTCAATATACCGTGTAAATACAATGATTCAGGCAGTGGTGGCTGGCATTGGGGACTTGCAACCTGGAGTCCTGGCTCTAATGTTGTATGGCATGACGGCGATGCGGCCACTGGTGAAAATGAGATTGTTAATATTAATGATTCCGACTCAAATGGATTCACAGTGGGAAGTGTTAAAAATACGTTTATGGTAGATACTGGCTCTGGGGTTTCAGGAATTTCTCTTAAGTGGTTTAGAAGTGCCGAGTACAATATGTCTAACGTGCCGGCAATGTTTAGCGCTTCTGCAGTCGTTTCTTCAAATGGTTATTACCCTGTTGGATTTAGTGCGAGCTCACCCGAAACCCTCTCAAGTGCAGACTTTAATGTAGATGAGGACAAAAACTTTCTATTCTCTCAGAATGACGATACTTGGAAAGGTAAAACGAGTCATGTGGATCTAGATATCTTTTATAATTCGGGAACATACTATATGTACAATACGACCTCGAACGCTCCCACAAATGATACTGATTATATTTCGATTGCAACTTCAACCGACTTGATAAGCTTTAATATGCCATCTAGTTACATTTTAAAAGACTACAAAAGTCCTCACGTTTTTAAACAAAATGGGGAAGTTTACATGTTTGCCTTTAGCAATATTACGAATAAGTGGACTTTAATTCCAGGGAGCTCTTTAACAAGCTTTGATGAGAGCAAGGGAGTTGCTGTTGATTTAGGAAGTGAAATCTATGGTGCTGGAAACTGGGATGACACCCCAGATTTCACGTCTCTTCCTGGAGACCAACCAGAGGTGGCCGGAGTTGAAGTTCTTAATGGAAAAGTTTATGTCTTCTATATGGCCGGACAGTTTGGCCATGTTAGGGCCCCTGCAAACGGTACGAGTGGAGCACCATTTGATAGTGCAAGAGGAATTGGGGTATTTGAATTAAAAATATAAAAAAAAGGAGATCCGAAGATCTCCTTTTTTTTTATTTGCCTTTAACTTTAGCTTTAAGAAATTCTCTGTTCATGTGAGCGATGTTTCTCAGGTCAATGCCTTTAGGGCAAGCGGCCTCACATTCTGCGTGATTGGTACAGTTACCAAATCCGAGCTCATCCATTTCACGAACCATGTTTGAAGCTCTTTCAGCTGCTTCAACTTGTCCTTGAGGGAACTGAGCAAGCTGAGAGATCTTTGCAGATGTAAAGAGCATTGCAGATGCGTTTGGACAAGCAGCAACACATGCACCACAGCCAATACAACTTGCAGCATCCATGGCCAAATCGGCATTTTCTTTAGAAACTGGAAGGTTGTTGGCATCTTGAGCGTTCCCAGTATTTACTGAAATATAACCACCGGCAGCAATGATTTTATCAAAAGCTGAACGGTCTGTTTTAAGGTCTTTAAGCACTGGAAATGCTCTTGATCTCCATGGTTCGATAACAATCGTGTCGCCATCAGTGAAAGATCTCATGTGAAGCTGACAAGTAGTAGTCAATGCATTTGGCCCGTGTGCTTGGCCATTAACCATCATAGCACATGATCCACAAATACCTTCTCTACAGTCGTGGTCAAAAGATACAGGGTCTTTTCCCTCTTTAACCAGTTCGTCATTCAACATATCGATCATCTCTAGAAATGATGAGTCAGTGGAGACGCCTTCCATTTTGTAGTCAACAAAACGCCCTTTGTCGTTTCTGTCTTCCTGTCTCCATATTTTTAAATTAAGCGTTAGCATTTCTTCTTTAGCGCTCATAATTACTCCGTTACTTGTAACTTCTTTGGGTTAGTGGAACGTTCTCAAACTTAAGCTCTTCTCTGTGACGCACAGGAGCTTCTTTCTCTCCCTTGAATTCCCACACTGCAGAGTGCGCAAAGTTTTCGTCATCTCTAAGGGCCTCGTTCTCAGGTGTTTGAGACTCTTCTCTAAAGTGGCCGCCACAAGATTCAACTCTTTCTAGAGCGTCTCTTGCCATTAGCTCTCCAAGCTCCAAGAAGTCAGCAACTTTAACGGCCTTTTCAAGCTCGTCGTTGATTCCCTCAGCTTTTCCTGGGATTTTTACATCTTTCCAGAACTCAGCTCTTAGCTTTTGGATCTCTGTGATTGCTTCCTTTAGACGAGCTTCATTACGGCTCATCCCAACGTTGTCCCACATTATCTTTCCAAGAGAGCGGTGGAAGTCATCAACAGTTCTAGTACCTTGAATACTTAGAAGCTTGTCGATTCTTTCTTTTACCTCTTTCTCTGCCTTATCAAATTCCTCGTGGTTTGTGTCCACTGGCTCAAGGTCGTGATTGTTAAAGTAATCACCTAGAGTGTAAGGGATTACAAAGTAGCCATCAGCAAGACCTTGCATTAGAGCGGAAGCTCCAAGTCTATTGGCGCCGTGATCAGAGAAGTTTGCTTCTCCAAGAACGTGAAGTCCTGGAATAGTAGACATCAAGTTGTAGTCAACCCATAGGCCACCCATAGTATAGTGAACAGCAGGGTAGATTCTCATTGGTTGCTTGTATGGACTCTCATCAGTGATTCTTTCATACATTTCAAAGAGGTTTCCATATCTTGCTTCAATGGCCTCTTTTCCGTCACGCTTAATTGCTTCGGAGAAGTCCAAATAAACCGCAAGGCCAGTTTTACCAACACCTCTGTCTTCGTCAGTTCTAAACTTTGCTTGTCTTGAAGCAACGTCTCTTGGCACAAGGTTTCCAAAAGAAGGATAGATTCTCTCTAAGTAGTAGTCTCTTTCTTCTTCAGGAATATCATTAGGGTGTCTCTTGTCACCTTTGTCTTTAGGTACCCAAACACGTCCGTCGTTTCTTAGGGACTCGGACATGAGTGTAAGTTTTGACTGGTGATCACCGTGAACTGGAATACAAGTAGGGTGGATCTGAGTGAAACAAGGGTTTGCGAATCCAGCACCCTTTTTATACGCCTTCCAAGCTGCAGTTGCATTTGAAAGCATGGCGTTTGTTGAAAGGTAATATACGTTTCCGTATCCGCCTGTTGCCAAGATAACAGCATCAGCAGTGTGTCTTTCAATGTCTCCTGTGATTACATCTCTTACTATGATCCCACGAGCTTTACCATTAACAAGAACAAGATCAAGCATCTCTCTTCTTGTGTATAGCTGGATCTTTCCTTTATTTACCTGTCTCATCATTGAAGAGTAGGCACCCAAAAGAAGTTGTTGTCCTGTTTGTCCTTTGGCGTAAAAAGTTCTAGAAACTTGAGCACCACCAAATGATCTGTTTGCAAGGTATCCACCGTAATCTCTAGCGAATGGAACACCTTGAGCAACACACTGGTCAATAATGTTGTTGGAAACTTGAGCAAGTCTGTAAACATTGGCTTCTCTCGCTCTATAATCGCCACCCTTGACTGTGTCGTAGAAAAGTCTCCATACAGAGTCGCCATCGTTTGGATAGTTTTTAGCGGCGTTGATCCCACCTTGAGCTGCAATAGAGTGAGCTCTTCTAGGGGAGTCGTGAATACAGAAAGATTTAACATTGTAACCAAGTTCAGCTAGGGAAGCCGCGGCAGATCCACCAGCTAGACCAGTACCTACAACGATTACGTTAAACTTTCTTTTGTTGGCCGGGTTGACCAATTTACATTTAAACTTATGTTTTTCCCATTTTTCTTGGATGGGACCTTCTGGAATTTTAGAATCTAATTTAAAGCCCATTAATGACTCCTTCTTAATTTAAAAAATAGCAATAAATGGCAAGCCCTGAGTAACCTAAGGCCACCAACACACCGTAAGCAACAGAAACCATCTTCACTTTTGGAGTGTATTTAGGGTGGTTAAGACCCCACGTCTGCAAGCTTGACTGAAGTCCGTGTCCTGTGTGAAGGCCAAGAGCTATCATTGAAAACACATACCATGCCACGTATAGCGGATTGGCAAAGTACTCAACCACAAGTCTAAACAGGTCTCTCATCACAACACCATCAACAGTAGTCTCGTAGTGAGCTCCGTACTTGAAGTTGATCAGGTGAAGAATGATGAACACCAACAAGATTGTGCCTGTGTAAGGCATAGTCATTGAAGCGATGGTTTCACCACGGCCTGAGCGGTTTTTGATGTAATAACGTCTACCACGCGCTGCGATGTTTTGAGCGGTAAGCGTTGCGGCCATGGCAATGTGGAGAACAAACATCCCCAGCAAAATAGCTTCGGCCAAATAGATTAATGGATTGCTTACAAGAGCGTGTCCGTAAGCGTTAAATGCGTCGGCACCAACCAAAATTAGCAAGTTACCCGCCAAGTGAGTGGCGGTGAACCCAACAAGACCAAGACCTGTGACGGCAGTGATCTGCTTTTTACCAATTGAGTAGGTAAAATAGTTGTGGGACGGCATAAGTAAATTCCCCCTTTTACAGAAAATAGCAAACAATATATACGTGAAATAACTACCAAATAATTCTAACAGATATTAGTTATTTGTCATATATAAAGGACTAATACGCTGGCCAACTTTGATGATAATCAATAAAGTTTTTTGGCAATGAACCTTAACTGGATTTTCTAATATGACCCAGATCAACAACCTTAAAGATGATTACCCTAAAGAGAAATTTGTCGAGCTCAAAGGCCTTTCCCCAGAGTTGGTTGGACGCATCAGCGTCAACAAAAACAAGGATCAATTTGACGCGGAAGTTGATATCGTTTTATCTGAATCTGGAAAAATCTATAAACATATTGAAATGATCTACAAGTTGGAAGACGAGAGGGAGGCCCTTAACATGGGAATCCACCGACTAAAAAAGTACCTGAATTCCATAAGAGGGTAAACCCTGCCGAGCCCCAGAGCGCGTGAGGTATGGTACAATAGCACTTTATGAGCCACGCAATACTTATTTCAAACAATGAAGTCGTCAACAATCTCTACGAGGTAAACCTTCGGGCCTACGTTGGTGTCAGTGTAACCATTAAGAAGAATCTTGCAGGCGCGATTGCCCTTATGGAGCAGGTGCCCCACGTAGATGCGATTATTTGTTTTAAAGAGCTCAATGAAAAAGAAAGCGCTATTGAAAAACTCATGGGCTTTCTTGATGAAAAGTCATTAAGGGTTCCCGTTATTGTTTTAGGGGAGCCGGCGGGAAAACTTCCTAAAACCATCTCTTTAAGAAATAGGTACGATATAAAAGGACTTTTACAGTCCATGGCCAAAATTCTTCAGATAACCGCCAAAGACATGGCGGAAAAATCAGTTCCCAAATATTTTCCAATCCCAATAAAGCTCTTTGCATCCATAGAACAAAGCATCTGTGATATTTACTACCGCACCGAAGCTGGAGATTTTGAATACGAATATTTTAAAATCATTGAAACAGGCAAAGAGGTTGGAAATAGCCTTCAAAAGTATTTAGATGAAGGTGTTGAAACACTTTACATCGATGCGAATTATCGATTGAGCTTTATCAACAAAACCAGCGGTGTGATTTTAAAAGAACTCACCAGAACGGATATTTCCGCTGAAGAAAGAGTGGAGCTTACCAGCCAAGGCATGTCGATTGTCGCTGAAGAAATTTTTGAGTCCGATGAAGTCACTGAAGAGATTGCTCAAATTTCACAAGCATGCATTGAGAGTATACAAAGCGTTATACAGGAAGCTCCTAGTGTAAAAAACCTTTTGAAAATGCTTTTGGAGAACAAGGGAGATTTTGCTTACAAGCACTCTGTTCTTGCAACCTACCTGGCGTGCGGAATTATTAAAAACATCTCATGGGGTTCTCAAGAGCAACAGAACAAAGTCTCATTTGCATTGTTTTTTCACGATATTTACCTTGTGCCACTATTTAAAAAGTATCCAGACTGTGCCAACGAAGAAGACTTTCTTTTCAGATCAGACGTTTCCGAAGAAGAAAAAACTATTGTCCTTGAACACGCCATGCTTGCGGGAAGATTGGTTAAGACATTTCCACGCTGTCCAATGGGAGCGGACATGATCATCACCCAACATCATGGTATGACCAATGGCCAAGGTTTTGCGGTAAATTATAAAGATGATATTTCGCCACTTTCAAAGATAATCATTATTGCTGAAGACATTGCAACAGATATCCTAGCAAGACTGAAAGCGGGAGACGCCAAAAAAATAGCGGACAACGACTCTTACCTTGAAAGGCTTCGCGAAAGATATAAAAACCACACTTATAAAAAGATAATTGAGGCCTTCAGGGAAGTCGCTCTTTAAAGCTCATACATTGCTTTCAAAGTCTTTAGCGTGTCTCTGAAGTTTCCGTGGTAGTAATCCTTTGAAATTGACTTCATTGACTTTAATAAAAGATCTTTCTTTATAGGCTTTCCATCTATCTCCGCGGCAATGTATTGAGAGACATTAAACACTGCAGAAAGAACGGTAAGTTTCGAGTGGTTTGGCCTATTGGGAAACCCTTTTCTGTTAGGGGTCTCATGGTGGTTCTCTATTAGGTAATCCACATCTGGAAAGATGGTAAACTGCTGAGCGATTTCGGCCGCTTTTAAAGGATGTTGCAGGAATGACTCAATATCCTCTTCGGAGAACTTGTCTAGTTCTGGGCTTAAATGAGAGTTTATATGAGTCATCTCTTCCTCTGTGAGGGTGAAGTCCATAAGTATGGAGGCCACGCAGAGCTTTGTCATAGTTGTCACTGAATCCCATCCCATTCTATTAACTATAGATGTGGCTGTTAGGGCGGTTAATAAGCTTTTACTTGCAATGCCTGAGTAGATTTTTGGATACTTTGAATAAATGTTTCTTATCTCCGGTTCTTTTTTTACAACCTAAATTATTGTTTCAGCTAGGAGTCCTGTGAGATTTAAAACATCAGGTGTGACTCCAATAGCTAGAAGGCTTTGATGGATCAGGGTAATGGATCTTAAGGCCACCAAAATAGTGTCTTCAGATTTAGGCGGAGCCTTCTTTATGGCCTTGATGCATTTTTTTGTTTCCTCTTCCAGGTAGGCCAGTTGGTCATCTTTTTTGATGTGAAGCCACTTTACATTCTTTTTGGCGTAAGTCACTAATGTGTTGATAGTGTAGGGCTTGTCGGCGCTAAGGATTTTTATGTATTTGCCTCTAACGATCTCCATATAAATGTCATAGGGAAAACTTTTGTAAAGGTAGAAACCTTTGATTTTCATGGGAATGAACTCTTCAGGCTGAATGTCCTGAATAGACGCAGCAAACTCTTCTTGTTTAGCAAAGTTCAGAGCGCTTCCGACCTTGTTTAAAAGATCGTCTTTAAAGTCCTCTCTTTCAAAAGGCTTAAGGATTGATTCATTGTATTCGTTTGATTGGTACAACTCTTGGGTTATTCGATCGTTTATAAAAGACTGCTGTCCAATGAACACCAAAGGCCGCTGTCCAGTGAACTCAATTAGATCTTTTCCAAGTTCGTCTGGGTCATAGTCCTTAGCTTCCACATCAAGAGCAAAAAAACCAAACGGCCCATTGACCGAGGCGTGGTCCATGGCCTCCTCTTTGGTTCTGGCTAAAATGACTTCCACATCTTTAAATTGATTTCTCAAAATTCTGGAGAGTTGCTCCAGTTCCGCGCTGTTCTCTGATATGGCCAGAATTTTCAACCATGCTCCCTTGTAAAATAAATACCTTAAGACATCTTAACTCAATTTTGCTCTAGAACAAATAATGGCGCGCATTTAGCAACCTAATTAAATGAGTTATTGGAAAATGACGCAATTTGAGGCCCTTATGCACTAAATGCATGGGTGGAGATCGTAAAATAAATTTACGATCGTCGAAATTTTATACGGGGAATCGTTTATGAGGCTACTTTTATTGGCATTTATTCTTTCAGGACTAAATGTTTACGCTCAGGACTCTGAGTTTGGCACTTCGGTGACCAGACATGGCAGCTGTGAGCAAGAAAAACTTCTGGCCTACAATCCAATTAAAGGAACCGTTCCTCTGGCCTATGGGCACATGCCGGCAACAGACTTAATTTGTGACAGCAATGACTGTGGAGAGGGGATCCGCAAAGGGGATGTTCTTACTTCATCTGAAGCGGACGCTTATTATAAAAGAAGACATAGCGAGACAAGATGTCAGTGGACCTTAGCTGACCTGGAGCCTGCTATTGATCATGAATCAGCACATATCTATAGTGGTGGGCCTGTTGAGGATTATAGAAACATTGACCTTTCCGATCATGACCAGCTCGATTTAAACGATTTAGACAAAGTCGATTATGTTTCAGAGGGATGGGCAAGGCTTGGAAACTACAGAGTCACTGTTACAAAAGACAATCGTTACGGGACTCCCAAGCAGTATTCTTTATTCTTAAGCAAGTCTGTGCACAATTTCTTTTTAAGAAAAGCTCTTCTTAGAAAAATAGGCTACAAGGTGCCGCCAGTTAAGTATGTGCCTAGACTTAAAATAATGTTTCCAAATAAAGAGGATAAAAAGCTTTTTATAAAAAACATTTCCATTAACAATGCTGGCTCTTTTGACAGGTGGATTTTAAGTCAGGGAGATCTGTCCGTTGTGGTTCAAGATGTTGCCGTTATGGAGGATCAAGAGTTCTTACACAATCTGGCCAAGGGTTACCTCTCTGAAGACATTCCACAAGGTAAAAGAATTTATGATTCTCTTGTGGTTCCATTCGCGCTTGTGGATGCACCAGAGTCTATCAATCTTATGGATTGGACTATCGGGCGACGCTTCTCGGACAATGTAAGCTTAAAGTTTGCTCACGCTGCAAACTATAATTGCTCAAGAGATGACGCAGTTTGGATTATAAGAAGAATCATGAAGCTAAATGAACAAGACTGGAGGGATATCGTGGACGCGACGTACCTTCCTGAGTCGGTAAAGCTTCTATTATTGCAAAAACTTAAAAGCAGAAGAAATCATTTGGGATTTCTGTTTGGCGTCGACAACGTGAATCTTTCAGTGAACTCAACCATCAGCAATCAAGACGATCTTGTGGACGGAGAAATTACTAAAGAATTCTATGACGGCTACGCTAGACGTTTTAAAATTCCAGATCCTGAGTCTCCACTTTCAACTTCAGAGATGACAGCTTTCTTTAAGTCAAAGGAAATCTCTGTGGGTATTGACGTTCTAGTTAAGACGGCCAACTCCTTTTTGAGAAACAACATTAAAGATAAGATCGTTGACTTTAAAGAGGACCTTGCCAACGAAGTTGCAAAGACAGCAACCACTGGAGACACAGGCAAGTTGCCTGTGGACTTTTTCATGTATCCCACCGTTCGAGGCAATCTTATCGTTGGGCGTGAGGTTGTGGCCGGAAGCTATATGGGTACCGACAACCTTATCCAGCTTGTTGACACTGTTGGGGGAAGTATCTCGGCAGGTGTTTTTGGCGGAGCAACAGGTATTTACACGAAAACCGGCGACACTGTGATGAGCGCTGCCGGTGAGGTTAGACAGTATGTTCCTGTGGATCTCAATGTGAGGGCCAATCTTTATTTAAGCAGAACTTACGCTCACGTAAGGCCTATCACATCTGTTGAGAAGGCATTGAAATATCCATTTAAAAATATGATGGTGCCATACCTAAAGAATAAGTACGGCAATGCTCTTGATCCAATTGCCAAAGAATTCTATCAAAACCTATCTGATGACATGAGAATAAGAAGAAACGGCAAGTTGTATAAAAAGGCCAACGAGTTGTTGGATGAAATTACAAACCTTCATGCATCAAACCTCTTAGCTTCTGACGTTGAAGTTGAGCTTCAAAAGATTGTGAGCTTGCATAGTGATCTTAAAGAAAACTACATCAATATAGTTCGCGAGGACGGCCTTTCAGAGATTTACCCTATAGGGAAGTCTCTAGTGGATTATCATACAAAGCTAAAAGGTTCCCTAGACTACATCGTGGATACTGAATGCGGCCAGGACTGCGAAGAGCAGGCCCAGAGAGAAGAGTTTATAGATGAGAACTACTCGGACACTATCGCCCTTTTGACTAAAGTGGACGAGCTAAACGATCTGCACAACCTGCATTATTCAGAACTCAAAGAGCAAGACGATGAGTTGGCCATTGAAAAAGCGCTTCAGGCAATAGATGAAAACATTGCCGTGGGTGAGTCTATGATCATCACGGATTCGTTTGGCGGCTCTGGAGGTATTGGCGTTGGAATGAACTTGTACGAAGTTTCAAATATTGGTGTAAACATCGCCGCAAGCAAAAACGTTTTAAGTCGACTTCACATCTTTAGAGCAAGTGAGGAAGAAGTTCATGTCTATAAAGATCTTGGAAACGTAACGGCAATTGAGCCTTCAGTAAGTGTGGAGAAGTATATTCCCATTATGAAATTTAGATTTAAGTCCACAAGCGGAAGGGCAAGAACCAAGTTTCACAAAGTTCCAATTAAATCTGCTTATAAAGGGGAAATCAACGTTAAGCAACTGGACTACCTGAAAGCTTTAAGAAGCGCTTTTCTGTCCAACTCAACCCAGTCTTTAGAGAAAGTGGAGAATCCTTATGTTCTAATACACGACTTTGAAGAGGATGATTCAAGATTTGGCATCTTTGTTTGGAAGTGGAACTGGCTTGATCAGTACGACAACATCTCCATCACTTCTCCAGATGGACACACGAAAGACTTGTATAGAAGTGTTATTGGCAACAATTTTGGAAGAGACTATGAGAACTATGCAAAAGATCTTATAGAGCTTCTTGCTGGAAAGCTTATGGATAAAACATTCAACGTGGCAAGCTTTAGTGGAGGAAATCCTGGCTACACTTATATGGGCAAGGCCGAAAACGAAATCTTAACCTATGAAGGCATAAAAGGTGAGAGTGGTTTTGTTGAAAATCCTTACGCCAAGCTTTCAAGAATCTACAACGGCTGGAAAATGAGCAAAGACGATGCCATTGAGCTTTTGAGAAAAATTAAAAAACGCTATGCCTTTAGATTTATGGAGGAAGAGGTTCTTGCTCAAACAGAAGAGCTCTTTCTCTACAATATTAATGTGAACTTCTTTATATATGAGAACGGCATTAAGCACTTTATTGAGATGTCTGAGGAAGAAGCGGAAGACATCTTTGTCTACAACCGAAGAAGACAAAGAAATAGAAGGCTCAATTGGGAGGACTCTCTTAAAAGAAGTGGATACTACAGGTTTGCCCACAACAAGAGAAAGTATTTTCAAGCGTTGGAAGAAGGCGACCAAAATGAGATGGCCGAATACACTATGGAGATGGTTGAGGCCATTGAGGAAGGACTTGTTATGGAAGGGATTGGAAAAATGGTTGGCGGAGGCGGCAATATGTTGGCCATCGCTCGTATCGACGGGTTTAGAGTTGGAGATCCAAACGGTGACAAGAAAATAATTTCCAATTCCTTTGGTAGAAAGGGAACTGAGGACATTGAAGGCCCTATCGCAAGAATAAGAAAGTTTTTAGGCATGACCAAAGGTGAGTTTTTTGCTTCGTGGCTGCTAGGGAGGCTAATTTAATGAAATCTTTAATTTGGACAATCCTTTTATCCTCCTCTGTCTTTGCCAATGTTTACGTGGTGGAGACCACTAGGGAGCTAAGCAAAACCGAACTTCAATCTTTAAACAAGATTGATGGCGTTTCAAACGCCAAGCGTTTTCTGCCTTTTGGCGATGGTTATCTTGACAGGCTATATGAAGTGGAAGCAACAAAGGCCTCACTTAAGGCCTTAGAAGGCCATAAACTTGTAAAACTTGTTGAAGCTGACCATAGCGTTGAGCTTTTTGAAATTAAATCCAATGATAAAACCATCATGGATGCGGATGACATGCTGTATCCTTTCCAGTGGGGACTTAGAAATCAAGGACAGGTCACCTCCGCTCAAATGCCAAATGGCGGCCCTGAAGAGGTTCAGGGAAGAGACGGACAAGACATTGACTGGGCAGAGAGCATTGGGTCTATCGAAGCAAACTTAAAGAAAGCTCCAGTGGTTGCAGTAATCGATATGGGGATTGACTTCGACCACCCTGAACTAAAAGACCAGATCTATAAAAATGATGTGGAGTGTGACAATGGCACGCCCCAGACCGGAACGATGGAAGACAGAGACAAAAATGGTCTTCGCGGAGATTGTTACGGGGGGAACTTTGCAAGCACCTCTTACATGTACGATGCTCATCCGTTTGACGACACAGGACATGGAACGCATGTTTCAGGAATCATTGCAGCTAAGAGAAACAATAAACTTGGGATTTCCGGTGTAAGTGACAAAATTAAGATCTTGCCTATTAAGGTTACTGGAAAGGTTGATGAATCCGACGAGAGAAACAAGCTAAAATACAGGGCCGCTTCTAGAAGAATTGCAAAAGGCATCTTCTACGCTGTCCACAGAAATGTTGATGTAATCAATCTAAGTCTTGGATGGCCTAAAACTATGAACACTCGCTACCTGGATATGGCCATCAAGCATGCGGTTAAAAACAACGTTCTTGTTGTGGCCGCAGCAGGAAACAACAACACAAATGCGAGCATTTTCCCATGCGCTTATAGAGAAGTTATGTGTGTTGGCTCTATTGATATTGACGGCAAAGTTTCCAGGTTCTCAAACTATGGAGCGGAAGTTGATATCTTGGCGCCAGGAGATCAAATTGCATCAACAGTACCAACTTCTTTCATTCCTCTGAAACTTAATATCCAAGGCTACGATATTATGAGTGGAACCTCTCAGGCGGCCCCGTTTGTTTCGGCGGCTGCGGCATTGATTAAAGGGGTCTACCCAAGAATGCACATCAATGAAGTTCAAAGAAGGCTTCTTGACAGCTCTCTTGAAAGACCTGATGACTTTAAATCCATGCATGGCGCCGTTCAGCTTGGAAAAGCGCTGAAGTTAAAAGCAGCTCCAAGTGTGAAGCCAGTGTTTAAACAAATGTCAGAGGCCGTGTTTGACTCAAGAACAGGCAAGTTTAGACAATTTGTTTTGAACTTAAAGAACTTTGGCAAGACATCCGGCGAGGTTGTGATAGCTCTAGAATCTGTAACAGATGGCATTGAGATTGAGAAAAAAGAATTTAAATTAAAACCTATGAAACCAGGTCAAGTTGGATCAATTCCAGTAACAGGGATTGTCACCAACAAGCTTGCTCCCAATATGTTCAAGTTTAAAGTTAGTGTTCAAACTGAGGGCATGGCGCAAAGAGAGTACACTCATCAAGTAACTCTTGCTCAAGATCTTTACGCGATTGAAGATAAAGAAGTGTTTCCAATCGAGTTCAAAGATAGAACCCACTCGCTTATCTCTTTTAGAAGAGAGTTCAGTGAGAAAGAGGAGAACAAAAGAAACACCGATGACAGGCCTACTCATTCAAATTTGAGAACGGTGGAGACTGTGAGAGGTGTTGCGGATCCAAGCTTTTATCTGACTTTTAGATCAGACAAGACACAATACAAAGTTTTCTTCTTTCAAATGAGAGATGGTCGCTTGGTTGAAGCTCAAAAAGAGCTTGTTCTAAACGACACTCATGAAGTTTTGAGCGTTCAGCAAATGGATTTTAACTACGATGGGACAATGGATTTTTTAATCAAATCCGTTGCCTCTGATGAAGATAGAAACGTTTATATCCAGTACAGATACTTGGATCAAAATTTGAATCCTCTTCATCCAAACCTTCCTGTCATAAGCATGGCCTATGACAGAAGCACACCGGATGAAACGCCACAGACTACAAAGTACGTCAAGACTGAGCTTTCAAACGGCAAGTACCTGGCAACACCGGTTTATATTAACAAAGGCCCAGTGCCTGAGGTTGATCAAGTTGATGATCCTTGGTCTCCAAAAGACAAAAGTTTTTTAAGAAGAGTATATTGGTTGTCCGTGGACGAAGAAAATGCCACTTTCAACTATAGAACTTTTATGAACAGAAACTTTGGTGAATCGGTTAGAAACCAGTTTAAAAAGACTGTTGCTCCCGCAATTTCTGTAGATGACACAGGCATTGAGCTAATTGCTCTAAAGCAGCAAAGCGATCAAGACTTTCAAAATGGCATTGTTAGAGCTGTATTCTCTTTTGGATTAGGCTTCCAAAGAACAGTGGTTGAAGGAGAGTTTGACGGTGAAGAGCTAAGCTTTAACCATTTAGACTATATCGGAGCTCAATTGGTGGGCAATGCTATTCACCCTTTGAAGGACATCAAGCATGGAGATAGAGGCGACTCATTTGTTGGCTTTTTAACAAGCTCAACACTTAACATCTCTCACCAATACGAGGGTGAGGAAAAGACCTACGTTTATAGGCTGGACACTCCATACGATAGATTGATGAGCTTTATTGCAAGTTTTGACAAAGGTGATAGAACTTATGTTTTCTTGGAAACCATAGATGACATCCTTCTTCTAACTGGAAAAAATGGACAATGGAAAGAAAGTAGACAAAACACCACAAAATTTAGCTTTCTTCCGGGAAAAGTCATGTCGGATATCTTCTACCCAGTGCTAATTAAAAACTCGGGCGAGCTTAATCCTGCAATCTATATGGACACCACTTCTTTAAGCGGAAACAGAATCTACACTATGGCCGCATTGGATGGTGAGCTTGTTTCTCCCGCATCTTTGTCAGTGAACCTTCCCACTACTTGTGGCTATGAGGATCGCTACTGTGGAGAGTATAGAAAAGACAATCACTATGGAACTCTATACTGCGCTCCTATGAACCCTTATGAGAATGAGGATGGCTCATATTCCTATATGGCCGTGTGTAAAAAGCGGGGCGATTACGAGATTGTGAAGCTTAACATTTCTTTATAAAATTCCAAACGGCCTATTCAGGCCGTTTTTTTTTTTCTGAAAAATTTTCAATTGCGTTGTGTTAAATGGCCCCTAAAGGTACTGAAGCTGCTGTGTATTTTAGATTTGTGCACGACATATAGGAGATTTTATGAACAAGTATCTAGCAGTATTGGCGGCCACCGCCTTTTTAGGGGCTGGATGCAATTCCAAGTACGACGAAGGCTTTGACGCCGGGTATACGCAAGGATTTAATTCCACGTATTCGTCCGCTTATTCCGAGGGGGAGTCCGATGGGCAAGCTCAAGGTACAGCTGACGGAAGTGCTGATGGTTTTGCAGACGGTAGAGTTGTAGGACATGGTGAAGGTTACGAGCAAGCGTATGTAGACTTTGCTTCTGAAGATTACCAACAGGGTTTTGCCGACGGGGACTCCCAAGGTTTCGCTCAAGGCTACTCTGACGGCCATGCATCTGGTAGCAGCGCAGGCGCTACTGATGGCTACAATGACGGCTCTGTAGACGGTTACAACTACGGTTATGACACAGGCTACATTGACGGCAACGCTGATGGCTACGATTACGGATATGCAAACAACTACGGCATTGGCGCCGCTGACGGAGCTGCTGACGGCTACAACAGAGGCTACGATGACGGACACGCTGATGGCCATGCTCATGGCTATGACAGTGGTTATGACCACGGGCACAGCGAAGGCTACAACGACAACTACAGCTATGGTTATAGCGACGGTGAAGTTTATGGTTTCGCTCAAGGCGAGGCTGATGGTTATGACGATGGTTACGACTATGGTTATGACACTGGTTATGACGATGGTTACGATGACGGATATGATTATGGGTATTACGGATCATCTATCAAGTCTAAAAACCCTGCAGTTGCTCTTGCAAGCAAAGTTAACGCTGACCTAATTGATTACAGCGCGCTTCCTAAGTTTGACTCTAAGTCTGTTCTTGAGTCTGGGACAATTGTTTTCAACCATGCTGATGGTGGAACAGTTGACCTTGAAAAACTTGGAGCTCTTAAAGAACAACATTATTTAAATGCTATGGGACAGCAGATCCAGGCAAGATTTGGCCTTTCTAAGAAAAGTGCTCAAAAAGTGGCCCTTACTGCTCACCAATTCAATAAATTGGCAGGCTCAAGAGCATTGACTACAGAAGACGCATCGTCTTTCTCAAAAGACCTTATCGGATTCGATATGGCGCAAATTGAAAGCGCTGTAAGAAAGTCCGCTAAAGGCGAGTCAAGCGAGCTTAAGTCTTTGGTTGAAAAAGCTTCCCAGAACATGGAAACAAGCCCAGAGCAATTTAACAAAATACTAACTGAGATCTTCTACTAAGAAAGGAACGAACCATGAAAAATTATATTGTATTGTTTATGGCATCTGCTTTCTTGGTTACTGGTTGTAAAGACAAGTATCAAGAAGGTTTCAATGCCGGTAAAACCAAAGGCGCGGCCGATGGCGAGAGCCAAGGCTATTCTGAAGGTTACGACGCTGGATACACTTCAACTTACCAAGGCGCTTATGACACTAGCTACGCTGAAGGCAGAACTCAAGGCCATGGCGAGGGTTACGCTGAAGGTAAAGCTTACTACACTTCAAATGACAACTACGGAGCTGGCTTCAATGACGGTTGGTCGCAAGGTTATGCAAGAGGTGATGATCAAGGCTACGCTGACGGATACGAAGAAAGCTACGATCCAAACTACACTGCTGGATACGACGATCATGTAAACGAAGGTTACATGGATGGCTATGATGATGGCCATGACAACGGAAGAGTTGCAGGCGCAAGTGATGGCTATAACGATGGATATGACGACGCTTCAGCTATCTCTTACTACGACGGCTATGACGATGGATTTGCCGATGGTGAGTCATCAGGCTACTACGAAGGCAAAGAAGACGGATATGCTGACGGCGCAACTGAAGGTTACAACGACGGTTATGACGATGGCAGCTACTATGCTTACCAAGACGGCTATGACTACGGTTACGGAATTGGCGAAACTGATGGTTACAACGATGGCTATGACGCTGGTTGGGATGATGGTTACGATGCTGCGATCGGATCAAGCGTTAAAACCACAAACCCAAGTGTTAAGCTTGCGGCAATGGTTAACGGCGATTTGATTGACTACTCAAAGCTTCAGAAGTTTGACTCTAAGACTGCGGCCAGCATGGCAATGAACCACGCTGACAATGGAACAGTTGATATGGAAAAGCTTGCTTCTTTTAAAGAGCAGCACTACCTAAATCAAATGTCTCAACAACTTAAAGCTAGATTCGCTTTAAGCGCTGACAGAGCTAAAGACATCGCGGTTGTTGCTCACCAGTTCAACAAACTAGCTGGAACTAGAGAGTTGACTGAGAAAGACGCCAACGTGTTTGCTGTAGAGGTTATCGGTAAAAACCTTAAAGATGTGGAAGTTGCGGTTTCCAAGTCTCTTAAAGGTGAAAGCGACGATCTTAAAACTATGCTTAACGACATCGCTAAGCATAACAAGACAACTCCTGAAAATGTAAACAAGATCATTGGAGAAGTATTCTTCTAGATCGATTTAAAGCAAAATCTAAAAAGGGGAGACAATATGTCTCCCTTTTTTATGCGCTCTCGTCCAGGGGAATGGTTTTGAGCTCTTTTTTTCTAAGATAGTGAAGGGTTATTTGGACTAAGTCGGGGGTCTCCTCAATTTCAAACTTCTCAACCACCTCTCCATCCTTTTGATAAACCAAATGCATCTCGCCAGACTCATACCTTCTTATAAAGCACCATTCTTTTTTGTTTCTTCCTGGAAGCTTGATCTGGAAGGATTCTTCGTCAAAGGTAAGCTCTTCGTACTTCTTTCTAAGCTCTTTATTGAAGTTATCCACACCTAGAGTCTTTTGCATGAGTTTTATATTGTTTTCAAAATGCAGATCAAACTCAATCCCAAAGGCCTTTTTATAGAGCCTGTTAATCGTTGCGTCCGCGCTTCTTCTTGAGCCGCATCTAATAGGGTAGTCAGGATCTTTAATCTTTGCGCATCGAAACTCAAGAACACCCTCTTTAGTTTCATAGGGAATCACTGACCATGGAAAATATTTTCTTCTTAGCGCTCTATTAAACATGGGGGAGCGGTTTTTAATTTCACTGGCCTCCAGCAGTAAGGCGGCCAACTCATTCCCGGTTTCCTGAAAGCTAATGTTTGCCATGCCATTTTTAAACTCAAACTCTTTTGTCTTGGATGTTTTTACCATAAAGTGCTGGCGCACTCGCTTTTTAATATCCTTGGCCTTTCCTATATAGAGAAGCTTTCCGCGCTTGTCCCAGAGGTAGTAGACTCCTGGACGATTGGGAAGCTCGTCATAGTCATTTTCTTCAAAGAATGGAGGAAAGTTCACTTTGGCGTTTAGCTTGTTGTAGATGGCCTTAAATTCGTCACTGTTTTTATCTTGAATCATTTGAAACAAAGTAGCAGTGGCCTTGGCGTCACCCATTGCCCGGTGACGCTCTTTTGCAGGAAGCTCGATCCCAACATCTTTGCAAAGCTTTCCAAGAGAGTAGGACGCAAGTCCTGGAAGAATCTTTCTAGAAAGTCTAACTGTGCAAAGAAGATCTCGCTTGAAGGTGTAGCCCAATTCTCTAAACTCATTTTGAACGAAGCTGTAGTCAAAGTGCACATTGTGGGCGACAAAGGTTCGTCCTTCAGTCATCTCAACAATCTTTTTGGCAACTTCGTAAAACTTTGGGGCCGACGCCACCATGTCTTCAGTAATGCCTGTAAGGTATGAGATCTGAGGAGGAATTCTTCTTTCTGGATATATAAGAGTGGACCAGCTGTCCACGATCTCATCGCCGTCTAAGTTTATAATGGCAATCTCTATGATTTTGTTTGCTCTGGCGCTTCCACCTGTGGTTTCGATATCTATGACCGAGTATTTTTTAGTGTCTTTTAGCATGTCGAACATTATATAAAGAAGCTCTCGCTCGGGGTAGTGATTTGCGTCAGGCCTTTTAGATCGAGCTTTACGACATTTCAAAAACTTATGCTGAAAACAAATTACCAACTAAAACGGGTACCGTTTTTATGTGCGCGATTCTTGAATATAGATTGCCCATGAAAAAAATCTTAGCTGCCTTACTTTTATTTTCTTTAAACGCGTTGGCCGACACCAAGCTTGTTAATTTTACCATTCAGTTTGGAACCAGCTCTTTGAGTGTGGACGGTGAGGAAACTGACGGCTTTGGGCTGAACGCTTCAACGGAATTGTATTTTACCAATGTCTATGGGTGGAACTTAGTTTATGGAAACGCCACCACCACCGCTGAAGACATTAATATCTACAGCAAAGAGGCCGAAGACGTGAGCATCAATAATCAATCCCTAAGAGTTGGACCTTTTTATTCTCCACTAAAGGGTCTAAGGCTTGGGTCGGGGGCGTCCTTTACTCGAATCAAGCAAGACATCAATTATACCGACAACACTGAAGACGATAGCTCCAGTCTCTTTGCAACTCCTTATCTTGCTGTTGCTTATGATTTGCCTATTGAGCATTTGATTCTGGGCGCTCAGTTTTACTATGCGAATTTTGGTGATTACGAGCAAACTGATCTTCTTCTAAACTTTGGATACCGTCTTTAGACGCTTCAAATCTAATGGTTGGAAGAGCTTCAGGCTGAGTTTCTCTAATGTGCTGCAAGACCTTTTCCCTGATTTCACATCTTAGATCCCAGTCCACCTGAGCGCTTTCTGCGGTAACGAGTATTCTAAGCTGCATGGCGCGCTCATTGGCATCAACCACCTGAAGGTTCCAAAAGTGACCATTAAAGAGCTCAGAGTCTCTTATGATATCGTCTAGAACTTCACGAAGCTTTGAGACATCCAGGTTGTAGTCGGCCCAAAACGTGATGGAGCCTAAACGATCCGAGCTGCTTCTTGTCCAGTTTTGAAAAGGCTGTTGTGTAAAATAGGTTACAGGCAGAACAAGTCTTCTCCAATCCCAGGTTTTTACCACGACATAGGTTAAGGTAATCTCTTCAATTCTTCCCCATTCTCCTTCAACTATCACAACATCATCTATTCTGATTGGTTGAGTGAAGGCTATTTGAAACCCTGCGATCAAATTGGCAAGGCCCTTTTGTGCAGCAAAACCCACAACCACCGATAAAACCCCTGCGGAGGCCAAAAGCTTCGTTCCCATGCCCTTAACTTGTTCTATGGTAAGAAGAGCAAATGCAAGTCCCAACACCCAAACTACCACCACTAGTATCTTCTCTAAAAAAAGAGCTTGGGTGTGAATCTTTCGCTCTTTAATGTTGTCGCCTGCAATCTGGTAGTCGTACTTTGTGTAAATTACCAGTGACACAAACTTAACGGTCTTTGCCATAACCCAGGTAAAAGATAAAAGAACCGCAGTGTTAAAGAGATTCTCATAAACTTCAAGCTCGAAGGCGAATGCCGCAACATCATAAATAAAGAGTCCTAAAAACACGTACAACGATGGAAAGTAGTGCTCCCTCAGCGCTTCAAATGAGAGCTGGTTCACTTTGCTGGATTTTGAGATAAAGTAGATGAGTCTTAGGATCACATAGCGAAGCACCACAATTACAAAGAGCGCGCTTAGTGAGACTATGAGCAAATGTGTTGGAGCGTCTCCAAGGGTACTTTCCATAGAGGCATGTATAGCACCAAAAATTCCATGGTTTAAAAGTTGAGGATAAAAATAGCTTTGATTATTTTTTTATGTGGTGAACAATGTAGAAGAGAATAAATGCGCCGCTGCTTCCTAGGTGCGCCCATGTTTGAAACTCTTTAATTCCTTCTTGGTAGAAGATTTGTATACCAAGTCCAGAAACGATCATGACAAGACAGATCGCAACAAGTCCAATTCCGCTGATGCGCTTTCTATTGGATTTCTTAAATTTAACAAGAATATGATCTTTCCAAAGAATTCCCAAAGCAAAAATAAATAGGGGAGATAAAAGTATATGCGCTCCCTGGGCAATTCCCTGACTCCAGTGAGGCCTTAAACCATAGGGGGATTCAACCTGCATATAGTACTTTACAATAAAATAGATAATCCCATGAGCAATGGTGAGATAGGCGGCGAGATGAGTGAAGCGATAGATCTTACTCACCGCTTAGCACCTGGTGCATGGCAAGGATCTTCTTGGCAGCTCCAACATTGGCCTTGGCGGTAAGAGTGGCCCCGCTTAATCCGTCAATTTTAGTGTTAAGCTCTAGTTCTGGAAGCTTCTTGTTAAAAAGCTGTCCAAGCCACTTCTTTGGAGCTTTGTACTCTTTAGGCTCAAGAAACGCGCTGACAGTGAACATTTTAACCTTGTTGTCGCTAGTTACTTCGGCGACAACAGTCTGATTAAGTGTTCTTACGATATGGCTGTCCACGTAAACATATGATCCGCTGCAAGTTTTAAACCGGTTTGCAAGCTTTGACTTCACAGAAGACTTGGAAAGTCCCTTGATCTGTTTTAGCTGTGCGGAAGTAAGAAAGAGTATTTCTTTTTTCAACTTGCAGTCAGGATACATTTTAGAAAGGACGGCCTGAAAAGTTTCATTGGCCGTCGCATTGGATATGTTAAATATTAAAAAGGCTAAAACTAGCTTCATTAAAAGTTAAATCCCATTCCTAGATTGAATTCGTTAACACCTGTTTCAGCTTGGTTGCTGATCATGGCGTAATCCGCCTTAAATACTAAACGCGGAAGAGGTGAATAGGCAACCCCAACTGTATAACTGTAAAAGTCATTTGCGCCATCTGCCACAAAAGCGTCACTGCCTTCAGCGTTAAGGTTGATTCTCTCATACCTTACAAATGGAGATAGGGAAGCGTCTTTCTTTCCTGCCCACACATTGTATAGGGCCTCAACATATCCGCCTCTAATCTTCTCTTGAAGCGTCTCTGAGTTTAGAGCGTTAAACTCATCCACATTGTCATAGCTCATCTCAGAATAAAGAAATCTTAGTCTTAGGCCTTTATACCCGTATTGTGCGTGAACATCGTAAAGAGTCGTTCCGATATCCTCAGATCCTTCACTTGAAGCGTCACCAGTGTACAAAGAAGCTCCAATAGAAGTTTGAGTATTGAAGTTGTAATCAACTCTACCAACTACAGCGGCAGTGGATGCGTTCTTTTTACCGTCAGCTCCACCTTTTTTACGCGCTCCTCTAAATCCTTTCTCAGGTGATAGGCCGTCAGCGTCACCACCATTTAAAAGGTAAGCTTTGTAGTCGATATTTCCAACAGAACCAAACACACCAGCTCCAATCTCTCTCCAAGTGGTAGGAATGATGTACTTCTCTGTTAGAGGTCTTTTAACTGATGGGAATAGAGTAGGCTCGTGAAGCTCGTTCAAGAAACCTACTGGAAGAAGCATTAAACCAAAACGAGCATTTAACTCATCTGAATGCAAGTAATCCAAATACATGAACTCGTTGTAGACTTCATTTACGTGCTCAATCTCAAGCTCGGAGTTGAATACCCACTTGTCATTAAACTTGTAACCTAAATAGATAATGAATCTTAAAGCTTCGGCGGTTGGATCAGTTTGAACCGTGTCTCCACTCTCATTTTCACTGTCAGGTCTTGTGTAGACAATTTCACCATAAGAGCCTATAGAGATCCCTTCTGGGATGAAGTAAACCTTTGAGGCCGAGTTTCCAAGTCCGTAAACAGACTCGTTCTTAGATGTGCCCATTTGATGGGCCTTGAGATTGGTAATCTCTTCAGAAAGAATGTTGATTCTTCTTTCAAGTTCTTCGTTGCTCAGTTGAGCAAATGCTAAAGGGGCCAAAAGCCCTAAAACTACTGCTAATTTCACTTTATCTCCTTGTTTTAGTGCCTAGTATAGTAAGCGCAACCGCTGTTTGATATATCAAACCAAAAATGTTTTGTCTAAAAATTCTTCTGTTTCACTCGGATAGTGGTAGAATACCAATATAATCAACTTACTAAGGAAAGCATTATGGCCAAGTTTACGCTTCATCCGCGACTTGAAGACAGTTCAGTGTACATTTGTGACTTGGATTTATGCCAAGTAAGGCTAAATTTCGATGGTGATTTGGATTGGCTTCTTCTTATTCCTAAAAGAGAGGGGATTGAAGAACTAATTGATTTGGAAGAAGAAGATCAGCTTCAGCTGATGAAAGAGGTTAATAAGATCTCTAAACTGCTAAGGGATGAGGTTAAACCGGACAAGATAAATGTTGCAAGTCTTGGAAATCAGGTCCCTCAACTGCATATTCACGTAATAGCTAGATATAAAAATGATAGAGCATGGCCTGGAGCGACCTTTGGCCATCCACCCATCAATGAATTTGACGAGCAGAGGGCCGGCTTTTGGAAGCAAAAGCTAGGCCTGGGCCTCAACTAGCTCAACGTCCTGAAGAGCTTTAATAGCTTCAGTTACAACGTTTTGAGCTTCTTTATTTTCAATTTGAGCAATAGTGGAAAGCTCTTCTGAGATCTTGTCGTCAGTAGTCGCGCCATCCAGCTTGCCCCAAACAAAGGCGATCACAGAATTAACTTCATAGTTTTTGCCTTCAGCATTTTCTAGAATGATTGGACCGTTTTCTTCTGCGGTTTTTAGTTTTCCTACTTTTGTAAGCATATTTCCTCCTAAGTGGGAGCCTTCATTGGCCAAGTTTTATCCATCATTGCACGTGCAAAGACTTTTATCTTGGTCAGTGAGACCAACTTAGGGAAAACCTTACTGGTAGCTCTTAGTTTAGGAAATCTTAAGTACTAAACAAAGTTTTGATTCAATAGATAAACAACTAGCTCTTCTATCTCTTCTTCTGAGAGTCTTGGACGTTTTTGCTTTAAAAGGGCCTTGATCTCGACCATTTTGTTTTCAATCTCGATAATTTTTGGCAGGCTTTTACCTCTTGCGACCATTATTCACCTCGAAATAGTTGTGGTGATCAAACTCTTGTTTGACCTATGAAACATGGTCGGTTACTTTGAGATAAAAATAAATAGAAAAATAGGAGGAACTTTGAAATTTCTAATGATTTTAACCATTTTGGTCTCCACGCTTAGCGCTCACGCAGATCAGAAGATGGTGTTTCTTGTTGAAGGCCCTGATGGAAGACATGTTGGATCAAGTTCTGATTTTAAAAACACCAAATTAGAAACCTCTGGGAAGAAGTGGCATTTATACCCGGCCATCTCCACTGACGGACAAACAATTGCATTTGTGGAAGGCACCGGTGCCAGAGACTTAAGACTAGTGATTAAATCCAGTGACAAAAAAGAAGTCTTTGGCGATCAAGGATTTCAATTACAGCCAAGATTTGCCAAGAACAACAATGTCGTTTTCTTTTCAAAGTATATTGATGGCCAAAATAAAATCGTAAAATACGATCTTGGAAGCATAAGAAAGAGCGTTTCTCCAACTTTGATTGAAGGATATAAGCACTATAATGTTAAACCCCAAGTGTTAACAAGCTCTGCTGGCTTCTTTCCAGCTCCATTTATGGATGGTGAAAAAGTCATCTACCAAAGAAACACAGACCAGCTTAGAGAGATCGTGATCTTAAATCTTCTAGACAATACTGAAGAAGTGATCGATGAGGGGATGGCGCCCTCTCTGTCAAAAGATGAAAGATTTGTGGCATACACAAAAAAACATCAAGATAACTGGGACATCTTTGTTTATGACCTCCTTAAAAAGACTGTGAGAAAGGTAACCTCAAACGCTGATAGAGATTTTTCTCCAAGCTTTGATATCGACAACACTCTTATCTACACAAGTGATCGTTTGGAAAACGGAATCTTTTCCATCTACTCTCAAAGCTTTGCTTCATGGAGCAATATGAAGGAAGAGGAAAACCTTCTTATCTCTAAAAAAGGAACAAGCTTCTACGCTCCAAGAATATCTGGAGAAAGCAAAATCAGTCTTAAAGACATGTCTGCAATGCCAGGAACCACAAGATCATCTTTTGGAGCGATTGAGCACAAAGGAAAGATCTATGTTGTGGGCGGGCACCAAGGAGCGGAACATACTTACCCACCTGAGTCTTTCACAGCTAGAGTGACTTATTATGATATTGAAAAGGGGAGGTGGTTTAACACTGCTCCAAGACTTCATAAAGCTCACGGCTTTCAACTAGCAGCTCATGGAGATTATATTTACGCTTTTGGAGGCTTTGCCTATGAAGAGAGCACCAATCCTAAGTGGAAGTCTTTAAGTGTTGTTGAGAGATTTAATATCCACACTCAGACATGGGAGATTGTAGGTCACATGCCTAGAAACAGATCTTCCAATGTTGTTGTTACTGTAAATGAAAAGGCCTACTTAATTGGAGGCTGGGATGCGACACCTAAATTTGATAATGACTATGATGGAACTTTTCACGCTGAAATCGATGTGTTTGACTTTAACACTCAAAGCTTCACAACTTTAAAAGAAAAACTGCCACTAAAAAGAAGAGCGTTCTCCGCTTTTGAAAAAGACGGCATGATCTATCTTGCTGGAGGCATCAGCGAAGGAGCTAGCCACTTCAGCCTTTTAGACAACTTTACAAGATTTGATCCAGTCACTAAAACTTTTAAAGAAATGACACCACTTCCATTTGCCACTTTTGCTCCTGCTGCTGGAACACTTAATAACAAAGCGTTTATCTTTGGCGGTATGTTCAAGCTTGGAGGATGGAACTACGAATATGTTTCTCACATTTACGAGTATGACTTTGACACTCAGAAATGGAAACACACCGGAAGATATCTAAAAGAAGAGAAAGGCTTCTCCCAGGTAGTTAAATACAACAACTCTTTAGGAGTTCTTGGAGGACACTCATACCAAAACAACTCTGACATGCCAGTAGAATCTTTCGAGCTTTTCAAATTTAAATAAAGGCATTATGCCCTCAAGTTGAGGGCATTATTTTTATTCTACTTATTGGCCAATCCACCTATAGATCAGGATCCTTGAGTATCTAATATTACATGTGTAAATACTTATGGTTGTATAACAAAGGTATACGAAAGTATACCTTTCTTATACGATTGTGCTGAAAGGAAATACATCTATGTTGGCCGAGCTAGTTAAATCAAAATCACGTGCTGAGATATTAAGGCTTCTTTTTGATGGGCAAGAACGAGAAATGTATCTTCGCTCTATCGTTTCGGAGTCTTCGGTTAGGCCCAAAGTACATTAGTTACATTCTCAACGTATTTTTTCAATTTTTCTTTACTCATTTTACTTTGATTGAGCAACTTCCATTTTACTGACGGATAATTTCTTATTTTGTCATCTCGAACCTTAGACCAGTCTGGAATGTTTGAAACAAAGCTAATTAGAAACTCTTTATCATCTTGAGTTAGCTTCTTTTTTAAATCTTCAACCAGTCTACTTCTTGCTTCCAACAGTTCTTTCAAAAGTATTTCCTGCTTAGCCATTGTCAAAAACTCGTCATTATATTCCTTTTCAATAACTTTAAAGTTTGGATCTAAAAGCTCATTGACTGGTCTGCTATGTGACAATAGATAAAACAAAAAGGAATCTTTTACATCATCTGTTATCCCTTCATTCTCTAATAATCTTTTTACATCAAATAAGTCTCTAGGATGTTGTCTATCTAAAGCAGCACAAATCTTTCCGCCAATATGTATCTGCAAGGCCAAGGCATTGTACTTCGACTTCGACTTTGAAGTTCTTTTGGGCAAGAGGAGACAAGGAGAGTATCTCAGGATCAAAAAGTGAACTTCGTAATGTATAGTTTGGCTCAATCTTAACTTCGATACCATTTTTGCGGGCAATGAGTTTTGCTTCCTTCTTGCCATTTAAAGGTTGATTAGAAATAACCCGTAATTTTAGCTTGTCCTCAAGCTCGCACTTAAGAGTATTAAGTATTTCATGTATATTCTTGAATGTTTCCTCTCTTGACTCTAGGGGTAAGTAACAAAGATCAATATCAACCGATAAGCGATCAAAGTTTCTATGGAAAAGATTTATTGCTGTCCATCCCTCAAGTGCGACTCTTCTATCTTTTAATGCGTATGGTAGTATCTCTAATAGCAGCTTAACTGTTTTAGTGTAATCTATACTCAAAATGGATTCTCCTCTACCGTTCGATCAACAGTTATATTATACTTTTTATCGAGGACTCCTCCTTCAACAACAACTCTTTTTCCACTTCCCAAGCTGATTTTACTAAAGTCTAATTTCTTAAAGTATGGAAGATTCAATTTTTCAGAAACATAAAGAAATACTCTTTTAACTTTAATAGATTGACACTCCTCTAATATCTCTTGAAGAAGGTATGAGCGAAGAGTCGTTAATGATTCTACATAATTCTCTATAGTTTCTAGGGAGTTCGAAAGATCGAAATTCTCTATGAGCTCCATTATTGCAAGCTCCCTCGCTGAAACATTAACCTTGTAATCGTCGGAAACTTCATGCTCAGTTAAAAACTTTTCTGATTCTAGAAAACTAGATTTTCTAAACGATACTTCAAAATGTCCCCAGTAATTTTTTAGCCATTTGGGAAATGTCCTGCTTTCATAGCTTGTCAGATATATCCTATTTTTATTCCCCATCGAGAGGTAATGAGCATGCCCCTGTAACTCAAGCGCCGTTCTGCCAGATACGTGTAGCTTTAAATTCATTTCTTGCTGTAGATATCTTATTACAGAATAAGGGTTTGGCTGTTCATTAGCCTTTATGAAAACTCCAGGAGCTACTTTGTCCAAATATCCACTCTTACAATACTTATAAGCAAGCTTACGGTCTACGCCATATCCAGCTAGCCATTCTAGGCCATGAATATCTCCACTTTTCCAATTTGATAGAATTTGGTTTATTTTAAGCATAATATGTCGACTCCAAGGCGACTTTATATGCTCAGGATAAACCACGCTGTGGTTTAATTCAAGTGAATTATGTCGCCTTTTGGGCGACATATTGATCATATAATAAACTAAATAGAGATTTTTAACCTACTAGAAGCTTCTAAGAGATCCAGATATTGGTACGTACCAATATCTGGTAACCGCCCTTATTATCTTTTAAAAACTTAGATTTGAAATCGTAGAGGCATTCCAACGAAATTGGTGTTTGCCGTCGAAAAAAGAAGCTCTGTTGAATATGATCCTGAGGGTGGAGCGACAGCTAGAGATGTGGAGTAGTTACAGGAGTTCAATGAAGAATTTAAAGAAGTTGTGATGTCCTGGCTCTCTAAGAGTAAAACAATCTAGCTCTTGACTGAGTGAGATGCTCAAAAGCCTTTGTGGGAAGCTTTTTACGCCCTTGCACCGATGTATAAATCTTTTTATACTAATTTTACGAAAAGGGCCTTGCATTATGAATTTATTCCCATCCATTTACTCAATCATTAGAACTATCAGCTTCCTTGGAATGGCCTTGGCCGTATTCTTGATTCCAGACACAGCAATAGCCAACAAACTTAAAATTGAAAAACAAAAGATAGTCTATGGGAAAACCAAAAGTGGAAAAGATCTATATGTTATAAGAGTGCATAAAACTGACCATAAGCTTCCGATTCGTCCAGCAGTTCTAGTAACTGGCGGTGTTCATGGAAACGAGTACATGGGCCTTGTTAAAGAGATGGGAAAGCTAATTGATCAAACACTTCCAGGTTTTGAAGAGTTCTTCACAAGCGGGGGAGTCATGTATTTGTTCCCAGAGCTCAATCCAGATGGAGTCGTAACTAAAAACCGCTTCAACAGCAAAGGCTTTGATCTTAATAGAGATTTCAAAATTGGAAGAGCTCCCTCTCAAGTAGAGACAAATCAATTTGTGAACTTTATTGAGAAGGACTTAGACAAATTTCACGCAAGACTTATTCTTGCTGTGGACTATCACTGCTGCGCAAAGTCTCTAATTTACCCTGAGATCAAATCGAAAAAATCAAACTTTTACAAAAATCACTTTGATAAAATTGTAAATCTTATGAAGACCCATGTGGATCCAAACTATGTCTCTGGAGTAACCAAAGATATCTTTGGACACGCAACCCATGGGACCTTGAAAGCGTACTGGTATAAAAAATACGGAGCTCTTTCTTTCACCTACGAAGGAGAGAATCCTAAAAGAGAAATGTCAAAACTTGAGGGACACATGAATTGGTGGAAGTCTCTTATGAATGTGGTTGTGGATGTGTACGACAATAGACTGGCACAGCTCACCCCAGAGGTGCAAAAACCTGCCAAGGCCCTAGAAGGGCCAACTCTCTACACCGAGTAAGAAAAGAGAGAGGCCGACGAATCGGCCTCTCCTTGGTTCACCCCTGCCAATAATTATTCAGCAAACTCTTGTTCCTCAATATTTAAGGCCTTCAGCGTTTCTGAATTAATGCTGCCAGTGACTTTTAAAGCTGACTTTTCTTGAAACTCTTTAAGAACACCTTGTGTCCTTTGTCCTAGAATCCCGTCTTCCTTAAGCTCCCACCCAAGTTGACTAAGCTTGGATTGAACCTTTTTGACGAGCTCCTTGTTGTAAGCGTCAAAATTCTCGGTTTGCGAAGAGGTATCAGTTAGGTTTTGTGAATCGCTCCCTGAATCTTGCTGCGCTTGAATTTGGTTTTCCTCATCCTGAACTTTCATGTTCAGTGCGGCCAGAGTTTCTTCACTCAGCTTTCCAGTCGCGGTTATCCCTTCTCTCATTTGATATTTTCTTAAAGCTCTTTGTGTTCTTGTTGTCCATTTTCCGTCTAGAGGTCCCTTATAGATGCCCATGCCTTCAAGCTTTTGCTGAAGCTTTAAAACGGTGGTGCGGTCTGGAACTTTTGCCACTTCAAACACAGTGTTTGGTGGAATGTATGTTGGTTCTTCCTCTTCAACCTGTTGCTGAGGGGGCTGGACCTTATTGAGTTTTTCATCAAGTCCCACACTCGGTCCGTTGCCAAGCGCAATAGGAGTGCTGAATAAACCTAGTGTGATGATCAAATTTATAAGCGAAGTCATGGCAAAATCCTCTGTTTTTCCATCGTATATCTAAGCAAGATGGTTGCAACGGTTGTGCCAGTTAATAATGAAGGGCATCTTAGCGATTTCATCCAATAAAAACTTGAGTTAGACAGCATCAGGCCTTGGTTTAATTCTTGCGCAGATTGCTCACGTTGCTTAAATCAAGGCCTGTTGGCAAACTCTGATCAAATTTAAAGCGGAGAGATAATGGAGTTGTACCTAGAAGAGACCAAGCGTCTAATTAATGCTGTAGTTGAAAAAAACGCCCATGGCGAATTAAAAGAAATGATTGATTACCACTTTGAAACGTGGGGAAAACTTAACCGGCCGAAGGCCATAGGTTTATTGGCGCAAGCGCTGAGTACTGACGCATTGTCCACTGTTGGCTGGGCGGCAGGACTTGAGATGTTTCACAATGGAACCCTTATTCATGATGACATCCAAGACGGAGATATTCTAAGAAGGTCACGTCCAAGTTTGTGGAAGAGATATTCTTCAAACATGGCCATAAACGCAGGGGACTTTCTCATGATCAACGCAACAGAGTGCATATTGGACTCAGAGCTAGATCTAGAAAAAAAGCACATGCTTATGAGCTTGTTTAACAAGCTTGCCTCTGAAGTTATGGATGGGCAGTGTAGAGAATTTAAACTTAGCGAGCTTGAATCCTGCAAGGGAATCTCTAATCGCTATCTCGAGTGCGCTGGAATGAAGACCGCCTCTCTTTACTCACACCTTGCCAGAGGAGTGGGGATCATTGCCAATAAAGCTGAAGAGGAGTGTGTGGAGCTAGAGGATGTGTTCTACAAGCTAGGCCTTCTCATGCAAATGCAGGATGACATTATAGATCTTTACGGGGACAAGCAAAGAGACATGCAGGGAAATGACATCAAAGAGGGAAAGGTTTCTTTTTTGATTGTGAAGCATTTGGAAAACAATCAAAATAACTTTGAGGCCATCAAAAAACTTCTCTTTAGAAACCGTGAAAATATTTTACGGGGAGAAGTCCTGATCATCAAAGAGCAGTTTATAAGAGATGGCACTCTTGCCCGCGCATTGAGCGAGCTCACAGATAGATCCTATGCCTTGTTAAAGCATGAATACTTGCAAACCAACCCAGAAGTGGAGGGAGTGATCCAGATATTTATTGAAGAACTTATGAAACCTCTTAGGGGAATTAACGAAACCATTTTTAATATTAATGAAGGTCTGTCTAAGCAAATTATTGGCCATAGTTTTTGAGCAAATTTATAAATCACAAACTTTGAGAGTGAGGGATTCTGTTATGAATTATTTGGAGCCAGATCCGATTGAGATCAAAAAAAATTATGGAGCTGTATTTCACAGAACCGTTCAATTTTTAAAAGAGCACGATGATCAAGACCTTAACATGGTTTATGCCTTCTACAGCTACACGAAAAAGCTCGCCTCACAAAAAGACAAAAAACAAGCTCTAAAAGATTTAAAGACCCTGGAGGCGGAGCTTGAAAATCCAAGCAACACTTTTATGGTTCGCTTTTTGGAAACTCTCAAGCGACTTGAAATGGGCACCTCTTGCGCCAAAGAGATTATTGAGGCCTCAAAATATGAAATTCAAAAGAAAAGACCTCTAAATCACAATCAACTCATGGTCTATTGTTATAAAAACAATGCCGCCTTCATCATGATGCTTGCGACCTCATTGGGAGCTAAAGACCCAAGAGCTCTGGCCTGTGCGATGGATTTGGGACTAAGCATCAATCTTACCACCATTTGCTCTAGGGCCTTAAAAGACTTGAATGAGGGGAGAGTGCTTTTCCCTGAGGATGAGCTTGTGAGAAACGGAGTTAAAGATCTTAAACCAGGCCAGACTCCAAACGGACTAAAAAGAATTGTAAAAAAGTACTTGGCCTTGGCCGACACATACTACGCCCACGCCTATGAAGGACTTAGGTTTCTTCAACCAAGAGCAAGAATTGGCGTTCTTGTTACAATGAACCAATACAGAGAGCTTGCTAGAAAGATTGAGCGCAAAAACTACGAAGTGCTAGATTCCCATATAAGACTTACTTCAATGGAGAAGACCAAGGTTACCCTTAAATCCCTTATTGAATTTATGAGGCCTAGCCTTCATTTAAAAGAGGCCTTCGTCGAGTGAGCTATATAGAGCTAATAACCGCCTTTGTGGCACCCTGGGTTGTGCTTGAGCTTTTATTGCTCTTTAAAAGAAACGATCCTATAAGAACAGTTCTCTCTGGTGTAATCGTCACTGGCATTCTAACTCTCATCATTAGCTCACCGCTTAATCAGATTCTCGCCCAGCAGGATATCCTTGTCTTTAATCGTTTTGAATCTCTCTACATGGTGGGATCTCTTCCTATTGAGATATATGGACTTATTGCTGGAATGTGTCTTTTTTCCGGACTAATCCTTTACTTCCTTCGACCAAGAATTCATCCGGTAAGATTTCCTTCCAGATGGATCAAACTTGGTGGCATCGCTTTCTTTGCACCTTTGGCCATCACTTGCATCATTATGTTGAGAGAGCCCACATTTGCTCATATGGGGGTCATCCTTTTATGGTTTAGCTTTGTCATGGGTGCCATGTGGTTGTTTGGAGGAAGTCTTGTGTGGAGAACAAAAAGCAGGTTTATACTGGCGACTTTAATCTCCACCATATACTTCTCTTTAATAGACGCTTTTGCTATTCACAAAGGATACTGGATTGTTAATGCCTCTCTTTCCAGTGGCATTACTATCTTTGGCCTTCCCATAGAGAGATCTCTTTTTTATCTATGTCTCAATCTAGCATTTTGTCAGGGACTTGAGCTTTTCTGGTATGTGAATAGAAGAAAGGGATTGTTCACAGAGCGAGCAAGAATAAGATAATTGCAATCAGCGCCGCCGCAAGTCCTGTCGCTCTAAGTGGCATGTTGTGTTTATATTCTGGGTATTTCTTTGTATCATCCATAAGCGTCTCAAATAGACCGCCACGCAAGTGGCGGCCTAGGTGTGTCAAATTATTCTGAGAACATTTGAGATCCTGACTCTTCCTGAGCTTGCTTTAAATCAACGTCTATTCCTAAGGCGTCGATAGTTTCTTGATTTAGCTCTCCGGAAGCTGTGATCCCTTTCTCTTGTTGAAAGCTCTCAATCGCTCCTCTGGTTTCAGGCCCAATGATGCCGTCAACGTTTCCTGCATCATAGCCTTTTTCGTTTAGACTCTTTTGCAACTCAGTAACTTGGTCTGAAGAAAGAGGAGAGGATCCTACCGAAGCGGAATCTTGCTGCTCCTGTGGTAGCATCGAGCTTGATTCCTCTTGTTGTTGAGGCTCTTGAACAGAACTAGACTCTTCCTGTTGCTGCTGTGGCACCATTGTGGAGTCCTCTTGCTGCTCTTGTGGAATGGCAGAACCAGAATCTTCTTGCTGTTCTGGCGAGTGTGAATGACCTGAGTGGTCAGTTTGCTCTTGTTTTTCCACTGAATGGTCTTGTTGCTCTTCCACTGGAGCTGACTCTGACTCTTCCTGAGCTTGCTTAACGTTAATGTCCACGCCTAGAGCGTCTAGAGTTTCTTGGTTGAGCTCTCCAGAAGCTGTGATTTCTTGATTCTCTTGGAAGTTTCTTAAGGCCTTGCTGGTCTCTTCTCCCATTTCTCCGTCTACATTTGCAGAATGAAAGCCTTTCTCATTAAGCGCTTTTTGCACTTGAGAGATTTGATCTTTACTTAAACTGTCCGCAGAGATGGAAGTTTGCTCTTGTTTTTCATCAGACCCAAAAAAGCCTTTAACTTTTTCAGTCGTTTTTTCAGCGCCTCTTTCAACGCTCTCTCCAGCTTCTTGCATTTTCTGTTTTGATTTTTCGCCCCAGCCTTCAGCGATTGCGTATGGGGAGAGTCCCATAAGTCCTGCCACTGCGACTGCTATAGCTGTCTTTTTATGTTTCATAATTCAACCTCCTGGTGATTACTTAATTGTTTTTCGTTACTTGTTAATTGTGCAAAGGCCTTGCCATGAATTTTCGTCTTATAGAAGGGGAGTGCCTTAATCTTTAAACTCTTCAATAAATAAATGAATCTTAAGAAATTAAGTGCGGTGGGCAAAAAAAAAGCGCCCCCGAAGGGACGCTCTTTTATAGAAGCAAACTTCTAAAACGTCTTATTCAGACATTTCAGACTTTGGCTCCTGTTGCGCTTGTACTAGATCAAAATCCAGTCCAAGAGCATCAATAGTTTCTTGGTTTAGCTCTCCAGAAGCAGTAAGATTTTCTTGCTGCTCTTGGAAGCTTCTAAGGCCTTCTTTGGTGTTTGGACCAATAAGGCCATCAACCGCTCCAATCTCAAACCCGTTGTTTTTAAGAGCTTCTTGAACTTCTTTTGCTTTATCTAGACTAATCATTTGGTCTGCCCATGGCTTGTCAGACATGTCTTCTTGCATTTCTTGAGCTTCAGCTTCAATATTTTCTTCTGCCTGCATTACTTCATCTTCCATGTCGCTTGCAAACTCGTCAGACTCTTGCTCCATTCTTTCTTGCTCAGCCTCTACTGTTTCCTCCATTCTTTGTTCTTTTTCTCTTTTTTCTTCATCGCTAGCGCATGAAGTTACTCCAATAGAGGTAATTAGTAGTGCTGCTGCTAATAGATTTCGTTTTTTCATATTGTTCTCCTTTGGTTTAGCTATTTCCGTGCAATTTTAGTTGCAGGCCAGTTGCCAACTAAAACCAACAATATTGGACAGATTTAACACCCCAGACCTTGTCATTATGCATAAAAGCACCATATTATAGATAAGCTTACAATTCGGGGGGTGCACTGGTTTCGACAGGGGTTGCAGACGAATTGAGCGCGTGTCGGGGTTGATCGGACGGCCTCGTTAAAAATCCGATTACATCTTATTCGGCAACGAACAAGAATTCGCAATGGCTGCATAATTTAAATAATTATTGCGCTTGCTGAGGGGCCTGCACCGATAACAAAAAGCAGGTAAAGACCTCTTGAGGGGAGGTCGGAAAACTAAGCCCTCGCTGCTAGTCGGGACCGCAGTTGAAACTTTCACCGAGGTTTGTAAGTGGCACGAAACTTTCAAAGCCGTCGCTTGCTCTAATGCGACTACACACGTAGTGCTCTCTCTCAGACGTACTCTTGGACGCCGGTTCGATTCCGGCCACCTCCACCAGATCAAACTCTGGTGGGCCCCCTAAAAATAAGGACTAGCAAAAAATGCCAAAGCTCTATGAATATTTAGGCCTTGTCATATTCTTTTACTCAAATGAGCATGAGCCTGTTCACGTACATGCTAGATATCAAGGGCATGAATCTAAAATAGAGATTATTATAGAGGATGGTAGAGTAGTAGATATTCAAACTTCTTCTGTGAAAGGTAAGCGAGCCCTTCCATCTAAACAATTAAAAGACTTTGAAGAGCTGGTGGGAAAACTATCTGATGAGATCGTCCAGCAATGGGTTAATTACTTTGTGTATCATAAAAAAATAGTAGCTAAAAAAATTCAGGGGAAGCTTTAATGGATAACATTAGTATAAAAAGTGCCAAGTATCTTTCTGACTACAAGCTTGAATTGGAGTTTAATGACGGCAAAGTACAGATTGTGGACTTCTTTCCATTTTTTAACGCTTCCAAGCATTCAGAGATCAGAAAGTATTTAAACCTTGAACTTTTTAAAAGTTTTGAAGTTATTGATGGAGACCTGGATTGGGGAGACTTTGACCTGACCTTTCCAATATATGACCTCTATACAAATAAGCTAATTAAGATATCCGAAAAAGGTGTAGAAGAAGCTTCCTAACGACTACACACGTAGTGCTCTCTCTCAGACGTACTCTTGGACGTGGGTTCGATTCCCACCACCTCCACCACCGACTTGTAACGCCCCGTAATTAAAGGACTTCTCAAGTCCTTTTGTTGTTTGTGTGGCTAGGTTGTGGCAATCATTTTATTTTTTATTGAATTCACCATAACTCTTAATGATTTCTAATCCAATATTATGAAGTGAAGCATAGTGGGATTTACGATTTACAAAGTCTTTTTGCTTTACGCCTCGTACGGTTAGTTCACCTCTCATAAAGTCCTTAACGTCCGCTAAGTCAGTTTGCGTGTAATTATTTACATCATTCTTGTCAGAGTATGATGATATGAGGACTACAAGTTGCTTTCTTGATATCCCTTTTTGAGACTTTGGAGAGTAATAGATATAGCTTTCCCACCATGGCTCAAATAAGACCCATTCTGATTTATTCTTGTGGTTTCTTGAGTAATTTCCATCTTTGAGAATTGGGTTGTAATTCACCTCAGCTCTTGGGTTTCTAAGATTGATTTCTGTATATACCATTCCGTCAAATGGAAATAAATTAGTGGCAATAGGTGAACCTCCTGACTTTAAGAACAACATATCTTTAGCTTTTCTACATCCACTAAATAGAGATTCTGAAATTCGACCATCGTAAAATAAAGTTTCTATCGATTTTGAAAGGGGCAATATATTTGAGTATTTATACTCTGTACTTTCGTTAAGTTTTGCGACCAACGAACTCAACCTTGATACTTCATCCCTAAATGCATTGCATGTCTTATTACGGTTATATAACAAATCGAGGATGTTATTGTAAAAGAAACCAAACGTTAACGAGACAACAAGAGTTGAAAGCCATTTTAGCGAAGTTTTTAATTTATTGAATGATTTCTCAGGTTTTTTTACTCTTTTTTTTCTTTTATTTCTATTCTTAGCTTTAGTTTTCCCCATTTTTTTTGATCCTGATTTCTGCTTTAAGATTTAGGTCGCTCATTGAATCTGATTATCTTTTCCATGTCCGTTGGTGACATTTCCCTTTTTGAAATTTTATACATAATTTTTTCAATTTCTATTGCCTCAAACTTCGTGTCTTTTTCAATCAATTCTATAAAAAAATTATTGAAAGCTCTGAAGTAAGATTTATGTGCCCAAAGGTCTAAGTGTAGAGTGTCTAGCAAGAAATTGTTAATAAGTGTGTTTTCATACTTTGCTATGTTGGAGTCCTTGTCTTCGTCATCTAAAAGGTCATTTTCACTGCAAAGGTAACTGTTGAGATAGCATTTATTTAGTTCCAGTAGAATTTCATGACAGTGCTTCCATTTTCTTTGAAATACTGCGTCGCGATGCCAAAACATAGCAATGAATGCACCAACTATATAAAACCATGTCTTGTTCAGACTTTCTAGCGTTGCCTCGTAAGCAGACGAAATATCAGATGTAAAAGTATTTAAAACAAAATATAGAAAAGTTATATTAAATATAATCACAAAACATTTTGTGAAGTTCTTCATATTTAATTCGTTGGTGTTGTTGAGAAATGGCCACTTTGCGAAGATCGGGTTACAACGCTTAGTAAACCAGTTGGTATCTTGTCTCAAATACATTGGGTTCTGGTCTAAATATTCTTTAAATTCTTCTATATCGAAATCTTCATAGTCCAATTTGTGGAATTTATCTTTTTTTACGAAACAAAATTCTAAAACACTCGCAATGAAACTGTTAATTACCAAAAGAACAATAAAGGCGATAATGAGTACTATAATCCTCATCATCAAATCTATAACCACGAAATTGAAAGCTAGTAACTGTATATAAATTAAAAATTCCATAAAAAATAGGAATGGGAGAGAGTCAATCCTCTCCCATTCAGAGGTTTGCTTTTTATAAGAGGCTATCTCCGCTTTTCAGGAGAAGTTTATAATCTCCGTCGCTTCCTTCAAAAACTGATTGTCCAAATGAGCATAAATCATTGTGGTTTTAATATCGGAATGTCCGAGCAATTTCTGAAGGGTATAGATATTTCCACCATTCATCATAAAGTGACTGGCGAAAGTGTGACGGAGATCGTGAAAGCGAATTTTTTTATCAAGCCCAGCTTTCAATTGAGCTTTTTTAAAGTCTCTTTGAGTAATATGGTCGTAGGGAAGTGGTTTACCAGCTTGAGTCGTGAAAACATACTTCGAATTTTTCGATTTAAAGCGTTTTTCAAGTGTATCCCTTACAATGGCATTCATTGGAACGTAACGACCTTTATGGGTCTTTGTCGTGTTTCTGAGACCGTCTCTTGTTAGAGAGCGATTTATATTAAGAACACCACCATTGAAGTCCACTCTATCCCAACATAGGCCACAGATTTCACCCAATCGAAGTCCTGTGTTAAGAGCTACAACATAAAGATCTATAAGGTGATCATCTTTATTGGCATTAAGAAAAATTTTGATTTCTTCCTTATTCCAGAAGTTCATGTGCCTTGGCTCTTCCTTTAACTCTGGATAACCTCGAATGGGACTTCTTAATAGGTAGCCAAGCTTTACAGCATCATTGAGTATTGTTTTAAATTCCATCAATACCTTATTCACCGTTCTCGCAGATTTTCCTTCCTTTAAAACAAAGTTTTCTAATTGCCTCGCATGGTGAAAGCTCAGATGTCTTAACTGAATTTGTCCAAGCAAGGGGAGAAGGTAGTTCTTTAGATCACTCTCATAACAGCGTTGAGTTTTCTTTGCCTTGCGGTTTTTCACTTCGGTGTTAAACCATATTTCAACAAAGTCTTTAAATTTAATATCATTTTGGATGTAGATACCGGTATCTTTCACTTGTTCTTTTTCAATTCGAAGTTCTGCTCTGAATTTCTCAGCATCATACTTTCTATGAAAAGATTTAGTGATACGCCTACCGTCTGGCATTCGTACATCCACGCGGTACTTTTTCTTTTTGCGAATACTTTCACGATTAGTGCTACTTTTCGTGCCTTTTTGGTACTTAGTTTCACTTTTTGGGATTTTTTCGCAGTTAGTACCAGAAAAATTAGAAGATTTTTCGTGAAAATTCTCGTCTTTTTTAGCCATAAAATGCTCCTTTTTGGCAAAAGGGCAAATGGCCTAGTATTGTCATCATTATTTGGTTGTCAAAGAACTCTAGGTTTATACCAAAATATGAAGACAATACTAGTATTTGGTTCATGGTTTATCTCTTATAGGCCTAGTTTCGGCCACTTGGATTTCGACGATAATTGTCTGCGAAGTATCTTCTAGCTTGAATTTGATTAATAGGGGAATCACTCTTGTAAAACCCACGAAATTTTAGCTTTTTAAATTTTAGCTCAAAACATTTCCCTTCTTTTTCCCCGAAATATCTGCTTTTTAAGGTCTTAATAATTCTTAATCCTGAGTTGATGTTGTCGAAGTTGTTTAGAGCGAAAACATTTGTTGCCATATTCACGTGACTTGCATTCCCGCGAAACTGATCCTTGGTTATTTCAACATTTGGATTTAGAGATTTAATTGGATGAATTGCAGCTATTACACAGACATTATTATCACTTGCCCCTCGAACCAATGCTTCTGTGAATCCCGACTCCACTTCAGGAGTGCTGTTGGTAAAGCTAATGGTACTTAGATTGTCGAGGTAGATAATGTTAAGCTTATGGAACCTGGCACTGTTATAAAAGGAGTTCACCCAATATGAGTAATCGTACGAAGAATTGACGTTAATACTTGAAGCTGTAAAGCCCATAACTTGATCCAGAAGTTTCTCAACAGTCTTTCTGCATTTAGTACGTTCAAGTAAAACGTACTTCAACTGGGAGCTATATTCGGATAATTTACCTTCAGATAAGCAGAAGCCTATAGAGTAACCATTTAGAAGATTATCAGCAGCCAAACTAATTAATAAATCGGTTTTTCCCTTACCTGTTCTACCTGCTACAACATTAAAGCTTCCTTCTGATAAGCCACTTACTTCTTTTAAGAACTTATAGCTTGTCTTTAAAGGTTCCTTTACTGGTTCGTCTTCAAAGTTTGAAAACCATAGGCCAGGTTTCTTGGCTTTTGTTTCAACTTTTACCGCTTTTTTTATATTCTCCATCCTTCGCTCTGGAGGTAAATTTTGTATCATCTCATTTATTATGGGCATGCAATCTTTTAACTTTTTCATTTTTTAATCCTATTTTTATTTTTATATTATTATTTGCTTGAATAGTGCGGCTATATCGCCGCACTTCCTGTGTTGTCATGGTCGTAGATTTTGGGAACTAGTAGCTTATAGCGACTATTTCCTGTGTAAATCGAACCTCTTTTAACATTCAAAAAACCATTGTTTTCAAGTTCCCGAATTACATTTCGAAGGGTGTTATCGCTTCCTATGTTTAGGTCTTTCATGATCTTTTTTTTGACTTGGAAACGCCATCTGAGCGTTTCCGCAGTAAGACTTAAACCTTAGGTAAGAGTAGAGCCCTATAGCCTTTAAACTTAAAGTCTTGGCCTGAAAGACCTCATTCGGAATTTGGGAAAAGTTCTTAGTTAAAACCATGAGTCCTCCTCTTGAGCAAGAGTCTTTTTGGTCATCTCATCGATCCATTTTAGAAGAGACTCTTCTTTAAATCGGACAAGGCGTCCAATCTTTACAAATGGGATCTCGCGTCGAAAAACAGCGGTTCTCAGTCGAGAAACTTTAACAGAAAGTAGTTCCGCTGCTTCATCAATTGTTAATAATTTGGTGGTTAAATTAATCATGCTTATATCCTCCTAAGCTTTGCCAGTATCATTACTGGAATGTTTAGAGGTTATAAGTTTTTATGGTGCAGAAAGAAGGTAAACGAAAAAAAAAGATTATTACTTTTCGTTTAGCCCCCAAATGTTAAAGATTTTTAATGGGTGCTTCTTTATCACCCGCTCANAATACTGGATTCTTTTACGGATTTCTTCTTCAGTTGAAATTGAAAAATCAAACTTAGTTTCAAACAAGCTTGGGAAGGCATTGTAGGTTAGCTCTAAGAATTTTACATAATTTTCCCAGTAATGTTTGTAATTTTTTGAAAAAACAATTTTAGTTCCAACGAAAAATAAATATTCTTGCAAGTATCGATGTTTTCCCAAAACACCGACTTGCTCTTGGACTAGTTCTAATAGTAGTTCATCAGTAATAAAGGTTTCCTCTTCGGTCTCTTGGAATTTCCTTGTAGAAGAGTCATTTATTCTCGGCATAATATCACCCGTCGTTTCAAAATCAATTTTAAGAGCCATTTTTAGCTTATTAAATAGTTCTGTATCTAAGGTGTACTTTGGTAAAAGCTTTAAGGTCTCCTCCTTCCTGTACTGATCCTCTGTTTTTAGCGATAAAATAAAATTTCTTATTTTATCATTTCTTATAAAGCGTCCAATATAAATTATAATAAGACTGAAGCTGACTCCAGGGAATAGGTCATTCTCAAGCTCTGTATTATTCTTAAAGAGTTTTAAAAAATTTGTTTTATACGTATCCCAAAAATTGAGAGAGTTAATCACAGAGTCTAACTCTTGCATTTCTGGTGAATCTTCAGGTAAGGGGCTTTCAGAATATAAGATTTCTAATGATCCTGTAATTAATTCTCTAAGGGTACTTATGCCGTCATTTGGCTGGGCATTTTGCAAACTATGCCAGGGTAAACCTTTAAGTCTAATAGATACTCTTGTTTTAAAATCCATAACATTCATATCGGTTTTGACCATTAAAATTAAAATTTTTATTCCGAGAGGTATCTCGGAGGGAACGGATGGAAAAGTATGGGCAGGTATTAAAAATTTTTGTGATGGGAGGAGAGTTTGAGGGTTTACAGGCAATTGAGCTTTCAAACTGGTCCGGTAAAGCTTTCTTGGGCCATAAAAATCACTCTTCATTTTGTACAAAACGGGATGAGCTTCAAAAAACGGGTATATATATTCTTTCTAGTAGCGACCAGACGGAGGACGGTGTATTCCAGGTGTATATTGGGGAAACAGATGCCTTTGCAAAGAGAATATGTGCACATGAAAGGAAGAAGAGTTGGTGGGATAAGTTTATTGTTTTTACAGCGGGCGACGACAATTTAACGAAGGCACATGTGAGGTACCTAGAGAGACAATTGTACCAACTAGCTCAAAACTCTGGTGCACCTGTAGAGATTATGAACTCTTCAGAACCTGGTGGTGCGAACCTATCGGAGGCTGAGTTGTGCTTCACCTCTGCTTTTTTGGATAACATACTTTTTACATTAAAAACTCTAGGTTTTGATTATTTCAGGGAAGTAAGCCCAAAGAGGGAAGAGGTGCAAGAGGTAGAAAAAAACAACCTTTTAATAACTGGTGAAAGATTTTATACCCTTCAATTGAGAGACTTTTGGCTAGATGGAAAACCCCTAAAGAGTTTCATGAGAGTTGAGAGCGGTAAATTTGTGGTGGAGAAAGGATCATATATTCGGTTAAACCCCACTCCTAGTTTTAAGAATAGAGGAGGGTACTATAAACAGTGGATACGCCTTGTTAATTCTGAAAAAGTATTAAAATCCGAGATTGAGGGGTTAGGAGTTTTGGGTGAGGATGTTGCATTCTCATCTCCCTCAGCATCTGGCTCTGTTATGAGGGCAAAGGCGACCAATGGCGCTACACGTTGGCGTAGTTGTAGTAGTGGTGAAACCCTTAAAGAAGTTTTAGCCAAAAAAGAGGTTGGCTAATAATTTATAGCGAAGTAGGTGCGTGGTGAAATCCTTTAAAGACATTATAGATGAAGCGGTTGAAACATTCTCAAACAAAATAGCTAACTTTGAGGGCGAAACTGTAGAGATCGAAAATGGTAAGCATATTGTTCTAAGTAAAGAGGTTTTGGATAAAGCTGTAGGAAGCCTCTTAAAAGGTGGTGGTAAGAAAATTCCTGGGGCGATTAAGAAGCATTTTGACGCAATGGAGGGGAAGCTTATCTTTTCTTCGGACCCTAAGGGGTTTCGAACTGCGTGGAATCATAGAAAGTCCAAAACTGAGTGGCTAACTAGGAACGAAGCCCATAAGCTAGCTTATGACGGATGTCGCTTTATTCCCACTATTATGGAGTATAAGCTATTAAAACATAACCAGAAGGGAATGATAAAAAGCGAATTTCATGATTGCTTACTACAGGGTGTTAGGCACTCTGGGGCGGTTTATGATGATAAGCTGGATGACGAGGGAAGATTTAACTATCACTCACCCAGAACTTTGAAAGGAATGCTTAGGTTTCGCTGGCTTGAACATTTAGCCATTGAATTTAAGATTCCAATCTTTATATACGTAACAATCTGGTACAAGTACCGTGCTTTCGAGGATCATAGCTACAACACCCTTATTTCTCCATGTGTTTTAATTGATGAATCCAATAAAATCGATGGAGCCTTAAAACTTCAAGTAATTAAGATGCAGCGTGGATTTCAGATTATCGATGAATTAAAGGCTCTAGAGCATGTCGGAGAAACGATTATGCATAGGCCTGCTTTACATGAAACCATAATCAGCAAATATAATTATCAAACCCTAAATACCTCTAAAGTTGGTAAAGAAATTAAAAAATTTGCAAAAAAGACTAATAGAAGATGTCCTGGAGACTATTGCGGAGGNGTTTTTTTTGCTGATTTGAGTGACTCTGAAATTTCTTTTGGTCACATAATCGCTCAGGATTGGGCAAGGTCCTTTACTTACATGTTAAACAAAGTGCACCACCCAGATAACCTCTATTTGACTTGTAAGTCATGCAATAGTTCATTGGGGGCAAATTTTCCCGACAAGAAGATGGTGGCTAAAATCGTCTCGGCCGAATTTGGAACAGTGGGTGACTGGGTACGGAAAATAATCAAATAATAAGAGAATGAGGTTTATATTAAAAATGCTAGATGAAAAACGAAAACAGATAAAGAAAAAGTGGGAACGACACTATCAAAATACGAAGGTATTTTTGGATAAAATACTCCACGCGAAAAGAATTACTGAGGCCGAGGAATATATAGAGGTGTCTTTTGCATTTTTTACGGAAACCATTGAAAGTCTAGTAGAGAGTGAAGATCGAGGTCTATATAAGGATGTGTTCATATTATTAATAGAAACGCAGGATTTATTGAGGGGGTCCCTTGTATGTCAGAAAGAAGGGCTTCTAGCTACATCTGCAATTAATCTTCGTACAGTATTCGAGATTTCTTGTAACCTTGAATATATTTTTAAGGATGAGGAACCAGAGGAATTAATAGTGAGGATGAAAGACTTTCTTGAATACGAGAAATTGGTCGGTATCCGTCACTCTCGTTTCTTTGACACGGAAGAAAAACAGGAGAAGGAATTCGCCCTTAAGCATCCCTACTGGCGAAGCAAAAAGACAGGACTTCTTAAAGTTAATCAATGTTGGAATGGTAGAGGTTTGAGCTTGAAACAAATTGCTGAAAGAATTGGTCGAGGTTCAGATTACGACGACATATATAGACAATCAAGTAAGTTTGCTCATGGTTCACCACTAGTAAAAAACGCTTATAGAGGGAAAAAAGGGATTAATTTTTGTGGCCCTATTTATAATATTACTTATTTCAATATGCTGTGTTGTAAGTTTGCGATGGAAACACTCGCAAATTTCTGCAGATTCTTTGAGCAACCATTCGATACGAATGAGTTTAGGTGGGTTCAAACAGGAATGCTTGACGTACAGAATGCATTGAAGGAGCTTGGGGATAGATAGACCTTCATTAGTAAGTTTGTAGTGACTAATAACTTAATCAGTTTTTTTGAAACCTAAAGAAAAGGTGCCTCTGTGCCGAAATTTTTTAACAAATGAGGAGATTAATATGAAACTAAGTTTACTTTTTACGGTAGTTTTACTTCAAGTGGGTTGTTCGACCGTAGGGTCTCAGTTTTCGAATGGATTGACCAATGAAAATATTTTGAAAATTAAGTCTGGGATGAGCTCTGAAGAAGTCGTAAAAATGTTCGGTTACCCTCATGGAGTAAGGGAAACAACATGTGGTGGGAATTCGCCTTGGAACTGTACAATATGGAGTTATGAGGATGAGTGGACAGATAAGGAGGCAACATTTTTTTTCACAACAGAAAAAGGAAAAAAAATACTGAATTCATTCGATGTTGAGAAGTAGTAAACAAGGTTTTAGAGGTTAAGACTGGCAGCATGATTTTTTTTAACTTCTCCCCTGCGTTGAAGTGCGGCAAAAATGTGGCATGAAAATTCACCCCTGGCGACTTTAAAGATGTTTTCCACCATAGAATAAATGTGGCAGGAATGTGGCAAATTGGAAAATTTTAGGCTAATTGCCACAAATGAAGACAATACTAGGCCAAAAGACCCTTGGTTTGTAAGTTTATAATATCGTTGAATTTAATGTAGTTATTTGTAGTGTTCGCTAGTTAAAAGTCTTTTGTTATTAAGTGCTTATTTAAATCCCACNACCTCCACCATCGGATTCCGGTGGTGGAAGCCCTCTTTCCTTAAACATTATTAAAATCAGCTACTTAATTACAGTAACTTGCGTTTGAATCGGACGTTGAGACCTGTCTGAACTTGTCTCAAACTGTCCCGATGTGGCTATTTGTGGCTAACTTTTTGGCTACTCGCGTTTTTGGAGGACTACGCTGAGTAGGAGAAGGGTCAAAGTGCAAGGTTAAGTTACTGATATTAAAAAACTACTCTGTGTATCGCATGGGCTTTTTCTTAACGTATTTTCAAGGAGGTAAGAGTGAAAACAAAGAAGAAAAAGACACGCAGAAGCGACACTAAAATTCTAACAGATGAAGGAAGACTGCTAGCGTATCTAAGAGAGTCTAGAAATCTTTCTATGCGTAAAGCGGCCAACATCATTGGTGTATCAAGTGCGGTTGTAAACCATGTCGAAAACGGAAGAATGGATATTACTCCAAGTCTGACTCTTAAGTTTCTTAAGGCATACGGCTATAGCTTAGAAGATTTCCAAGGGATGCTGGATGGTAAGTTTCAAATCCCAGAGCACTTAAGATCCGAGTGCATCGAGATTATAAAACGCATTGATGAGCAGAAATTAAAAACGGTTAAAGTCTTTTTAATGACATTTTAGCTGGAAGATAGGGAACTCATCATGGGAATTAAATACGACAGAGAAAAGAAACATTATGTGGTCACGTATCACAGAAGACATCCTGTAACGAAGCAATCTAAAAGCATAAGGCGTCAGGGAATTAAGACTAAGTACGAAGCGGAGAGAGTCTATAAGGAATTAATTATTAAAATGGGGGAGAAATTTAACGAGAACCTTCATCCTCTTTGGCCTGATCTAGTGGAGAAGTTTTTAGATTACTACGCAAATTGTGGGATAGCTAAGAACACGCTTAAAAATTACGAGCAATGTATAAAGGCCAATACCTTTCACATTTGGGGAAAGAAAAGAATTAACGAATTTAGTACTTCAGAAATTAGAGACTTCATTTTAGATGACTGTGCTAAGTTTTCTGAGGCCCATCGAAAAAGTATACTTAAGTATCTACGAGCTGTCTTTAGGTATGCAGTAGAGCATGACATCATTAATCGCGAACCTTGTCCTAGGCTTAAATTTAAAAAGAATGAGAAAATCAAAAAAATGCTTAAGGAAGAAGAAATAAAGATTCTTCTTAGAGAGGCGAAAGAGAGAAACCATGAATGGTTTCCTGTCTGGGCGGTGGCTTGTTACACGGGACTTCGTAACGGGGAACTCTACGCTCTTAAGTGGGAGAACGTCGATTTTCAAAATCGCCTTATCTATATCACCCATTCTTGGAATAAAATTAATGGCCTTAAGACCACCAAGTCGGGGGATGACAGAGTCGTTGAAATTGCTCCTAGCCTTATGCCAGTAATCAAAGAGCTTTATGAAAATAAAGAAGGGGAGTTTGTTCTTCCTAGGATTAGGGATTGGGAAACGGGAACTCAGGCAAAGCCTTTAAAAGATTTCTTAAAAGAATTAAATCTACCTCTTATTCGATTTCATGATCTTCGGGCATCTTGGGCTACGATCATGCTTTCTAAAGGGATTGAGCCTATTAAGGTTATGTCCATGGGAGGCTGGAAGGATTTGAAGACGATGCAGATTTATATTCGCAAGTCTGGGATAAATATTCGAGGGATAACTAAGTGTTTGGACTTGTTAAAATAAAATGCACTTGATTTAATGTAAAAACTAATATACCCTGCGGGGGTATATGGGGGTCAATATGAAAACATTGAATATAGAAGTAGAAGGTATGAATTGTGGCGGTTGTGTAAATAAAATAACCGGGCATTTTCAATCGATTGATAATATTGAGGAAATCAAAGTCAATTTAGAAGATCAAAAAGTTCTGATTATCGGTAGTGATGATCTTTCAAATATGAAGGTCAGAAATGATTTAATAGAGCTTGGTTTTAGTGTAAAGAGTATTAAAAAGGCATAATATGGAAACGATTTCTCTTAAAGTTGGGGGAATGAGCTGTGCCAGTTGTGCCAGCTCAATTGAAAAGGAAGTTGCATCCTTAGATGGTGTAATCAGCTCTAGTGTCAATTTTGCTGTTGAAACTGGAAAATTTGAAGTACAGGACAATAACGTTAGAGATAAAGTTATCGAGAAGATCAAGTCTCTTGGTTACTCAATAGCTGATGATGAAAAAGTGGCTACTAATGTAGAGAAAATTGATGAGAACTTTTCTAAGTTTGTGATTTCAATCGTTTTAGCAATTATGATATTTGCTTTGGCAATGTGGCCTCTAAAAGGCTGGCCTTCTAAAGATGTAAATTGGTATTTGCAATTGGCCTTATGTGTTCCTATATGGGGATGGGTTGGATTAAAGTTTCAAAAATCTCTTCTTCACTTCTTAAAAAGTGGAAAGTCTAATATGAATACTCTTATAGGGCTTGGGACTACAGCTGCTTTTCTTTATAGTTTTTTTATAACTATTTTCTCTGAATATTCAGTTCAAATGGGGCTTACCCAAAAAGTTTATTTTGAAGCAGTCGGTTTTATTATTTCTTTTGTTTACTTAGGACAATACTTTGAGGAAAAAGCGAAGAGAAAGACTACAGAGGCCCTAAACTCCCTTTTTCAGCTAAGTTCAAAGAATGCGACGCTTATAACTGATGGAGAGTTAAGAGAAGTTAAGATAGAAGATGTTAAAGTTGGTGATGTTATTAGGGTGAAGCCTGGAGAAAAGTTTCCTGTTGATGGTAAAATTATCAAAGGAGAGTCAGCGATTGATGAATCTATGATTTCTGGTGAACCAATTCCTGTGACAAAACAAGCTGGGGATGAACTTTTTACAGGAACAATAAATGGTGACAGTGTTATTGAGTATCGAGCAACTAAAGTAGGGAATGATACTTTCCTGTCGCAAATAATTAATTTTGTAGAACAGGCACAGAACTCTAAACCAGAAATTCAAAAATATGCAGACAAGATAAGTTCAGTTTTTACTCCTGTAGTAATAGTTTTCTCAATTGTTACATTTATATCTTGGTTTTTTCTAGGCCCTATGCCCATTTGGGGAAATTCAGTTTCTAACTTTATTGCTGTTCTTGTTATCGCTTGTCCATGTGCTTTAGGACTAGCGACACCAACTGCTGTAGTCGTTGCTACTGGTAGAGCGTCCTTAAAAGGTTTATTGATTGGTGGTGGAGATATCATTGAAAAAGCAATTGGGATTGATACGATTATATTTGATAAAACTGGAACTATAACTGAAGGAAAACCTTCTGTAATTGAAGTGAATATAAAAGATAGTGATGAAGCTATTTTGAAAGAAGTTGCATCAATTGAACAGTTTTCTGAACATCCTCTTTCTAAAGCCATTGTGAACTACTCTAAAGAACAAGGGATTGAACTAGAAGAACCAGATAGCTTTGAGATAGTAAAAGGGAAGGGCTTGAAAGCTGAAATTGATGAAAGTGACTATTTAATCGGAAATGAGAAATTATTAAATGAAAATAATGTGTTTCTTGATAACAATATTATGACAGACCAAGTTGGAAGCTTTGTGTTTATTTCAAAAAATAAGAAGCATGTAGGTTCAATTATAGTTGGAGATAAAATCAAAGACTCTTCCAAGCATACAATAGAGCAACTTAAAGAACGTGGCATAGAAACTTGGATGATAACAGGTGATAATGAGATTATTGCTAAAGCTGTATCCAAAGAACTAGGCATTGATCATTTTATAGCAAATGCTCTTCCCCTTGAAAAATCAACTAAACTAGAAGAGCTTCAAAATAGTGGTAAGACTGTCGCTATGGTTGGGGATGGTGTTAATGATGCTCCTGCATTAGCAAAGGCTGACCTTTCAATGGCGATGGGAACTGGTACTGATGTGGCCATAAATGCTTCAGACGTTACAATTGTAAAGGGTGATCTTTCAAAGGCACTAGAGTTTATTGAGTTGTCTGAAGGGACTATGAAGATTATTAAACAAAATCTTTTCCTTTCAATGGTCTACAATACATTATTGATTCCAATTGCAGCAGGTGTTCTTGTTATTTTCGGTGGGCCTATGATGCCTCCTGTTTTAGCAAGTGTCGCTATGGCATTAAGTAGTATTTCTGTTGTTTCCAATAGTCTTAGAATTAAGAATATTATCTAATTTCAGATACTTGTATTGAGATTTACCCTGATGGGGTATGTATAAAATATAGGGGTATAGGGTATTAATGGCGCGATGCGGAACGTTAGACTGATCTATCTTCAGATAATGAAGGCAATGACTCTGTTGGCTTTGGAATTAAAATAAGGTTTTAGAGAGTAAATTATGGAAAAAAAAGGTGCTGATCACAAATCACATTTAGCAAGAGTTAATAGAATTGAAGGTCAAGTAAAAGGCATTAAAGGTATGATTGAAGAAGGTAAGTATTGTGTAGATATACTTACCCAAATCAAGGCAATTAGAAGTGCTCTAAAGGGACTTGAGCTTCAAATCCTTGAAGGGCACGCAAATCATTGTTTGTTGAATGCAGTAAAGTCAGGCTCTAAAAAAGATGCAGAAGAGAAAATCAATGAGATCATGGAGTTGATTAAGAAATCATCTAAGTCTTAATAATGAAAAACATGTCTTCTAACGACCCTGCTCAGCTCAAATACTGATAGTCCTCCAATCGTTGCACCCACTAACCAATACAGAGCAAGACTTAAGTATACTTCAGAGCCTAGTATAATAAAGCTAGATAGAGCGATTATTGAAATAGAAGTATAATAAAGAATTCTTGATTCTTTTATTTTCCTTACTTCACTAGATTTTAATATGTACGCTGCAAAGAGAGCACCACTTCCAATAAAAATTGATCCGCAAATGGCCATACAGATATTCTCACCAAATTTATGATGAAAGTAATGAAATAGTTCATAATTATTCGTTAGGCTAAGACTAAACTGTGGACAAAAAGTAAGAGTAAGGGCTCCAATAAAGGCTTGAATACCTAATAGTTTAGAAAAAACAGTTTTATGGGATGGATCGAGATCAGCTTTAACAAAGTTTAAAATTCTATTGCTCAACTCTTCTGGCGGGTTAACTCCTTTAGAGTTCATAAAATCCAAGAAGTCCTTATTGTCTTTGTTGTTAGGATCAATCA